>NZ_LT629701.1:1992500-2710000 GCF_900103775.1 Allokutzneria albata | reverse complement strand
GACGCGATGGTCCTCAGCGGGGTCGCGAAACCGACCGCCCGAGCGGCGCGGACGCCCGACCCCGCAAGCGGGTCTCCTGGCCAGGACTTCCCGTTCTGGCCCGCCGAGCAGGACCCGAAGTTCGCGAACCGGAACTGGCCGCCCGGCTACATGACCACGAAGCCGGGCGCGCGAGCCGGATTGTTCCTGCACGAAGGGGACTACGACCCCGCCGTGGCCGCCGCCGACGAGGCGAACAAGGACACCGTGCCCTCCGCGGAACTGGCCGAGGCGGACGGTTCCACCACACCGCCACCCCCTGCCGGAACGCCCGTGCTCACCGTGCTCGGCCGTTTCGACGCGCTCTACTGCCCGACGACGGGCGACTGCCGGACCGATCCCGCGGGTCGCGGCGCGCACATCGTCGAGCGCAGCGGCCACTGCATCAACCTCGGCCACGGTGCCGCGGACTTCTACCGGCTGACCTTTTCCTGGCTGTCCAAGGAGATCGCGGTCTTCGCGCGCTCAAGTGACTCCTCCGACGCGGGCTGACCGGGGTTCTCCGTCGCCAACGCCTGGTTGAGCCGGGCGAACGGGCGCATCCGCGCCTCGTAGGCGGCGAACCCCTCGGCGTGCTGGCCGTCGGCGCGCTCCAGCTCCTCGGCCAGCACGTACGCCCCGACCAGCGCGAGGCTGGTGCCCTGTCCGGACAACGGCGACGCGCAGTACCCGGCGTCACCGACGAGGGTGACGCGACCGGAGGACCACGTGTCCATGTGGATCTGCGCCATGGCGTCGAAGTAGAAGTCCTCGGCCTCCCACATGGCTTCCACGAGCTTCGGCGTCTCCCAGCCCAGTCCGTCCAGCTTCGCCGCGAGCATCCGCCGGTGCGCGTCGTTGTCGCGGCGGTCGTGGGGGAGCGAGTCGGCGTGGACGCCGAGCGTCACCCGCAGCTCGCTGTTGTCGCGCACCGGGTAGACCGCGTAGCCCGCTTCCTCCCCGTGCAGCCAGACCTGCCAGTTGTCCAGCCCGAGGAAGTTCTCCGTGCTGAACACCGCGAGGTAGGTGCCGAGGTGGCGGAGGAACTGGCTCTCCGGGCCGAAGGCGAGCGCGCGCACCCCGGAGTGCAGGCCGTCCGCGCCGACCACCACGTCGAACCTGCGCGGCGGTCCGTTCTCGAAGGTCACCTCGGTCCCGTCGATCCCGGTGATCGTGTCGCCGAAGACGTACTCCACGTCGTCGCGGGTCAGCTCGTAGAGCAGCGAGGTCAGGTCCTCGCGCAGCAGTTCGATGTCGCCGCTGTCGAAGCGGCCGCTGCTCAGCGCCATCTCCGTGGAGCGCATGACCTCGTTGCCCTGACCGTCGAGCATCTGCATGCCGCGCATGGTCGTGCGCAGCTCGCGCGCCCGCTCCAGCAGCCCCATCCGGTCCAGCACGTCCAGCGCGACGCCGCGCACGTCGATCGCCTGACCGCCCGTTCGCAGCGCCGGGGCGCGCTCCACGACCGTCACCTCGAAGCCGCGGCGGCGCAGCCAGTACGCCAGCGCCGGACCCGCCACACTCGCCCCGCTGATCAGCACGTTCTTTGTCATGCCTGTAGCGTACGGCGTAAATTCAGCTGTACAGAGCCAAAACGAGGCTAAACTGTGCTATCTCAGTGAGCTTCTGTACTAGGACAGGGAGCGCCATGACCGACAGCCCGCCGTACGCCCGGATCGTGGCGGAGCTGCGCCGCCGCATCGCCGAGGGCGAGCTGGCCCCCGGCGACCGCGTTCCCTCCACCAGGCAGATCGCGATCCGCTGGGGTGTCGCGCTGGCCACCGCGACCAAGGCGCTCACCGCGCTGAAGCAGGAGGGCCTGATCATCGCGGAACCGCGCGTGGGCAGCGTGGTCGCCGCGGCCCCGAGCAAGCCGCGCCCGCCGGCGGAGACCGGGGACGAGCTGACCCGGGAGCGAGTCGTGCGCGCCGCCATCGAGATCGCCGACGCCGAAGGGCTCGCGGCGGTGTCGATGCGCGGGGTCGCGGCCAGGCTCGGGGTCAGCGCGATGACGCCGTACCGGCACGTGGACAGCAAGGACGACCTCGTGCTGCTGATGGCGGACAGCGCCTACGGCGAACTGGAACCGCCCGACCCGAAGATCAAGAACTGGCGGACGCGGACGGAGGTCGGTTCGCGCGGGTTGTGGGCGCTCTACCGCAGGCACCCGTGGCTGGCCCAGTTCACCACGCTGACCCGCCCGGTGATGCTGCCGAACCTCGCCGTGCACGCCGACTGGATGATCAGCGCGCTCAGCGCCCCCGGCCGCACGCCGACGCAGGTGATGAACCTGCACGTGCTGTTGTTCAGCTATGTGCAGGGGATCGCGGTGAACCTGGAGCGGGAGGCCCAGGCGCAGGCCGCGACCGGGCTGACCGAGGAGGAGTGGATGGACACCCAGGAAGAGCAGTACCGCTTCTACCGGGAGTCCGGTCGCTTCCCCGCGTTCAGCGGGCTGATGCGGGCCTTCGACGAGGAGGGCTACGACCTCGACCTGGACGAGATCTTCGAGCTCGGTCTCGCGGCCCTGCTCGACGGCATCCGCTGACCGCCTCCGAACGGATCTGGTGAACGCCGGCGCGGGACTGTGAGGATGGCCGGATCTTTCCGACAGCGTGAGGAGATCCGGTGGTCCCGTTCGGCCTTCTCGCCGCCGCGGGGGCGGCCCTGGCCCTGGTCGCGGCGCCTGCCCCGGTCGCGTCGGCCGCCCCGCAGGCGAAAGCCACCTTCCACCTCCCGGCCCCGACCGGTCGGCACGACGTGGGGGCCACCGAACTGCACCTCGTCGACGCGAGCCGGAAGGACCCCTGGAAGCCCGAACGCGCGCGTGAGCTGATGGTCAGCGTCCGGTATCCCGCGCGGGAGGCGGGCCGGTTCCCCCGAGCGCCGTGGATCAGCTCCGGCCTCGCCGCGGTGCAGGACGGGTTCGGCGCGGGATTGGGCATTCCCAAGGACTCCGTCGACTGGACGGGTGTGCTGGCGCATGCGCGTTCGGGCGCACCGGCCGAGCACGGCAGGCATCCGGTCGTGCTCTACACGCCCGGTCTCGGGTTCCCGCGCTCCGCGCAGACCGCGATCGTGGAAGACCTGGCGAGCCGTGGCTACGTCGTGGTCGGCATCGACCACACCTTCGAGACCAACGTCGAGTTCCCCGGCGGGCGGGTCGAGGTGCCGGCGCACCTGGAGATCGAGCCGGTCACGATGAAGAAGATCCTCGACGTCCGGGTCGCCGACACCCGCTTCGTGCTGGACAGCCTCGTGCGACTGGCGGCGGGCGCCAACCCGGACGCGGAGTCCCGGCCGCTGCCCCGTGGCCTCGGCGGCGCCCTCGACCTCGGCAGGATCGGCGTCTTCGGGCACTCCTACGGCGGTTTCACCGGCGGCGAGACGATGGTGCACGACCGGCGCGTGGACGCGGGCGTCAACCTCGACGGCTCCATGGCCTACGGGTTCGGCGAGCTGATGGGGCAGCCCTACCTGCCGGGCGAGGTCACCAAGCTCGGCCTGGACCGCCCCTTCCTGCTGATGGGCTCGGAGGCGATCGACCCGGCCACGGGCAAGCTGGTCCGGCACACCCACCTCAATGACCACGACCGCTCGTGGCCGCAGTTCTGGGCCAACCAGCGCGGTTGGAAGCGGGACCTGCTCCTCGGCCGCAGCGGCCACCTGGCCTACACGGACTACCAGGTCGTTCTCCGCCGGCTCGCCCAACAGCTGAACCTGCCCGCGCAGCGGGTCGAGCAGCTGGTCGGCACCATCGACGCCGGTCGCTCGATCGCCGCGCAGCGCACCTACGTCGCGGGCTTCTTCGACCTCCACCTGAGGCAGCGGGACACGGGCCTGTTCACCGGCCCGTCCCCGCTGCACCCGGACATCACCTTCATCACCGACTGACGGCTACCGCGCCGTGTGCGCGAGCACCGCGGCGGCCAGCTCGGCGTGCACCTCGGGCGGGAGCGTGTGCCCCATGCCCTCGATCTCCAGGTACTCCGCGCCCGGGATCTCCTTGGCGATCAGCCTGCCGTGACCGGGCTTGACCGGCTCCTCGCTGCCCTCGATCACCAGCGTCGGCGCGGTGATCTCGCCGAGGCGGCCCTCCGGCTCGAAGTCCGGGTCGGCCGCCCACGCCCGCTGGTGGTTGGCCACCGTCGCCGGGTCGCGGTCCCGGTCGCGCAGGCGTTCCTCCAGCTCCCGCTGCGCGTCGGCGTCGAAGGGCAGCACCGAGCCGTGCAGGACCCTGGCCAGCTCGATCTGGAAGTCGATCGGGTCCTCCGGGGGCGGTGAGGTGAACAGCTTGACGAACTCCTCCTTCGGTTCGGGCAGGCTGCCCGGCTCCTGCGGCTGCCCCGTCAGCGCCCGCGTCACCACGTGCCCCTCGTGCCCGCCGAGCGGGGAGGAGCCGATCGCGGTGAGGCTGGCGATCCGCTCCGGGTGCTCCAGCGCGACCCACTGGCCGAGCAGCCCGCCCGCCGAGTGCCCGACCAGGTGCACCCGGTCGATGCCGAGCGCGTCGAGCAGCCCGACGATGTCGTCGCGGATGTCGGCCCAGGTGTAGGGCCGGGCGTCGAAGTCCAGCGCGCTGGAGCGGCCGGTGTCGCGGTGGTCGTAGCGGATGACCCGGCGTCCACCCGCGGCGATCCGGCCGACCAGCTCGTCGGGCCACAGCAGGCCCTGCGACATCGACCCCATGACGAGCAGCACCGGCGGGTGGGTCGGGTCCCCGAACTCCTCGACCCACAGTTCCACGTTGTTGACCTCGATGATTGGCATGCGACTACTTTCGCCGCCGCGGCGCCCGGTGCCATCAGTAGGACCACTGGTGGTCACTGGCCCAGTACCCGGGCCAGTTCGGTGCGGGAGCTGACGCCGAGCTTCGGGTAGATCTTGTACAGGTGGTACTCGACCGTGCGCGGGCTGAGGAACAGGCGCGCGGCGACGTCCTTGTTGGACACGCCCTCGGCCACGAGCTGGGCGATCCGCAGCTCCTGCGGCGTCAGCTCGGCGGCTTCCGTTCGCTGACGCGCCTCTCCCGCCGCGCGCAGCTCGCCCAGCGCGCGTTGCTCCCAGGGCCGCGCGCCGAGCCTGCCGAAGATCTCCGCGGCCGTCCGCAGATGCGGCCTGGCCTCGCTGACCTTGCGATCTCTTCTGAGGCGTTCGCCGAGCAGGAGCGCCGTCCGCGCGCGGTCGTACTCGGAGTCCGTGGTCAGTGCCTGTTCGTAGAGCGGTACCGCGTCGTCCTCCACCAGCGCGCGGCAGCGAGCCACGAGCGCCTTCGCGCGCGTTGTCGTCGCGTTCACCGACCACTGCTTCAGGAACTCGACGCTTTTCCTCGCAGCGTCGAGGTTCCCGCTCGCCACGGCGGCTTCGACCCGGTCCGCGGTGGAGCCCCAGACGGTGACCGGGTGGCCCGTGGTCATCGCGGTGAGCCGGTCGTGCGCTTCCTGGAAACGCCCCTGCCCGAGGTCCAGCAGTGCGAGGGCGTAGTTCGCCACGCCCACGCGCAACTCGATCCGATGGGGGATCGCGATCATCAGGGCTTCGTCGGCGAAGCGCCTGCAGTCGTCCTCGCGGCCCTGGATCGCCGCCACCACCGCGAGATTGGCCAGGTGCGACGCCGTACAGTTGACGTATCCCGCCTCTTTGGCGAGGGCGAGGCCCTCCTCGGAGAGCGCCGCGCTGTGCGCGAGATTGCCGTTCATCCGCTCGGCGGTCGCGGCGAACTCCAGCACCACGGGCAGCGTGCCCACCATTCCCGACACCCGCGCCACCCGTCCGGCTCGCGCGGCGAAGTCGGACGCGGCATCGCCTTCGCCCAAGTGGCTCGCTGCCGCGGCGGCCCACAGCAGCTCGCTCGCGTCCTCCCGGGGCTCGGCGGTCCGCAGGATCTCCGTTCCCTTGGCGGTGTCCCCGGCTCGGAGCGCGGCCGTACCCACGAGCATCGACCGCAGGAAGCTCGGCGGCAGGGGTTCCGCGCGCCGCCCGACCTCGATCGTGACGGCGGTGTCCCCGACGTAGGAGGCGGCTTCGGCGGCGTCCGCCAGCAGCTCGATCCGATCGCCCGCGGCGTCCAGGAAGATCCGCATCGCCTCGGCCGCGTCGCCGGAGTTCAGCTCGAACCGCCCACGCAGCTGTTCCAGCTCCGGGGTGTTGTTCAGCGCTCGCGCCCTCGTCAGGAGGCTCCGCGCCTGCCCCGGCTTTCCGCCCAACCACGCCGATTCCGCCGCCACGGCCAGCCGCCGCGCCTTGGCTTCCGTTGCCGGCGTGAGATCGGCGGCTCGGGCCAGCGCGGTCGCCGCGTCCGCGTAGCCGCCCCTCTCCCGTGCCCTTCGCGCCGACTCCGTCAGTGCTTGCGCGACGTCTTCGTCCGGCCCGAGCGCCGCCTCCGCTCGGTGCTGTGCTTTGCGGTCCGCGTCGCCCACCGCGTCGGCCAGTGCGTTGTGGACCTGCCTCTTCTGCGCGGCCCCGGCTTCGGTGACGACCGCGGAGCGCACGAGGGGATGGCGGAAGCGGATCTTCGCGCCGTCGGTGGTGATCAGCCCGGTTCGCTCGGCCTCGTGCAGCGCCGTCGGCTCCGCACCCGCGCGCAGGACGACGCCGAGGTCGCCTTGCCCTTCGAGCGCGGCGATGAGCAACACGTGCTTCGTGGCCTCGTCCAGCCGCGCGATCTGGTCCCCGAAGACGTTCTTGATCGGCAACGGATCGGGTAGCGGTGCGCTTCCTTCGAGCTGGTCCGGTGTCAGCAGATCGCCGACCTCGTGCAGCGCGAGCGGATTTCCGCTGGTCAGGCGCGTGATCTCGGCGATCACCGCCGGTGCCGCGGTCAGCAGCCGTGCCGCGTCGGCTTCGTCGAGCCCGGTGAGGCGCAGCTGTCGCACTCCGCGCAGCGCGTGCCTCACGTCGGTGGTGTCCCTCGCCGCGATCAGCAGGCGCACCTTCTCGCCGCGGAGCCGCCGCGCCGCGAAGAGCAAGGCGTCCGCCGATGCCTGGTCGAGCCACTGGAAGTCGTCGACCACGCACAGCAGCCCGTCCGGCTCCGCCGCCTCGATCAGCAACGACAGCACCGCCGCCGAGACCAGGAAACGGTCCTCCGTGCGCGATTCCGCCAGCCCGAGCGCTCCCTTGATCGCGTCGCGCTGTGCTTCCGGGAGCGCGTCCGCGAGGTGCGCCACCGGTCGCAGGAGTTGGTGCAGCGCCGCGAATGCGAGACCCGACTCCGGCTCCGCGCCCGTCGCCCACAACGCGTCCTCGGCGACCTCGCCGAGCAAGGCCGACTTGCCCGCCCCGGGCTCGCCGAGCACCGCCAGCGCGCTTTGTCCGCCGTTCAGGAACGCTTCGAGCTCGGCCAGTTCCGCTTCGCGACCGATGAGTGTCATGTCAGTGTTCGTGTTTCTCCGATTGCCAACGCCCACAGGTCCGCCGGATCGCGCCCGGCGGCCGCCCACGCCTTCTTGATCAGGCGCAGCGGCTCGTCCATCGGCTCCTTCGTGAGCGCGAACGTGCCCCAGTGCATCGCCGCGAGTTGTTGCGCACCAAGGTCTTCCAGCGCTTGGACTGCTTCTTCGGGGTTGATGTGCACCGGCCGCATGAACCACCGCGGCTCGTACGCCCCGATCGGCAGCATCGCCACGCCGATGCCCGGGTAGCGCTCACCGATCTCCGCGAACCACTTGCCGTACCCCGAATCGCCCGCGTGGTACGTCCTGGTCCCGTCCGGCGCCGTGATCACCCAGCCGCCCCACAGCGTCGCGCACGTGTCGAACGGCCCCCGGCGACTCCAGTGGTGCGCCGGCACGAAGTCGAACTCGAGCCCGGCCACCGTCGCCGACTCCCACCAGTCCAGCTCCGTCACGTTCCGGAACCCGCGCCTGGTGAACCAGGTCTTCAGCCCCAGCCCCACCAGGACCGGCGTGTCCCTCGGCAGCCGCTTGACCGTCGGCGAGTCCAGGTGGTCGTAGTGGTCGTGGCTGATCACCACCGCATCGATCTTCGGCAGTTCGCTCCACGCCAGCCCCGGCGGCGTCAGCCTCCGCGTCCCACCCGGAATCCGCGCCGCCCATACCGGGTCCGTGAGGATCGCCACCCCGTTGAGCCGCACCAGGTACGTCGAGTGCCCCACCCACGTCCAGCTCGTCGTGCCCGCCGGGAGCCCGTTGCGGGCGATGGGAACCAGGTCCGCGTTCTCCCCGCTCCCGCCGAACCCCCCGTTCTCGCGCAGGATCCGGGCCAGGTCGCGGATCCTCGGCAACGGCGAGGTCAGGCGGTCGCGGTAGTTCGGGCGGGCCATGCCGCCAGTCTGCCACCGCATCCCTGAAGCGCTCGTCAGCTGTGACTCTGCCGATATCGCGACCCGCGGAAGTGTCCTCCGCGGAGTGGGCGAGCGTGGTTTTCGCCTGCGCCAGGGTTCGGTTTCCCGGTGGCCGCCCGGCCGGTTCGGCAAAGTCGCTCGAACCGGCCGGGCAGCTCCGTGCGATTACACCGGCACCACCTTCCACTCCTGGGACTTGTCCGCCGGGCGGCAGTACTCGATGGTGACGTTCTGTCTGCCCGTCGCCGGGTCCTGCGCCGTCACGCAGGCCATGGGGAAAGTCCGATTGCGGAGCTTGAGGTTTCCTTCGGACCACTCCGGGAACCAGAAGTTCTCAGGGGCGGAACCGCACTCCTCGATGACGAGCTGGGCTCCGTACCTGGGCGTCACCGGTTGGACGCACTTGCCGCTCTGCTTTGCCCTGAGCTGGTAGCCCATGGGGGTGGGCACGAGCTGGAACTGCTGGTTGAACCCTCGATGCGCCTCGAAGAGAACGACGGGTGTCCCCGACTCGGTCCTGGCGCCTTCGACGTCCAGAACCTTCCCCTCGAACAGCACGTTCTCGATGAGCCCACCCTGGCGGGCGTGCTCGGGTATCTCACTGTTGGCGCTCGCTAATGGCGCTCCGGCGACCAGCGCCACCGCGGTGGCGGTCATGAGGAGCTTCGTTCGTGCTCGCATGACGTCCCTTTCATGTAATGGATTCTGTGCGAACGGACAGGGGGCCCGCCTTGATGAACGACCATCACTGGTGTTGCGGGCAACATATGCCTGTCCGACCGTGAACATAATCGAGACAATCACGTGAATCGTCTGCTGAACGAGTGGGGATCGCCGTGCAAATGGTCGGCGCCTGTTCGGTTCCGATTTATTTCCGGGCGCGAGTTCGCGCCGTCGAAGATGTGGACAATGAAATTCACTACGCCAACGCGGGCGATGTGCCCATCGGTGTGTTCACCTTGGCCGTTCGCTTCCCGGCCGCGCATCCGCCGCGAGGGCGACAGCGGTGGCGGACAGTCGGCGCCGCACGCTCGATCTCGACCGCCCCAGCCTCTTCCGCGACCGCTCGGCGAACGGGCCCGGGTCCCCGAGGACGAACGCTTCCCCGGCGAGATCGAGTCCACGTGCCACAACGAGCTGCGCCGGACCGGCGTCCTCGGCCACGTGCTTCGGTGTTCGTCCGGTCATCGGCCCAACCTGATCAGCCCCGCTGGGGTCGAGCGGAATCCGCAGCTGTCGAAGTAGAACTCACGCAGGTGCTCCTCGAAGTCCACGTGCAACCACTCGCACCCCGCGTTCCTGGCATGCTCGGTCGCCACCGCGACGAGCTTCGTCCCCACGCCCTGCCGCCGCACCTTCTTCGCCGCCGATGTGTCCAGCACGAACGCGTGCACCCCGCCGTCCCAGGCCACGTTCACGAACCCCACCAGCTGCTTCCCGCGACGCGCACACACCCACCCCAGGCTGTGCCCGTTGACCTGCCCCCACCAGTCGACTTCGCGGACCCGGCCCCCGAACCCCTCCGCGTGCAGCTCGTTGACCTCGGCGTTCTCGAACTTCCCGCGCCACTCATAACTGATCACCCGGCCAGCTTCGCACTTGCCCCGGCTCGGGGATCACCGATTTCCGAGGGAGTCGCAGGGGCCCTGCCGGGTGATGATCTTCGTCAGGCGCTCCGCCTGTTTCTCTGCTTGGGAAGTTCGATTTCCTCGGCCTTCTGCCGTTCTCGGCCGGCCCAGTACAGCGCCTCGTGGTAGTGGTCGTGATCAATCGCGGCCAGGTGCTCGTAGACCTCGGCGCATCGCTGGAAGTACTCCCGCCAGATCGCCGGGCGCGCGCCGGGGGCCGGCCGCAGCCGCCGCACCGCTTCGTGCGCCTGCAGAAGCGTCCCGACTCGTAAGGCAGAGTCCCATTTGCTCGACGCTGCCATGATCATTGCCTCCAGCCAGGTGAGTGCCGCAGTGCGTGACGACCTTCCTCAAGGTAGTCCGCGAGCTCGATCGCTTCCCTCGCCAGCTCTCGGCAGAATCGAGCAAGTGCCTTAGGTCCTGTCGGCATCGGTGCAAGTTGGGTGCGTAGATTCACCGGATCGAGGTAGAGAGCCACCGTCGGACCGTGGTCGCCGATCACAAGCATTGCGGCATTTGCCCGAGGCTCGGGAGTGCGGCCGGATCCCCAACACCTCGACAGCCGGCGCCTTCGGCCGAAACGCCCAACGGGTTCATGTTTCGACGCCGTGGTGAAGGCCCTGGACGTCGACCCGAAGACGGTCGAACGCCCGACGGCAACCGGGTTCACGTCGGGCGGGCGCTTGCCTTCGTGGTGGGCGATCAGTCCTTGCCCCTCCGGCGTATCCACGGTCTCGATGGTCAACCGGCAGAACATGGGCAAGGTCGTGGTGGGCCAGCTCAGTCCTTCGGTCTGCCGTGGAACACAAAGGCGAGCCGATTGGCGAGTGCGAAGGGCTCACGGTCGAACGCGCGGTGTGCGGCACGGCGATCAGGCTTGACCTGAAGTCTTGTTGAGGTTGTTGGGTGTGGGGGACAGCGGTCAACGAGATGAGGAGTGGGCGATGCGCGTCGTCAGGGCGGTCGGGTTCGGCGGGCCGGAGGTGTTGGCGGCGGCGGAGGTGCCGGAGCCGGTGCCGGGGATGGGCGAAGTTCTGGTCGATGTGTCCGCAGTGGACGTGATCTTCCTGGACACGCAGCTGCGGACGGGGTGGGCGAGCGAAGCGTTCGGGATCGAGCCGCCGTACGTGCCGGGGTTCGGGGTGGCGGGGCGAGTCAGGGCGGTCGGTGAGGGGGTTGCCGAAGCCTGGGTGGGGGCGGAGGTCGCGGCGAGGGCGCTGGGGGCCTACGCGGAGCAGGTGGTGGTGAAGGTCGGCGACCTGGTGAAGGTGCCGGAGGGGCTGGCGAAGGAAGAAGCGGCGGCGTTGTTGCACGACGGGGTGACGGCGCTGGGGGTGTTCGACAACGCGGAGGTGAGGCCGGGGGAGCGGGTCCTCGTCACGGCCGCGGCGGGGGGCCTGGGGATTCTCCTGGTGCAGCTGGCGCGTGCGGCGGGGGCGACGGTGATCGGGGCGGCGCGCGGGGAGAAGAAGCTGGAGCTGGTGCGTGAGCACGGCGCGGCGGAAGTGGTGGACTACACGGAGCCGGGGTGGGTGGACCGCGTCGAGGAAGCGGACGTGGTCTTCGACGGCGCGGGCGGCGAGATCGGCAGGGCGGCGCTGGGGATCACGAAGCGCTGGTTCTCGGCGCACGGGGCGGCGAGCGGGGGATTCGCGGAGGGAGAAGCGCCGGCGGGGGTGGAGGTGCGCGGCATCGAGCAGGCGCAGTTCACGCCGGAGCAGGCGGTGCGCCTCGCGGAACGCGCCGTGGGGGAAGCGGCGGCGGGACGGATGAGGCCGGTGATCGGGCAGACCTTCCCGCTCGCGGAGGCGGCGAAGGCGCACGCGGCGATCGACGCTCGCGCGGTGCTGGGGAAGACGCTTCTGGTGGTCTGAGGTCGTGGTGCTCATAGCGGGAGGAAGTCCCGCTATGAGCACCGGACGGCTCTAGTGCTTGCGCGACTGGGCGATGCCCTCGGCGACGCCGATGAGAGCGACGGAGGCGATGACGGCGAGGATGAAGCCGAGGGTGTTCAGTTCCCAGATGTCCCCGGTGCCGAGCAGGTTGGCGATCGTGCCACCGATCACCGAGCCGACCAGGCCGAGCAGCAGTGTGGCGAGAATGCTGAGCTGTTGCTTGCCGGGCTTGATCAGCCGGGCGAGTGCGCCGATGATGAGTCCCGCGACGATGAACCCGATCATGTGAGCCTCCTTGCTCGTGGTGAGGCCGAGCCTAGCGCGGAGATCGACACCGGGCCCGTTCGCTCAGTATGCGGTGATCAGCGTCGCGGGAGACCACCAGTACGACATCAGGGGCATAACGTCGACCTGCGCGAAGCCGGCGGCGGTGAGCTGGTCGCGCCACGCGGACGCGGGCTGTTCCCAGGTCGAGCGAACGGCACCGCGGACGATCTGGCCGAGCAGGACGGGCAGCAGGAACCCCTGTGCGACAAGGGAATCTGAGTACTCCGCGACGCCGAGCTCGTAGCGGGAGACGAGCCACGCGAGGTCAGCGGACTCCGCGGGCACGTCGAACTCGGCCAGGACGAGGCGATCGACGTGCGGGCGCAGCCTGCGCAGCACGGACAGGCGTTCGGCGGGTCCCAAGGTGTGCAGCGAGAAAGTGGCCTCCGCGACCTCCCAGCGCTCAGCGGACAGGCGCGCGGTGAACTCCTGCGCGGTCGACTGCCACGTGTGCGCGCCGGGGACGCGTTCCCGGGCGAGGTCGAGCAGGGCGGCGGAGGGTTCGACGAGGTCGACGCGCGCGGGACGGTGGGCCGCCTGCGAAAGCGCCGGAGCGATGGCGAGGCCGTCACCGCAGCCGATGTCGAGCAGCGACGAAGGCCGGACGGCGTCGTAGGTCGAAGCGAGGGCCGTGCTCAGGCGCGAGTACAGCTCGACGTTGCCGCCACCGCGGACGAACGCGCGGAACGCGGCGGGCTGGTCGTAGACGCGGCCGTCGGCCTCGCTCTTCCAGTGTTCTGCGAGTTCGTCGCCGAGCCGCGTTCCCGCCGCCGTGGCAAGCGCACGCGCGGTGTCCCGGTCTCCGTCCCGCCAGGCCGCAAGGGCCTCGACAACAGTGGTCATGCGGTCAGTGGAACACGTCGTACACGGTGCCCACCAACCAAATCAGGCCCGCGAGCACCAGCGCGCCGAGGATCACCATGAGCACCAGGCGGGTGCTGCCGCTGCGTTTCGCAGGAGGGGGAGCCGGGGCCGGGGGAGCCTGGCGAACGGGTGGCGGCGGGGGAGCGGCCTCAGGAGCAGCTGGGGCGGCGTAGATCGTCTCGGGGATGCCGTGCTGGTAGAGGTCGAGGACGCCGGGCACCTGCTCGGTCAGCTTCAGCGCCCGCGCCGCGGCGGCGACGGTGTTGGCGTCCCAGACCTTCTCGCTCTTGCACAGCGTGTGGAAGTACCGGCGCAGCGGCTTCTGGTGCGGCGCGAGGACGACCTGGATGTCGCCGGAGGGCTCGGACGCCAGCTCGATCTCCGATCCGGGGGTCGGCAACAGGACCACGAGACCGGGCACGGCGCCGGTGGTGATCCCGGCGGCGTTCAGCGCGGAGCGCACGGCGGTGACGTTGGCGCGGACCTCCTCGATCAGGTTGGTCGAGTGCAGCGCGGCGGGCTGCCCGTCGACCTCCCACGCGCCCTCTGCCGGAGCGCGCAGCGCGCCGTCCTGCCGACGGGTGAAGCCGTCGATCTCCAGCACCAGGCACCCGTACGGCGAGAGCACCAGCGCGTCGGCCATGCCGATCGGCGTCGCGGCGTTGAACACCGCGATGCCCGGCAGGCCGAAGTCACCGGTCCAGGTCCGCATCCACTGCGCGACCTTGGCCTCGGCCCCGGCCAGGCCGTCACCGCGCGCGCCCTCGGAGTGCTGCACCGCCACCAGCATGGGCGAGAGTCTAGGTTGATCTCCGGGGTGCGGCGAGCGCCGTCAGGTCCAACCCGGTGCCGTCGTAGCCGTGCGCCAGCTCGTTGAGCGCGGTCACGATGCGCCGCTCCTCGTAGCTGAAGTGCGACTCCATGATCGCCGCGAGACCGTCCAGTTCGGACCGCACGCGCTCGGCGTCGGCGGGATCGGCCCCGGCGACCAGGGATTCGAGCTTGCCGAGGATGCCGGTGACCAGGTGGTGGTCCTCCCGCAGCTTCTCCAGCGTGGGCGCGAGCTCGGGGAACTGCTCGGCCAGCGCGGGGAAGGCGTGGGTGTCCTCGCCGGTGTGGTGCCTGCTCAGCGCGGTGCAGAAGGTCATGCAGTGCGCCAGCAGGTCCCTGGGTCGTCCGCCCCTGCCGTCGAGGTAGGCGTCCATGTCCTCGCGGAGGCGGGAAAGCTCCTTGCGGAGCCAGTCGTGCACGATGATCAGTTGCGTTCCGAAGGCCCGGAGGCGTTCGTCCATGGTCGAAGTCCCATGATCCGGCGCCTCCATGCCCACGACGGTCTCTTTGCCGGGTGCACGCGACGCTGCCGGGGATCAGATCAGCTTCCGGTCATCGCGTCAAGACGCGTGTGGATCGGGCCACAGACCGCCGACAGCGGGCGCCCGGAGCCGTTGCGGCGGCACGCGACGATCTCCGCGGCGATGGACAGCGCGGTCTCCTCCGGGGTGAGCCCGCCGATGTCGAGCCCGATGGGCGAGCGCAGCCTGGCCAGCTCCTCGGGTGTGACACCGTTGCCCCGCAACAACTCCAGCCGCTCGGCGTGCGTGCGGCGCGAGCCCATCGCACCGACGTAGCCGACCGGTATGCGCAGTGCCCGCGTCAGCACGGGGATGTCGAACTTCGAGTCGTGGGTGAGCACGCAGATCGCCGTTCGATCGTCCACAGTGGTCTGTTCGAGGTAGCGGTGCGGCCAGTCCACGACCACCTCCGCGCCCGGAAACCGCTCCGGAGTCGCGAAAACCGGTCGCGCGTCGCACACGGTGACGCGGTAGCCCAGGAACGTGCCGACGGTGGTGAGCGCGGCGGCGAAGTCGAGCGCCCCGAAGATCAGCATGCGCGGAGGCGGTGCGGGGACCTCGACCAGCACACCGGGCAGCACGGTCGTCTCGGTCGAGGAGAGCACGGCCGCGTCCAGAGAACCGACCGTGCCCTCCACCTTTCCGTTGTGCACCAGCATGGTCCGGCCGGTGAAGCTCCGCGCCACGGTGGCGCCGGACGGAGGGATCACCGGTGCGGGCTGGACGAAGACCTCGATCACGCCGCCGCAGCTCAAACCCACGGCGAACGCGGACTCGTCCGAATAGCCGAACCTGTGCGTGCTGGACTCGCCCGTCCGGATCGCCTCGCGGCACAGCTCGTAGACGGCGCCGTCCACGCAGCCACCGGAGACGTTCCCGATCACCGCGCCGTCAGCGGACACCGCCATGGACGCGCCGATCGGACGGGGCGCGCTGCCGGAGACGCCGATGACGGTGGCCACGGCGAACGTCCGGCCCGCGTCCGACCACGCGCGCAGCTCCTCGGCGATCTCCAGCATCACACCACCTTGTCGAGGGTGATCGGCAGGTCGCGGACGCGCTTGCCGGTGGCGTGGAAGACCGCGTTGGCCACGGCTGCCGCGGCCCCGGTCACCCCGACCTCGCCGACACCGAGCAGGCCGGCGGGCATCGTGGGATCGGGCTCGTCGAGCCAGTGCACGTCGATCCGCGGAATGTCCGCGTGCACCGGGACGTGGTACTCGGCGAGGCTCGGGTTCATGATCCGCCCGGTGCGCGGGTCGACCAGGGTCTCCTCCGACAGCGCGGTGCCGATGCCCAGGACGATGCCGCCGCGGAGCTGGCTGGCCGCGGTCTTCGGGTTGATCACGGTGCCGCAGTCGAAGGCGCCGACCCAGCGCGAGACGCGGATCTCGCCGGTGTCCGCGTCGACCCGGACCTCGCAGAACTGCGCTCCCGTGACTGCGCGCACCCCCTTCCGCCTGTCGCGCAGGAACCTCGACATCAGCCGGGCCTGGCCGGTCGCCCTGCCGAGCGGCGAGTCCGCGCCGATCGACACCTCGACGTACGGCTTTCCCTTGCGGGCCAGGGCTTCCACGGAGATCTCCCCGCCGAGCGCGCGGCGCAGCTTCGGTGCGAGGGTGTGGACGGCGGCGGCAACGCTCCCGGTCTGGTTGGAGCCACCCGCCATCGGACCAGCGGGCAGGCGGGAATCGCCGTGCTCGACGCGGACGGCCTCGAAGGGGATCCCGAGCGCGTCCGCGGTGATCTGCGCCTGCGCGGTCGCGGCGCCCATCCCCATCTCGTGGAAACCGCAGCGCAGCAACGCGGTTCCGTCCGCGCTGAAGCGCAAGCTCGCGTTGGCGACCAGATGGACCGGCGGGTGGAACGCGGTCGCCACGCCCCAACCAACCAGCCACTGCCCGTCACGCATCGACCGGGGCTGTGGAGCGCGCTGCTCCCACCCGAACTCCTTCGCGCCGAGTTCGTAGGCGGCGCGCAGGTTCCGCCGGGTGAACGGCTTGTCGCCGATCGGGTCGCGAGTCGGCTCGTTGCGCATGCGCAGCTCGATCGGGTCCATGCCGAGCTCGTGCGCAAGCTCGTCCACAGCGGACTCCAGTGCGAACGTGCCGATGGCCTCGCCCGGCGCCCGCATGAACGTGTTGGCCAGCAGGTCGAGTTCGGCGACGTTCTGCCGCAACAGGATGTTCTGCGCGTCGTAGAGGTGACTGGACTGGATCGTCACGCCCTCGGGGTTTCCACCGCTGCGCCCGACACGGGTCACCGACGTGTGGATCAGCGAGGTCATGCGGCCGTCGCGGTCCGCGCCGATCGCGACGCGCTGGACGGACGGAGTTCGCCCGCCGACCGTGCGGTAGACGCCCTCCCGGGACAGCACCAGCCGCACCGGCCGACCGGTCACCCGCGCCGCGAGCACGGCCAGGATCGTGCCGGGCCACACGAGGCCCTTCCCGCCGAACCCGCCGCCGACGTGCTCGCAGACAACGCGGATCTGGTCGACCGACACCCCGAAGGCGGCGGAGAGGGTGCGGCGGACGCCGTTGATGCTCTGCGTCGGCTCGTGCACGGTCAAGCGGTCGCCGTCCCACACCGCGGTGGTGGTGTGCGGCTCGATCGCGTTGTGGTTGTGCGGAGGCGTGGTGAACTCCCGGTCCACCGAGACCGGTGCGCTTTCCAGAGCGGCAAGCGCGTCGCCCTTGCTCGCCGAGCCCGCCTGGAGCATCGAGTTCTTCTGCGGCTTCGCTTCCGCGGCCGAGAAGTCCACAGCGGCGGGAAGGGGTGAGTACGAGACGCGAACGCGCGCGGCGGCTTCGCGGGCCGCCTCCTGGGTTTCCGCGACGACCACGGCGACGGGCTGGCCGTCCCAGTGCACCTCATCGGTGTTGAGGCAGCTCACGGTGGTTCCGGCGACCGGTGGCATGAGGCCGGTCGAAGGCAGCTTCATCTTCGGCGCGTTGCGGTGGGTGATCACCGCGAGCACTCCGGGCACCCGCGTCGCGTCCGTCGTGTCGATCTCGGTGATCCGGCCCCGCGCGATGGACGCGTGCGTGAGGGCTGCGTGCGCCAGGTCAGGGTAGAGCTGATCACCGGAGAACGTGGCGGCGCCGGTGGTCTTGATGACCCCGTCGACGCGGTCGAAAGCCTGGCCGATCGCTGTCATGACATCCCTCGCAGCACTGCGACGATCGTGCTCTCCGCCAAGCGAATCTTGAACTCGTTGTGCGGCAAGGCGACTGCGTCCGCGAGTTCAGCGCGCGCTGCCGAGCGGAAGCTCTCTGTCGTGGCGGGAGCGCCCGACAGTGCGCTCTCCGCCTTGTGAGCGCGCCAAGGCTTCGTGCCGACCCCGCCCAACGCGAGCCGGATCGACGACACCACACCGTCATGGACTGCCAGAGCCGCCGCAACGGAAACCAGTGCGAAAGCGTACGAAGCGCGGTCGCGGACCTTGCGGTACTGCGAGACGCCCGGAGGCGGTGGGGGAAGCTCCACGGCGGTGATCAACTCAGCGTCGGCGAGTGCCGTCTCGATCTCCGGCATGTTCCCGGGCTGCCGGTGGAAGTCGACGAGCGGGACCCGGCGCGTGCCGTGCGCGCTCCGGATCTCGACGACCGCGTCCAGCGCCGCGAGGGCGACGCACAGGTCGGACGGATGGGTCGCGGCGCAACTCGAAGAGGCCCCGAGGATGGCGTGGTTGCGCGAGAATCCGCCGATCGCGGCGCATCCGCTGCCGGGCTCGCGCTTGTTGCAGGCCGCCGCGTCGTCGTAGAAGTAGAGGCAGCGCGTGCGCTGCATGAGGTTCCCGGCGACAGTGGCCATGTTCCGCAGTTGTCCCGAGGCGCCGGACAGCACCGCCTGCGACAGAACGGGATACCGCGAGCGGATCGTCGGGTGCGCGGCGAGGTGGCTGTTGCGCATCAGCGCGCCGATCCGCACACCGCCGTCGGGCAGCTCCTCGACCTCGGCGAGGGGCAGACGCGTGATGTCGACGACGGTGTCCGGCCGCTCGACGCCCTCGCGCATCAGGTCGACCAGGTTCGTGCCACCGCCGAGGAACTTCGCGTTGGGCTCCTCGATGATCGCTCGCAGCGCCGCGTCCACGTCGTCCGCGCGGACGTAGGAGAAGGTCCTCATCTCGCCACTTCCTCGATGGCGTCGACGATGCCGTTGTAGGCGCCGCAGCGGCACAGGTTGCCGCTCATGCCCTCGCGGATCTCGTCGCGGGTCGGCGGCACGTCGGAGTCGCGCTCGGCGAGCATGCCGATCGCCGAGCAGATCTGGCCCGAGGTGCAGAAACCGCACTGGAACCCGTCGCGCCGGATGAACTCGCGCTGGAGCGCGGCGCCCTCAGGCAGGCTCGCGACTCCCTCGATCGTGGTGATCTCGCGGCCCTCGTACTGCACGGCCAGCGCCAGGCAGGAGACGATGCGCGCGCCGTCCACCAGCACCGTGCACGCTCCGCACGCGCCCTGGTCGCAGCCCTTTTTCGGGCCGGTCAGGCCCAGTCGGTCGCGGAGCCCGTCGAGCAGGCTGACCTGCGGTGGAACGTCCAGCACCACGGGCTCGCCGTTCACCCGCATCTTCGTCTCGCCCATGGCGGCCAAGTTAACAGCACGGCGTTCTCTTAACAAGAGTACGGCGTTCTCTTAACTTGGGAGGTAAGGTCGTCCGGCGATGACCGAGCCAGATTTCGTCCGGGCCAGGCGCCCCGAGCACAAGCAGCAACGGCGGGCGGCGATCCTCGACGCCGCCCGTGAGCTGGCGCGCCGCGACGGCGTCCGCTCGGTCAGCCTCGCTGGCGTCGCGGCCGCGGTCGGCTTCGCCAAGTCCAACGTGACCCGCTACTTCGGCACCCGCGAGGAGATCTACCTCGAACTCACCGCCGAGTGCTGGCGGGACTGGGAGCAGGCGGTGCTCGCCCGCATCCCCGAGGCGGGACCGGTCGAGGCGCTGGTGGAGACCGTCGCCGAACGGCCGCTGTTCTGCGACCTGCTCAGCCAGGTGACGATCACGTTGGAGCACAACGTCTCCGTGCCCGCGGCCCGGGAGTTCAAGCGCGGGCTGCACGGGATCATCCGGTCGGTCGGCGCCGCGGTGGCCGCGCACTCCGAGCTGACCGAGTCCGAGGGCATCGAGCTGGTGACCGCGGCGGGCGCACTGGCCGGACTCCTCTACGCGGCGGCGAACCCGTCCGCGACGATGCGCGAGCTGTACGCGCAGGAGCCGGAGATCGCGGCGATGGTCCCGACCTTCGAGCCGACGCTCAAGCGGGCGTTGGCGGCGCTCGTGGCCGGGATGCCGTCGCTGCGAGCGTGACGGCGGAAAAGCGCCGGAACGCGGGCGTCCGCCCCAGCAGGCTCAGGGCATGACTGGTTTCCGCGTGCACGCGCTGCACTCCGCCCTGCTCGCCCACGTCCGCGCCACCGATCTGGACACTTCCGGCAATCCCGTCGAACACCTCACCGGCATCACCGGTCCGCTCCGGTGCTGCCTGCGGAGCGCGCGCGAGGACGAGAAGGTGATCCTCTTCGGCTACGAGCCGCCCCTGCCCGGGGTGAGCCCGTACCGCGAGATCGGCGCCGTCTACGCGCACGCCGAGCAGTGCGACGGCCCGGCGGGGGAGGGCTATCCGGACCAGTGGCTCACCCGGCCGCAGGTGTTGCGCGCCTACGACGAGCGGGGCTGGATCCACCCCGCGACGCGCGTGCACGACGGCTCAGACCCGATCGGCGAGATCACTTCGATCTTGGCCGAACCGGATGTCGTGGAGATCCACAGCCGCAACATCGCCTACGGCTGCTACATGTTCTCCATCACTCGGGACTGAGGGCCGCTCCGGGCCGCGTGCCAGGATGGACCACCGTGTCCTCTCGTGTGGACCCCGTGACCGGGGTCGTCCTGGCAGTCGCGGTGCTCGCCGTCTCCTCCTCGGGGCCGCTGACCGCCTTCGCCGCCGCGCCCGCGCTGGCCATCGCCTTCTGGCGCAACGCGATCGCGGTCGCCGCGCTCACCCCGTTCGCCGCGGCCCGGCGCGGGGAGGAGTTCCGCGGGCTCGTGCGCGGCGAGCACCGCACCGCCGGGTGGTACAGCGTGGCGGCCGGGGTGGCGCTCGCCGTGCACTTCTCCACGTGGATGCCCGCGGTCCAGCTGACGTCCGTGGCCACCGCGACCGCGCTCGTCGCGACGCAGCCGGTGTGGCAGTGCGCGATCGCCTCGCTCCAAGGTCGGCGACTGCCGGTGGCCACGTGGATCGGCATCTCCCTGGCCGTGGTGGGCGCGATCATCGCCACCGGGGCCGACTTCGAGGTCTCCGCCGCCGCGCTCACCGGTGACCTGCTGGCCCTGGCGGGCGGCTTGATGGCCGCGGTCTACACCGCGCTCGGCGAGCGGGCCCGCGTCACGATCAGCACCACCACGTACACCTCCGTCTGCTACTCGGTGTGCGGGGTGCTGCTGCTCGGGGTGTGCCTGGTCGGCGGGGTGCCGCTGACCGGCTACGACGGGGCGACGTGGCTGGCGATCCTGGCGCTCGTGGCCGGGGCGCAGCTGCTCGGGCACTCCATGTTCAGCTTCGCGCTGCGCAAGGTCTCGGCGACCACGGTCAGCCTGATGATCCTGCTGGAGGTGCCCGGCGCCGCGCTGATCGCGTGGGTCTGGCTCGGCCAGGTGCCGCGACCCGCCGCGCTGCCGGGGTTGGCGCTGCTGCTGCTCGGCGTCGCGGTGGTCATCCTCGCCGGAACCCGGACCAGGGATGTCACACCCGCGCGGGCTGTCTCGTCCTAAGGGCGTGGCTGTGACATCGACGGCAGGGGAATTTCAGCGCGAACGGCCGAGGCTGCTCGGCATCGCGTACGGGATCATCGGCGACCTCGGTGAGGCCGAGGACGTGGTGCAGGAGGCGTGGCTGCGGCTGAGCCGGACCGAGGGCGTCGCCGACGTGACCGCGTGGCTGGTCGTGGCCGTCTCGCGGCTCGCGCTCGACGTGATGCGCTCGGCCCGCAAGCGCCGAGAGGACTACGTCGGCCCGTGGCTGCCGGAACCCGTGGTGAGCACCGAGGAGGGGCCGGAGGACCGGGTCACGCTCGCCGACTCGGTGGACATGGCGATGCTGGTCGTGCTGGAGACGCTGTCCCCGGCCGAGCGCACCGCCTTCGTGCTGCACGAGGTCTTCGGCCTGCCCTTCACCGAGATCGCCGAGGTCGTCGGGCGCACCCCCGCTTCCGTGCGGCAGCTCGCCTCGCGGGCGCGCAAGCACGTGCGGGAGCGGTCGCCGCGCTTCGACCCGGACCCGGTGCGGCAGCGGGAGGTGGTCGGCGCGTTCCTCGCCGCGTGCGAGGGCGGTGACCTGGACGCGATGCTCCGGCTGCTCGACCCCGACGTGGTGCTCAACAGCGACGGCGGCGGGATCGTGCGCGCGGCGCGGCGGCCGGTGGTCGGCGCGGACCGGGTGGCGCGCTTCCTGATCGGAGTCCGCACCAAGTGGCCCGACCGCGCGCTGCGCCCCGCCATGGTCAACGGCTTCACCGGCCTGCTCATGACGCGCGGGGACGAGCTGGTCGCCGTCTACTCGATCACCGCGGCCGACGGGTTGATTACCGCGATCAACGCCGTGCTGCACCCCACCAAGCTCGCCCGCACGAGCACCCTGATCACCAAGGAGAGCTAGATGCGCCTGACGGACGACATCACCTCGACGCCGGTCTACCAGGCGATGAGCCGGATCGAGGCGTTCCTCGCGTCGAGCACGCTGCCGAAGACCGTGCTGGAGCTGGTCAAGCTCCGGGTCAGCCAGATGAACGGCTGCGCGTTCTGCGTGGACATGCACTCCCACGACCTGAAGAAGCTCGGCGAGGCCGACGAGCGGCTGTGGGCGGTCGCGGTGTGGCGCGAGGCCCCGTTCTTCACCGACCAGGAACGCGCCGCGCTCGACCTCGCCGAAGCGGCGACCCGGCTCGACGAGCACGGTGTCCCCGACGAGGTCTGGGACACCGCCGCCAAGCACTTCGACTCCGAGACCCTGTTCACCCTCGTCGCCGCGATCGCCCAGATCAACGCCTGGAACCGCTACGGCGTCACGCTCCGGATGGTTCCCGGGCCCGGTCGGAGCCGCCGCTGAACCGCATCCGGTCCCACCCGGGATCTCCGGTCTCGGCGAAGCGGATCCACGTGGAGTGCATCAGGTCCACCAACTCCCGTGGCGGCTCGACCGGACCGAGAAGTGCCTTGGGGCCGCGGAGGGCGGGCAGGTGGACGGTGTCGAAGACGAAGGGGAGTTCGGTCGCGTGCGCCGCGCCGAGCTTCCCTTCGAACGCCTCCGACCGCCACGCGAACTCGTAGAGGTGGGACTTCCTCGACGCGGCGAAGGTCCTCGTGCCCTTCGCGAAAAGCTCCTCTGTCAGGTCCCGGGGATCGAGTGCGCCGTTGTTCGGGACGACGTAGAGGTTGCCCTCCTCGGTGTCTGTGCCCAGCATGAAGTCCACAGTGGACTCCAGGTGGGCGGGTTGGTCCGGCAACGTCTCCGTGCCCGCGACGAGGCTGAACGGCAGGAGCCCGCGCATCGGGTCCGGCTCGCCCGTCGCGGTGAGGTCGATTCCGAACGGCGTTGCCCTGATGAGCTGTTCGTCCGTCGCGTCCTCGTCCAGCCGGAACGCCTTCGTGACGAGATCCGCCTGAGCGGTGCTGAACGCGCCGAGTCCGTTGCCGCTCTGCGAGATCGCCCGGTGGAACAGCCCTTCTTGGGCGGTGACGACCGCGGCGCCGACAATGGTCGCTCCGGCGGACTCGCCGAACAGCGTGACGTTGCCGGGGTCGCCGCCGAACGCCGCGATGTTCTCCTGCACCCACTCCAACGCGGCGAGCACGTCCAGCAGGCCACGGTTGTCCGGGGCGCCGGGAAGCCGCAGCCACCCCGGCGCGCCGAGCCGGTAGTTCAGCGACACGAACACCACGCCGTCGCGTGCGAAGGCTGAGCCGTCGATCACCGGGGCACGGCTTGATCCGGACACGAAACCGCCTCCGTGCACGAAAACCATGACGGGCAGCCCGGAGGTGGCGATGCTCGGAGTGCGCACTGTGACGGTGAGGTAGTCCTCGCCGCGAATCCAGCCAGGACCCATCACCGGGCTCATGTCCAGCTCACCGAAGCGGCTCCGGTCCGGGGCGGGCGCGGTCGGTCCAGGACGCGTGGCGTCGCGGACGCCGTGCCACCTTTGTGGACGGATCGGAGCCGTGAACCTGCTGCGCCCCACGGTGTTCGCCGCGTAGGGGATGGCGTGGAAGACCGTGTGGTCCTTCCGTTCTTCGCCGCGGACGCGGCCGCCGGTCGTGCGGACGGTGGTCATGGTCTGATCCTGTCGAACGGGGCCCATTCCTTGATGGCGAACCTGCTGCCGTCGCGGCGGACCTCTGCTGCGCCGTGACCGGCCAAGTGTGCGGGCAGGACAAGGGAGTTCGTGTCCGCCGCCCACTCCAGGACGCTGCGCCTGCTGGCCCGTGCCTGCTCGGCGTCCTCGCAGAAGCAGCTGTTGAAGTCCGGCTCTATGAGCTGAACAACCGTGTGCAGCAGATCCCCGACGAACACCGCTCGCTCACCGCCGGAGTCCAGACGGAGCACGGAGGAGCCGGGGGTGTGCCCGGCCGCGAGGTCCAGCCGCAGGTTCTCGTCGATCACGTACGACTCGTCCCAGAGCTGCACGAGCCCGGCGTCGTGGACCGGCCGGACGCTGTCCTCGAAGAGGTCGTTGCCGTGGAAGTGAGTGAAATCCCGTTGCGGCACGAGGTAAGTGGCGTTCGGGAAGGTCGGGACCCACTCGTCGCCCTCCAGCCGCGTGTTCCACCCGACGTGATCGGCGTGGATGTGCGTGTTGATCACCACATCCACCTCCTCCGGACGGACTCCCGCCGCGGCGAGGTTGTCCAGGAACGGCGTGTTGAGCTGGTGGAACGCAGCCATCTGCGGGCGTTGCTTGTGGTTGCCCACGCCGGTGTCGACCAGGATCGTTCGCCCGCCGCTGCGGAGGACCCAGGTCTGCAGGGCGCAGTGCACCTGGTCGGTCTCCGCGATCCAGTGGTCCGGCGCGAACTCCGTCCAGTCGCCGGGCGAGCTGTCCGGGACGAACGCGCTCGGCGGCATGATCGGCCCGTGCCACTCCATGACCCGCGTCAGGCTGACATCGCCGAAAGTCATCGTGTGCATTGCGCCTCCGCGAGTGCGATCAGGGTGTCCTCGATGCCCTTGGCGGTGAAGCGGCGGAACCTGCGCAGCTCCTCCTCCGTGGAGCCGAAGGCGGGCAACAGCTTCAGCACCTGCCAGTCGACCGTGACGACCGTGTTGGCGTGGAAGGAATAGGTCCAGCGCACGACTCCGTCGCCGACCTCCCAGGAGAACTCCTTGCCCGGCTCCGCGGTGAGCACGCGCGAGGTCGACTCCCAGACGCGATCACCGACCTTGTTGACCCCGGTGAACACCGCGCCGACGCGGGGGCCGACGTTGTCCGCGTAGGCGACCTTGACGACGTTCGGGCTCCACTCGGCCATGCGGGAGACGTCGGCGACGAGGTCGTAGGCGTTGGCGGGGCTGGTGGCTATCCAGGCTCGGCGCCGGATCGGTGGTATGTCCATGCCGACCACTGTTGTGCGTTCGCGCTGGTGGCGGTATCAGTCACGTGACTGCACTCGGCGGAAACCGGGGGGAGAGCGTTATGGGCGACGAGGAACTGGTGCGGGTCGACGGGGTGGATCTGTGCGTCGAGACGTTAGGCGACCGGGCCGATCCGGCGGTGCTGCTGATCGCGGGGGCGGCGTGCTCGATGGACTGGTGGGCGGACGGGTTCTGCCGCCGCCTCGCTGATGCCGGGCGGTTCGTCATCCGCTACGACCACCGCGACACCGGCCGCTCGACCACGGACGAGCCGGGGCATCCGTCCTACACCGAGGAAGCCCTGACCAACGACCCGCTCGGCCTGCTCGACGCATTGCGGGTGCGCCGCGCGCACGTGGTCGGGCTGTCCTCGGGCGGCGGCATCGCCCAGGAGCTCGCGGTGCGCTGTCCTGAACGGATCGCCTCGCTCACCGTCATGTCCACGACGTTCTACGCGCCCGGCGGGCCGGAGCTGCCGCCGATGGTGCCCGGGCTGCGAGCCGTCTTCGACGCCCCGCCCGCGCCACCGGACTGGTCCGATCGCAGCGCGGTGATCGACTACCTCGTCGCGGACTGGCTGCCGTACTCCGGCCCGGCCGGTGCCACCGAGGCTGAGCTGCGCGAGCTGGCCGGGCGAGTCGTCGACCGCTCCGTCACCGTCGCGTCGAGCGGCAACCACTGGCTCCTGACCGGTGGGAGCACGCCTCCGGAGCACTCGCTCGGCACGCTCACCGTTCCGGCGCTGGTGATCCACGGGACGGCCGACCCGATGTTCCCGTTCCCGCACGGCGAGGCGTTGGCCGCGGCGATCCCGGGCGCGACCTTGCTCCCGCTGGCCGGAGTCGGGCACGAGATGCCTCCACCGGCGACGTGGGACGCGGTCGTCCCGGCGATCGTCGAGGTCACCTCCGCCGCATGACGACCTGGAGTTCCTTGGTTCTGAGCAGGAACAGGACGCCCAGGGCCGCAGTGGCTCCGACGAGCCCGCCAACGGCCAGTGAGGCCCATGCCGAAGGCATCGCGGTGCTGACGACGAGTGCGGCACCGGCAGCTGTCAGCGAGGCGAGCAGAGACTTGGCGAAGGTGCCGAGGAGTTGCCGTCCGCGGAGGGGCCCGAGCCTGACGCGGAGCCAGAGCTGCCCGATCGCCCAGCCGATGACGAAGGTGAGCGAGTTCGCGACGACCACGCCGTAGATCACGTGCTCGGAGGGCAGCAGGTGGGGCGTGAGATACGTCAGGGGGACCTTCAGCGCGGTCATGATCAGCATGATCAGGGTGGGCGTGCGGGCGTCGTTCATCGCGTAGAAGACGCGCAACTGGATCAGGGTGAGCGCGTAGGGCAGCACACCGAAGGCGGCGAAGGCCAGTGCGATCCCGAGGCGCCCGGCCTCGGAAACGCCGTTGCCGTAGGAGAAGACCGCGATGCCCAGCGGAGGGCCGAGCACGGTCAGCAGCGCGCTCGACGGCAGCATCACCACCGCGCACAGCCGGGTGGCCAGCGAGAGGTCCCTGATGACGGCGGTGGTGTTCTGGCCCGCCGAGGCGCGGCTCATCCGCGGCAGGATCGCGGTGATCAGCGAGAACCCGATGATGCCGTAGGGGAGCTGGACCAGCAGCCAGACCGTGGTGTAGATCAGCAGCCCACCGTGGGCGGTGGTGACGTTGCTGACCGCGACCACCCCGACCTGGGCCAGCAGGGCGTAGGCCACCGTCCACGCCGCGAGGGCGCCGAAGCTGCCGAAGCGGCGGTCCCAACCCCAGCGCCAGTGCCAGCGGAAGCCGGAGCGCCGCAGGGCGGGGACCAGGATGATCGCCTGCACGACGACGCCGAGCGTGCTGCCGATCCCGAGGACCAGCAGGTGCGGGTCGGACATCCGGGCGGGGCTGAGAAGGGGTTTGCCGGGGAGCAGGGCGTAGGTGGCGAGGGTGGCCAGCAGGACCACGTTGTTCAGCACCGGTGCCCAGGCGGCAGGGCCGAAGACACCGCGAGTGTTGAGCACGGCGGTCAGCAGCGCGCTGAGTCCGTAGAAGAGGATCTGCGGCAGCAGCAGATAGGCCAGTGCGGTGGCCAGGGCCGGATTGGCCTTGCCGGTGGAGTTGTCGACCACCACGTCGATCAGCAGTGGCGCGGCCACCACGGCGAGAGCCGTGATCGCGAGCAGCGCGGTGGTGGCAAGGGTCAGCAGCCGCTGGGTGTACGCCTCGCCGTGGTCGGCGTCGTCGTGGTGAGCCCGCACCAGCACCGGGACCAGCACGCTGGTCAGCACACCACCGATGAGCAACTCGTAGACCTGGTTGGGCAAGGTGTTCGCCGCGGTGTAGGCGTTGCCGAGCACTTCCAAGCCCAGCACCCACACGACCGCGGCGTTCCTGAGGAACCCGGTGACCCGGCTGGCCAGCGTCGCGACGGCGATGGCACCACTGGTCCTGGCCAGCGTGCCCCGCCGCTTGTCCACAGTGGTCACTCGTCGTCGCCGTGGTAGGCCGACTCCGCGGTGAGCCCTTCGACGAAGGACCGGAAGTCGGTGGCCGGCGGTAGTTCCCCGGGGTCCAGCATCGAGAGCCGGGACTCGTCCTCACCGACGCCCATCACGCACTCGAAGGGGATGTGGTCATCGCTCCAGCTCGTGCGCTCGGCGACGGGGAAGGCGTTGCAGTGATCGGCAACGCCTCCACCGTCGTGCAGCCGCAACAGCTCGGTCAGCTCCTCGGGGAGGGTGACCCCCAGCTCGCGCTCGGCTGTCCTGATGCGCTCTTCCGTCGCGGGCGGTTCGGCGAACTCGTCATCCCAGAACCTGGCCTTGGCGGCGTCGAAACCTGCCACGCCGGAAGATCCTATTGCTTGACCGGGTAAGCCTGGGGGACACCGTCGGAGTTGACCCCGATCCCGACGTACTCGCTGACCCAGTGCGGCGCGATGCCGGGTTCGGCGCTGCGGTCGGCACCGGTCTTGGCGTCGAGCACGACGGGGCCGTTGGTGGTCCTGCCGTAGAGCGCGCCGTGCCACACGATGGTCATCGTGGGCGCGATGCGGTTGGTGGTCTTGTCGGGCAACGCCCACAGCTCCTTGCCAGTGCTGGCGTCGTACCCGGCAAGACGGCCGTTGGCCAGGCAGACCACGACAGACTGCTGGTCGTAGTCGCACTTCCCGTACGCGGACGGGCCGAATCCGCCCTTGTGCGTGAGCTTTCCCCGCTCCGCGCCGGTGGCGGGATCGAGGAACAGCAGCGCGGGGTCACCGCTGCCGTAGTTGGTGGAGTCGATGACGACCATGGCGGGACCGGCGGGCACCACGGTGACGGCGCTCGACCGGGCCGCGCCGACCCAGCGCTGCGCCCCGTCGCTCAGCGCCAGCGCCGTGGCCTGGATCATGGACTTGTTCTCAGCGACATTGGAGTCCGCGCCGACGACCACGTCGCCGTGCACGCTGCCCGCCTCGTACTCCGGCCGCTCCCACAACGTGCGCCCGGTGGCGGCGTCGAGGACGACGGTCATCGCCTCGCCCTTGCGGTAGGTGGCCACCACCGCGGTCTCGGTGACGGCGACGACCTTGGTGATCGCCCCGGATCCGCCCGTGCTGCCGATGGAGTCGGGAACGCGGACCCTCGACTCCCAGCGCTTGGTCCCGCTCTCGGCGTCGACGGCGATGACGGCGAGCGACTGGTATCCGGGCGTGGTTCCCTTACCGGGTTCCGAAGTCGGCATCGCCGCGACGACGAGGCTGCCCCGGTTGTCCACCGCCGGCGGGCGCGGACCGGCATTCGTGACGAACGGTCCCGCACGGAAGTTCGGGTCGGCGGGCACACCGTCGAGCCGGGCGACCCACTTCTGCTCGCCGGTGAGGACGTCGACCGCGTTCAGCTCGACCGGGGTCACCGTGTAGGCGGTCCGCTTGTTCAGGGTGGTGTACTTCGAGGTGACACCACCGCCGATGTTCGTCTGCGCCATCGAGCGCGGCAACGGGACCGCGGCGGCCGTGTCGAAGACCGTGGGCGGATCGGCGGTCTTCGCCGGGGGGACCGTGCTCGTCGGCGCGGCCTCGCTGGACTTCGCGGCCTCCGGAAGCGCCGGTGTTCCGCACGCGCTCACGGCCAGTGCCAGTGCGGCCAGGCCGCAGGAGTACTTCAGTGACGACAAGGGACCTCTCCCCGCTCAGTTGCCGAATTCGGTGTAGCTCTTGATCCGCGGGAACGCTTCGCAGCTCGCGACGTCCAGGGCGCTTTGGCCCGACAAGGACATCCTGACGTCCTTGACGGCCCCGGCCGCGGCGCTGAACTGCGTGGAGGACGCGGCGACCGGCTTGCCCGCGCTGTTCTTGCAGAGCAGGCCCACCACCGCGCTCCGCACCGGCTCCGGGTACAGGTTCTTGATCGAGACGGTGGCCTCCTTGGAGAAGCTGCCCCCGCCGATCTTCGTCACGCGCGCCTCGAAGGAACCGGGACCGTGTTTCGGACTGCGGTCCGGCAGCACCTCGATCACCGCCTCGATCCGGGTGAACGTGGTCGAGCCCCCGCCCATGGTGATGATCGGGCCCGTACTGCCCGGCGCCAGGTAGTCGGCGTTGTTCTCGTGGTCCGCCTTGGCGAGTTCCTCGGTGGAGCCGGAGGCGGTGTGGCCGGTGAACTTCACCCGGGCCCGGACCTCGCGGTCCTCGCGGTTCTCCACGAGGGCGTAGACGTAGCCGCCGAGCTGCCCGGTCTCCTTGACCACGACGTCCGCGGTGGCCGGTCGCTCCGCCGCCGGCTCGGCCCCTGTCGGCGTTCCCGCCCCGGGGTCCCCTCCGCCTGCGCACGCCGCCGTGCACAGCAATGCCAGGAAGGCGAGTCCTGTTCGCTTCACGTGTCCCCCTGCGCTCCTCGGTCCGCGCATGATCGAGGACCGTTCGCCCAAATCGCGCCCAGAAGCCGCTTCGCGTTGGGCGGCTGGGATACTCGGCGGGTGGAGTTCCTGGTCCTGGGGCCGATGGAAGTCCGCGCGAGGGGGCAGGTCGTCGAGCCGGGAGGGCCGCGCCAGCGCGCGGTGCTGGCGGCCCTGCTGATGCGCGCGAACGCGCTCGCGACGCCCGAGTTCCTCGTCGACGCGGCGTGGGTGTCCCCACCGGCGACCCCGGAGTCGAACCTGCGCTCCTACGTGTCGGGGCTGCGGCGTCGGCTCGGTGACGACGGCGCGCGGCTGATCACCCGCCCGGGTGGCTACCTGCTGCGCGTGGACGCGGGCGAACTGGACCTGGCGCGCTTCGACCGGCTGGTCGAGCGGGCGCGGGAGGCGGACGGCCGGACCGCCGCCGACCTGCTGGGCCAGGCGCTCGCCCTGTGGCGCGGACGACCGCTGGAGGGCCTGGCCGCCGGGCCGGCGCTGGTCGCCGAGCTGGCCCGGCTGGAGGAGCGGCACCACGCGGTCGTCGACGACTACGTGCGGGTGCGCTTCGAGCTGGGGGAGCACGCCGAGGTCGTCGGGGAGCTGCGGCGGCTCACCGCGATCCACCCGCTGCGCGAGCGGCTGTGGGAGCACTTGATGGGCGCGTTGCACCGATCCGGTCGCCGCGCCGACGCGCTGGCCGCCTTCCACGAGGTCCGCGCCTTGCTGGAGCGCGAGCTGAACGTGTCGCCGGGCCCGCGCCTGCGGCAGCTGCACGCCGAGATCGCCGGTGCCCGGTATCGGCCCGGTCGAGGTCCCCTGCGCCAGCTCCCGTCCGAGGCCGATCACCTGACCGGGCGGGAGGCGGAGCTGCGGGACGTCATCGGGCTGCTCGCCGCCGAGCGGGACCGGCTGGCCGTGGTGACCGTCTCCGGGCCGCCCGGCGTCGGCAAGAGCGCGTTCGCCGTGGCCGCCGCGCACCGGCTGGCGAGCCGCTACCCGGACGGGCAGCTGTTCGTGGACCTCTCCGGGGGCACCGCGCACCCGCTCGATCCCGGTGAGGTCCTGGCGAGGTTCCTGCGCGACCTCGGCGTCCCCGGGGTCGACGTCCCGCCGGCGACGGCCGAGCGCGCGGCGCTGTTCCGCGACCGGATCTCCGACAGGCGCGTCCTGGTGGTGCTGGACAACGCGGCGGGTGACGCCCAGGTGCGGCCGTTGCTGCCGGGCAGCCCCCGGTGCGGCGTGGTCATCACGTCCCGGCGGCGGCTGACCGGGCTGGACGCCAGCCTGCGCGTCCAGCTCGACCCGCTCGACCCCGCCGACGCGCTGCGGCTGCTGGGCGACATCGCCGACGCCGCGCACCTCGATCCCCCGGCGGCACGGCGGATCGTCAGCTCGTGCGGGCACCTGCCGCTGGCGATCCGGATCATCGGCACCAAGCTGCGCACCCGGCCGCACCTGGACGTGGCCACGCTCGCGGCGCGGCTGGAGGACGAGCGGCACCGGCTCGACGAGCTGGTGGCGGGGGACCGGGAGGTGCGGGCCGGGTTCCTGGTCAGCTACGAGCGGCTCAGCCCCGACCAGCGCCGCGCCTTCCGCCTGCTCGCCCTGCTCCCCGGCCCCGACTTCCCCGGCTGGGCCGCCGCGGCCGCGCTCGACGTGGACGGGCGCACCGCGGAGCGGCTGCTGGACGACCTGGTCGAGGCCAACCTCGTCGAGGCGGGCTCGCGCTACCGCTTCCACGACCTGATCCGGCTGCTCGCCGAGGAACGCGCGGCCGCGGAAACCACTGCGGCGGAACGGAAAGCGGTGTTCGACCGGATCTTCGACGCCTACCTCCACGTGGCCCGCGGAGCCGACGTCGCGCTCCCGTTCGGCGGACTGCACCGGCTCGCGCTCCCGCGCCCGGCCACCGAGATCGAGGCGTTGGCCGAGCACGCAGCGCGGAACGCGCCGCGGTGGTTCGACGAGGAACTGCACTGCCTCCTCCGCGCCGTGGAACTGGCTTCCGAACAGGGCAGGCACCTCACGACGTGCCGGCTGTCGGCGACGCTCGCGGCCTACCTGGAACTGCGCGGGCGGTGGGACGAGCTCGTCACCGTGGCCAAGCTCAGCGTCGCCGCCGCCAACGAGCTGGGCAGCGACTACTGGTCGGCGTACGCCTATTTCGGCCTCGGGCTCGCCGCGCGGGAGCGGCACGACCTCGAACCCGCGCGGCGGTACTTCGCGCAGTGCCTCTCCGTGCTCCCGGGAGCCGACGACCCCCGGCTGGAGATGGTGACGTCCTTGGCCGTCGCGGTGGGCCTGCGGTTCGTCGGGTGCTACGCGGACTCGGAGCGGAGCCTGCACGCGTGCCTCGACCGTTTGTCCACAATGGACGAACCGAACTGGGTGGCCTACGCGCGGCGGGAACTCGGCATCCTGCACCGCTACCGGGGCGACTGGGCTCGGGCCGAGGAGCTCCTGCGCGCCGCCGTCGACGAGTTCGCGTTGCTCGGCGACGACCGCTGGGAGGCGGCGAGCCTGCGCGAGCTCGGTGTGGTGAAGCGGGAACTCGGCGACCACGAGACCGCGCTGCGGCTGGTCGGCACCGCTCGGGAGATCTTCCACTCGCTCGGCGAGGTGCGCAGGGAGGCGATGGCGTGGCGCAGCCTCGCCCACACCCACCTCCGGCTCGGTGACACCACCGCCGCGCGCACGTGCTGCGACCGCAGCCGGGAGCTGTACGCCCGCACCCTCGACACCCACGGCGCCGCGTGCACGGAAGTCCTGTACGGGGAACTCCACGCCTCGCGCGCCGAAGGGATCCGCCACATCCAGCGCGCGTTGTCCACCTTCCAGGCGCTGGGCGATCCGCGGTGGACCGGCAAGGCGCGGCTCGGCCTCGCCGCACTGCTCGCCGCGACCGGGCGCGCCGACGAGGCCGCGGCGGTCCGCGCGGAGGCACACGTCGCGCTCAGCACCATCGGGGCGGTCGAAGCGCGGCAGAACAGCAATACCGCGTAGGTTCCCTCGGGCGGGGCTATGCCGCCGTCTTCGTCCTCTCGCCGGGCTGCGCGAGCGGTTCAACCTCGTCGGCGTCGCGCCCAGGACCGCCCAGTCGCGAACAGAGCTGCCGAGGCCAATCCGCGGACGCCGTTGCCCACGCACAAGCTGCCGCCTCTGCTCGGTGCGGGCACGGCCAGCGAAGGCTTCCAGGAGACCGCCGACCTCATGCAGCGCGTCCCCGGCTCCTCCGCGATCCGGTACGACGGCCACGGGCACGCCTTGTACATCACCATGGGCAACAAGTGCGTGATCGACCACGCCCACCGGTACTTCATCGACTTGAAGCAACCCCCGGCCGACACCGTGTGCCGCCCGTAGCCGAAGGTGTGAAAGCTCCCCGTGCGGGGTTGCCCACTTCAGGCGCGGGTGTTCCCGGTTGACGGCTGCACTTTCGGGCTGGACCCGCGCGGCTAGGTGCGTGATCGACCGACAATTGACGTATGTCCACGCCTCACCACGACCTGTACAAGCGCTACCTCTGGGCCACGCTCAGCCAGGACGCCGATGCGGTGGCCGGATTCTTCACCGCTGACGGCGTGCTCGAGGCACCCCTGGTACCGCCGGGAAGCGCCTTTCCGACGTGTATGCAAGGCCGCGACGAGATCCGGGACCAGCTCACCGCGTACTACCGTCGTCCCGCCGACACCGAACGCCAGGTCGACGTCCCGAACTCCCGGTACGAGGTGCACGCCACTGCGGATCCCGACGTGTTCATCGTCGAGATCGACACGGCGTTCACGTCCGCGAGCGGCCCGTCCACCATGTCGCTCGTGCAGATCTTCCGGCTCCGCGACGGCAAGATCGCCCTCCTGCGCGACTACTTCGCGCCGGACGCCGTGGCTCGCTGACGTTCTTCCAGCACCGTCCGGATCACGTGCCGAGCGTTGTCCGCCATCAACGGGTTCGTCTTCCGGTAGTACGGCAGCGCGATCAGGGCCTGCGAAAGCGTCCGTCCCCGCTCACGATTCCACCAGCAGGTTTCCCGGCATCAAGTCACCGTGCAGCCACACCGGCCTTTCGTCCCAACCCGGTGTTCGCAGCGCTTCGTCCCACACCTCGGCCACCGCATCGCAGTCGACGCCCTCCTCCGGGATTCCGTGCAGCTGCTCGATCGCCTGCCGCGTCGACGCGTCCAGCAGGGCCAGCGGCCCACCCCGGTAAGCCTTCGGCACCCTCGGCATGCTCGCGCAGCGTCCTCGCTCCGGGGTGCTTTCCTGGCAGCCACTCTTGTTCCAGCGCAACGTCATCGGCCCCGCTCTCCACCAACGGCAGCCTGACGACCATGTCCCCGCCCAGCCGGTACACGGCGTTGACCGTGCCACCTGATGGCCACCGCTCCGCCGCCAGCCCGGCCCACTGCGGGAACTGCGCCGCGATCAGCCCACGCACGAGGTCATCGTCGATGGGATGCACGCCGGAGTGCATCTGCCCTGTGCTCACGGCGCGTCATCCGACCGCCAGACGTCGTGGTCGTCAAACGCTTTCTGCCCGGCTGATGGGCTCCAGTTCCGTCTCGTAGACCTTGCCCCTGGGCGTGGTCCAGACGTGCCGTCCGTCCGGCGGGTTCTCGCACGTCCAGTTGGACTCGTGCTTCACGCGGTGGTGGTGCCTGCACTTCGGCCACGGATCCGCACCGACGTGTTCGTGCTGTCGAACGGACAGCAATGGTGAAGACCGCAGCGGTGGGCGGGCTGTTGGCATCCGATCGCCGTGCACGTCGGATAGCTTCGGCACGCGCAAGGGGCCCCAGGTCAAGTCGACCCACGCTGGTACCGGCGCGACCTGCAAGCCTCACCGAAAACCACCCCGATCCAACGGCCCCCATTCCGCGGAATCCTGCTCCTCCACCATCCGAGTGCAAACCTCATGCACCTCGTCAGCAATCCAAGCAACAGCCCGCCGACAACGCACAAGAGGCTCGTTGTCCGGCCCACGCCCGCGTTCCTCACCTTCGAGCACCCACGCGTGCACACCCGGTCCTCGCCGGTCTCGCAGGTGCCGGTAGTCGTAGAGCCGCCGGGCCAGCCACAGGCGCAGTGGCCGATCTCCCCACCACGATTCGACGCGGAGGGGGTTGGCGGACAGGCCGGGCAGCTCGATCCCGGTCAGGGCGTCGCGGCTGCGTTGGGCGGCGTCGGCGTCGGGGCCTTTCGACCAGCGGACGTACAGCTCCGCGTCGGAACGCTCGACGAGCGCGACCAGCTCGTCGAGCGTCCTGAGCACCGGAAGGACGGGAGACACCTCGCGGGAGTTCCCCTCCATCCCTGACCTATGCCGGGAGGAGGGTGAGCGCGTAGATCTCCACCCGAGGATCATTCGGCAGTGAAAGGGAGCGGATCGGTTTGGTCACCGGGAGAGAGCTCGCGAACAGCTTCACCGGCGGTCCGTCCACTCCGGAGCCCGCCTTGATCCGGTGGGGCATGGCGAGCGCGACGGTGCTCCCGGCCGGGGTCGAGCCGGCCCAGTCGCCGACCGCGACGGTGGCCTCGGTCGAGGTCCCGTCGGTGAAGTGCACGGTCACCCCGGCCGAGACGGGACCGCTGTGCGAAGCGAACACCACGCTCAGGCGGCCGTGGTTGCCGGACGGCAGGAGCAGCGTCTGCCCACGCGCCTCGACGAAGTTCGGCGCGGTGCCCTGGGCGGACGGAGCCGCGTAGGTGACACCGCCCCACGTGACCGGTCCTTGGGCGGGGAGCAGGGCGGCGTCGTAGCTCCAGCCACTGCCGTCGAAGTTGCCCTCCGAGGACTGGGCGACGGTGGCCGTGCCGTCGTGGTTGAGGTCCCGTGAGAGGTCCACGGCGCATTGACCGGACACAGTGGACACACACGTGGGAGCTGGACGCAGCTCAAGAGAGACCGAGCGCGTGACCGGCTCGACGCCAGGCGCGGAAACCTTGACCTGCAAGGGATAAGTGCCCTCAGAGACACCTGCGGGAATCCGGAGGCGAAGCGGCACGGTCTCCTGGCGGGGCAGCGTGAAGGACCGGATGATCAACGGTGGCTGGTGCGAGACCTGCCAGCCGGCGGGCACGGTGGGCTGGACGAGGACCGGGAGCACGCCCGGGGACTGGCCCAGCACGTCGAGGTTGACGGTGAGGTCGGTCGTGCCGATGGGGGTCGCGATGACCCGGTCCCGCAGCGAAGCGTCGAGGTGACGACGGGAATCACGCTGCGCGCGGTTCACCGAAGGCGGCTCGGCGCCGGGGCCGGTGCCCCACTGCGACGGCTTGGTGTCCAACGTGTGCGCGAGGTTCCCTCCGCGCGCGATGGCGTTCCAGTCCACCCACGTCTGCCGGACGTCACGGCCGTTCAACGCCACGCTGCGGATGTAGCGCTTCGCGTCGCTGGCACCCGGTGCGGTGATCGTCAGCGTGCCGCCCTGCGAGCCGAACTGTCCAATCCGGATGGTTGCGGACTCGAACTGCGGGCTGGACATCGCGAGGAACGTCGCGCCGTTCATCGTCGGGTACAGGCCGAGCGAGGAGAACACGTACCACGCCGACATCGTGCCCAGGTCGTCGTTGCCGGTCATACCGTCCGGACCCGTGGTGAACAACGTCATCGCCGCGCGCACGACGGTCGCGGTCTTCGCCGGGGCGCCCGCCCACAGGTACATGTACGGCGCGTGCAGATCGGGCTCGTTGTTCGGGTTGTACGTCGGTTTGCCGTAGTAGTCGTAAGGCTTGGTGATCCAGTCCTTGCGCACTGTGCCCGCGGGATCGGCCAGCAGGTTGTCGTAGGCGAAGAAATCGTCGAGCCGCTTCTCAGTGGCCTTGCGCCCACCCATCAGCTCCACGAGCCCCGCGGGGTCCTGGGGGACAAGCCACTGGTATTGGTGCGCGCCGCCCTCGTGGAACTGGTGCCCCGCGTCGACCGGGTTGTACGGCGTCATCCATGTGCCGTCGACGGTGCGCGGGCGGAACTGGTTGATCGAGGAGTCCCACAGGTTGCGGTACCACTGGCCGCGCTCGGCGAACATGCGCGCGTCCTCGCGGTGCCCCAGCTTCTCCGCCATGAGCGCGAGCGACGCGTCCGCGGCGGCGTACTCCATGGTCGCCGAAGCCGGGTGCACGCAGTCGTTGTCGCCGCCCTTGTGCGCGCAGTCCGTGCCGAGCTTGAGGCCGGACGGGATGTAACCGCGCTTCTTGTAGTACTCCACGCCGGATCGTCCGTTATAAGGCGAACTCGCCGGGGGAGTGGTCGTCGCGTTGGTCTTCATCAACGCGTACGCCTCGGCCTCGTGGCCGGCGAGCAAGCCCTTGGACCACGCCTCCACCAGGAACGGAACCACGGGGTCACCGGTCATGATGTTGGTTTCGCTGCCCGCGAGCGCCCACCGCGGCAACCAACCACCGTCGCGGCCGATCGCGAGCACGGACAACGCGACGTCGCGCGCCACCTGCGGCTCGATGATTTGCAACAGCTGGTTCTGCGGCCTATAGGTGTCCCACAACGAGAAGTTCTGGTACGGCGTGTAGCCGGTCGCGATGTGCACCTTGTTGTCGAAGCCGATGTAGCGGCCGTCCACGTCACCGGCCAGGTTCGGGTGCATCTGCGCGTGGTAGAGCGAGGTGTAGAACGCGCGCAGTCGCTCCGTGGAACCGCCGCTCACCTTGATGGCGCCCAGCTTCTCCACCCACGCCTGGCGCAACTTCGCGCGCGTGGCGTCGAAGTCGTAGGAATCAGCCGTCTCCGCGAGCAGGTTCTTCCGCGCGCCCTCTATGCCCGTGTAGGACAGGCCGACCTTGACCACCACGTCGCGATCGGTCTTCGCGTCGAAGCTCACCCAGCCGCCGTTGCCGCCGCTGCCCGCCGCGTCGCGGCTGCCCGGGGTGATCGTCGAGCCGCGCCACGTGCCGTGCGCGGCGAACGGCCGGTCGAACGTCGCGGTGAAGTGCACGGTGTGCTTGTCGCGGCCCGCGCAGAAGCCGCCCGCGAGCACGCGGCCCTCGATCGTGCGGTCACCGACGATGTGGATCTCGGAGTCGTAGACGGTCTGGTTCGCCTTGCCCGTGTTGAACAGGACGTTCGCCTCGCCCGTCGCGGGGAAGGTGTAGCGCTGCCAGCCGGTGCGCGGCGTCGCGGTCAGCTCCGCGTCGACGCCGTACTTCGACAGCCCCACGCGGTAGTAGCCGGGCGTGGCCTCCTCGTCGGAGTGCGAGTACTTCGACTTGTAGGCGTTGTGGTCGACCGTGGTCACCGCGCCCGTGGTGGGCATCATCGGCAGCTCGCCCATGACACCGCAGCCCACGCCGGAGAGGTGGGTCTGGCTGAAGCCGTAGATCGAGTCCTGCTCGTAGTCGTAGCCGCCCTGGCCCCCGGTGTCCGGGCTGACCTGCACCATGCCGAAGGGCGCGCTCGCGCCGGGGAAGGTGTTGCCGAAGTTCTTCGTGCCGATGAAGGGGTTCACCAGCTCGACGCCGTCGACCGGCGGAGCGGCGTGCGCTGTCCCCGTGAGCAGTCCGGCGAGCAGCAGTCCGGCTGCCGTTCCGGCCACGAATCGCCTACTGGAAGGCCACATGTGGGCGTACCTCCTCGATGACAACGTTGTCCGGAGACGTGGTCGGACTACATCAAGGGAAGCTTTTCGCTGTCAATCGTTCGGGAGATCCTGTCTTGTCCTTGTCCGATGAGTTCTGTCCGCCGCGGAGGTCTGTCCAGTCATGAGAAAACTCATCTACACGTTCACCGTGTCCCTGGACGGCTACGTCAACGATCGGAAGGGCAGCATCGACTGGAGCGAACCGGACGACGAGCTGCACCAGTTCCACAACGACCGCTTCCGCGAGCTCGAGGTCTCCCTGCACGGCCGCCGCCTGTACGAGCTGATGGCCGAGTACTGGCCGCACGTGCCGGCGGACGCGCCGCCGATCCTGCAGGACTTCGCCGCGCTCTGGACGGGGAAGCGCAAGGTCGTCTTCTCCCGCACGCTCACCGATGTGCACTGGAACAGCACGCTGGTCAGCGAGAACGCGGTGGAGGAGGTCCGCAGGCTCAAGGCCGAGGGTGACGGCGACATGGAGGTCGGCGGTGCGGGCCTCGCCGCCTCTCTGGTACCGCACGGACTCATCGACGAGTACCAGATGTTCGTCGCACCCGTGGTGCTCGGCGGCGGCACTCCGATGTTCCCGTCGCTGGACAGCCGCATCCAGCTCCGGCTGGTCGAGACGCGGCAGTTCGCCACCGTGGTGTTCCACCGCTACCGGACCGCCTAACGCCGGTTCAACCGCAGCAGCCCGCGTTCAAGTGCGACCGTCACCGCCGCGGTGTGGTCGTCCACGCCGAGCTTGGTGAACGCGTGCACCAGGTGCGTCTTGACGGTCGCCTCGGAGATCGCCAGCTCGCGGCCGGTCGCGCGGTTGGTCAGGCCCTTCGCCACCAGGCCGAGGACCTCCACCTCGCGGTCGGTCAGCGACTCCGGCTGGGGAGCGCGCAACCGGCCGAGCAGCTTCGCGGTGAGCCCCGGGGCGAGCACGGGCTCGCCGCGCGCCGCGGCACGCACGGCGCGGAACAGCACCTCCCTCGGCGCGTCCAGGTCCATCAGCACCACGTCGGGAAGTTCGCGGGCGACCACGTCCAGCGCCACACGGCCGTTCTCCGCTTCGCCGATGACGTCCAGGTCCTCTTGTCCCGCAAGCGTTCCGGAGAGCGCGGCGAACACGGTGCCGTGCTGCTCGGCCAGCTCCCACTCGGCGAGCAGGGCGTCCGGGTCGGCGTGCCGCGGGGAGGTAGAGGCGAAGATCCGCATCGCCTCGCGCACGTTCATCCGGTTCGGCAGCACGGCGTGTTGCAGCTGCACCCCGACCCGCAGCCGCACCGCCGGATCGGCCAGCGGGTCCAGCCCGAGCACCCGCACCGTGCCGCCGTCGGGCCTGCGCAGCCCGGCCGCGCACTCGACGGTGGTGGTCTTCCCGGCCCCGTTCGGCCCGAGCACGCCGAAGACCTCGCCGCGCCGGACGTCCTGCGAGATCCCGTCGACGGCCACCTTCGCCCCCTACGCCTTGCGCAGGTCCCTGATGGAGACCACGACCTCGTTCTCCATGCGCACCAGGCTCGCCGGCCCACCGGGGAGCGGACATCGCGCGACCGCTCGGTGCGGCATCCATCGTTCGATGGAGCTTGTCAGGGATGCCCTGACATGTCAGGCTGGACCTGACGAGAGGAGGTGGCCGTGGACGGCATCCGATGTTCGTTCTGCGCCAAGCATCACACCGAGGTCAACAAGGTCGTCGCCGGGCCTGGGGTCTACATCTGCGACGGCTGCGTCGGCATGTGCGTGGAGATCATCGCCAGCACTGCCGAAGCACCGGTCGAGTGGCCGGACTCGACGCAGATGACCGACGAGGAGATGCTGGAGGCGCTGCCGCGCGTCGCCGCGGTGGAGAAGCAGGTCGACGCCGCGCTGCGGATCTGGGTGAGCAGGCTGCGCGCACGCGGGGTCCCCTGGGGCCGCATCGGCGAGGCACTCGGCGTCACCCGGCAGACCGCGTGGGGCCGGTTCTCCGGGGAGGAATAGATGGAGATCCTGACCGCGCGCGATGTCCCGCTCGGCGGCCCACGCGCGATGACCGTGCGCCGCACGCTGCCGCAGCGCCATCGATCGCTGATCGGCGCGTGGTGCTTCGTCGACCACTACGGGCCCGCAGACGGAAACATGGACGTCGCACCGCACCCGCACACCGGCCTGCAAACCGTGAGCTGGTTGTTCAGCGGCGAGATCGAGCACCGCGACAGCCTCGGCAGCCACGCCGTGATCCGCCCCGGCCGGCTGAACCTGATGACCAGCGGCGACGGCATCTGCCACTCCGAGGTCTCCACCGCGGGCCCGCTGCACGGCGTCCAGCTGTGGGTGGCGCTGCCGGACGCGCACCGCCACACCGCCCGCGACTTCGTCAGCTACACGGCGGAGCCGGTGCGGCTCGACGGCGCCTCGCTGTGCGTCTTCCTCGGCAGCCTCGCCGGGAGCACGTCACCGGTCACCACGTTCACCCCGCTCGTCGGCGCGGAGATCGTCCTGGACCCGCACTCCCGCGTCGAGCTGCCGGTCAACCCGGACTTCGAGCACGGCGTGCTGCTGGACACGGGCGTCGTCTCGGTCGCGGGCACGAAGCTGGCGCCCAGCGACCTCGGCTACCTCCCCACGGGGTCGACCGGTCTCACGCTGGTGAACCACGACGCGGAGCCCGCGCGACTGCTGCTGATCGGTGGTGCGCCGTTCGAGGAGCAGATCCTCATGTGGTGGAACTTCGTCGGCCGCTCCCACGAGGAGATCGTCGCCTTCCGCGAGGCGTGGGAACGGGAGTCGGAGCAGTTCGGCCGCGTCGAGGGCTACGAGGGGCCGGTCCAGCGGCTGCCCGCGCCCGCGCTGCCCGCCGTGACCATCAAACCGCGCCCGGCCGCGCGCTGATTACCGCGGCCGGAGCAGGGAACTCGCTGGTCATGGTGAAGATCCCCGTTCGAGAGAGCCAACTCAAAGCCGCCGCGGTGCTGCTGCGCCCGGCCCGACTGCTCACCGGCGCGTTCCGCGGCCTGGCCGCCGTCCGGCACGCGCGGGCGTTCCACCCGCTCGGCATGCCGCTGGACGGCGCGCTCACCGTGGAGCACCCCGGTCCGCTGCCGCTTCCCCTCGGCACGCACCCGGTGATCGGCCGGCTGTCCAAGGGAGCGGGGCGGCGGGGCGACAAGGCCGATGTGCTCGGGCTCGCCCTGCGCGTCGAGGTCGACGGGCAACCGTGGGACCTCGCGCTGTCCAGCTCGGGAAGCGGGCGGCTCGGCCGGATGCTGCCCAAACCCGCGGGTTCCTGGCTGCGGACGCGCTTCGGCAGCATCCTGCCGTACCGCGTGAACGGCAAGCGGTTGTGGATCTCCGCGCTCGCGCACGGCGGTGACGAGCACTGGGACACCGCCGACCTGGCCGTCGTGCCCACGACGACGAGCCCGCTGTTGCTGAGCGTGCAGACCGCGACGTTCCTCGGTCGCTGGACGACCGCGGCCACCTTGGCGCTGTACCCGAACGAAGGCATGGAGCAGCCGTCGTTCGACCCGATGCGCAACTGTCCCGATGAGGTGCGCATGGTCCCGCACTGGCTCCGCGAAGCACGAGAACTGGCCTACCGGGGAAGCCGCTCCGGCAGGAGGTCCACTGGATGAAGGAGAGCTTGAGTGCCCGAACTGACCGCGGAACTGATCGTCGACGGCAAGGTTCCGAGGAGGCCGGTCATCTCCCCGGACGGCTGTTGGGTGGTCTACACCGTGCACCCGCTCAGCAAGGCCGACGAGCACCCCGTCGCCGCGTTGTGGCTCGCGGCCACCGACGGCGGCGCACCGCCACGGCAGCTGACGGCGGGCACCGCGCTCGACATCGCGCCCAGGTGGGCTCCCGACTCCGCGGCCGTCTACTTCCTCTCTGATCGCGCCGAGCGGGGAACCCCGCAGCTGCACCGCATCCGGCTCGACGGCGGCGAGGCCGAGCCGCTGACCGCGTGGAAGGGCGGGATCAGCGACCACCTACCGCTGGCCGACCCCGGCGTGGTCGCACTCGTGGCCGCCGACGAGCCGACCGAGGAGGACGAGCGCCGCGAGCGCGAACGCGACGACGCCCGGGTCTACGGCGAGCGCGTCCGCTACGCCCGCGTGCGGCTGCTTTCCTTGGCCGACAAGCAGATCGCCGCTCCGATCGGTCCGTCCGAGCGACACGTGGTCGAGCTGGCGCAGCGCCCCGGCGGCGGCCCGCTGGCGCTGCTGAGCTGGCCGGACACGGAGTTGGACGCCTGCTTCGTGGATTCGGCGGTGCACGTGGTCGACCTCTCGACGAGGGAGACGCGCGAGATCTGCCGGACCCCGGCCTCGCCTTCGGGGCTGACCTGGTGGCGCTCCGGCGACGACTGGCGGCTGGCCTTCCTCGCCACCACGCCACCCGGTCCGGTCGGCGGCGAGGCGGTGTTCTCCGTCGACGAGCCGGGGCAGCCGGACAACCTCAGCGCCGGGATGCCGATGTGCCCGATCTCGCTGGCCGCTCCCGCGTCCGGCGGGCTGCTGGCGCTGTTCGCCCACGGGCTGGACTCCGCGCTGCACCGCATCGACACGCGCACCGAACTGTCCACAATGGATGGTTTCGCGGACGCGCTGACGGTCAGTTCCTCCGGCGCCGTCGTCGCCGCGCTGCGGAGCACGTCCTACGCGCCGGTCGACGTACACTCGGGTCCGCCGGAGGGGCCGCTCACCCCGCTCTCCCACACCCGCCCGGAGCTGCGCGAGATCACCTGGGGACGCCAGGAGCGGTTGGCGTACAAGGCATCCGACGGGCTGGAGCTGGACGGACTGCTGGTCCTCCCGCCGGGCAAGACCCGGGCCGACGGCCCGTTTCCCCTGGTCACGATCCTGCACGGCGGTCCGTACGACCGCGATGCCGACAAGCTGTCCGTGCATTGGGCGCCGTCCGGGCAGTGGTTCGCCACCGGGGGCTGCGCGGTGTTCCTGGCCAACCCGCGCGGCGGCGCCGGGCACGGGCACGAGTTCGCGGCGAGCGTGGCGGGCGCGGTCGGGGTGGACGACTGGACCGACATCCTCGCCGGGATCGACCTGCTGGTGGCCGAAGGCGTCGCCGACCCGCAGCGCCTCGGCTTCGCCGGGTGGAGCCAGGGCGGCTTCATGGCGGCGTGGGCGGTGGGGCAGACCGACCGCTTCCGCGCGGCCGTGATGGGCGCGGGCATCAGCGACTGGGGGCAGATGGTCGCGGCGGGGGAGCTGGCCACCTACGACGGCACCCTCGGCGGCAGCGCCGGCTGGGAGGGCGTCGGCCCGCACCGGCACGACCGGCTGAGCCCGATCTCCCACGCCGCGAAGGTGACGACGCCCGTGCTGATCCTGCACGGCGAACTCGACCCGAATGTCCCACTGGCACAGGGGGAGTACTTCCACCGCGCCCTCCGCGCGCTCGGCGTCGAGCACGAATACGTGGTCTACCCAAGGGAAAAGCACAGCATCGCCGAACGCGCCCACCAGCTCGACGTGCTGCGCCGCAGCCGGGACTGGTTCACCCGGTGGTTGTAGTCACCGCAAACGATCTGACATCGGTCGGATAACTCAACGTGAATCAGTAGATCCACTCCGTGTTTTCGAGCGTATGTTCGATGTGGAGAGATGTGGGAGAGGGGGTGCGTCATGTCCGCCTACGACGAGTTACGCGAACACCGCCGGTTCGGGCCGCTGTGCCTCGCGCTGACCTTCCGGTTGCTCAGCGAGGAGGTGCGCAGGTTCCCGGCGCTCACCCCGGAGCAGGGCTGGCAGCCCGCCGAGCTGGAGGACCTGCTCGGCGAGTTCCTGGTCGACCGGATCAAGCCCGTCACCGCCAACCTGCTGGCGCTGGCCACCGACGACGACTCGCTGGGCAGGCTGCTGCGGACCTCGATCCGGCGGTGGCTGGTCGACCGGGCGCGGACCACGGCGGTCGGCGCGCTGCGCCGGGCACTGGAGAAGGTGCTCTCCACCAACCCCCTCTTCGAGCAGGTGCCCGCCACCGAGGCCGGAGCGGGCCGGTGGCGGCTGGCCGGGAGCACCGGCCCGCCGTGGGGCGGGAAGTTCGAGCACCTGGTCGAGGCCGCGCGCGCGGTGCCCAACGTCAAGATCCCCAAGTGGAGCAGTGAGACCCGCCGGGCCCCGGTCGCCGACGCCGCGTCGATCGCCGCCGTGGCCAAGGCGGTGCTCGCCGCGGCCGGGGGCAGCCTGGAGCTGGGCCAGATCGTGGTGGTCTTCCTGGCCCGCTTCCCGGTGGTGCTCGACCCCGTGGTGGTCTCGCTGGACTCCGACGCCGGGAACCCGGTCGACCTCGGCGACGAGCTGACCCCGGAGGAGCAGGTGATCGCGGCCGAGCAGGAGCTGGAGGCCGCGGTGGTGGCCGCCGAGATCGTCGGAATGCTCGCGCCGAGGGAGCGCAAGATCGTGCCGTACCTGGACAACCCCAGGGCCATCCAGGCACTGCTCGGCATCGGGCGCAGCCAGGCCTACCAGCGGGCGAAGCGGCTGAAGGAGAAGCTCGCCCAGCTGATCGGGGACAGCGGCGACGCCAGCGCCGTGGCCCGTGAGGTGATCTGGCTGTGCAAGAACGGACGGTGAACACCGGACGAATGACGAGTTGTGCCGTCAGTCAGGGATGCCAGACCCCGAATGGCCGACCAGACGGGAGTGCACCATGAGTGACCCGGTACTGCCACAGCGCTTTCTCGACCTGCTCAACCAGGCGGGAGGGCCGGCCGATCCCTTCGGTGACGTCGCCGAACCCGAGATCGCGACCGGTCAGCTGTGGCGAGCCAGGTGGGACGGGGACCGGGTCCTCGTCCTCATCCTGAGCGTGGAGGGCAGGGACGTCATCGCCGCGCCGGTGACGCTCGACCCGCCGGCGGAGGACGACCTCTGCCTGGTCGTCGACGGTTCCCGGACCAGCTCCGGGGTGCCCGCGACACTGTGGGCCGGGTTGACCGGCCCCGTCCCCATCCGGGTGCTGGACCGCCCGGTGGACACCTGGGGACAGGACGTCGTGCACTGGGCGGCCACGGCCGTGCCGGTGCCCGCCGAGGAGGTGCCGCCGGGCACCCGCCGCGGCCGCGCCATCGACTCGGCGCTGGAACCCGCCGCCGACGTGCGCGCGGAACTGGACGACACGCTCGACCGGCTGCGGCTGGCCCCGGCGCTGCCCGTGGTCAAGCCCGGCGAAGCCCCGATCACCCTCGCCGCGCTGCTCGGCAAGGGACCCAAGATCGACCTGCTGCGCTCGGCCCTCGGGCTGCCGCAGCACGAGGTGATGAAGCTGCTCAGCGGGACCCGTCCGCTCACCCCCGACCTGGCGGCGGTGGTGGCGGCGGAGACCGGGCTGTCCACCGAGGACGTCACCCAGGCCGTGCTCGCGCTGCCACCGGAGCTGGTCGCCGAGGTGGAGCACCCGAGGTGGCGGCCGACCTGGACCGACCTGGCCGCGCGCGACGGCGTCGACGAGGCCACCGCCCGGCTCACCGCGAGCTACGGCACGTTCGCGCTGGCCGGCAGGCAGACCGGCGGCGCGGCACCCGACTGGCGCGGGAGGTTGCGGCAGTTCCTCAACCGTCCCGCCGATCCCGAACCACCGAGGGAGGACTACTGACGCGGTCGCTCCTGCACGCGCAGGTCCGGGCCATGCTCGCGGTCCTCGACCGCAGGTGGCCCGGAGCCGCGCGGCGGCTGCGCCCCCATCCGATCGTCGAGATGGCTTCGTGGCCGGAGATCCGCCTCCGGCTCGTCGACGAGCAGCTGGGCGAGCGCGGGTGCGCGGTCTCCGGCAGCTACCACCCGGAGCTGACGCCGCCCACGGTGCTCGTCGGACGCTCGCTGTCGCACCGGCGGCGCGCGTTCACGGCGCTGCACGAGCTGGGCCACCACCTCCAGCAGACCGACACCGGCCTCGGCGAGCGCACCTTCGAAGCGTCGAATCCCTTGCAGTTCCAGGAAAAGGCGTGCGACGCGTTCGCCGCCGAGGTGCTGCTGCCCGATGCGGAACTCGCGCGGCCCGGGTTGTCCGCCCAGGACATCGTCTCGATCTACCAGAACTCGGCCGCTTCCCGTGAGGCCTGCTGCATCTGGGCTTCGCGGCACATTCGCGGGACTGTCGTGTTGTTGGACGCGTCGGGGGCTGTGCTCTTCGCTTCACGGCGCGGCGCGGTGTCCACGCCGTTCATCCGCGAGGCGTTGCGGTCACGGATTTCCGCTGCGGATGAAACCGGCGAGGCCGCGTGGTGCGACGGCTACCTGATCGCCGTTCTTCGCGTACGTTCGTCCGCGTGAGCTTGTCCACGCGCATTGCCGACTACAGCGCGGTGTCCACAGCCTTGACCCTGCTCAGCGATCAGCGGCTGGCCAAGGCCCTCGACGAGGCACAGGTCCTCGGCACGGGCATCGGTGGCACCGCGTCGCTGATGGAGGTCGAGGGCGTTCGCGTCTTCGTCAAGCGCGTCCCGATCACCGATGTGGAGCGGCAGAACGTGCTGTCCACGGCGAACCTCTTTGGGCTGCCCGCGTACGCGCAGTACGGCGTGGGAACTCCGGGCTCCGCCGAAATGGGGTCTCCGGGCTTCGGCGTGTGGCGCGAGGTCTCCGCGAACGTGATGGCGACGAACTGGGTGCTCGACGGTTCGTGCGAGAACTTCCCGCTGACCTACCACTGGCGCGTGCTGGACGGTTCGGACGCCGTTTCGTTGTCCGATGTGGACGCGACGGTCGAGTTCTGGCACGGCTCGGCGGCGGTCCGTGCCCGGTTGGAGACTCCTGCCTCGGGCAGTGTCGTGCTGTTCCAGGAGTACGTGCCTGTTGACCTGCAAACCTGGCTCGGCACGCAGGACCCTGCGGCTGTTGCCGGTGATGTGGAACGGCAGCTGCGGTCCACGGCGGCTTTCATGAACTCGCGCGGGCTCTACCACTTCGACGCGCATTTCGGGAACCTGCTCACCGATGGGCAGGTCGTGTACTTCGCCGACATGGGCCTGGCCACGTCCACGCGCTTCGAGCTGTCCGCGGAGGAGTCCTCGTTCGTCCGCCTCAACGCCACCCACGACGAGGTGTACGTGACGATGCGCCTGGTGAACTGGTTGGTGACGGCGCACCTCGACCTGGGTCCCGCCGAACGCAACGCCTACATCCGCCGCTGCGCCGAGGGCAGTTCGCCGGACGGACTGCCCCCGGTCGCCGCGGAGATCGTGAACCGGAACGCGCCTTTCGTCGCGGTGATGAACGAGTTCTACTGGGGTCTGTTCACCGAGAGCCGTCAGACGCCGTACCCGGCCGCGGAGATCGCCGAAGCGGGCTTCACCGCAACGCTTCCACGATGAGCTTCGCCGTGCGGGCGAGCAGCGCGTTGTCCGCCTTCGCGTCCTTGGTGTCCTTTGTGGTCAGCACCGCGATCGCGATCGGAGTGCCCTTCTCGGTCCACGCCACACCGACGTCGTTGGCCGAGGCGTAGTCGCCAGTCCCCGTCTTCTCACCGATCGACCACTCCTTCGGGATCCCGGCGCGCAGCCGCTCGCCGCCCGTCGTGTTCGTCAGGAGCCACTTCTTGAGCTGCTCGCGCTCCGCGGGCGGCAGGACGTCGCCGACCACAAGATCGCGATAGGCGCTCCCCAGCGCCTTCGGCGTGCTCGTGTCGCGCTCGTCGCCCGGGATCGCGGTGTTCAGCTCCGTCTCCCACCGATCCAGCCGCGTCGTGCCGTCCCCGATCGACTTCGCGAACTTCGTCAGCTCCCCGGGGCCGCCCAGCAGTTTCAGCATCTGGTTCCCCGCGGTGTTGTCGCTCTTGGTGATCGCCGCCCCACAGAGCTCGCCGACGGTCATGCCGGTGCCCACGTGCTTCTCGGTGACCGGCGAGTACGTCACGATCTCCTGCTGCGTGAAGTGGACGCGCTTGCTCAGGACCTCCGTACCGTGCCTCTTGAGGAGCGCCGCCACCGCGTACGCCTTGAACGTCGACGCCATCGCGAACCGGTCGTTCTCCCGGTGGGAAACCGTTTTGCCGGTCGCGGTGTCTATCGCGAAGACGCCCAGGCGGGCGCCGAACTGCTTTTCGAGAGCGGTGAAGTCGGGTTGGCTTGTTCCGCAAGCCGGGAGGAGGAGAGTGCGTGACGTCGGGTGCGTGGTTGGGGTTGCTCTTTGTCGAGGTTGGGCTTCCGGCGTGGGGTCGGCTTGACCTGGGGCCCCTTGCGCGTGCCGAGGGCCTGCCGGGCGGGCACGGTCAGGAACCGGCCCTCGCCGACGAGCGTATGGCACGCGCACCCCAGGTAAAGCCTCAGCTGGCAGCCCCGGCTTGCGGCGGCTGGAACCTGGTTTCCCTTGCCGCGTAAGGGAAAGTTCACTCCGTAGAGCCATGATCCACTATTTGCAGACGCTAAAATAGGAGTATGGCCCCTGCCGATATCGAAGACGACGTCGTGGCCGCCTACGCCGCGATCGGTAAGGCGGTCGCGGACTTCACCTCGACCCTGATGAAGCTCTATGACGACCTCGACCCGCAAGTGCAGCAGTACGCCGGGGATGTCCTGATGCCCCTGTTGCATGTTTCTCAGGTCAAGGGCAACAAGCTCATCGACCGCGCCATGTCGCTGCTCGACCATCCGGCTGTGTTGGAAGCGTTGTCGGACGGTCGGATCGATGAGGGCAAGGCGTTGATGATCATCGATCAGGTCAGTGTCCTCGACGCAGCCAACCAAGCGATCGCTGAACCCGTGCTGATCAACCACGCCGCGACGCATAACTACACCGCCTCTCAACGTTATGCCCGGCGGTATGTCCTCAAGCTCGACGCCGAAGCAGCCCTGCGGCGTCATGAGGAGAAGCGCAAGCAGCGGTTGGTGGAGAAGTTCAACCTCGACGACGGCATGGCCTCCCTGCGCGTCGTCCTCCCGGCCCTCGACGCGGCGCTGGCCTTCGATCGCATCGACCGGATCGCCCGGGCGCTGCCGAAGGATGACCGAACGCTGGATCAGAAACGGTCGGATGTGGCCGCGGATTTGTTGATGGGTAAGGATACTCCGGCGCCGCAGGGGGAGGTGTGTGTGAACCTGACCATGCCGATCACCAACATCCTGGGCCTGACCACAGACCCGGTCATGCTCGCCGGATACGGACCGCTGCCCGCCCCCATCGTGGCCGATGTCGCCGCCAACGGGATCTGGAAGCGCATCCTGACTGACCCCGTCACCGGCATGGCCGAGCACATCGCCACCTACCGGCCGACCCAGGCGCAACGCGAGCTGATCAACGCGCGGTATCCGACGTGCACCATGGTCGGCTGCAACCAACCGGCGCACCGTTGCGACGTGGATCATTGTTGTCCCTTCGATGGCAGCAACACCACGGTCGCGAATCTGCGGCCGAAGTGCAGGCACCATCACCGGATGAAGACCCACTCCAACTGGTCCTGTGAGAACCGCCCCGATGGGACGCATGCGTGGACCACACCGAGTGGCAAGGTGATCGAGACCGAACTCGAACCCATCGCCGAGCCCGCGCCGTTCTAGCGTGAAACCGTGACAGGTACCATCGCGGCCCACGTCTGCGTCAAGCGGTACGGCCGGGAGAGTGCCCGCGGGCACGTCCCGGAGAGGGGTGCCGGCTCAGTACTGTCCACAGTGGACCTCAAGGTCGTGGGGAAGTTCGTACTTCCGGGTGAAGGATTGCCTACGCGGCAAACGCGGTCCGTTCGTAGTTTCCGGATCGTGCAGCCCACCAACGCAGACCTCGCCGCAGTCGCCCTGCCCGCCATGCGCCTGCACCCGTCCCCCGGGCAGCCGGGAGTGGGGCAGAGCCACATCGGCGGCCCCCTGCTGTGGCCGGTCGACGAGCCCTGGCCGGAACCGGCCTACAGTGAACTCCAGCTCTACCGCAAGGACTTCCCCAGCCTGCCCTTCCCCAGGGGGACCGACCTGCTCCAGGTGTTCGTCTGCCCGGGCGGGACCCTGGACGGGCCGGGCGTGCGGGTGGTCTGGCGGTCGGCGGGGGCGGTCACGGACGTGGTGGCGGAGCCGCCGCCGCGTCCGCGCTTCGACGACGAGCACTTCCACGCCAAGCCGTGCCTGCTGGACCCGTGCCGGATCGACGAGCACCCGCTCTCCGCGAGCTTCGCGCAGGGGTGCAAGGTCGGCGGCTGGACGACCTGGTACGGCGGGGAACCGCACCACCTGCTGCGCTGCCCGGAGTGCTCGGCGGTGCGGCGGCCCCTGATCGGACTGGACACCTACGAGTTCCCGCACGAGTCGTGCTCCCACCAGCCGAAGACGGTGAACCCGGTCGGCTGGAAGTTCGGCAGCCTCGGCGCCCTCTACGTCTTCGCCTGCTCGCGCGACCCGCGGCACCCGGTGATCACGTACGAGGACTGACGGCCCAGTCGAACAGGAAACAACACGACTCCGTTCGCCGTTGGGCCGATCGGCGGTGCGGGTGTTCAAAGTTGATGAAAGCTGATCGAAGGCGTTGACACCTGTTCATCCATGAATGTGAAATGGGTCCCGGTCGATGCCCCGCCGCCTGCATCCGCCTGTTGGTCCTCCTGAGAAGGGTGTTCGACAGTGCTGTCATCCCGAAAAGCGGTCCCGCGGTTGCTGACCACCGCGGTCGCCCTGGCAACCGCCCTGCTGATGACCACCTCCGCGGCGACGGCAGCCGCACCGCGGTGGTCCTCGGCCAAACCCCGCATGGTCACCCCGTGGACCCACGAGGTGGGGCCGGACAACGCCCTGCCGGAGTACCCGCGGCCGCAGCTGGTCCGCAAGGACTGGCAGAACCTCAACGGGGTCTGGGAGTTCTCCGGCGCCACGCCCGGCCAGGCGCCGCCGGTCGGCACACCGCTGGCCGAACGGATCCTCGTGCCGTACCCGACGGAGTCGGCGCTGTCGGGCATCCAGCGGCACGAGGACCACATGTTCTACCGCCGCACCTTCACGGTGCCCCGGCACTGGCGGGTCGGCGAGAACCGGCTGAAGCTGAACTTCGGCGCGGTCGACCACAAGGCCACGGTGTGGGTCAACGGCAAGCAGGTCGCCGTGCACCAGGGCGGCTACGGCGCGTTCTCCGCCGACGTCACGGCGGCGCTGACCCCGTCGGGGCTCCAGGAGCTCATCGTCGGTGTCGAGGACCTCACCGACGCGACCTGGCAGCCGGTCGGCAAGCAGCGCAGGGTCCCTGACAAGGGCATCTTCTACGAAGGGGCCTCCGGGATCTGGCAGACGGTGTGGATGGAGCCGGTCGCCCCGGCCCGCGTCGAGACCCTGGAGATGGTGCCGGACGTGGACACCGGCACCCTCAAGCTCACCGTGAACACCGGGGGCACCGGGGCCGGGCACACCGTCGAGGCGGTCGTCCGCGACGGCGGCCGGGTGGTCAGCCGCACCGAGGGGGCCGCCGACCGGCCGATGAGTTTGCCAGTACCGCAAACGAAGCTCTGGACCCCGGACACGCCGTTCCTCTACGACCTCGACGTGGTCGTCAAGGACCGGAACCGGCCGGTCGACCGGGTGTCCTCCTACTTCGGCATGCGGGAGGTCGGCTCCACCCGGGGCAAGGACGGCAAGCTCCGGCTCACCCTGAACGGGAAGATCCTCTTCCTGATGTCCACGTTGGACCAGGGCTACTGGCCGGACGGCATCTACACGGCGCCGACCGACCGGGCGCTGCGGTTCGACCTGGAACAGCACAAGGTGCTCGGCTTCAACACGGTGCGCAAGCACATCAAGACCGAACCGGACCGCTGGTACCACCACGCGGACAGGCTCGGCCTGCTGGTGTGGCAGGACATGCCGTCGATGAAGACCGGGGGCCGTCCGCCGGTGGACGCGCAGCAGCAGTTCGAGCGGGAACTGCGCGAACTGGTGCAGCAGAAGAAGAACTGGACCTCGGTGATCGGCTGGGTGCCGTTCAACGAGGGCTGGGGCGAGTGGGACCGGGAGGCCACCGGCCGCATCGCCGACGCCGTCCGCGCCCAGGACCCGAGCAGACTGGTGAACGCGCACAGCGGGGTCAACTGCTGCGACTCCCTCGGCGACTCGGGCAAGGGGCAGGTGATCGACTGGCACGCCTACCCGGGCCCGGCCAAGCCCATGCCGGACGCCACGCGCACCGCGATCGACGGCGAGCACGGCGGCTACGGCCTGGAGGTCGAGGGCCACATGTGGTTCGGCGAAGGCCACGCGTACGAGATGGTCAAGGACTCCGAGACCCTGACCAAGCGCTACGTGCAGAACCAGAAGGACGTGCTCGCAGCCGCGCGGACGTGCGCGATCAGTGGGGCGATCTACACCCAGATCACCGATGTCGAGCACGAGGTCAACGGCTTCTTCACCTACGACAGGCAGGTGAAGAAGATGGACTTCGCGCGGGTGCGCGCGGTCAACGAGGAGATCATCCGCGGCGCGGACGGCAGCGGTGGCGGGCAGCCCGATCCCGGGCCGGGCACCCCCGGGCTGAACGGGGTGCACGCCTACAAGTTCGACGAGGGCGGCGGGACCGCGGCCAAGGACGCGGTCGGAACGGCGCACGCGACGCTGACCAACGCGACCTGGACGAGCGGGGTGACCGGCGGCGCCGTGGCCTTCGCGGGCAATGGCCAGGCCGACACCGGGGTCAGCCAGGTCGACACCGCCGGGAGCTACTCGGTGTCGGCGTGGGCCAAGCTCGACGAGGCCGGGGGCGCGTTCCAGACGGTGGTCAGCCAGGACACCGGCCGGGACAGCGCGTTCTTCCTCCAGTACTCCGGACAGGACCAGCGGTGGGCGATGAGCTTCGTCGGCCTCCGCGCGCTGTCGCCGGCCAAGCCCGAAGTGGGGAAGTGGTACCACCTCACCGGGGTCCGGGACGCCAAGGCGGGGACGCTCTCGCTCTACGTCGACGGGGCCAAGGTCGCCGAGCAGAACGCGTGCACGGCGCCGAAGTCCACCGGCGCCACCGTGATCGGCCGCGGCCAGTACGGCGGCAACCAGGTCGACCACCTGCGCGGCGCCGTCGACGACGTCCGCGTCTTCGACCGGGCACTCAGCCCGGCCGAGGTCGCCACCCTCGCCCGCCGCTAGCGGAACGGAGCCGAGGACCCCGTTTTGTACGCTGGACTCCATGGGCGGCGTGCAGAACGGGGTTCGGCTCCGGTACATGACCGAGGCGGAGTACGAGTCGTTCCGCCGCCGCGCCGTGGCCGACTACGCCGCCTTCAACGTCGAGGCCGGGAACTGGGACGCCGAGGGCGCACCGGAGCGGGCAGCGGCCGAGCAGGAGAAACTGCTCCCGCACGGTATCGCGACCCCGGGCCACCACCTCTTCACCGCGCGCGACGGGGACACCGTGGTCGGCACGCTCTGGATCGCCGAGCGCGGCGAGGGCACCGGTCGCTTCGCCTACATCTACGAGATCCACGTCGCGGAAAGCCTGCGCGGCAAAGGATACGGCGAGGCGATCATGCGTGCCGCCGAGGGGGAGGCCGACGCGTTGGGCGTGGACACGATCAAGCTCAACGTGCACGCGCACAACGCGGCGGCGCGGTCGCTCTACACCAAGCTCGGCTACGGCGAGGCCACCATCCTGATGACCAAGCGGCTCACCTGAACCGCCCTGCGTGCTCGGACACCCACCGGGCGAACGTCCGTGCCGGACGGCCGAGCACCCGCTCCACGGTGTCGTCGACGGTGACGGCCTCCGCGGGCGGAGCGGCGTACCACCCGATCACGTAGTCGGCGTCCGCCCGCGACACCCCGGTGGACATCAGTCGCTCGACCGCCTGCTCGTGCGTGATCTGGACGAAGTCGATGTCGCGGCCGATCTCCTCGGACAGCAACGAGATCCGCTCGCGCGGGGTCAGCGCCGCCGGACCGGTGAGGTTGTACGCGCGCCCCGAATGACCGTCCTCCAACAGCGCCACCGCGCCCACGGCGGCGATGTCCGCCTCGTGCACGAGTGCGCTGGGCATGTCGTACGGCTCCCGCACCACGCCTTCGGTCCGCACGGAGTCGGCCCAGGTCAACGTGTTGGACATGAACTCCTGCGCTTCCAGGCGGGTCCACTCCACACCGGACTCCGCGACGGCCTGCTCGGTGGGACCCACGAAACCACCCCACAGCACGGTGATCCGCCGGACACCCGCGTCCACGGCGCGCTGGACGAGCTTCGGGCCGACCTCGGCGAGCCCGGCGGTCACCGTGATGTGCAAGCGGTCGACGCCGTCGAAGGCGCCGTCCAAGGTCTCCGGCGCGGTGTGCGTGCCGGTCACCAGCTCCACTTCGGCCGGGAGCCCGGCCTTCGCCGGGTTCCGCGTCAGCGCGCGGACCCGCTCTCCCCGGCGGAGCAGTTCCGCCACGACGTGCCTGCCGGTGTTCCCGGTGGCGCCCGTCACCACTGTCGTCATGGTCGCCTTCCTTTCCTCGCCGTGGACGCTAGGAACTCAAGCGCGATTGAGGTCAAGGGGTGCGCGGACGTGACACGGATGCCGACGTGATGGTCCATTCACGTGATCTTGGTTGGAGGACCGACAGGTCTGCCCGGTGTGACACGTATTCCTTTCGAGCCAGAGACCTGGCACGAGCCTCCCGGAGTTCGACCGGGCCTGCCCTGGCGGAGGCTCACCGCGTCACCGCCGGCTTCGTGGGCGATCACTTGTTCGGCCGCGGGGTCGCTGGCCGTCTTGATGTGCCCGGTACAGGAAGCAAGACCCACCACGGCAAGGGAACAAGGATGAAGCTATTGCGCAACGTGGCAGCGGCCGGGCTGGCCGGCGCCATCGCACTGACCGGCGGCACGGCGACCCAGGCGGCGACGGGGCCCCAGCGCGCACCCGAAGTGCAGGTGGCAACGCAGATCGGTCAGATGGACGCGACCTTCCTGAAGACGTCGCATCAGGGCAACCTCTTCGAGTTCGTGCTGGGTCGCATGGCGACGGAGAGGGGCCGCTCCGCGGCCGTGCGCTGCCTGGGGCACCTGTTCGTCCGCGATCACCACAACCTGGACCAGAAGCTGGTCGTGGTCGCGACGCGCGAGCGGCTGGCGCTGCCCCACACCCTCTCGCGCGCGCAGCGGGCGATCATCAGTGACCTGGTGCGCAGGACCAGGGCGGACTTCGACCGAGCCTGGGTGCGGACGCAGATCACCATCCAGCGGCAGACGGTGCGGCTCATCCACCAGGAACTCCGCTTCGGCAGGTCGGCCGAGGTGAAGCAGGTGGCGAGGGAAGCCCTCCCGACCGTCCACAAGCACCTGGCGCTGCTGCACCACGGGTTGCAGCAGGCGTGCGCGCAGTGAGGCCCGACTCGGCCGCACATCGCTGAACTCGACTGGTCGACCCGACTCAGGTGGGGACGGACGAGACCGATCTCGTCGTCCTCGCCTGAGTCGCTCGTCGTGCGGGCGAGGGGACGCGGGGCCGCCGCGGCAGGTGCGCGCTCTGGATCTTGGTCCGCGGTTGTCCGACGGGGGCTCGGCCGACGGCGGTGGCCGAGCCCCCGTCGCGTCTACTGATCAGCGCGGGGTGGCGTGGAATTCCGGACCGACGGCTAATGCATCGTCGCCCTGTTCCACGATATGGCCCGTCGAGCAGCCCTTTCTCGCATAACCGACGGAGTGTCGTACCGCTGCTTCGTGGGCAGCCTTCTGATTCCGTGTCCGCTCACGTGAATGCGCTGAGCTCAGTTTTCTTGCTGCCACCGCTCGAGGTGGCAAAGAGGGGCGGGTATGCCGTGTCGATCGTGGTGGTGTTCTGGAGGGGGACTCGACGCCGGCCGCGGACCCGCGCATTTTTGCGTCTTTCTGCTCGTCGTGCTTCAGGTTGTGCGGAGGTGGTACTTGCCTTGCCGATCCGGAGGTCGAGCGCGTGATCTGTTTCAGCTGGCGCCCAGAAGCATTCTGTACTCATGGCGGAACTGGCGAACCGAAGCTTCCTTCTGGTACGGGTCCAGACGTCGTGAAAAGACGCGAAGTGCTTGCCTGCTGCGATCGCTCTTGATCGTCTCAAGTCGCCTGACGGCGTCCGAGGCCGTTGCCAGTGCCAGGTCGAGCTCGCCCTGCTGCAGCTGCGCGCACGCGAGGACGGATTGGCTGATGGCGTGCCTGCGGCCGAGTTTGCCGTTCCGTTGCGCCGACGACGAGGCGAAGCGTCCGGCATTGACGGAGTCGCCCAGATCGCGGAAGCAGAAGGCCATTTCGGCGGACAGATAGGCCTGATTGAGGTAGCGCACCCACTCGGATTCCTGCTCCGGTCCCTTGCTGCGATCCAACGCGTTCTCCGCCTTGCTGATCGCCGCTGCGGTTTCGCGTTGTTCACCGAGAGCGGCGTGCGCCCTCGCCCGCATGATGTGCAGCCGCATCAAACCGAGCGGGCTTCCCGAGTTGGTTGTGCTCGCCAGCCCGACACGAGCCAGCTGGACCCCCTCGTCGGGATTGCCCATCGTCGTCGCCAGATGGGACAGGCCCGCCAGGATCTGCCCGCCCAGCACCAGGTCCTTCCCCTCCTCGCACAGGCGCAGCGCCTGGACCATGTAGCGCTGGGCCAGTCCGTAGTGCCCGTCGTCGTAGCACATCCAGCCGGTCATCGCGGCCAGCTTCGCCGCGGAGACGAACAGCTGCGCGCGCACCGGACCGGGGTGCGACTTCTCCAGCATCGGCAGGACCTCGGCCGTGAGGTAGTGGATCGTGGCACCCCGCGCATAACCGCCGCCATAGCGATTGTCCAGCTCGTCGAAGATGCCGATCATCGATCGCAATCCCACGATCGTGTCCTTGACGCCGGCGTCGGCAAGTCGCTGTGCGCTGTCCTCCAAGGCGGAGATCATCCATCCCCGCTGAGGCGCGACCATCGCGGAGGCCACGAAAGGTGCGAGCTGCAACAGTGTACGACGGTTCATATCCTCTAACCCTAAGCCGAGTTCGGTCAACGTGCTGACGGTATTGCTCACGTCCGAGGGATAAGCAAGGCTGCGCGCCAGGCACAAAGGTTCCTGGGGGTCGGCGAGGCCGGCCTCCAGGAGGGTGACGGGACGCCCCAATTTCTGGCTCAACGCCTCGACTATGAGGTATCGGATGGGTATCCGGGGCTGCGTCCCCTTGAGCCAATGGCTCACTGCTGTCTTGTCGTATTGCAAGGTCAGCCCGCGTAGCCTGCCGAGTTCGTTGATCCTTCGCGCGAGTCCGGCGTTGGAACTCCCGGCATCTCGGATCAGGCAGGACAGCTTGCTGTTCGATATCCCCGTTCTGGACATGATGCACATCGTGTCGTGAAAACGTCGTCTTGACCAGTTCAGGTCCACCTGAACGGCCCAGTTTTCAACCCTGGTTCAACCGTTCAACCGTTATTAGCTCTGGTGAAAGTCCTTGAGCAGGGGTTTCCTGTAATTGAGCGTCGACCCGCGAGACGTTCGGGTTCCGAAACTATCGCGGGAACGCATGTTGAGCTGCGGGGCCGGCGAAACACCGGCTCCGGGGAAGTCGCGACGAAGCGTTCGACCCGTTGCCCCCCGACAGCGTTGCGTCGCGTCGCAAATAGAGAGGAGTTCTCATGTTCTGACAGTGAGACCACGCCGGTCCCGCGCCACCGTGTCCCGCCCGCCGGGCGCGACCGGCATGCCGGGGGACGCGAGCGGAGCCCGCCCAGCACACGGCGCCGTTCGCGTCCCCCACCCCACCCCAGGTGCCCGTAACGAAGTGGAGGAACAGCGAAGTGAGAGCTCGGTTGCGCGGTTGTCAGGTCGGCGGTTCGGTGAGCTACGAGCCGGATCGGGACCACGACCTGGTCAAGCGTCAGATCGCCAGGTACCTCTGCCCCGGTCGCTGGAACGCGAAGGGAACGCATGAGTTCGAGGTCCTGTTCGCCGCCGAGGGCACGGTCGTCCCCGGCGAGTGGCAGTGCCGACAGCACGGAGTGGAGGGGACGCTGATCGATCCCGCTCGGCCGGGACCGGTCAAGCGCAAGCCCGAGCGCACTCACACGCACTGGGACATGCTCTGCGAGCGCCGCTCCGCCGCCAGGCTGGAGGAGCTGGTCGAGGAGCGTCTGCTCCTGCTGCGCAACGGCACCGCCGAGGAGCTCCCGCCGACCCGGCGCGCACCGCTGCAGCACCGCCGCGGTGGAAGGTGACGTTGCCGGGGTGCGGCAGGACCGGCGGGTTCGTTGACCACCCGGCCGACGTGCCCCGGCACTGACCCGCTACCTGCTGAGGCAGCAGAGCGAAGGAGAGCCCGGTGAGGACAGGACGAGGTCCCCACCGAGCTCTGTCGAGGAGTGGCCGCGGCCCCGAAGCCGGGGTCGCGGGGTCAGCAGACGCGCAGCGCCTGGCGCACCTGCTCCAGGTGTTTCCGGACGGTGAGGCTGATGTCCCGCGCCAGCCGCTTCGCCTCGGCCGACTGACCGTGCAGGAGCTCCTGGCGGGCCAGTTCCAGCACCTGCCGGTGGGTGCTGGCCTGCGCTTGGAGCCAGGCGCGGTCGAAGCCGTCGCCCGACTTCATCGCGAGACCTCCGACGACCGCCTCCTGCTCGGGGTCCGGGCCGCTGGGAAGTGCCACCCGCGCCCGCAGCGCGAGCTGGCGGATCTTGTGGTCCAGCTGGTTGCGGTTGCGCCCGATGTCGCCGCCGAGGCGGCGCACGGCCGGGCAGCGGCCCTTGTCCACGGCCATCACCCCCTTCGCGATGCCGAAGAGACTGGCCTGGTGCGTCTTCTGCAGGAACGACTCGTCGGTCCTGTTGCCCTGCCGGGTGTCGGCCGCCTGCCGGGCCTCGGCCGACGTGGTGAGGCCGGCGGAGGGCGGCCTCGTCGCCTCAGCGGTGGAGCTTCCGATCATGAGCAGCGCGTAGGCCAGCCCGGCCGCCGTTACAAGGCGCAGTGGCATCATGGTTGTTCCCTGTTGTGGTTGGTCTTCCGGTTTGCGCGGACGCACGCACGCGGCCGAGGATCACGGGCCCGGCCGTTCGACTTCGGGCGCATCCGTTCTGCCAGACGGGATACGCCTCACCTCATCGAGTTCTGTCGGGGTCCCGGCCAGGATCACGCAAATGGATCGCCGGGCCAGTTCCGGGACGTCCCGAGGTGCGGGTCGAGCAGGCACCCCTTGGTCGGATCGGGCGCGAACCGGATGAGTAGCCCGCCGCTCCAGGTCCACAGTGGACGGTGCGGGGCGGGAACGCCACGACGGCTCGCCTGAGCCCGCTGTCCAGGTGGTGGAGGCACTGCGCTGATCCGCCCTTTGGGGAAGGACTTCCCCCGGGGGCGGCGCAGTTGCGGCAAGATCGGAGGCGTGGGTACGCGGGTTGTGGTGATCGGTGGCGGGCTGGCGGGAATGGTGACGGCGGCCGCGTTGCGGCACCGGTTCGACGAGGTGGTTCTGCTGGAGCGCGACAAGCTGCCCACGGGCGCGGAGGTCCGCAGGGGCGTGCCGCAGGCCAGGCACGCGCACCTGCTGGTCTCCGGTGGAGCGCGGGTCGTCGACTCCCTGGTGCCCGGCTTCCTGAACCGGATGCTCGCGGAGGGCGCGCACCGGGTCAACGCTCCGGGGGATCTCGTCACGATGGTCGTGGGGTGGATGCCGCGGCGGGCCGGGTCGCAGTTCCTGCTCTCGTCCTCGCGCGCCCTGCTGGACTGGGTCCTGCGCGACATGGTGTCGCGGGACCCGCGCGTGCAGATCCGCGCCGAGAGCCCGGCGGTCGAACTGATCGGCGACGCGAAGCGGGTCCGGGGCGTGCGCGGCCCGGACGGCGTCCTGGAGGCCGATCTCGTCGTCGACACCGCCGGGAGGGGGAGTCGTACGCCGAAGTGGCTCGCCGAACTGGGCGTCGGGAAGGTGCGCACGGAGGTCATCGACTCCGGGCTCGCGTACGCCACGAGGGTGTTCCTGGCCCCGGAGGCGGCGCGGACCCGCTTCCCCGTGGTGAACGTGCAGGCCAACTCCCGGATTCCGGAGCCGGGGCGCGGCGGCGTGCTGCTGCCGATGGAGAACGGGCGCTGGATCGTCACGCTCGCCGGGACCCGCGGCGGCGAGCCACCGGCCACTGTGGACGGTTACACGGACTTCGCGATGAACCGGATTCGCCACCCGATCCTGGGTGAGCTGATCGCGCGTGCCGAACCGCTCACCGGGGTCCACGGGACGCGGACGACGTCGAACCAGCGGCACCGCTACGACGAGCTGGACCTGCCGGAAGGCCTTGTCGCACTGGGGGACTCGGTTTCGGCGTTCAACCCCGTCTACGGGCACGGCATGTCCATCTCCGCGCACTGCGCGTTCGTGCTGCGCGCGGTGCTCGCCGACGGCGGCTCCACCCGGCAGGCGCAGCGGGCGATCTTCCGGATCGGCGCGGGCCCGTGGGGGATGGCCACCGGCATGGACATGCACTTCCCGAACGTCCGCGGGGTGCAGCCCGGTCCGCTCGACCGGCTGCGTCGGGCCTACTCCGATCGGATGGGCCTGACCGCCGTCAGTCGGCCGCGCGTGTACGACGCGATGACCGCCACGTACATGCTCGCCAAGCCGATGGCGTCGTTGATGGCGCCAGGAGTGCTGCTAGACGTGCTGCGCGGGCCGATCGACCCGCCGCTGGCCGAGCCGCCGCTGACCACCGACGAACGTCGCAGGGCCGGTTTGTGAGCTTCCCCGGCGTTGACAGAGGGTCGCTGCGCGGTCACGATGAGAGCGCTCTCGCGCCGGGTTCGCGGGAGCTGCCGCCTCGTTGCCCGACCCTGCACTCAACGAGGAGTGACCCTTGCGAACGAGACTGCTCTCGTGGCTGGCGGCGACCGCGGTTCTGCTCGGTGTGACCGCGGTTCCGGCCCAGGCCGCGCCGAGCCTGCTGCCGCTGACCGTCACCAACAACTCCGGCCGCGCCGACCAGGTCCACCTGTACGTCCTGGGCGTCTACAACGGCCGCCTCGGCCACGTGAACGCCGCCGGTGCCTTCACGCCGTGGTCCGGCGGCGGGAACCCGCCCGTGCCCGCGCCGGACGTGTCCATCGCCGGCCCGGGCCAGGGCGGGTCGAGGACGCTGAACATCCCGATCAACCTCGCGGGCGGCCGGCTGTACATGTCCTTCGGGGAGAAGCTGAAGTTCTTCCTCACCCCGGACGGCCTGGTGCAGCCCGCGCCGTGGAACCCCAGCGACCCCAACCGGAACATCCTCTTCGACTGGAGCGAGTTCACCTACAACAACGGCGGGCTGTGGCTGAACTCCTCGCAGGTGGACATGTTCAGCGTGCCGCACGCGGTGGAGGTCACCGCGAGCACCGGCCAGGTGAAGAAGACCGGTGAGCTGGTCGGCAACGGCCGCAACAGGATCTTCGACGGTCTGCGGAACCAGGGCGGGGACTGGGGCAGGCTGGTCCACACCCGCCCCGACGGCACCCGCGTGCGAGCGCTGGCCCCGCGGCTGGGCATCGAGTCGGGCATCTTCGGCGGCACCTACTTCGACAGCTACACGCAGAGCGCCTGGAACACCTACCGCACCACCGACCTCACGGTGGTGCCGTACGAGAACGAGCCGGGCAAGAAGTTCATCGGCCGCACCGACGGTGGCGGAGTCATGCACTTCACCAACACCGCCGGGGCGCGGGTGGCGTCCTTCCAGCAGCCCAGCTCCCGGGACATCTTCGGCTGCGACGGCAGGCTGGCGGCGCCGAACAACGACATCGGCGCCATCGCACGAACCCTGTGCGCGGCGCTGCACCGCTCGACGCTGGGCTTCCTGCACACCCAGCCCACGGTGAACCCGGCGGAGTTCTACACCCGCGCGATCACCGACCACTACTCGAAGATCATCCACGCGAACATGGTGGACGGCAAGGCCTACGGCTTCGCCTTCGACGACGTGGGCCACTTCGAGTCGCTGGTCCACGACGGGAACCCGCGCTCCGCCAGGGTGGTCCTCACTCCGTTCTGATCTGCCGGAGGGGGCGCACCGCGGGGCCCTGCAGCACGGAGCCGTCGAGTCCGAAGCGCGAACCGTGGCACGGGCAGTCCCACGTCCGGTCCCCGTCGTTGAACGCGACGAGACAGCCGAGATGGGTGCAGCGAGCGGACACCTTGTGCAGCTCGCCGTCCTCGGACCGGTAGGCCGCGACCGGGTGCGCTCCCTCCGTGGTGACCTTGGCCTCGCCGGGAGCGAGGCCGTCCACCACGCTGTGCGCCACCGCCGACACGTGGTCGCCCACGAACCGGGCGGCCACGTGGGCGTTGGCCGCGACGAGCTTCGGCACCGACTGCTTGAGGTTGAGCCGGAGCGGGTCGTAGAGGTGCTCGTACGGGTTCTCCACGCCGGTGATCAGGTCGTGCAGGAGCAGTCCCGCGAGCGTGCCGTTGCTCATCCCCCAGTGCGCGAAGCCCGTCGCGACCCAGACGGTGCGCGTGCCGGGGTGGAAGCGGCCGATGTAGGGCAGCGAGTCCGGTGTGGTCAGGTCGTGCGCCATCCACCGGTAGTCCGGCTCGCCGACACCGAAGCGGGTCCCCGCCCACGCCGCGAGGCGCCGGAACCGTTCCGCCACAGGGGCTCCCTGGTCCACGAGGTGCCCTTCACCGCCGATGATCAGCAGGTCCTTGCCGTCGCCGTGGGGCGTGGTGCGGACGGAGTGGCCGGTGTCCTCGGCGAGGTACATGCCGCTCGGCCCGGTGCCCTCGTCGATCACCGAGGCCACCACGAGGTCGCGCTTGGGTTGCAGGCGCGCGAAGAACAGCCCGCGGTCGAAGATCGGGTAGTGCGTCGCGACGACCACGTGTTCCGCGCGGATCTCACCCGCCGTCGTCTCGACGACGTTCGGCGAGCCCTCGGTCAGGCCGGTCGCGCGCGTTCCCGTGCGGATGTAGCTGCCCTCACCGGGAATGTGCTGCGCCAAGCCCAGCAGCCACGACCGGGGGTGGAACTGCGCCTGATCGGGCAGCCGCACCGCGCTCTCCACCGCGTACGGGAGGCCGACTTCGTCCACATAGGACGCACTGAGTCCTGCGGTGACCGCTGCCTCGGCCTCCTCGTTCAGCTTGCGGTGCTCGGCGTAGAGGTAGTTGACCCGCCGGGAGAGGTCGCACTCGATGCCCAGGCTCGCGCTCTCTGCGAAGATCCACGCCATCGCGAGTTCCTGGCTGCGCGCATAGGCCTGCGCCACCTTCGCGGAGTACGAGGAGAGGAGCTTGCCGTAGATCGCCCCGTGCTGGGCGGTGATCTTCGCGGTGGTGTGCCCGGTGACCCCGGCCGCCAGTTCGCCCGCCTCCACCAGCGCGACGCGCCTGCCCGCGCGCTTGAGCAGGTAGGCGGTGGTGATCCCGGCGATACCGGCCCCGATCACCACGACGTCCACTTCGGACGGATCGGGGCCGGTGCCGTAGGACGGGGAGGTCGTACTCGATATCCAGTACGAGACGGACATGTCACCCCTCAGATGAAGAAGGCTTGCAGGATCACCAGCAGCACCAGCACCGCGGTCCCGCCGACGAGCAGGCCGATCCACAGGCGGTGCGCGGTGGGGCTGGGCGGCGGTTCCTCGTGGTGCGACAGTCCGGACGTGCCGCTCTCCGCGGGCGGCATCTCGCTCATGACCGGGCCTTCGCCGTCTTGCGGTTGTTGGCCTTCTGGATGGCCTTGACCAACTCGTCCTTGGTCATCCTGGAGCGGCCGGGCACGTCGAGCTTCTTCGCCTGGGCGTAGAGGTGCTCCTTGGTGGCGTTGGCGTCGACCCCACCCGCGGTCCTGCCGCCACGGCCACCGGAGCGCCGCGCCGCCTGCTTGTCCGACGGCCCCTTCTGGTCCTTGGCTTCCCAGTGGTCGCCGACCTTCTCGTGGGTGTGCTTCAACGCCGAGAACGCGACGCGGTGCGAACGCTCGCCCTCGCCGTAGCTGTCCACGGCCGAGTCGTGCGCCTTGACCCACGTGCGCTGGGCCTTCTTCGATGAACGCTTGAGTGTCGAGGGCAGGGCTTCCTTACCGGGCATGACGTTCACCTCCCACGCGACGGATTCCCTGGGAGCCCGGCTCCAAACAAGCCGTGAGCACGTCCTCGACACCCACCGCGAGCAGGGCCGGGTCGGGCTCGTCGCCGAACGTCTCGCCCCGGCGCAGTTCCGCCGCGGTGAGCACGATGTGCGGTGATCCTGGCGGCGGGCCCCACTGCCACACCGGCGCCGGGCCGAACAACACCACCGAGGGAGTGGCGAACGCGTAGCCGAGGTGCGCGGTCCCGGTGTCGCCGCAGATCACCAGCGAGGCCCCGGCGATCAACGCGCACAGCTCCGGCAGGCTCGTCCGGCCCGCCGAACACACTCCGTGACCGGCGCCGGCGAGCACCTCCCGGACGAGCCCGTCCTCCCCGGGGCCGCCGGTGATCACGACCTCCTGTCCCTCGCGGGCCAGCTCGGCCGCCACCTGCGCGAACCGCTCCGGCGGCCAGCGCTTGCTGCCGAAGGCGGCACCGGGGTGGATCACCACCGCACCGGGGTGACGGCTGGGCAGCGGGGGCACCTGCAGCCGGAAGTCGTTCGCGTCGGCCGGAATGCCGTGTGCGATCAGCATCTCGCACCACCGCTCGCGCTCGTGGAGATCGTCGCGCCACGGCGGGCCGTCCCAGCCGTGCCCGGAGTGTCCTATCCGGATCTCGGGTTCCAGCGCGTCGAGCACGCGGTTGCTCTCCGGTCCGGCGCCGTGCAGGTTCACCGCCACGTGCGGCCGGAACGCCTTGGGCGGCAAAGGCTGCAGGCCGGGCGTCGGCAGGACCTCGTCGACGCACCCGGCCAGCTCGGCCAGCGGGGTGAGCCACGCGGGGCCGGCGTAGTGCAGTTCCCGGTTCGGCCAGTGCCGCTTGAGGGCACGCAGCGCCGGGACCGCGACCAGGAAGTCGCCGAGTTTCAGTGCGCGCAACACGATGATCATCGGATGTCCTCTGCGGCCGAAAGGGGGGAGAAGTGGGCACGGAGAGTAGTAGTTCTGCTCCATACGTTTACCCCCGGACACTGAGGCAACCACCGTGAGCATGGAACACGTCGCCGCGAGAGCGGTCCTCTTCGATCGCGACGGCACCCTGGTGGAAGACGTGCCGTACAACGGAAATCCGTCGTTGGTGCGGCCGATGCCGGGTGCGGTCGCGGCTGTCGCGGCGGCCCGCGCCGGAGGGCTCGCGGTGGGCGTGGTCAGCAACCAGTCCGGCATCGGCCGGGGGTTGCTGACCTGGGACGAGGTCGGCGCGGTGAACGCGCGGGTCGAGGAGGTCTTCGGCGGGTTCGACACCTGGCAGATCTGCCCGCACACGCCGGACGAGGGCTGCGCGTGCCGCAAACCCGAGCCCGGCATGGTGTTGGCGGCCTGCGCCGAACTCGGGGTGCTGCCCGAGGAGACCGTGTTCGTCGGCGACATCGAGGCCGATGTCCTGGCGGCCGAGCGCGCCGGGACGCGGTCCGTGCTGGTGCCGACTCCGGTCACGCTGCCCGACGAGGTGCACCGCGCCGAGACCGTCGCGGCCGACCTGCCGGAAGCCGTCCGGCTCGCACTGTCATGAGCGTCCGGGTGCTCGTGGCGCGGTTGGACAGTGACGGTGACGTCCTGCTGGCAGGCCCCGCGATCCGGGCGGCGGCCACGGGTGGAGACGTCACCCTCTTGTGCGGGCCGCTGGGCAGGCAGGCGGCCGAGCTGCTGCCCGGGGTCTCGGAGATCGTCGAGTGGGCGTGCCCGTGGATCGTGCCCGATCCGCCACCGGTCGATCCCGCCGACGTGCAGGGCCTCGTTGACCAGATCGCCGAGCAGCGCTTCGACGTCGCGCTGATCCTCACGTCCTTCCACCAGTCACCGCTTCCGCTGGCCCTGCTGCTCCGGCTGGCCGGGGTTCCCCGCGTCGTGGCGTCCTCTGTGGACTTTCCAGGATCGTTGCTGGACATCAGGTTGTGCCAAGAGGAGGACATCCCCGAAGCGCAGCGGGCCTTGCAGGTCGCTGAGGCCGCCGGTTTCGCGCTTCCGCCCGGTGACGACGGCCTGCTGCGGGTGAAGGCGCCGCCCAAGTACGAAGGTCCGGACCGCTACGTCGTCGTGCACCCCGGCGCTTCCGTTCCCGCGCGGGCGTGGTCGCCGCACCGCTGTGCCGAAACCGTTGTGGCACTGGCGGAAGCGGGCCACCACGTGCTCGTGACCGGGAGCCCCGGCGAGAGCGAGCTGACCGCGCTGGTGGCGGGTGACCACGGTGTCGATCTCGGTGGCAGGACGAGCTTCGCCGAACTCGCCGGTGTGTTGGCAGGTGCGGAAGCCGTCGTCGTGGGCAATACGGGACCCGCGCACCTGGCCGCCGCGGTGGGAACTCCGGTGGTGTCGCTGTTCTCACCGGTGGTTCCCGCGAGCAGGTGGGCACCTTACGGCGTTCCGGTCCGCCTGCTCGGCGACCAGTGGGCCGAGTGCCGTGGAACGCGCGCCCGTGAGTGCCCGATCCCCGGACATCCCTGTCTGAACTCGGTTTCCCCCGATGCCGTTGTCGCGGCAGTCGACGAACTCCAGGCGGTGACAGCGTGAAAGTCCTTGTCTGGCACGTACATGGCGGGTGGATGACGTCGTTCGTCCAGGGCCCGCACGAGTACCTGCTTCCGAAGCTCCCCGAAGGCGGCCCCTTCGGATCGGGTCGGCTCGGCCGCGACTGGCCGGAGTCCGCCCGCGAGGTCGGCCCGGAGGAGCTGCGCGACACCGACGTGGATGTCGTCGTGCTGCAACGGACCGAGGAGCTGGAGCTGGCCGAGAGGTGGCTCGGCCGGCGCGTGCCGATGGTCTTCGTGGAGCACAACACGCCCAAGGGCGGGCGCCACCCGCTGGCCGACCGCGACGACCTGACCATCGCGCACGTCACCCACTTCAACTCCCTCATGTGGGACTGCGGCAGCACACCGACCACGGTGATCGAGCACGGCGTCGTGGACCCGGGGGAGCGCTACACCGGCGAGCTCCCCCGAGCTGGCGTGGTGATCAACGAGCCGGTGCGCCGGTGGCGGGTGACCGGGACGGACCTGTTGCCGCGCTTCGCCGAGGCCGCTCCGCTGGACGTCTTCGGGATGGGCCTGGACGGGCTCGCCGAGAAGCTGGGCTGTGACCGGATCACCCCCGTCGGGGACCTGCCCACCGAGAAGCTGCACGCGGAGCTGGCGCGCCGCCGCGTCTACGTGCACCCGCTGCGCTGGACCTCGCTCGGGTTGTCGCTGATCGAGGCGATGCACCTGGGCATGCCGGTCGTCGCTCTCGGCGTCACCGAGGCGGCGAGGGCAGTGCCCGCCGAAGCCGGTTTCGTGTCCACGAGCGTGGACGAGCTGGCCGCCGCCGTCGAGCTGCTGCTCGCCGAGCCGGAGCTGGCGGCCCGGCTCGGGCAGGGAGCGAGGAAGTTCGCGCTCGCCCACTACGGGCTCGCCGCGTTCGTCGAGAACTGGGACCGGCTGCTGAGCCGGATCGCCCATGACACCGTGAGGAGGTGACGAGATGAGAGTTGCCATGATCTCCGAGCACGCGAGCCCGCTGGCCGCGCTCGGTGGCGTCGACGCAGGAGGCCAGAACCTCCACGTCGCGGAGCTGTCCGCGGCGATGAGCAGGCTCGGCCACGAGACAACGGTCTTCACTCGCCGGGATGATCCCGCTCTGCCCGAGGTGGTGCGCGCACCACAGGGGTACCGGGTCGTGCACGTGGACGCGGGGCCCGCGAAGTACGTGCCCAAGGACGATCTGCTGCCCTACATGGGGGAGTTCGCCGACGTGCTCCGGCGGCACTGGGCGCGCGAGCGCCCGGACGTGGCGCACTCGCACTTCTGGATGTCGGGGCTGGCGACGCTGCTCGCCACCAAGGAGCTCGGCGTGCCGTTCGTGCACACCTTCCACGCGCTCGGCGTGGTGAAACGCAGGCACCAGGGTGCGGCCGACACCAGCCCGAGCGAACGGATCTCCATCGAGCGGCTCATCTGCCGTGAGGCCGACCGGATCGCGGCGACCTGCAGCGACGAGGTCTTCGAGCTGGTCAGGATGGGCGTTTCCCGGGATCGCGTCTCGGTGGTGCCGTGCGGGGTGGACCTGTCCGTGTTCTCCCCGACCGGCCCGGCCGCCGAACGCCTGCTGCCGCACCGCATCGTCACCGTCGGCAGGCTGGTGCCGCGCAAGGGGGTGGACACCGCGATCTCGGCGCTGCCGATGCTGCCGGACACCGAGCTCATCGTCGCGGGCGGCCCGGAGCAGCGGAAGCTGACCGGCGACCCCGAGGTGGGACGATTGCTCTCGCACGCCACCCGGCTCGGCGTCCGGAACCGGGTTTCCCTGCTGGGCCAGGTTTCCCGCGCCGACATGCCCGCGTTGCTGCGCTCGGCCGACGCGGTGGTGTGCGCGCCTTGGTACGAGCCGTTCGGCATCGTGCCGCTGGAGGCGATGGCGTGCGGAGTCCCGGTGATCGCGAGCGCGGTCGGCGGACTGGTCGACACCGTCGTGGACGGAGTGACCGGCAAGCACGTCCCGCCTCGCGATCCCCGTGCGCTGGCCCAGGCCGTGCGCTCGTGCATCAACGACCCCGTCCGCCGCGCGGAGTTCGGCACGGCCGGGCGTGATCGAGCCGAGTGCCGCTACTCGTGGGATCGGGTCGCGGCGGAGACGGCGCGGCTCTACGAGCGCACACGGCCCGTCGTCGCCAAGCAGCAGTCGGTGGGTGAGATGCGATGACCCGCACGCTTCCCGACCCGATCGCCCGTGACCACATCGACGCGCTGACGGTGACGTTGTCCGCGCTGCGCAAGCAATCCAGCACCCTGGGGCGCTGGGGGCGCGTGCTCGCCAACCGCCTCGACGCCGGTGCGCGGTTGCTCGTGGCGGGCAACGGTGGCTCAGCGGCCGAAGCGCAGCACCTCACCGCCGAGCTGGTCGGCCGGTTCCAGGATGACCGGCGTCCGTTCTCCGCGCTCGCGCTGAACGCGGAGACGTCGAGCCTGACTGCGATCGGCAACGACTACGGCTACGAACAGGTCTTCGCACGCCAGGTCACCGCGCACGCCCGCCCCGGCGACGTGCTGCTGCTGCTGTCCACATCCGGGCGCAGCCCGAACCTGTTGCGCGCGGCGGAAGCCGGGCACACCGCCGGAGCGCTGGTCTGGGCGCTGACCGGCTCGGCGCCGAACCCGTTGCACGACGCGGCCGACGAAGCCGTTGCGCTGCCGGGCTCCACCAGTTCCGTGCAGGAGGCCCAGTTGGTCGCCGTGCACGTGCTGTGCGAGGCGTTCGAGGCCGCACTGTCCGAAGTGGACGCGCATCGGAGGGTGTCGTGAACCTTGTCGTCGTGGGTGACACGCTGCTCGACGTCGACCTCGTCGGGACGGTGAACCGGATCTGCCCGGACGCTCCCGCGCCCGTGCTGGACCTCGCCGACCGCAACTACCGCCCAGGGGGAGCGGGGCTCGCCGCCCTGCTCGCCGCGCGGGACGGCACCAACGTCACGCTCGTGACCGCACTCGCCGAAGACGATGCGGGACAACGGCTCCGTGACGAGCTTCGTGCTCTGAACGTCGTCGCCGGACCTTCGCGGACACAGACTTCGGTGAAGACGCGGGTGCGGTGCGCGGGGCAGTCCCTGGCGCGCATCGACGAAGGCGCACCGGGGGCGGCGCCGAGCGCGACCGACGAGATGCTGGAGGCCGTGCGCGGCGCTGACGCCGTCCTGGTTTCCGACTATGGCCGGGGCTTGTTGTGGGACAGGCGGTTGCGCTCGACGTTGACCGAGGTCGCCGGTCGAGTTCCCGTTGTCTGGGACCCGCATCCGCGCGGCCCGGAGCCGATCCCGGGCGCGACGATGGTGACACCCAACGCCAGCGAGGCCGACCTCTCCGACCCGGGCGTCACCGCCGCGCACCGGGCCGCCCGGCGGCTGCGGGATCGCTGGTCGGTGCGCGCGGTCGCGGTGACGTTGGGGTCGGCCGGAGCGGTGCTCGACCAAGGCGGTCTGCCGCTGGCCGTGCCCGCCCCGAGCGTCCCGGTCTTCGACCCGTGTGGAGCGGGGGACCGGTTCGCCGTCACCGTCGCCACCAGGCTGCTCGTCGGTGCTACGCCGGAGGAAGCCGTCACCTCGGCGGTCAGCGCCGCGGCCCGGTTCCTCGCCGATGGTGGGGCGAGTTCGGTGGGCGCGACCCCGGTATCCGTTGTGGACAGCAACGATGCGCTTCGCAGAGCAGAGGAAGTGCGGGCGCGCGGCGGCACCGTGGTGGCGACCGGCGGGTGCTTCGACCTGCTGCACGCGGGGCACACCAGAACCCTGGCCGCGGCGAGGGCGTTGGGCGACTGCCTCATCGTGTGCATGAACTCCGACGACTCCGTGCGCAGGCTCAAGGGTCCGGACCGGCCGATCAACCCCGAGCGGGAGCGCGCCGAACTGCTGGAGTCGCTGACCTGCGTCGACGCGGTCGCGGTGTTCGACGAGGACACCCCGGAGTCCATTGTGGACATGATCAGGCCGGACATCTGGGTCAAGGGCGGCGACTACCGCGCCGAGGACCTGCCGGAGGCGGCCCTGCTGAGCAAGTGGGGCGGCTGCGCCGTCGCGGTCCCGTACCACCCAGGACACTCCACCACCCGGCTGGCCCTGGCGCTGGCCGAGGCGGGCTGAGCACGAAAGGACACAGCAGTGCGAGTTGTGGTGACAGGAGGGGCTTCCGGTCTGGGGGCCGCGGTCGCGACGGCGGTGCGCGAGGCGGGCGGGCGCGCGTTCGTCCTGGACAAGGCCGCGCCCAGCGACAACACCGACTTCGTGCCGGTCGACCTGAGCGACAGCAGGGCCGCCGAGGAGGCGGTGACGGAGGCAGCGGCACAGGCGGGCGGGCTCGACGCGGTGGTGACCGCGGCGGGGATCGACAGCTGCGGCCCGCTCAGCGGAGTGTCCACATCGGACTGGGAACGCGTGGTCCAGGTCAACCTCTTCGGCACCGTCGCGGTTGTCCGCGCGGCACTGCCACACCTGGAACGCAGCCACGGCAAGGTGATCACCGTCGCGTCGACCCTGGGTCTGCGCGCGCTGCCGGAGGCGACCGCCTACTGCGCGTCGAAGTTCGGCGTCGTCGGATTCACGCGGTCGCTCGCCACGGAGCTGGCCGGTCGAGTCGGCGTGACCCTGGTGGTGCCCGGCGGGATGCGCACGCGGTTCTTCGACGAGCGCGACGAGAAGTACCGGCCGCCGGACGAGAGCAAGCTCAATCCGCCGGAGAACGTCGCGGCGGCGATCCTGAACGCCCTCCGCCAGCCCGCGGGCTGTGAGATCAGGGAGCTGGTGATCGCCCACGCCGAGGAGCCCTCCTGGCCCTGACGTACGGTGCTCGCATGGCGCTACATGTGGTTGTCGGGGCCGGGCCGGTGGGTTCGGCGGCGGCGCGGTTGCTCGCGGACGAGGGCGAGCGGGTCCGCCTGGTCAGCAGGCGCGGCGGCGGTCCCGAGCACGCGGGGATCGAGCGGGTCGCGGCGGATGCCACCGTCGACCTCGCCCGGCACGGGAAAGGCGCCGTCGCGCTCTACAGCTGCGCGGGCCCGGCCTACCACCGCTGGCCCACCGACTGGCCACCGCTCGGAGCCTCGCTGGTCAGCGCCGCGGAGGAGACCGGGGCGGTGCTCGTCACCACCGGCAACCTCTACGGCTACGGCCAGGTCGACGTGCCGATGACCGAGGACCTGCCGCTGCGCCCGAACTCGGTGAAGGGCCAGGTTCGGGCGTCGTTGTGGGCCGCGCAGCTGGCCGCGCACGAGGCCGGTGTCATCCGCACGGCCGAGGTGCGCGGCTCGGACTACCTGGGTGCGGGCGCGCTCTCCCCGTTCAGCGCCTTGGTGCTGGCCAAGGTCGTGGCGGGGCGGCGCGCGTCGATCCCGGCGGATCTGGACGCGCCGCACAGCTGGACCTATGTCGGCGATGTCGCCAAGACCCTGGTCGCCGTCGCCGCCGATCCGAACGCTTGGGGACGGGCGTGGCACGTGCCCACCGCGCCGCCGATGTCCGTGCGCGCCCTCGCCGCCCGTACCGCCGAGCTGGCGGGTGCGCCCGCCGTGCGGCTCACGAAGATGCCCGCGTTCGCGCTCCGGCTGGCCGGGCTGTTCAACCCCACCGCGCGCGAGATGCTTGAGGTGCAGTACCAGTTCCAGCGGCCGTTCGTCCTCGACTCCTCCGCTGCCACGGACGCGTTCGGGATCAAGCCGACGCCGACCGACGACGCCCTGCGAGAAATGCTGTAGGCGTGTGGTTGAAGGTCCGGCGGAAGACGTCGATGAACGCGCTGGCCGAGGACCAGCCGCAGGCGTGCGCCACCGCCGTCACCGGCAGGTCGTCCGCCAGCAGGACCAGGGCGTGGTGCAGCCGCAGCTGAGTGCGCCACTGCGGGAACGTGATGCCGAGATCGGCCTTGCAGAGCCGAGAAAGCGTGCGGTCGCTCGCGCCGATCTCCTTGCCCAGCTCGGCGAGCGTGCGGTTGTCCGCCGGATCTTCACGGAGGACGTGGCACAGCGCTCGCAGGCGAGGGTCGGTGGGCGCGGGCAGGTGCACCGGCTCCTGCGGTGAAGCACGCAGCTGGTCGAGCAGAACCGCCCGCAGCCGGCGACGCTCCGGGCTGTCGTCGTGCGGGGCGCGCGTGTAGGCGAGGATCAGCTCGCGCAGCAGCGGACCCACGCTCAACACCGTCGGCTCCGTCAAGCGCAGCGGATTGTCCTTGGCGGGCAAGCCGATCAGGTGCAGTTCGAGTTCGCCGTGCGCCTCGTGGGCGTGCACGGTCCCCGCGGGCACCCAGATCGCGCGGTTCGCCGGAGCGACCCAGGAACCCGCGTCGGTCGTGATCGCCAGCACCCCGCGCGCGGCGTAGATGATCTGGTGGTCGTCGTGGCGGTGCGCGTCGATGGTCGCCCTCGACGCCAGCTGCTGCGCTCGGGTCGGCGCCTTCGGCATGTGGCGGGTTTGCGTCATTAATTGGCAGCTTATCGAAAGCGCGCCACCGCTGCCTTTGGTTCGGTTGCCTCGTGAGACCCGTGATGCTGCTCGCGGTCGGCCATGCCTGCGTGGACATCTACCAGGGGGCCGTCGCCGCGCTCGTACCGTTCTTCGTTCTCGAACGGTCCTACACCTACGCCGCCGTCTCCGGGATCGTGCTCGCCGCGTCCCTGCTGTCGTCCGTGGCACAGCCGTTGTTCGGCATGCTGACCGACCGTTGGTCCCTGCCGTGGCTGCTGCCTGTGAGCACCCTGCTCGGCGGCACCGGCATCGCTCTGAGCGGCCTCGCCCAGTCGTATTCGTGGACGGTGTTCTTCGTTGCGCTGTCCGGGATCGGCGTCGCGGCCTACCACCCCGAGTCCGCTCGCCTCGCCCGCATCGCGTCGCGCGGGAGCCACACCGCGATGGGCTGGTTCTCGCTCGGCGGCAACGTCGGTTTCGCTCTCGCGCCGCTCTTGGTCGCCGCGCTCGGGCTTTCCCCGTTCCTCGTGCTGCCCGCCCTCGTCGGGAGCGTCTTGTGCTTGCCCGTACTTCGTCTTCGCGGGTCCGCTGGTCGCGTCGCTCCTTCCGGGCTTGATGACCCGGCTTCGTTCGTGCGGCTGTCGGTGGCGGTGGTCTGTCGGTCGATCACGTTCATCGGCCTGAGCACGTTCATCGCGCTGTACGCGCAGCAACGTGGGTTTGGGGGTTTCGGGGGTGCTGTCGCGCTGTTCGTGCTCTACCTCGGCGGGGCGGTGGGGACTGTGCTGGGCGGTCGCCTGGCGAACCGGTGGGGGCGGGTGGCTGTTGTGCGGTGGTCCTACTTGGTGAGCGTGGTCGCGGTTGCCGGGGTTGTCTTTGTGCCCGGGTGGTTGTTCTACGTTTTTGTTGCGTTGACTTCGATGGGGTTGTACGTGCCGTTCTCGTTGCAGGTGACGTTGGGGCAGGATTATTTGCCTGGACGAGTTGGGACTGCTGGCGGGATCACATTGGGGTTGACCGTGAGTGTCGGGGGGTTGGCCAGTCCGGTTGTCGGGGGGATTGCGGATGCCGTGTCGTTGCAGGTTGCTTTGATGCCGTTGATCGTGATGCCTGGGGTGGCTTGGTGGGTGCTTCGGTCGTTGCGGGAGCCGCGGCTTTGATCTTGCGCACCCGGGTGAAGCCCGACCCCTCATCTACAGCGGCGGCCACTCGGCGTTTCGGGCGCCTGGGAATTCACCCCGTAGGGCCCTGATCATCTATTATTCTTGACCAAAATCGAAAGCATGGACCCCGATGAAAAACGCAAGGCAGCCTGTGCTGCGCGAGGTGAAGCTGCTGCTGCTTTTGCGGTCGAGTTGATGGACCGTGTCGCGGGGCCGGGGGTGTTGGAGGCGATGGCCGCAGGCCGAGTGGACGAGGGCAAGGCGTTGATGATCGTCGATCAACTCCGGCCTCTCTCCGCCGCCGACGCGCGATCGCGGCGGGGGATCTGTTGGCGTGGGCGGAGTGCCGTAACTACACCTCGACGCGTCAGCGGGCGCAGCGGGTGGCGGAGAAGACCAACCTGCCGAAGGACCACCGCACGTTGGACCAGATGCGGGCGGATGTGGCGGCGGATCTGTTGCAGCGCAAGGAAACCCCTGCGCCGTTGGGTGGGGTGGGCCTGTATCTCACGATGCCGGTGACGAGTCTGCTCGGGACGAACGACGACTCGGCCTACCTCCCCGGCTACGGCTACCTTCCCGCGCACATCGGCAGGGGGCGCCGTTCTGAGCGACCGCGCGGGGAGACCCACGTCACTTGCGGGGCTGTCACATCGTCATGAGCTGTCCCGTCTTAGAGGTGTACCCACCCAAACGGATGGCAGGGAGTGCACCAATGAACGCTCGCTTGAACCTCTTCGGCAACGCGGTCGCGGGGAAGTTCCTGAAGCACATCGTCGCTTCGGGCAAGGCGATCACGGACTCGGGGCTGCCCGCGGCCACGCAGGAGCTGGTGAAGATCAGGGCCAGCCAGATCAACGGGTGCGGGTTCTGCACGGACATGCACACCAAGGAAGCGACGCACGCGGGGGAGACCTCGGTGCGGCTCAACCTGATCGCGACCTGGCGCGAGGCCACGGTGTTCACCGAGGCGGAGCGCGCGGCGCTGGAGCTGGCCGAACAGGGGACGCGGATCGCGGACGCGGCCGGGGGCGTCTCGGACGAGGTGTGGGCGAACGCGGCCAAGCACTACGACGAGGACCAGATGGCGGCGCTGGTGTCGCTGATCGCGCTGATCAACGCCTTCAACCGGGTGAACGTCCTGGTGCAGCAGCCCGCCGGGGGCTACGAGGTCGGCCAGTTCGGCTGAGCGGACAGGGTTTCCCGTCGTGGCGAAGGTCCATGTGGGGACGACGTTGACGCCGCACTTCCGCGAGTTCCTCCCGCGATGGGTGGCACGGCAACGGTGGTACCGGGGGACTGGTGTGCCCGAGTTGTCGCCCGTCGGGTTCTTCCGCTTCGAAGACCCGGCGGGCGAGGTGGGCATCGAAACGCACCTCGTCACGGACGGGGCGGAGCTGTACCAGATCCCGATGACCTACCGGGGCGAGCCCTTGGCCGGGGCGGCGCCGGAGGCGCTGATCGTGACGGCGGAGCACAGCGTGCTGGGGACGCGGTGGATCTACGACGGGAAGCCGATCCGTTGTGGCGTGAGCGGGTGCTGGACCTCGTTCGTACCAACGGTTCTGCCGAGCCGAGCGGTCGGATCGGCTATTCGGCCGAAGCGCGCGGTGAGGCGCTGGTGCCGACGGCGGAGGCGGTGCGGGTGGAGCTGTCGCGTGTGCTGACCGCTCCTGCGCCGGAGCCCGCGGCGGACGCGGTCGGCGTGCTCGTGGGCACGTGGCACCCGGACGGCCCAGAGGCGCCGGCGTTCAGCGGTCACCTCGCGATTGTGTTGCGCCAGCGACGATAACGGCGGTGTTAGGGTTGTGCGCATGAGGTCGCACAGCTGCCCGGCCACTTCGGAGATCACTCCGGAGCGGGTGTTCCACGCGCTGAGCGACCCGGTGCGGCTGGAGATCGTCAGGGACCTGGCCAGGCTCGGCGCGGCCACCTGCGCCGAGGTCACCTACGACCGGCCGAAGTCGAGCATGTCGCACCACTTCAAGGTGCTGCGCGAAGCGGGGCTGGTGCACAGCAGGGGCGAGGGCGTGCACCTGATCAACTCCCTGCGGCGCGAGGACCTCGACGAGCGGTTCCCGGGACTGCTCGACGCGGTCCTCGGCGCCATCGGCACAACGGATCAGGACGCGTCGTAGCGCGCCAGCCAGTGCGCGTACTGCGGGGGCAGGGTCGTCGCGGCCGGAGCCTCGACACCGAGCTCGCGCGCGGCGCGGTACGGCCAGTGCGGGTCGGCGAGCAGGGCGGTGCCGATCGCGACGAGGTCGACCTGCCCGTTGGCGATGAGATCGTTGGCCTGGCGGGGAGTCCTGATCCGCCAGCTGGTCGCGGTGGGCAGCTCGGCCTCCTTCCGCACGCGCTCCGCGTAGGGGGCCAGCAGCGCCGGGCCCCACGGGATCTCCGCGTCCACAGTGGAGAATCCCATGCTGACGTCGACGAGGTCGAGGCCGTCGGCCTTCAGGTCGCGAACGGTCTCGATGGCGTCGACCAGCGTCTCCTCGTCGTGGCCGTCGAACTCGATCACGCCGACGCGAGCGGTGAGCGGCCGGTCCTCCGGCCAGACGGCCCGCACCGCGCGCAGGGTCTCCACCAGGAAGCGGGCCCGGTTCTCCCGGCTGCCGCCGTAGTCGTCGGTGCGCCGGTTGGCGTGCCGGGACAGGAAGCTCTGCCCGAGGTAGCCGTGGGCGAAGTGCAGGTTCAGCCACTCGAAGCCGAGGTCGCGGGCCCGCTCGGCGGAGGAGACGAAGTCGGCGCGCACCCGGGCGATGTCCTCGACGGTCATCTCCCTGGGCACCTTGCCGAGGCCGCCACCGAACGCGATGGCGGACGGGGACAGCGTCGGCCAGCCGCGCGGGTCGTCGTCGGGGATGTGGTCGTCGCCCTCCCACGGGCGGTTGGCGCTGGCCTTGCGCCCGGCGTGGGCGAGCTGGATACCGGCGACGGCGCCCGCGGCCTTGATCTCGCCGACCACCGGCGCGAGGGCGTCGGCCTGCGCGTCGTTCCACAGGCCCAGGCACCCGGGCGAGATCCGGCCCTCCGGCGAGACCGCGGTGGCCTCCACGGTGACCAGGCCCGCGCCGCCCCTGGCCAGCCCGGCCACGTGCGCGCGGTGCCAGTCGTCCACCACACCGTCGACCGCCGAGTACTGGCACATCGGCGAGACCATGATCCGGTTCCGCAGGGTCACGCCCTTGAGCGGGAACGGGTCGAACAACGTCGGCACGGCAATCCCCTTTGTTCGATAGTTCTCGTACAGTAGAACAAGGGGGGTCTCAGGCGCCAGCAAGCACTTCCAGGTATCGCCCGCGCACTCCGCTCAGGCCGGAGACGACGGCACCGTCGCAGGACAGTTCCCCGGCGTAGCCGTCGTCGGAGTCCCACAACATCAGCCCGCAGTCCATGCCCGGCCCCAACGGAGCCGAGGGCAGGTCCAGCAAACGCGCTCCCACCAGGTCGGGCGTGAGCCGCGAACCGAAGCCCTGCAAGGCGAACTGGATGCCGAACACGGGATGCCGCCCGGGTGCCCGCGGCGGAGCGACATCGGCGGGCAAGGCCTCGAACGGCAGTCGGCCGTGCTCCATCGCGTTGATCCGTTCCCGGTGCACGACGTCCACGGGATCACCGGAACCCAGCTGCAAACGCAGCAGCAACAGGTCCCGCGCGCCGCTCACGGTCACCTCGTCATCGGGGTGCCACCGATGCGCGACCGGCACAGCGACGGTCATGTCCGAAGCACCTGTGGCCTCGGACAACACCTGCCCGAAGGCGGCGAGCAGCACGGTGAACGGGGTCGTCCCGGCGGCAGCCGCGCGAGCGCGGACCGTGCGCGCCAGCGCGGGTGGCACGACGATGGGAACGGTCTCCGGCGCACCGGGCGAGGACAGCACCGGCAGCCCAACCGAGTCGCCCAGGCGCCGGCGCCAGTAGCGTTGCGCCGCCTGCGCTTCCGGGCTGGCGAGATAGGCGCGCTCACGGCGGACCTGGTGCTGCGCGGACGGCGGATCGGGAAGTGACTCGCCCCTGTAGAGCGGCCCCAGCTCCTCCATCAACAGCGCCAACGACATGCCGTCGACCGCAGTTCCGTGCACCGTCAGCGTGAGCACGTGGTCATCCGAGAGCGCGGCGGTCAGCAACGGCGGACGGCTCGCGTGCGGGCGTGGCGGCTGAGAGCCCAGCCCGAGCGGGACCGGGCACGGCGGATGGATCAAGCGCGCGAAACCGCGCAGCCGGAGATAGGCCGTGCGCAGGACCTCGTGTCGCGCGACCAGCTCGTTCAGCGCGGCTTCGAGCGCTGCGCGGTCAGGCGGGCCACTCAACGCGAAGGACACCGTGCGGACCCCGGACAGTGCTTCTGCGAAGCGATCGTCGACGCGTCCGCGTTCGATCAGCAACGCCGGGGCGAGCCGTTTTCCGCCTTGCAACAGGGAGATCAGCTCAGCCCGCGCGGCGCGCAGAACCGCGCGGGCTGAGTCGGTGAAGACCCCGGGCGGCGCGAGGAAGCACAGTTCGCCCTCCTCGGTCCACAGCTCCACACCGGCGTCGACCAGCTCGCCGACCGCTGCGAGGTCAGACACGCCCGGCCTGCATGGTGTCGTCGTCCACTCGATGTCCGTCCGCGGTCAGGGCGTGCGCCAGGTCGCTCACCAGGGTCGCCACGCTCGCACCGTCGAGCACCTGGCGCAACGCCAGGGAGACCCCGAACCGGGAGGAGATCGCGTTGCGCAGCTGCGTCGCCATGATCGAGTCGACGCCGACCGTGGTCAGCGGCTCCTCCTCACCGAGGTCGTTGCTGGTCACGCCGACCACGCGGGTCAGCGACGACCACACCTCCGGGAGCAGCCGAGCGCGCGCGGCCTCGGCCGACAGCCCCCGCACGCCGTCGAACACCGCGCCACCAGTGACTTCACGCCCGAGCACCGCGAGCACTTCGGGACGCGTGCGCCGCATCTCCACGTCCTCGGCGCGCCCCACCAGACGGCCGTCAGCCGCGAACACCTCCACCCGGCCGCGCAGCCCGGCGGAGTCCTTGTCGGTGATCTCCGCACGCGCCCACAGCTGACCGGAACCGGCACGCGCGACGTCGAGGGAACCCAAGCGCATGAACAACATCAGGCCCTCGTCGGCGGGCACCATCGCGTTGAACAGCTGCATGCACGCGTCGAGCACGCCGCTCTCGAAGCCGGTCGCCGCGGACGGGTCGGGCCCGGCGGAAAGCCGGGCGAGGACGACGCGGTCGGACACGTGCCAGAGCCTGTCGATCAACGCGACGCTCGGACCGAGGTCGAGGCCGCGCTCCTCCCGCATCGCCACGTAGAACTCCGAACCCTGGCGCGAGTCGCCGTCGATCTCGGCCAGATCGAGCTGCCCGTCCAGCGGCGCTCCCGCAGCGGCGGAGGCGCGTGCGTGCTCGCACCAGTCGCCGGCCTGCGAGTACACGCGGACCGCGGAGCCGTCGACGATCGTGTGCACCGTCCGCTCCTCGTCAACGACCAGGGCTTCGCGGATCTCCAAGTCCACCAAGCGAGAGCTACCCGATGCCGCCAAGGCGAGTTCCGCGTAGACGCCCACGTGCACGAGACCCGCACTGTCGGCGACATCCTCCGGTGCGAGCACAGTCTCGTACTGCGTTTGCGGCAGTGGTGAGGGAACCTTGCGTCCCAACAAGCCCGCGCTCTCGCGATACGGGCGCGCGGCGCGGTGCAGGCCGTCGAGCCACAGCTTGCGACGCTCGAAGGGATACGTCGGCAGCGCGCACGTCCGGCCTTCCCCAGGAGCGGAGACGGCGACGCCCAAGGCGTGCAACGAGCCGAGGCTGCTCAGCAGCTGGCGGGTGTCGTTCTGCTTGCGCTTCAACGATGAGAGCCATGTGGCGGAGTCCGGCGCGCCGCGCTGGCCGAGGTCCGTGAGCGTGCTGTCCGCGCCGATCTCCACGAAGCACGTGACGCCGATGTCCAACAGCGCCCGCACGCCGTCCCAGTAGCGCACCGGCTCGCGCATGTGCCGCCGCCAGCGGTGGGAATCGGGCAGCTCGCCGGGCTCGGCGATGGCACCGGTGAGGTTGCCGGCGAAGGGCAGCACCGGGTTGGTGATCGCGACCTGCTCGGCCACCGCCTCGAAGCGGTCCAGCACGGGATCGAGCAGCCGCGAGTGGAACGCGTGCGACACGGGCAGCCGACGCGACGTGATCCCCAAGCGGCCCAACACCGAAGCCAGCTCGGTGATCGCGTCGACGGGTCCGGAGAGCACGACCTCGGCGGGCCCGTTGTAGGCGGCCACCTCGACGCGGCCGATCAGGTGCCCGATCTCCTCGGGAGTGGCGAACACCGCGAGCATCGCGCCCTCGTCGGCGGGTAGCGCGGCCATCAGCCTGCCGCGCTCCACGCACAACCGCAGTCCCTCGCGCCAGCTCATCGCACCGGCAGCGCAAGCGGCGGCGTACTCGCCGAGGCTGTGCCCGGCCACGGCCGCCGGAGTGACGCCGAAGGAGAGCCACAAGCGGGTCAGCGCGGCCTGCACGGCGAACACCGCGGGCTGGGCCACCGCCGTGTCGGTGATCGGCGCGCCGTCGCCATCGGTGCTCGCCGGGTAGAGCAGGGGAAGCACCGAGCCACCGGCCGCGGCGTCGATCTCCTCGATGGCCTCGCGGTAGACCGGCTGCGTCTCGAAGAGCTCGCGCCCCATGCCCACCGAGGCCGTTCCCTGGCCGGAGTACAGGAAGGCCACAGACGGGGCCGCATCGCGCGGAACCCGGCGAACCGAGCCGCCTCCCGAAGCGACTTCGTCCAGCAACAAAGCCATTTCCGAGGCATCGGACGCGGTAACAGCGGTGCGCCACGCCAACCGCGCCCGGCCCGTGTTCGCGGTGTGGCACACGTCGGCCAGCGGCGCCGCGGAAGGACTGCGCAGGTAGTCCGCGTAGCGCCCGGCGAGCGCCCGCAGCGCGGACTCGGTGCTCGCAGACACAGTCAGAACGCTTGCAGGCGCAACAGGAACCGGAGCCGGGGGAGTGGGCGGCTGCACACTGTCTTGCGGGACAGCCGCATCCGGTCGGCTCCGGCGTGCAGGAACAGCATCGCACGCCGGAGCCTCCACCAAGACGTGCACGTTGGTGCCGCTGAAGCCGAACGCGCTCACGCCCGCGACCCGCCGGCCCTGCCACTCCACAGTGGACAGTGAGATCTCCGCGCCGACCGCCGCCAAGGCCGGGTTGAGCTCGCGAACGGGCTGGCCGGGGATGACACCGTGCCGCACGCACAGCACAGCCTTGATCAGCCCGGCGACACCGGCCGCCGCCTCCGCGTGGCCGATGACGGCCTTCGCCGAGCCCAGCCGGAGCGAACCACCGCCGAGCACCGAGTCCACCGCCGCCACCTCGATCGGATCGCCGACCGCGGTCCCGGTGCCGTGGCACTCGACGTAGCCGACGTCTTCGGGCGCCAGGCACGCGTCCGCGAGCGCCGCCGTGATCACCTCGGCCTGGGCGCGGCCGCTCGGCACGGTGATCCCGTTGGAGCGCCCGTCCTGGTTGACCGCGCTGCCCCGGATCACCGCGAGCACGGTGTCCCCGGCGGCCTCGGCGTCGGACAGCCGCTTGAGCACGACCATTCCGCAGCCCTCGGCGCGGCCGTACCCGTCCGCGTCCGCCTCGAACGTTCGGCTGCGGCCGTCGGAGGACAGCGCGCCCATGTTGTCGAGCACGGTGGTCAGCTCCGGCAGCAACACGAGGTTCGCGCCACCCGCCAGCGCGAGGTCGGACTCGCCACCGCGCAGCTGCCGCACCGCCTGGTGCACCGCGAGCAGCGACGAGGAGCACGCCGACTCCACGGCCAGCGCCGGGCCGCGCAGGTCGAGCAGGTAGGACAGCCGCCCCGGCGCCATGCTCAGCATGTTGCCGGTGAACGCGTACGGGCTCAGCCGGGCGGGGTCGGCCTGGAACTGCCGGTGCAGGTAGTCGGGGCTGATCAGGCCGAGGTAGACGGCGGTGTTGCTGCCCGCGAGCCGGTCGGGCGCCTGGCCCGCGCGCTCCAGGGCCTCCCACGCGACCTCCAGGAACAGCCGGTGCTGCGGGTCCATCGCCGCGGCCTCGGTCGGGGTGAGCCCGAAGAACGCCGCGTCGAAACCGTCGACGTCGTCGAGCAGCAGGCCCTCGCCCGCCCGGCCGGAGCGCACCGGCTCGCCGGTCAGCAGGGCGCTCCAGTAGGACTCGGGGGTGGTGATCCCGCCGGGGAACCGGCAGGCCATGCCGACGACCGCGATCGGCTCGTGCGCGTGCGCCATGCTCACGTGATCCGTTCTGGGGTGGGTGGACTGGGGACGGGGTGCTCTGCGACCCGATTCGCAAATGTTCTTCGCGAATTCGGGTGCGGCACTCGCGCGGCTTCCGTGACGAAACGGTAGCGCCGATGTGTCATGCCGGACAGCGCAGGTTACGGACAATGGCGCAGGTCACAGGGAAACCTCAACGGCGTGTGAAGCCCTTATTACGGTTTGCCCGACGGCCCCTTTCCGCTTGACCGATCAAGCGATCTCGGTGTTAGCTTTCGTTCGGCTTCCGGCGAAGTTTTGTGCCGACCTGGCCCGGTCCTCCCTCAAAGGTGAGTGGGCCGGGCGTGCGATCCCCTGTCAAGTACGTGGAGCGACGGAGCTCACTCCTGCCGTGAGGAAGAGGATGTCCCTGACCGTTGCCGAGATCACCGAGCTGCTGCGCGCCCGTGGGGAAGCGCAGGACCAGCTGTTTTCCGAGGCTCGTCGCTGCCGTGCCACGGCGTGGGGCGATGTCGCGGTCCTGCGCGGTGTCGTCGAGGTCACCAATCTCTGCCGGGTCAACTGCGACTACTGCCCGATGCGGCGCGACAACACCGTGTCGAACTCGATCTATGTGCTCGACGTCGAGCAGATCGTGGCGCGGGCGCGGGAGATCCACGCCGCCGGGATCGATGTCGTCTTCCTGCAGGCCGGCGAGATCCCGAAGACCACGAAGATCGTCGGCGAGGCCATTCCGCGCATTCGTGAACTGTTTAACGACAACGTTGAGATCTTGCTCAACCTGGGTAACAAGAAGCGCTCGGAGTACGCCTATCTGAAGGACCAGGGTGCGACCAGCTACATCCTGAAGCACGAGACCAGCGATCCCGCGCTTTATGCGAAGCTTCGTCACGAAACCTTCGCCTCGCGCATGCGGTGCATGGAGGACCTGCTCGACCTCGGGTACAAGGTCGGCACCGGCGCGATGGTCGGCCTGCCCGGCCAGAGCCTGGAGAGCGTCGCCGAGGACATCCTGCTGGCCAAGCGGCTCGGCGTGCACATGTCCAGCATCGCGCCGTTCATCCCGGCCCCGGGCACGCCGCTGGCCGACCACGCCTACGGCGACGTCGACGTGGCGCTGAACGCGATCGCCGCGATGCGGATCGTGGAGCCGACCTGGCTGATCCCGTCGGTCAGCGCGCTGGCCAAGACGCGCGGGGACGGCCAGCTGCGCGGGTTCCAGGCGGGCGCCAACGTCATGACGATCAACTTCTCCGACCCCGAGCACGCCGGGAAGTACCTCATCTACGGCAAGGACCGCTTCGTCGTCCGGCGCGAGCACGCCACCCGCGCGCTCACCGGCGCCGGGATGACGGTCACCGGGTCGCTGTTCCTGCGCGAGCTGACAGGCACAGGTGCGTGATGAGGGCCGACAAGACCGCGATCGTCATGGACGACCGGCGCATGACCTACGGCGAGCTGGACGAGCAGGTCACGCGCATGGCGCACCTGCTGCGCTCCGCGCTCGGCGCCGGGGAGCGCGTCGCCGTTCTGCTCGACACCTGCCCGGAGTACCTGGTCACCTGCCTCGCGGCGGAGCTGGCCGGGGTCGACTTCACCCCGGTGAACGTGCACCTCACCCCGGACGAGGCCGCCTACATCGTCAACGACAGCAACGCCCACGTCGTCGTGACCTCGGTCGGCGCCGCGGGACTGGCCAGCATGCTGGTCGACCTCACGCCGTCGGTGCGCAGGCGCCTGGTGGTCGGCGGTGCGCTGGCCGGCCACCAGGACTTCGCCCACGCCCTGGCCACCCAGCCCACCACGCCGCTGCCCGAGTCCGAACCGGGCCGGGTGGTCGTCTACACGTCCGGAACCACGGGGCGCCCCAAGGGAATCCACGCCGAGCGGCCGACGACGGGCGGCCCCGGCGACTGGTTCGTGCCGATGATGACCGAGCTGCTGGGCGGCGACCAGGACAGCGTCAGCCTCACCCCGGGACCGCTGCACCACGGCGCCCCGCTGCGGTGGTCGCGCGCGACCCTCAAGCTCGGCGCCACGCTCGTGCTGCTGTCCCGCTTCGACCGGCGCGGGCTGCTGGAGTCGGTGCAGCGGCACCGCGTCACGCACCTCCAGCTCGTTCCCGCGATGATGCAGCGCGTCCTCAAGCTCTCGCCCGAGGCGCGCGCGGCCTACGACGTGTCCAGCCTGCGCGCGGTGATGCACACCGCCGCGCCCTGCCCGCCGCAGGTCCGCGCCGAGTGGATCGACTGGGTCGGCGAGAAGGTCTGGGACGTCTACACCAGCTCGGAGGGCTTCGGCCGGGCGATCATCAGCGCCCGCGAGTCCGCGACGCGGCCCGGTTCGGTGGGCCGCCCGATCGGCTGCGAGATCCACGCGTGCGACGAGTCGGGCAACGAGCTGCCGCCCCGCCGCACCGGAGTCCTGTGGTTCTCCGGGCTCGGCGGGGCGCCGACGCCGAACCGCGTCAGCTACCACAACGCGCCGGAGAAGACCGCCGCCCTGTACAACCAGCGCGGCTGGGCGACGGTCGGCGACATCGGCTACGTGGACGAGGACGGCTACGTCTACCTCACCGACCGCAGGTCGGACACCGTGATCATCAACGGCGTCAACGTGTACCCGCGCGAGGCGGAGGACGCGTTGCTCGCGCACCCGGCCGTCGCCGACGTCGCGGTGATCGGAGTGCCGGACACGATGATGGGGGAGCGGCTGCTCGCCGTCGTCGAACCGGTCGACTCCGCGACTCCGGGTTCCGAGCTGGCCGCTGAGCTGATCTCCTTCTGCCGCAACAAGATCGCCGCGTTCAAGTGCCCGAGGAACATCGAGTTCGTCGACCGCCTGCCGCGCGGGGCCGAGGGCAAGCTGCGCCGTCGTCAGGTCCGCGACGCCCACCGCGCGAACGGCAGCCTCTCCATGGTGATAAGCCGTGACGAGGCGTGCGGTTGCGGCAAGCACAAGCGGGCGATGGCGAAGTGATGTTCCTGGGGCAGGCCAAGGACAAGGTCGTCGAACTGCTCGCCGAAGGCCGTTTCGGCGAGGCCCGCGAGCTGGCCTTGCGCTCTCGCGGTGCCTACCCCAAGCAGCGCGCGCTGACCGAGATCTGGGTGGCGGAGACGTTGTGCCGCACCGGGGACGACGACACCGCGCTCGCCGTGCTGCGGGACGCCCTGGACGAGGGGGTGTGGTGGTGGCACGAGCTCCTGGCGGTCAACCCACCGCTGCGCGGGCTCCAGGGACGCCCGGAGTTCGCCGAGATCGTGCGGCGCTCGGAAGAACACCGCGACCGCGCTCCGCGCGAGACCACGCCCATCGTGTTCGAACCGGAGGGCCCGCCGCGCGGTGTGCTCGTCCCGCTGCACGCGCGCGCTGACCGGCACAGCGGCTTCGCCCGCCGGTGGAAGCCCTTCAGCACGGCCGGATTCCGCGTCGTGGTGCCGCAGAGCAGCGAAGTGACCACTTCGGACGGTGACCTCGGCTGGATCGACGAGGGGCTGGCCCGCGCCCAGGTCGCCGAGCTGTGCGCTGACGTCGCGGACGGGCTGCCGCTCGTGCTCGCGGGATACTCCCAGGGTGCCCGGTTCGCCGCCGAGTGGAGCATGAGCGGTGCCGTGCCCGGGGCCACCGGCTTCATCGCGCTGTGCCCGCCCGACCACCGCATGCCGGAGATCACCGAGGCCACACGGCCCTCACCGTGCGTCGTGCTCACCGGCGAGCACGACGACGACCGCCCCGCGGCTGAGCGCTTCGCCGCCGGGCTGGCCGAGCGCGGGTTCGACGTGCGGCTGAACGTCATGGCGGACACCGGGCACACCTACCCGAAGGACTTCGGCGACCGGATTCACGCCGCGCTGGCGCACGTGTGCGTCAGCAGCACGTGAACGAGGAAGTCCTCCTGCGCCATCGGGATCTCGTGACCGACGCCGGGTAGCGGGACGAACCGGGCTCCCGGGATCAGCCGCGCGGTCTGCTCACCGTGCGCGAACGGGATGACTCCGTCGTCCGTGCCGTGCAGGACCAGGGTCGGCAGGCTGAGCCCGGGAAGCAGGTCGAAGCGCTCGCGCGAGCGCGAGATGGCCAGGCTGTGGTTCAGCGAGCCGTCCTTCTCGGAGCGGTCGAGCCCGGCCTCGACCCATGAGCGCGTCGCGACCTCGTCGAGCTTCGTGGCGCTCCCGGCGCACACCCGGATCAGCCCGACCCCGGCCTCCACCCGCTCCGCCCGCGTGGCCGGCGGGCAGGCCGCCGTGCGCGCGACGAACTCCGTCACCTTCGCGTGCCTGACCGGCAGGCTCTTCCAGTCGAAGGTCGCCGGGTCGAGGACGTCCGGAGTGGACATCCAGGACGTCAGCGACAGCACGCGCTCCGGGTGTTCGATCGCCATCTCCTGGCCGATCATGCCGCCCATGGACAGGCCGACCACGTGCGCGCACTCGATGCCGAGCGCGTCCAGCACCGCGAGCGCGTCGGCCGCCAGATCGCCGACCGTGTAGGGCGAAGCCGCGAAGTCCACGCTGTCGGACAGCCCGGTGTCGCGGTTGTCGAACCGCACGACGCGCCGCCCGCCCGCGGCCAGCGCCTCGCAGAAGGAGTCCGGCCACGCGGTGCCCTGGCCGCCGTGCCCCATCACCAGCAGCACCGCCGGATCGGTGGGATCCCCGAAGTCCTCACACCACAGCGTGAGACCGTTGTTCGTGATCGTGTGTTCCACACCGCCAGTGTGGAGCGGCAAGACCCGGGTCGCCGCCCTCTCCGCCCCTAGGTGCAGCGTGTTCGCCGACAGCGTGCACACACGCGTGTGTGGGCTCGTGTATGGGGGCACTGACAAGGATGCCGGGGTTCTTGGGAACCAGCTGACCTGGGGGCAGGCAGACATGTTGCGGATCCACTTCGAAGCGGACGACCTCGCGCGCGTGCGCGTGCTCGACGCACCCGACCCGCTGTGGGAGACCCTGCTCAGCGTCCACATGCTGCAGAAGAGCGACGGCGAGATCCCGTTCGGCCAGTGGCGCTCCAGGGTGCGCAGCCAGGCAACACCCTCCGTGCGCCTGCTGACCACGCTCGCACCGGCCCGCGGCTACTCGGCGGACTTCCTCACGCCCACGGTCGGGGCGAAGGACCTCTCCACCGCGCTCGACCGGCTGCTCAACACCTCGGGCCGGTTCCTGCACGAGGACGTCGCCGAACTGGCCGCGGACCAGCCGCTGCCCACCCCGGTCAAGCGCCTGGCGACCGGCGACTCCGAGGTGCTGGGCCTGCTGGACCGCACCGTGCGGCATTACTTCTCTTATGCGCTCCAGCCGTACTGGAACACGATGACCGCTCAGATCAACGCCGACCGGCAGAACCGGTTCCAGGCGATGCTGGGCTCCGGCGTCGAGGCCGTGCTCAACCACCTGCACCCGAGCGTGCGGTGGCGGTCCCCGACCCTGGAGGTCGACTACCCGGTCGAGCAGGAACTGCACCTCGGCGGGCGCGGCCTGACCCTGGTGCCGTCGTTCTTCTGCTGGAAGAACCCGGTCACGCTCAAGGACGCCAACCGGGACCCGGTGCTGGTCTACCCGGTCGAGCGAACACCGGGCTGGTCGGACCCGGCCCTGCGGAAGATGTCCGGCACTCGGTCCCTGGTCGCGCTGCTCGGCAAGACCCGCGCGATCGTGCTGGAGGCCATCGCCGCCCGGCCCGGGGTCAGCACGACCGAGCTGGCCGTCCGGCTCGCCATCTCGCCCGCGGGGGCCAGCCAGCACGCGACGGTGCTGCGCGACGCCGGGCTGATCGTCACCCAGCGCCGTGGCGGCTCCGCGCTGCACAGCATCACCGGCTGCGGCCTGTCGCTGCTTGAGGCCGCCTCCCGCTAGGCTCGCCGGGTGAGCACGCGCTACGAGCGGATCGAGTCCCACGACGGCGAGAGCTTCGACGCGTACTGCGCCGTGCCCGCCACCACCCCCGCACCGGGAATCCTGCTGTTCCAAGAGGTCTTCGGGGTCAACGACAACATGCGGGGCCTGGCCGAGCAGCTGGCCGGGCGCGGTTACGCGGCGCTCGTCCCGGACGTGTTCTGGCGGGTGCAGCGGCGGTTCGAGAGCAAGGACGAGTCGGGGCTCGCCGAGGGGATGACCCTCGCGCAGCAGCTGGACCACGCCCTCGTGGCCAAGGACATCACGGCCACCTTCGCCCACCTGTTGGCGATGCCCGAGTGCAACGGCAAGGTCGGCGGGGTCGGGTTCTGCCTCGGCGGGACGCTGGCGTACCTGTTCGCGACGCAGTCCCGTGTGGACGGTCGGGGGCCGGACGCCGTGGTGTCCTACTACGGCTCGGCGATCAGCGACGTCGAGACGGGCAGCAAGAAGATCGACTTCCCGATGCTGTTCCACTACGGCGCCAACGACCCCTACATCCCCCAGGAGCGGGTGGACGAGGTCGAAGCGGCCTTCGCCGGGCACGCCGACGTCCAGGTGCTGCGCTACGACGCGGGGCACGCGTTCTCCAACTGGGACGCGCCGTCCTTCTACGACAAGCCCGCCGCCGACCTGGCGTGGAGCCGGACCCTGGAGTTCTTCGCCAAGCACCTGTGAACGCCGGTGGCGTTTCCGTGCAAGTAGTGGTGTGAAGACGATGACGGACAAGGCGCCGCCCGCCTCCGCGGAGGACGATCGGCCGGACCTGTCCCACCCCGACCCGGCGGAGGCGTTCGGCGCGCTCTTCGACCGGCACGCGCGCCACCTGCACAGATACCTGGCCGGCCGGGCGGGGCCAGCCGCCGACGACCTGCTCTCGGAGACGTTCCTCGCGGCGTTGCAGAGCCGCGCCACCTACGACCCCGGCAGGGCGACGGCTCGCGCGTGGCTGTACGGCATCGCCACCAATGTGCTCCGCAAGCACGCGCGGCTGGGCAAGCGGCACCAGTGCGCCGTCAGCGCGGCCGAGCGGCTGCCGGAGCGCGTGGAGAGCCACGAGGGCCGTGTGGCCGAGAAGGTCGACGCGCAGACCCGCGCTCAGCAGCTCGCGGCGGCTCTGGAGCGCCTTGAAGATCGGGATCGGGACGTCCTGCTGCTGTCCAGCTGGGCGCAGTTGGACGCGGCTGAAGTGGCTGAGGCCCTCGGCATTCCAGTGGGCACGGTTCGGTCGCGCCTGCATCGAGTTCGTCGGCAGTTGCGCGTCGAAGCGCCGAAGGTGGGGAGCAAGGGCGATGAGTGAGAACGGTGCTGTGTCGACGATGTGGACCGATGCCGAGCTGGACGAGGCGCTGGCCGCGCTGAACGCGGAGGTCGACGCGCCGTCCGAGGACGTGCGGACGACCCTGCTGCTCGCGTGTCGCGAAGCCCCGCCCAAGCCGCGCCGCCGGTTCGCGTGGGTGGCCGCGTCGGCCGCTGTGGCCGTGCTGACCGCCGGAGTGCTGGTGATGCCCGGAGCACCGGGGGCAACGGCCGAGGCGGCGGAGAACCTGGGTGCCGCGGCGGCACGGGCGCTCGGCAACCCTGATGCACGCCCCGGACCAGGGCAGTTCTCCTACACCGCGACCCGGGAGTGGGCTCTCGCGAGCGCGTCGACCACGACCGGCAAACCCCTGTCAGTGCTCCAGGAGAGCCTGGTGCAGCTGTGGGTCCCCTCGGTTCGCGCCGAGCACTGGCTTGTCCGAAGTGGACAGACGGGCGCGCGGAAGTGGTTGGTTGGCAATGAAGATCTCGCGCGTGCCGAGGGTGACGGGGGATTGCTCGACCCGCGTGCGAACCGGGAACGGGTGCAGCGGGGGCCGTGCGGGGACTTCCCGGACTCCAACGGTGAACTCGGCGGCACGCCCGACGACGGCAAGCCGTGTGGTGAGCGCTACGGCCATTGGGAGGCACCGGCGCCGCGCTTCCTCGCCGACCTCCCGCGCGACCCCGACGCGCTGTACGAGCGGTTGCACAAGGACGCCCACGGCCGTGGCCCGGACGTGCTCCGCCTGGCCTCCGGCGTGCTGCGCACCGCCGAGACCTCTGCAGAGCTGCGCGCCGCCGTCTACCGCGCGCTGGTGAAGCTGCCCGGTCTGGACGTGACCGACAACGCGGCCAACCTCGACGGGCGCAGGGGGACCGCGCTCGGCCTCACCGAGGGCGACCTCCGCGACGAGGTGATCGTCGACACCGGCTCCGGCCGCTACATCGGACGACGAAGCGTGCTGGTCCAGCCGGGGACAGGGTTCTGGGCGGGGCTTCCGGCAGGCACCGTCGTGGAGTTCACCGCGGTGACCGTGGGCGTCACCGACCGCGCGGGCGTCGTGCCCACGAATTAGGACGGGGGGTGCCGTGCGCGCGGCTAGGCTCGCGGCATGACGACGAAGATCGGCTTTGCCGCCGCACGGTGACCGCCCTCAACGATCTGCCGGTCCTGATCGAGGGCTGGCAGATGGAATGCTGCGGCGCCCCGTTCTCGGTCGGCGACACGGTTTCCTGGCGTCTGCTGTGGGACCCTCTTCCCGACGTCGACCCGCCCTCGGAGATGAGCGTCGAAGCTCGCTTGGCACCACTGTCCCCACGGCCGTCCGGGTGCCCTGACGGCCTCGTGCCCGCCGTGGCGACCGCAGGGGTTTCGTCCGCGTTTGTCAGGGTTTCCGCGCCGCTCGGCGGACAGCATCACGCTGACCGGACTGCTGCGCGAGGATCACCACGTCGGTATTCCTCGCCAGGTGCCTCTGACGACGGGACTGGTCACGGCGGTGTGGCTGCTCTCGTGCGAGTTCCGGTTCGTGCGCGAGGGCTGGCAGGCCGCGGCGGGAACGACCCGCTTGGAGGAGAAGACCTCGCGAGCACCCAGGTTCATTCCGCGCACGCCGTTCGAGATAACCGATACGTCTCACCGCCAGATCACCACGATCCTCGCGACGGTGACCTGTGCATGATGGAAGGCGTGGACAGGCAGACGGTGTTCCGGCTCTGGCAGAAGCCCGCCGAGGTGTACGCCCGTGGATGCGACCTGCGCGCGGACGTGCGGCCGAAGCTGCACGACCACGACGCGCGCGGCGCCGGCCGGCCCACCGCCGTGGAGTTCGTGCGCGCGACCAACGCGCCGCGGCTGGCCGAGCTGACGCCGCTGCGGGTCGGGCGGATGCTGGCGTCGCCGTTCGCGTTCTTCCGCGGATCGGCCGGGCTGATGGCCGCCGACCTGGCGGGTACGCCGACCAGCGGGGTGACCGCGCAGATCTGCGGTGACGCCCACGCGGCGAACTTCGGGCTCTTCGGCACCAACGAGGGCCGGATCATCATGGACATCAACGACTTCGACGAGACCGTGCCCGGTCCGTGGGAGTGGGACCTCAAGCGGCTCGCCGCGAGCCTCGTCCTCGCCGGGCGCGCGGGCGGGGTCTCCGAGGACGGCTGCGCGAAGGCCGCGAAGGACGCCGTGCGCGCGTATCGGCGGACCATGGCGCGGCTGGCCGAGATGCCGTTCCTGGAGGCGTGGAACGCGCTCGCCGACGCGGCCACGATCGGCAAACTGAAGGCGGACGAACTGCTCGACGACTTCGCGAAGGCGTCGAAGAAGGCCAGGAAGAACACCAGCGCCAAGGTCGCGGCGAAGTGGACCGCGCGGGGCGAGGGGGACGAGGTCCGGTTCGTCGAGAACCTGCCGGTGCTGCGGCACGTCACGAGTGAGGTGGCGCGGAGCGTCGCCGACGGGCTGGCCGGCTACGTCGGCACGCTGCGCGAGTCCCGGCGCGGGTTGATCACCCGCTACGCGATCGCCGACATCGCGTTCCGCGTCGTCGGCACCGGGAGCGTCGGACTGCGCAACTACCTGGTCCTGTTGCACGGCAACGACAACGACGCCCTGGTGCTCCAGGTGAAGCAGGCCGCGCCGTCGTGCCTCGCGCCGTACCTGAACGTGCCGCCGCACGAGCACGAGGGCAAACGCGTTGTCGACGGCGCCCGCCTGGTCCAGGCGGAGTCCGATCTCCTGCTCGGATGGACCACAGTGGACGGTCGGCACTACATCGTGCGCCAGTTCCGCAACATGAAGGGCGACATCGACCCGACCGCGCTGCGCGAGGACCACCTCGACGACTACGGCAGGCTCGCGGGCGCGTTGCTGGCACGGGCGCACTGCCGCTCCGCCGATCCGCGCCTGCTCGCGGGATACTGCGGCGACGACGCCGAACTCGACGACGCGGTGGGCAACTACGCCGTCCGCTACGCCGACACCGTCGAGGCCGACCACGCCGAACTGCGCGCGGCCGTGCGGCGCGGCGAGCTGGACGCCGAGATCGAGGACCGCGACTGAATGGCTCGCTTGCGGTTCGGGTTCTCGCTGACCCCGCTCGACGAGGTCGCTCCCTGGGACGAGGGCCGTGGGTCGACCACGACATCGCCCGGTTCCAGGGGGACCTGTTCCTGCCCGCCGACGTCGAGCAGGCCCTCGACGACCCTGACTGCGAGGCCGCGCTGAGCTGGCGGACCGGTGACGAGATCACGCTGACCTGGGCGCACCAGGACCGGCCCCTGGTCCGCGAGACGGTTCCGGTCGCCGAGTCCACCGCAGTGATCGCATATCTCGACCGCGACCTCCGCCGCTGACACGACGAGCGGAGGCGCTGGTTCGGCAAGAGCGCAGCGCGCTCCACCGACACCGACCGGGCTGCTGTGCGTGCCGGAGCCCGCCTCCTCACGTGAGAATCCGCTGGCGCGGACGTGCAAGATGAGGAGGTGCACGAAGACCTCGCGGCAGCGCTGGAGCGCGTCGACCACGCCTTCGCGTCGTACCCGCGTCGCGCGGTGCTCGACGGGTGCCCGCACTGCTCGTCCCGGACCGAGGTGCACGAGCACGACCTCTTCTCGCTGTCGATCCGGCTCGGCAACACCGTCGGCGACCGCGACGACGTGAAGAGCTTGCTGCCGGTTCTGTTCCGGAGCCTGGTCGGCTCGGACGACCTCGATCCGGGCATCGTGCTGGGCAAGCTCGCGCAGGAGGAGTGGCGCACCTGGCCGCTGGAAGAGCAGCAGGCAGTTGACCAGTACCTGGACGCGCTGTGGCTCGCCCTGGTGAGCGATTTCCCTTCGCAGCTCGGCGCCTTCGCCGGTGCCGCGGACTTTCTCGATGCCGCCGCCCGCACTGGCGACGGCATCGAGCGATTCCTCACCGCCTGGGACACCACGGGTGGCGTCGAGGCGGACCGGCAACTCGCACTGCTGGTGAACGACTTCGACTTCCGCGCTCGTCGGCGCGGCGAGGTGCTCGTCGCGTGGTTGTGCCGCGAGTCGACCAGGGACCGGCTGATGGCGGCCTACGAGCGCGACTGCGACTGCTCCTGGGCGGGTGAACTGGCCGAAGCCCATGATCGGGTCAGCGGCTAGCCAACAGCGCCTCCACTGCGACGGCGGTCTCCGGATGGCGGCCGACCAGTTCCGCGCCCGACGGGGCACTGTCCAGCCCGAGCAGGCTCGCCACCGCGTCACACGTCGCGGGATGCGCGGCGAGCAGCGTGGCGCGCTGTGCGGACCGCCGCACCACGGGCGCGGGCTCGGCCAGCCACGGCGGCACCCACTCGTCCAGGGCGGCGAGCCGGCCGGGGAAGATCCGCCCGGCCTCTCGGATGAGCAGTGGGGCCAGCTCGGCACCACCCGAGCGCAGGGTGCTGATCAGCGTCGGGAGCCAGGGCAGCAGCACCGGGTCGGGCAGCAACCGGAACGCGTTGGACACCGCCTCCACCACGAACTCGGCCAGCCCCGGCACCGGCTCCAGTGCGTGCACGAACCCGCTGAGGTAGCGCGGATACGCGGGCACCACCAAGGGATTGCCGAGCAGGTCGTCGCACCGCGCCCGCAGCTCCGCCCGGGAAAGCGTCCCGAGGTGCACCTGCGCGGCCCACAACAGCGCCACCTTCTGCGGCTCCTTCGGGTGCGACTGCGCGAACGCCAGCTCCAGCTGCGTGCGATCGCACCCCAGCGACAGCGCCAGGTTCTCCATGCTGAACAGGAAGCTCAGCATCGCCGCGACGTGGTGCACGGTCGCGTCCTCGTCGGCGAACGAGGTCGGCAGCAACGTGCAGTAGTGCGCGTAGCCTGCCTTGACGAAGGACTCGATCCATTGCGGCAGAACGGGTTCGCTGGTCCGGTAGTACGCGAGCAACCGCCGTGCCCGCCGCAGCACCTCCGGGGCACCGTCGACGCTGCGCTCGGTTGTGAGCACCTCCAGCGCCCGCGTGCCCAGCTCGTCGGCGAGGCGTCGGCTGCGCAGGTACAGCGTCGCGTCCTCGACCGCCTTCAGGACGGTCGCGGCGGTCGCCTGCGGGTCGTACGCGGCGCGGCGGAGTCGTTGCTCCAGGACCTGCTCGACACTGACGCCCTCGTAACCGAGCTCGATCAGCGAACGCTGGTGAGTGCCCAGGGCCAGGTCCCACGACTCCTGGATCGGCTGTTCACCGAGCCGTCGCTCACCCATGATCGGTCGCACCGCGCCGTGCGGCATCAGGTACCGCAACATCCACAGCACGTCCGAGCACGCCTTCAGCTCCGGTTGCCCGGCGATGTCCAGCAGCGCCCGCCGCACCCCGCGCTGGTCGAGCTTGAGGTTCAGCGGCGCCAGCCGGTCGTGCACGTCGCGGGCCAATGGCGGCAGCGCGTCATAGCCGACCTGGCCGATCCGGTCGCCGCCCATCATGATCTCGACGAGGTGCCGCACGTCGCGGCGACCGGGGACGGTGTCCTTCTCGATGCAGGTGATCGCCGCGTCCTGGAAGTCGTACGGCGTCGGCTTGGCCCGGTCCCGCATCCCGGCCAGCAGGATCGAGGTCTCGTAGACCGCGATCGCGTCGGCGGTGGAGGCGAGGTAGCCGTTGCGCCGCGCCGCCCGCACGATCTCCACCGACCAGCCGAGCAGTTCGGCCTCGTCCAGGCGGTCGAGGACCGGTGGTCGCCGCAGGAAGCCGGAGAGCTTGTCCGAGGGCTCGGCGTCCGGCGCGGGTTCGGGCAGCTTCGCGGGCTTCTTCGCCCCCGCCTGCCCGACCAGCCGGAAGGCTTTCACCTTGGTGCGCTTGACGTTGTTCGCCCATTCCGTCGCGGCGATCGACACCGAGCCCCCGGCGAGCCCGAACTGCGCTTCGATCGCCGCGTGACTGGACGGGATCAGCCCGTACTGCCACGTGCTCGCGCTGCGCGGGCTGATCTCGAAGGTGTCGCTGCCGTGCAGCCCGAACTCGGCGACCCGGCTGACCGCGTGGAACGCGCCGCAGACGTAGAGCGCGTCGGCCGCGGCGATCCCCGATGCGGCAAGGTGTTCGCGCATCCGCGTCCACATGTAGCGCTCGCGGTCCTCGTCCACCCGGACCCGGCGCGGATCGCCGGGGGCGAGCCGCCGGAACAGGCTGCCGATCAACAGCATCACCTGGCGGTAGGTGTCGTGGTCGCTGTCGCCGAGCGGCAGCTCGACGTACTGGTGCCACCACTCCGACCAGTGCCGCACGCGGCCGTGGTGCAGCAGGTGCTCCTCCAGCTCGGCGAAGCGCGGCCGCAGGTCACCGATCTCCACACCGACCGCGTCGCCGTGCAGGCCGGACTCCTCTTCCGCGGCACCGGAATCCGTCCTGGGCCCGTCCCACTGGAAGACGTGGTCGGATGAGCGGTCGACGAGCACCAGCTCGACGCCGGGCGTGTCCAGCGCGTACGCGATCGCCTGGTACTCGGCCGACGCCTCGGTGATCGGCGCGACCACCGACAGCGGCGCCCACTCGGCCGGGAACCCGTCCACCTCGGTGGCGAATGCCTGCACGGCAACGGGAAGCCGGCAGTTGCGCAGCTCGGTCAGCAGCGGAGCCATGTCCTCGCACAGCTCCAGGTAGACGACCTTCGGCTGCTTCTGCCGCAGCCGCCGCGCCATCGCCACGGCCGAGGCGGGGGAGTGGTGGCAGACCGGGAAGATCTCCAGCGGCTCCCGCTCGGCGTGGGCGACGTCGTCGACGATGCCCAGGAGGATGCCCTCCAGCGCGTCGGGCCCGTCGGCGAGCGCGGCGGCGGCCTCCCGCAACCGGGTGCGGAGCGCGTCGAAGCTCATGAAAGGGTGGCAATCGCGTCGCGGCCGCCGTCGAGGAACTCCGGCCAGGCCCCGCCCTCCTCCTTGCTGCGCGGCTCGACGACGCCGTGCAGGTACTTGTTGAGGATCGCCAGGTCCTCCGGTTCGCGCCGGGCCAGCGAGCCGACGAGCGAGGACGCGAGCGCGCGGGCGGTCAGCGTGCGGTCGCCGAAGAAGTCCCCGTGCAGGATTGCGTCCTCCAGCACGCCGATCTGCTCGGCCGTGGACAGCGCGGACTCCAGCTTCTCGTCGTCGCTGCTCGCCGCGGCCGCCGACGCGCGCAGGTCGCCGAAGCTGCGCAGCAGCACGTCCAGCAGCGTCGGCGGCACCTCCAGCTCGATCTGGTGGCGGCGCAGCAGTTCCTCGGTGCGGAAGCGGACGATCTCCGCCTCGGCCTTCTTGTTCGTCACCACCGGGATGCGCACGAAGTTGAACCGCCGCTTCAGCGCCGACGACAGGTCGTTGACCCCGCGGTCGCGGCTGTTGGCGGTCGCGATGACCGAGAAGCCGGGCTTGGCGAAGACGATGTTGTCGCTGTCCAGCTCCGGCACGGAGATGTACTTCTCGGACAGGATCGAGATCAGCGCGTCCTGCACGTCGGAAGTGGAGCGGGTCAGCTCCTCGAAGCGGCCGATCGCCCCGGTCTCCATCGCGGTCATGATCGGCGAGGGGATCATCGACTCCCGCGACTGCCCCTTGGCGATCACCATGGACACGTTCCACGAGTACTTGACGTGGTCCTCGGTCGTGCCCGCGGTGCCCTGCACGACCAGGGTGGAGTTGCGGGAGATCGCGGCCGCCAGCAGCTCGGCCAGCCAGCTCTTGCCGGTCCCCGGGTCACCGATGAGCAGCAGGCCGCGGTCGGAGGCCAGCGTCACGATGGAGCGCTCGACGAAACTGCGGTCGCCGAACCACTTCTGCGGGATCTCCCGGTCGAGGCCGTCGGAGCGCTCCGAACCCAGGACGAACAGCCGCACCATCTTCGGGGACAGCCGCCAGGCGAACGGCTTGGGGTTGTCGTCGATCGACTCCAGCCAGTCCAGCTCCTCGGCGTACTTGAGCTCGGCGGGGGCGCGCAACAGGTCGGACATGTCGGCCTTTCTCAGGTGAGCAACGTCTTGAGTTCGCGGACGAGCTTGGTGATGTGGCCGGAGACCACCGGTGTTCCCAGCGCCTTGAACCGCTCCCGGAACCAGGGGTTGACCTCCTGGCGGCCGGAGCTGGTCACCGAGCCGACCGGGATGAACCTGACCCCGGAGCGGTGGACCGCCTCGATCCCCTCGAACAACGGCTGGGAGCGGTCGAACTCGTAGAAGTCCGAGATCCACACCATCACCGTGTTCCGCGGCTCGGTGATCTTCGGGCGGGCCATGGCCATGGCAACGGGGCCGTCGTTGCCGCCGCCGAGGTTGGTGCGCAGCAGGGTCTCGAACGGGTCGCGCACCCACGGCGTGAGGTCGAGCGCCCGGGTGTCGTAGGCGATCAGGTGCACGTCCACCTTTGGCAGCCCGGCGAAGATGGACGCCAGGATGGTGCAGTTCACCATCGAGTCGACCATCGACCCGGACTGGTCCACGACCACGATCAGCCGCTGCGGCGTGGTCCTGCGCGTGGTGTGCCGGTAGTAGAGGCGGTCGACGTAGAGCCGTTCCTCCTCCGGGCTCCAGTTGGTGAGGTTCTTCCAGATCGTCCGGTCGAGGTCGAGGTTGCGGAACACCCGCTTCGGCGGGATCGAGCGGTCCAGCGCGCCCACGGTCGCCTTCTCCACCTGCGTGCGCAGCACCTCGGCGACCTCGTCGACGTAGCGGCGGATCAGGTTCTTGGCGTTGGCCAGCGCCACGCCGGAGAGGTTGTCCTTGTCCCGCAACAGTTGCTCGATCAGCGACATGCTCGGGGTGAGCCTCGCGGCGAGCGTGGGATCGGCCAGCACCTCGCGCAGGTGCATGCGCTTGACGAGGTCGGCCTCCAGCGAACCGAGGTCAAGACCGGGGGAGGAACCCCGACCGGCGCGCAGGTCCCCGGCCTCGTGGCCCAGCGCGCGCTCCAGCCGGCCCGCGTCGGCCTGCCACCGCGCCAGCTGTTCCGCGGAGACCGAGCCGGAGCCGGAGGCGAAGACGTTGAGCAACACCTTCGACACCAGCGCGGCGCGGCGCACCTCGGCCTCGTTGTCCCGCTCCGCGCCGGGGTCCGGCGTCATCAGTCCGTCGAACTCGGCGGCCAGTTCGGGGTGGCGCTGCACGACCGAGTCCACGGAGACCTGCGGGTCCAGCAGGGTCGGCGGCAGCCCGATGTCCTCGACGACGGCGAGGCTCGACGATTCCAGCGTCGCCTGCTCCTCGTGGTCGAAGAGCCGGGCCAGCAGCCGCCAGTACAGGACCTGGCGGCGGTTGTCGTGGTGGGTCATTTCCGCAGCAACCTTCCGGCGCGCTCGCGCAGCAGGGCCGCGGCGTCCGTGGCCGCCTTCTCCGCCTTGACACCGGTTTTGTCCGTCGTGCCCCCGGCCCAAGCGCCGGCGTGCAGGGCGGCAGCCTTCTTGCGCACGGTGGTCTCGACGGCGAGCGGCTGGACGCTGAACACCCCGGCGTCCCACCGCAGCAGGCCGATGCAGGCGCTCGACGCCGCCACCGCCTCCGGGGTGAGCGGTCCGGCGGCCGGGATGCGATCGGTGTCCACGGCCAGCTCGTGCCCCGCGAGGGTGAATGTGTCCTTTGTGGACGAATAGCCTTCCAGGAAGACCGGCACGGCGATGCGCGCCGGGTGCCGGTCGAGCGGCGCGGTCACCGGAGCCGTCGCCGTGGACAGCGCGACCCGGGCGGTGGTGAAGGCGTCGGCCGGCTCGCCCTGGCGGGCGTGCTCGTCGTCCCAGATCAGGTCGCCCTCGACGGTGAGCGGCATCTCGGTCAGCGTCATCGAGTGCCCATCGCTGACCGCCGCGAGCAAGGACATGTGCGGGCGCAGCAGCTGCCAGATGCCCGCGCCGACGACCGTGTCCGGCTTCGGCGCCGAGACACTGGCCCGCACCAGGCGGGGCGCGCTGCCGTCCGCGGGCTCGAACACCGCGTGGACCTGCGCCTGCGCGGCGGTGGGATGTTCGTGCAGGTCGACACCGAGCGGCAGCAGGCGACCGGTGGCCGTCGTGGTCGGGGGCGTGTCCGCGGCGCCTGGCTGGGTCAGCAGCATCGCGCGGGACCACAGGTCCGCCCAGCGGCGCTCCGGCACGCGGTCCAGGGACGCGCCAGGGCAGGAAGCCGCGAGTTCGGCCGCGAAACCGTCGAGAAGCGTTGCCAGACGGCGTGATCCGGGCTCCTTGAGCAACGCGGAGACGACCTGCTCCGCCCCGGAGACCACGTCGTGGTCGATGCCTCGCCACCCCGAACGCGCCAGGTCGGCGAGCCAGGACCGCGCGGCGGCGAGCAGGTTCAGCGCGGCCGGTTCTCCTGACGTGACACCAGGTTCCTCACCGCGGGTCCGGCCGATCGCCTCCTCGACGCGAAGCACCAAGGCGTCGTGTGCGGCACCGAGCAGGGCGGTTCGCGCGGCGGCCAGCGCGACGAAGTGCTCTTCGCCCGCCGCTCCCGCAGCAGCCTTCTCCGCGGCCTCGGCGACCCTGGTGGCCAGTGGCGTGCCCGCGACGGCGTCCGCGAGTTCGAACAGGCCGGTGGCTTGGGGGCGGAGCAGTCCCGCGACGAGCGCTTGGTCGAACGCGTCGACGACAGTGAGGGCTTCATCAAGCCCCGCAACGGTGTCCGCGAGCACGTCGATGCGCATCACACCACCGACCTGGTCGGCGGGAACCACTGCATCTCCGGCAGCGGCGCCGTGGTCGGGGGGAGTTCGAGGTAGGCGAGGTGGTGCAGGAAGCGGCTGAACACAGGGGCCGCCGCGGTGTTGTCGCCCTGTGGAGGGCGTGCCTGGTCCATCGCGGCGGTGATGCTCGGCGCGTCCGCCTCCGCCACGTCGACCCTCAGGTGGCGCGCGACGCGCTCGGCGCCGTACTGCACCACGGCCTCGCTGATCAACGACCGGATGTGCTTGCAGAACATGCCGTGCGCACCGCCGCAGGGGCGGTTGTTGTTGGTACTGCACGCGAACTCGAAGCTGCCCGCGGCGACGGACGAGACGTAGACGCGCTCGATGTCCGAGCCGCTGGAGACGACCCCCTGCACGCGTCCGTCCGCCAGTTCCACGAACGGGACCTTCGCGAGCTTGCGCGGTCGTGCCGGCGGGATGACCCGCGCCGTGCTCGACCTCTCCGAATCTGACAACACACCATCTCCCGTGCCCGCTTCCACGCCTTGTCGGTGGAACGCGGGTGACCCTACGGGCGACCCCTGACAACGCCGGTCAAGATCATGTCGGCGCAGGTGGGGCGGTGTGCGTCGTCGGATGCCCGCGAGTCGAACGCGGTGACTCCTGATCCCAAACCAGGTGGGGTCGCCATGCCCCTCGCACCCGTGAGGGCCCGGAGCGCCCGAGGCGCGCTCCGGCCCGGTACCCCCGCCAGGACTCGAACCTGGGACCTCCGCGTTCGTAGCGCGGCGCTCTGTCCACCTGAGCTACGGGGATCGGCGTTCAACGAAGAAGCCGCCCGGATCGGTTTCCCGATGGGCGGCTCCCGTGTCATGACATCGTCGAGGTCATGGCGGGGAGCACGCGCGGGTGACGACCACGGCGACGGGCCGACGTCGCTGCGTCGGTCGCTTCGGCGTGCTGGTCATGTCCGCTCCTCGGCTTGTTCGGTGGAATCATCCTGGCCCGCGATGCCGAGTGCGTCAAACACTTATCCGGCACATCGTTTCGACGGGAGTGCAAGCGCGCCACGAGTCCGTTGCCCCTCTTCGCCGAGCCGCCCTACGTTCGAGGTCACCGATCTTGAGGGGGTGAACATGAAGCGTTCCAAGGCAACCGTCGTCGCGGGACTCGCGGCTCTCGGTGCGATCGTCGCGCCGGGCGTCGCCGGGGCGGCGCCCGCGCCCGCCGCACAGCTGACGATCGAGACGTACTGCGGCGGGACCGGAGTCATCAACGACCAGTCGCGCCAGATGGCGTTCCAGATGTACCTCACCGGTTCGGGGGCGGGGTGGCGTTCGTACAACGCCCACTACCTGAGCGGCCAGTTCTTCAAGTCGACGCACAACTCCTGTTAGGAGTCGGAGGACATGTGCCGCGCCCAGTAGGCGGCGTCCTCGTGGTAGGCGATGTCCAGGCCGACGATCCACACTCGCGGCGTCCGCCCATCCGGCCCGGGATCGGACCACTGCCGGTTCACCCGCGCCACCGCCTCGGCGCGGGTGAACCCCAGCTCGGTCACCATCTCGTTGACGATCTCGCGGCAGAACTCCAGAGCTTCCGCGTCGCCCGCGCAGGGGAACTCGCCGTGCGAGCGCAGCAGGGATTCGTGCACCAGCCACTCGTCCTCGCCTGTGGTTGGGCGAAGGGTGATCCTGTCGCGGACGTCGTCGGCGGTCAGACCGAACTCGTGGAGGAAACGGTCGAGGTAGTCCCGGGGGCCGACTGGCACGTAGCCGCTGTGGGTCCACTCTTGTGACAGCATCACGGTGCTCCGGCGTCTTCTCGGCTTCCTGGGCGCGCTGGTACCAGCGCGGGGTCGGCTTGACCTGGGGCCCCTTGCGTGTGTCCTCGGGCCTCACGGAGGGCACGGGATGAAACCCGGTCCTCGCGACAAGCGTATGGCACGCGCACCCCAGGTAAAGCTGACCCCCTCTTTCAGCGGCGGCCCGCGTTCAGTTTTCCGGCTAAGCGGGAGTATGTCCTCTGATGATTTTCTCGACGCGACCAAGGACGCCTGTCGGAAGCTGAACTCCGCGAAGGCTGAACTCGCGATCGTCCTCCGTCGCTACATGGACGGCGTCGCTGATCGTGACTACCAGTACATGGGGTCCGAGGTTGGTCCCGAGTTGGTCCTCGACCAGGTGAGTGTCCTTTCCTCGGGCACGCGGCGATCATCGAAAAGGACCTCCTGGATTATGCCCCGACGCGCACATTCACCTCGTTCGTCGTCATGCTCAGACGGTGATCCACAAATTCGACCCGCATGCCGCTGCCCGTCGCCACGACGAGAAACGCAAAGAACGGGGGTGGAGAAACGCAACCTCGATGACGGCATGTGCTCGATGCGGCTTCTGATGCCCGCCCTCGGCGCCGCGCTGACCTACGACCGCATCGCGCGGGCGCTCCCCAACGACGACCGCACCCTGGATCAGAAGCGCTGCGCTGTGGCGATGAATCTTGATGGCCAAGGAAACCTGCTCCCCAAGGGCAGGTGCGGGTCAACATCGCCATTCGCCGACCCCGTCACCGGCCGTGCGAAGAGAGCAGCGATGTCTACCGGCCGAGCCCCAAGCGGCGGGAGTTGGTCGCGGCCCGGTACCCGACGTGCACGGCGATCGGATGCCAACAGCCCGCGCACCGCTGCGATCTGGACCGTTGCTGTCCTTTGACGGGACGGATACGACAGTGCGGAATCTGCGGCCGAAGTGCCACCACCACCGGATGAAGCACGAGTCCAGTTGGAAGTGCGAGAACTTGCCGGACGGGCGGCACGTGTGGACGACACCGCGGGGCAAGGTCTATGAGACGGAGCTGGAGCCGATCGCCGACGCGGTGCCGTTCTGGCCGCGACTGAATCAGGATTTCTGTAGGACTCGGTTCCCTCGTCGACGCGTGCAGTGTCCACAGTGGATGCCGTGGAGCGCGCCTTCGCCGCACATCGACTCTAATCCCGTTGACGGCCTCCCCCGGGACTTCACGTGCCCCTGAAACGGGGGACAGGCGCGGAGTGGATCTGTGGTACATCGTTCGTGGCGTTGAAACCACTTGTGGCGTAGTGAGAGTCACGAGCAGTGAGCAGAATTGTGCGGGTGCTTCGCCTGTAAGTGGGGCAGAAACGCGGAAGGTTTAGTGAAACGTCAGCGACGTCCTCGACGGCGCTGTTAGCTTCGCCCAGGTCGGACACCCGGTGGGCAACGGGGCGGTCCGACCTGGGGAGATGACTGGGGGCTGCGGGTTCTATGGGATCGGACGGGTCGGGCGGACCCGGTTCTTCCCGGCTTCGGTTGCTGCTGTCGTTCGCACGGCCGCACGCGAGGACGCTGGTGCTGGGACTGGTGCTGTCGCTGCTGACGACGGCGGCCGGGCTGGCGACGCCGATGGTCACCAAGTGGGTGCTGGACTCGGTCGGTTCCGCTGCGTCACTGGTCCAGCCGATCGCGGTGCTGCTGGGCGTGCTCGTGTTCAGCTCGGCGGTGCGGTATTGGCAGTGGGTCCTGCTCGGTTCCCTCGCTGAGCGCGTCGTGCTGGAAGCGCGGCGCTCGATGATCCGGCGGCTGTTCCGGGTCTCGGTGGGCGGGCTGGCGAAATGGCCGACCGGGGAGCTGGTCACCCGCGTCACCTCGGACACGCTGCTGCTGCGGGAAGCCGCGTCCAGCAGCGTGATCGGGCTGGTCAACGGGACGATCATGCTGGTGGGCACGCTGGTGATGATGGCGGTGCTCGACCTGGTCCTGCTCGCCTCCACGCTGGCGGCGGTGCTGGTGATCATCGTCCTGTTCAGCACGGTGATGCCGGCGATCGCCAAGGCCCAGGAACGCGCCCAGGACTCGATCGGCAGGCTCGGCGGTCTGTTGGAGGGCACCCTCCGCGCGGTGCGCACGGTCAAGGCCAGTCGCGCCGAGGGCAGGCAGGCCGACCGGGTGCTCGCCGACGCCGAGGAGTCGACCGAGCACAGCATTCGCGCGGTGCGCAAGGAGGCCACGGCCTCGGGCATCTCCAACTCCGGGTTGCAGTTCGCGATCATCCTGGTGCTCGGGGTCGGCGGCTGGCGGGTGAACCTCGGGCTGCTGGAGACCTCCAGCCTGATCGCCTTCCTGCTCTACGCCTTCCAGCTGGTCGACCCGCTGACCGAGCTGACCCACAACATCAGCACCCTGCAGTCCGGCGTGGTCGCGGCCTCGCGCATCCGGGAGCTGGACGCGCTGGAGGTCGAGGAGTCCGTCGAGCGCAGGACCGAGACCGGGGCGGAGTCCACAGTGGACCTGAGCCGTCCCATCCTGGCGCTGCGCGGGGTGACCGCGGCCTACGGTCCCGGGCTGGAGCCGGTGCTCAGCGGGATCGACATCGACATCCCCCGCTACGGGCACACGGCCGTCGTCGGTCCCTCCGGTGCGGGCAAGAGCACGCTGTTCGCGCTGGTGCTGCGGTTCCTGGAGCCCCGGTCCGGACTGATCCTGCTCGACGGGAGGCCGTACTCGGGCTACAGCCACGACGAGATCCGCCGCCGCCTCGCCTACGTGGAACAGGAAACCCCGGTGGTTCCCGGCACGATCAGGGACAACCTGCTGTTCACCCATCCCGACGCGAGCGAGGCCGAGATCCACCGGGCGCTGCGCCGGGTGCGGCTGGAGGACGTGATCGACGCGCTGCCGCATGGGCTGGACACGCCGCTGTCCTCCTCGTCGGTCTCCGGTGGGCAGCGGCAGCGGATCGCGTTGGCGCGGGCGATCCTGCGGCCGTCGGACGTGCTGTTGCTGGACGAGGCCACAGCGCAGGTCGACGGGCTGACCGAGTCCGCGATCCACGACTTCATCACCCGGCGCGCCCGGCACGGCGCCGTGGTGACCATCGCCCATCGACTGTCCACGGTGGTCGATGCGGACACGATTCTCTTGCTGGAGAACGGAAAGGTGCGTGCGAGGGGCACGCACGTGCAGCTGCTGCGCACCGACGCGCTCTACGCGGAGCTGGTGAAGGCGTTGCACATCCCCGCCGACTTCGAGGAAGGAGCCCACCGTGCGCGTGTTGGTGCAAAGCTACGGTAGTCGCGGTGACGTCGAGCCCTACCTCGCGCTCTCCTGCGCCCTGAACGCCGCCGGGCACGAGGCGGTGCTGTGCGCGCCGGAGAAGTTCGGCTCGTGGATCTCCGGGCTGGGCGTCGAGTTCGCCCCGAGCACCAACGCGCAGACGGACATGCTCGCGCACCCGCTCATCCGCGAGATCATCGAGGACAACGGCAAGGTCAAGGGCTCCCGCGCGGATCGGCAGCGCAAACGCCGCGGTCTCAAGGAGATCAAGGCGCAGCTGCTCGACGAGGTCCTGCCGACGATGATGAACGACGTCAAGAACGCCGCCGACGACCGCGTGGATCTGGTGGTCTACCGGGACCTCCACGCGCACTACGTGGCCGAGTGGCTCGGCGTGCCCGCGGTGCTCACGTCCCTGGAAGCCGACGTCGTCCCGTCGCGGTACTACCCGAGCGGGCTCGTTCCGGCCGGGATGAAGCTGCCGAAGCCACTGAACCTCTTGTCGCACAAGATCTCCGATGTTCTCGTGCGGTCCAGTGTGGTCACCAGGAGGACGTCGCGGTGGCGCGCGGCGGAGCTGGGCCTGCCGAGCAGGCGCGGTCAGTCGAACATGCTCGCCGCTCCCGGTGGCGGGCCGGTCACCGTGCTGAACGCGTTGAGCGCGCACCTTGCTCCGCCCGCGCCGGACTGGCCGAAATGGGTGCACACCACGGGTTTCTGGGAGCTGCCCACAGACCCGGCGTGGACGCCGCCGCGTGAGCTGGAGCGCTTCCTCGCCGAGGGGGAGCCGCCGGTCTTCGTCGGCTTCGGCAGCATCGCGGGCGCGGACCCGCGCGAGAAGGGTCGCATCGTGCGAGCCGCGATCGCCGCGGCGGGCGTCCGCGCTGTGGTCGTCGAGGGCGACGGAGGCGTGGTCATCGACGAGCCGGACCACAACATCCTCGTCCTGCAATCGGTTCCCTACGGCTGGTTGCTGCCGCGGGTGCGGGCTGCGGTGCACGCCGGAGGCACCGGCACCACGCACGCCGTCACAGCGGCGGGGATTCCTCAGCTGGTGGTGCCGTTCTACAACGAGCAAGGGGAGTGGGGACGGCAGCTGTCCGCCCTGGGGGCCGCGCCGGAGCCCGTCCGCCAGCGCGACCTGACCGTGGACCGGCTGACCGCGGCGCTCCGGAAGATCGCCCAGGACGAGCGGATCGCCTCCACCGCAAGGGAACTGGGGGAGCGGGTGCGCGCGGAGGACGGCACCGGTACCGCCGTGGCCCTGCTGGAGCGGGTCCACCACCGGACGAAGGAGGCCGTGTGAAGATCGTGATCGCCGCGGTCGGTTCGACCGGGGACGTCGCGCCCTACACCGGGCTGGCCGCCCACCTGATCGACCAGGGACACGACGTCGCCATCGCCACGCAGGAGCTGTTCGCGGACATGGTGCGCGGCTGCGGCGCGGAGTTCCGGCTCATCCCCGGTGACATCCAGGCCGCGATGGCCTCCGAGGACGGCGAGGAACTGCAGCGCGGCGGCGGTGGGCTGCGCGGGATGCTCGCCAACCTGCGCCTGGCGCGCACGCTCGTCGAGGTGGTCGGCGAAGGGATGATCACCGCGACCGAGGACGCCGATGTGCTGCTGCTCAACCGCGGCACCATGTTCCACGGCTACCTGCTGGCCAAGGCCAGAGGCATCCGCGGTTACAGCCTCGAACTGTTCCCGATGCTGCCCACCACCGAGTTCTCCCTCGGCGAGCCGACGAACAGCTTGGTGGCCAAGGCTTTCCACTGGCTCGTCGACCAGGTGGTCTCGCGGGTGCGCACCCCGGTCGACTCGGCGCTGCGGGACTTCCAGAAGCGGATCGGCCTGAAGCCCTCGGGGCTGGCGCCGGTCTACGACGCCGCCGTGGCCGACCTGAGCTGGCCGGTGCTGCACGGCTACAGCCCGACCCTGCTGCCGCGGCCGCACGACTGGCGGGAGAACTCCGACGTCGTCGGCTACTGGTGGCCGCACCGCTCGCCGGACTGGCAGCCGCCCGCCGATCTGGTCGACTTCCTCGACGCGGGGCCCGCGCCGGTCTTCGTCGGCTTCGGCAGCATGAGCCCGGGCAAGGGGGAACCGCTGTCGGAGCTGGTGCTCGAAGCCTTGCCGCCGGGCACGCGCGCGGTGTTCCAGACGGGGTGGGCCGGGCTGTCCGCGCACGGGGATGACGTGCTCACGGTGGACCACGTGCCGCACGACTGGCTCTTCCCGCGCATGGCCGCGGTCGTGCACCACGGCGGCGCGGGCACCACCGGGGCCGGGCTGCGCGCGGGCGTGCCCACCGTCTCGGTTCCGGTGCTCGGCGACCAGCCGTTCTGGTCGCGGCGCCTGGAAAAGATCGGCACGAGTCCGGGATGGATTCCTGCAGCCGAATTGACCACGGCCGGTCTCGGAAAACTCGTCCGGCGCGCCGTGGCGGAGCCGTACTATCGAAAGAAAGCGAAGCAGATCGCGGAGAGCGTGAATTCCGAAGACGCCTTCGGACATGTGGCCAAGGCATTGGAGAACGGGTAGCCATGGACATCCGCGAGGACAATTCGCTTGCCGTCGCCGCCGCGACGGACGTGTTCGCCGCGCTGCACGAGCCCGGTGTGCGGGCCGACCCGTACCCGCTGCTGGCCTCGCTGCGCGAACGCTCGCCGTACCCGATGGCCGACGGCAGGACCGTGCTCGTGGGCCGCTACGCCGACGCCGAGACGATCCTGCGCGACGGCACGCTCACCCCGTTCCAGGGCCTGGACGCGGTGGACCACCAGCGGCTGCGGCGCCTGGTCGGCAAGGCGTTCACGCCGCGGGCGATCGCGGTGCTGGCGCCGAGGATCACCGAGATCATCGACGGCGTGCTCACCGCGGCCGAGGAACGCGGGACCCTCGACGTGGCCGAGGACCTCGCCTACCCGCTGCCGGTGACGATCATCAGCGAGTGGCTGGGCGTCCCGACCGCCGACAGCGCGCTGCTTCGGCACTGGTCCAGCCTGCTGACCAGGACCTTCGACTTCGACGTCACGGCGGGGGAGCGCGGGCGGATCGAGCGGGCGAGCGCGGAGTTCGACGACTACTTCCGCGAGCTGATCGAGCACCGGCGGCGGCAGCCCGGCGAGGACCTGCTGTCCCGGCTGGTCCAGGTCGAGGAGCAGGGTGAGGCGCTGTCCTCGCGGGAGCTGCTGTCCACGGTGGGCACGCTGCTGGTGGCCGGGCACGAGACCACGACGAACCTGATCTCCAACGGCGTGCTGGCGCTGCTGCGCAACCCCGGCGAGTTCGCCCGGCTGCGCGCCGACCCGAGGCTGAGCGCGGCCGTGGTGGAGGAGACCCTGCGCTACGACCCGCCGGTGCAGCTGGTCTGGCGGATCACGGCGGAGCCCACGGTCGTCGGCGAGGTGCCGGTGGGCGCGGGCGAATGGGTGCTGGTGCTGGTCGGGGCGGCGAACCGGGACCCGGAGCGCTACGCCGACCCGGACACCTTCCGGCTGGACCGGGGCAAGCCGGACCACCTGGGCTTCTCGCTCGGGCCGCACTACTGCCTCGGCGCCAGCCTGGCCCGGCTGGAGGGCAGCCTGGTCTTCGACGCCGTCGCCAGGCGGCTCGGGGACGCGGAACTGGACCCGGACTCGCTGCGCTACCGGCGGCACGTGACGTTCCGGGGCCCGGAAAGGCTCGTGGTCTCGATGCGGCGCTGATCGTTCCAGGGGAGATGGGGTAGGCGCTTTTCCGCGCTGGAGTGGAAAGGCTTGTTCGAGCTGCGTTCTTACTGGGGAGAAGGACGAATGCGATCGGTCGAGTTGCCGCTGTCGAATGCGCAGCGCGAAATGTGGCTGCTGCACCACCTGAACGCGGACCGTTCCCTTTTCCGGATCGGCGAGTACCTGCTGATCCACGGAGCGGTCGACCCGGTGCTGTTCGAAGCGGCCATGCGGCGCACCGTCGCTGAGACCGAGGCCCTGCACGTCCGGTTCACCGAGGACGACGGTGTCCTCCGACAGGTCCTCGAACCCTGGGAAGGCTGGGAGTTCCCGGTCGTGGACCTCAGCGCGGAAGCGGACCCGGTGGCCGCGGCCGAGGCGTGGATGTGGGCGGAGCTGTCGCAGCCGAACGACCTCGCCACCGACCGGTTGTTCTCCTACGCCCTGCTCAAGCTCGGGCCCGAGCTGTTCGCCTGGTACCAGAGCGTGCACCACATCGTCATGGACGCCGCCGCCGGTGCACTCGTCGCGCGGCGCGTCGCGGCGGTCTACACCGCGTCGGTGGCCGGGGAGGAGCCGGCGGCGGCGGAGTTCGGTTCGCTGAGCCGGCTCGTCGACCGCGAGCTGGACTACCTCGGCTCGGAGACCGCGGAGAAGGACCGCGAGTACTGGGCGCAGCGGCTGGCCGGACTGTCCGAGGCCACCAGGATCGGTGCCCCGCAACGGGTTCGGGCGGCCGAACGGTTCCTGCGCCGATCGGTGTTCCTCCCCGAGGAGCGGGCGGCCGAGCTGCGAGCGGCGGCGCGGGCTGAGCGGACCCGGCCCGCCGCGCTGCTGGTCGCGACGACCGCCGCCTACGTGCACCGGCTCACCGGCGAGCAGCGCGTGGTGCTCGGGTTCCCCGTCACCGCGCGCACCGACGCGGAGCTGCGCGGCCTGCCGGGCATGGTGTCGAACATGCTGCCGCTCGTGGTCGACGTGCGGCCGGACACGCGTTTGAGCGACCTCGTCCGGCAGGTGTCGCTGGACGTGCGGATGGCCTTGCGGCACCAGCGTTACCGCGGCGCGGACCTGGTGCGCGAGCTGGGCCTGGCCGACACGCTGCGCACGCTGATCGGCCCGAAGATCAACATCATGGCGTTCGACTACGACCTGCGCTTCGGCGGGCACCGGGTCACCACGCACAACCTCGTCGCCGACGTGGTGGACGACCTGTCCGTGTCGATGTACGACCGCTCCGATGGCTCCGGCCTGCGCATCGACATCGACGTCAACCCGGGACTGCACGGGCCTGCGGACCTCGACGCGCACGAGCGGCGGTTCCTGCGCGTGCTGGAGTGCTTCGTCTCCGGCCGTGATCGCACCGTGGGCGACGTCGACCTGCTCGACTCCGTGGAGCGGCAGCGGATGTTGGTGGACTGGAACGCCACCGCTCGGGAGATGCCCGCGTTGACGTTGCCGGAGCGGTTCGAGGCGCAGGTGCTGCGGGTGCCGGACGCCGTCGCCGTGGTCGCCGGTGGTGCCTCGCTGACCTACGCGGAGCTGAACGCCCGGGCCAACCGCGTGGCGCGTTCGCTCATCGCCTCCGGCATCGGGCCGGAGTCGGTCGTCGCCGTGATCATGGATCGCTGCGTCGAGCTTCCCGTTGTGCTGCTGGGCATCCTCAAGGCGGGTGCGGCCTACCTGCCGATCGATCCGGCTTATCCGGAGGAGCGGATCCGGGTGATGGTGGAGGACGCCAAGCCCGCGCTCGTGCTGACCTCGGAGCCCTCCTGCGCTGACCTGTCCTCGGCCGATGTCGTCGACGGGGAGAGGGTCTCGCGCTTGCGGATGTCGCATCCGGCGTTCGTGGTGTTCACCTCTGGCTCCACGGGACGGCCCAAGGGCGTCGTGATCGAGCACGCTTCGTTGAATGTCTACTTGGGATGGACGCACTCGGCCTACCCCGCCGTCACCGGGCGTTCGCTCGTGCACTCGCCCGTGGCGTTCGACCTGACTGTCACGGGTCTGTTTGCGACCCTGACCGCGGGCGGATGCGTCGAGCTGGCCGCGGACGCGTCGGTGCGGCCGACCTTCGTGAAGGCGACGCCGAGCCACTTGCCACTGTTGTTGGCGTCCGATGAGTCCATGTCGCCGTCCGGGCAGCTCGTGCTCGGTGGTGAGTCGCTGCTCGGTGAGGTGTTGGAGGAGTGGCGCGCTCAGCACCCTGGCGTGACGGTCGTCAACGAGTACGGTCCCACGGAGACGACCGTGGGCTGCATGGAGTTCCGCATCGAGCCTGGTTCTCCCGTGCCGTCGGGTGTGGTCACGATCGGGCACCCGATCTGGAACACGCGGTTGTACGTGTTGGACGCGTGGTTGCGCCCCGTTCCACCCGGGGTCGCTGGAGAGCTTTACATCGCCGGTGATGTCCTGGCACGGGGTTACCGCAATCGACCTTCCCTGACCGCGCAACGGTTTGTGGCCAGCCCGTTCGAGCCCGGCGCGCGGATGTACCGCACCGGGGACGTCGTCCGGTGGGGGCACAACGGGCTGATGGAGTTCGTCGGCCGCACCGACGACCAGGTGAAGCTGCACGGGTTCCGGATCGAGCTGGGCGAGATCGAGCACGCGCTGTCGGAGTGCTCCGGTGTCGCTCAGGGCGTCGTCGTGCTCCGCGAAGACCGTCCGGGTGACAAGCGATTGGTCGCCTACGTGGTCCCGAAGGCCGGTGCGCCCACCGGGATTCGGGAAGCGCTGGCGGAGCGGCTGCCGGAGTACATGGTGCCGTCCGCGGTCGTGGTGGTCGATGAGATCCCGCTGACACCCAACGGGAAGACGGACCGGAAGGCGCTGCCCGCTCCGGTGTACGAGACGTCCTCGCGCACGCCTCGGAACGAGACCGAAACCATCCTGTGTGGACTGTTTGCGGATGTGCTCGGTGTGTCCTCCGTGGGCATCGACGATGGGTTCTTCGACCTCGGTGGGCACTCGTTGCTCGCGACGCGCCTGGTCAGCCGGGCCCGCGCCGCGCTGAACGTCGAGTTGCCGATCCGTGCCCTGTTCGACGCGCCCACGGTCGCCGAACTCGCAGCCGTCGTGCGGGAAGCGAGGGGCGCACGTAAGGCTCTGGCGCCGATGCCGCGTCCCGAGGTCGTTCCGCTGTCCTTCGCGCAGCGACGGCTGTGGTTCCTGCACAAGCTCGAAGGCCCGTCGGCCACCTACAACGTGCCGATCGTGCTGCGGCTCAACGGTGCTCTCGATGAGGACGCCCTCTCCGCGGCGCTGTGCGACGTCGTTCGGCGGCACGAAGCCCTCCGGACCGTCTACCCGGAGATCGACGGTCAGCCCCACCAGGTCGTCATCGACGCCGGTGAGGCCAAGATCGAGTGGACGGTTCACGAGGCGACGGACGGTGCGGTCGAGGCTGCCGCGCGCCAGGGATTCGACCTCGCGAGCCAGCTCCCGATCCGCGCGGCACTGTTCCACGTATCGCCGACCGAATCGGTGCTTCTCCTGCTGCTGCACCACATCGCCGCGGACGGTTGGTCCATGCGGCCGCTGGCGCGGGACCTGGGGGCGGCCTACTCCGCGCGCGTCGCCGGGGCCACGCCGGACTGGGCCGACCTTCCAGTCCAGTACGCGGACTACGCTTTGTGGCAGCGCGGACTCCCGATCGACGAGCAGGTCACCTACTGGAAGTCCGCTTTGGCGGGACTGCCGGAGCGGGTCGAACTGCCGGTCGATCACCCTTACCCGGCCGTGGCGTCCTACGAAGGCGCGCGGGTGGAGTTCGAGTGGGACGCGGACCTGCACGGGGCCATCACCGCGCTCGCCAAGCGGACTGGCGCCAGCGTGTTCATGGTCGTGCAAGCCGCGTTGGCCGTCGCGCTCGGCAAGCTCGGCGGCGGTACGGACATCCCGCTCGGCACCGTGATCGCCGGGCGCACCGACGATGCTCTGGATGACCTCGTCGGGTTCTTCGTGAACACGTTGGTGCTGCGAACGGATCTGTCCGGAAACCCGTCCTTTGTGGATCTGGTGCGGCGGGTGCGCGATGCGGACCTGGAGGCGTTCGCCCACCAGGACGTGCCGTTCGAGCACTTGGTGGAGGAGCTGAACCCGGTTCGGTCCATGGCCCACCAGCCCCTGTTCCAGGTGATGCTGAACCTGGAGAACCTGGACGCGCCCGAGCTGGACATGCCCGGCCTGAGCGTCGAAGCCGGCGCGGGACAGGTCGACGTCGCCAAGTTCGACCTGTCGTTCACCCTCGCCGAGCGTGGCACGGGGATCGCGGGCAGCGTCGAGTACCGCACCGACCTGTTCAACCGCGACACCGCCGAGTCGATCGCGCATCGCGTGGAATTGCTGCTGCGGCGTGCACTTGCGGCCCCTGAGACCTCCATCGCGGCACTGGACCTGCTCGACGATGCCGAGCGCGTCCAGCTGGTCACGCCACCCGGCCCCGCCTCGGCGACGGCGACCCTGCCGGAGCTGTTCGCGCTACAGGTCACGCGGACTCCCGATGCCATCGCGCTGACCAGCGGATACGAGAAGATCACCTATCGCGAGCTGAACACGCGCGCCAACCGCCTCGCGCATCTGCTCGCCGCGCGGGGAGCAGGCCCGGGGCGCGTCGTCGCCCTCGCACTGCCGCGCTCCGCGGATCTGGTCGTTGCGCTGATCGCCGTGCTCAAGACCGGCGCCGCCTACCTGCCGCTCGACGTCGACCACCCGTCGGAGCGGATGGCGCTGATCCTTCGCGACACCCCGCCCGACGTGGTGCTCGCGACCGCTGAGACCGCCGTGCTCGTGCCCGAGCAAAGCTTTGTGCTGCTGGATGACGGGCGGCTCGACCAGCCCGAGACCGATCTCGTCGTCACGAGGTCGCCGGGTGACGCGGCGTACCTGATCTACACCTCCGGCTCGACCGGCACCCCGAAGGCCGTCGTGGTGGAGCACCGCAACGTGGTCCGCCTCTTCGAGGCAACCGGTTCGTGGTTCCGGCCCACCGCTGACGACGTGTGGACGCTGTTCCACTCCGCGGCGTTCGACTTCTCCGTGTGGGAGATCTGGGGCGCGCTGCTGCACGGCGGCCGCCTCGTCGTCGTTCCACAGTGGATCGTGCAGTCGCCGGAGGACTTCCTGCGGTTGCTGGTCGCCGAGCAGGTCACCGTGCTGAGCCAGACCCCGTCGGCCTTCTCCGGGCTGATGCGAGCGGACGAGGAGAACCCGCTGCTGGGCGCGGAGCTGGCGCTGCGGCTGGTGGTCTTCGGTGGCGAGGCGCTGGAGCTGACCCGCTTGGCCGACTGGTTCAACCGGCACGACGACACCGCGCCCGTGCTGGTCAACATGTACGGGATCACCGAGACCACCGTGCACGTCACGGAACGGGTGATCACCCGGCGCGACACGCTCACCGGCGCGAGCGGCGGCATCGGTACTGCCCTGGCCGACCTCACCACCTTGGTGCTCGACCCGTGGCTGCGGCCCGTTCCGCCCGGCGTCCCTGGCGAGCTGTACGTCACCGGTGCCGGGCTCGCGCGGGGTTACCGGGGGCGCCCCGGCCTGACGGCGCAACGGTTCGTCGCCAACCCCTTCCAGCCGGGCACGCGCATGTACCGCACGGGCGATCTCGTGCGTTGGACTCGCGATGGGCGGTTGGACTACCTCGGCCGCACCGATGACCAGGTGCAGCTGCGCGGCTTCCGCATCGAGCTGGGCGAGGTCGAGGCCGCGGTGGCCACCGTTCCCGGAGTCCGCCGGTCGGTCGTGGTGGTCCGCGAAGACCGCCCCGGTGACCAGAGGCTCGTCGGCTATGTGGTGGGCGCGGTGACCCCGGCTGAGGTCAGGGCCGATCTCGCGCAGCGCCTCCCGGACTACATGGTCCCGTCCGCAGTCGTGTGCGTTGAAGAGATCCCCCTGACCCTCAATGGGAAGGTTGACCGCAGGGCGCTGCCCGCCCCGGTCACCGAGGTCTCCTCCAGCGCTCCCCGCACGCGCGTCGAGACCGTCCTGTGCGGGCTGTTCGCCGATGTGCTCGGTGTGGAGCCGGTCGGTGTCGACGACGGGTTCTTCGCGCTGGGCGGCCATTCCCTGCTGGCCACGACCTTGGTCAGCCGCATCCGCGGCGCGCTCGACGTGGAGCTGCCGATCCGCGCCCTGTTCGACGCGCCGACCGTCGCCGACCTCGCTCGTGAGGTGGAGTCCGCCCAGGGAGGCCGGGCTCCGGTGGTGGCCAGGCAGCGGCCGGACGCCTTGCCGCTGTCGTTCGCCCAGCAGCGGTTGTGGTTCCTGCACCAGCTGGAGGGGTCGTCGGCGACCTACAACGTGCCGATCGTGCTGCGCCTGACCGGTGATCTCGACACCGAGGCTCTGCGTTTGGCATTGCAGGACGTCGTGCAGCGGCACGAATCGTTGCGAACGGTCTTCCCGGACGTCGACGGGCAGGCCGTGCAGCAGGTCCTTCCGGATGTCGAGTTCGAGCTGCCGGCGGCTGCTGCCTCCGATACGACCGCGCGCCCGTTCGACCTCACCTCCGAGCTGCCGATCCGCGCTTCTCTGACGCGTTCCGGTGACCAGCACGTGCTTGCCCTGGTGCTGCACCACATCGCCGCTGATGGCTGGTCGCTGCGTCCGCTCGCACGCGATCTGAGCATCGCTTATGCCGCACGGCTTGCCGGCAGTGCTCCGGGTTGGGCGGCGCTGCCGGTGCAGTACGCGGACTACGCGTTGTGGCAGCGGGACTTGCTGGATTCGGTGCTGCCGGAGCAGTTGGCGTACTGGCGATCCACTTTGGATGGTCTTCCGGAGCGGATCGATCTTCCGGTCGACCGGCCCTACCCCGCCGTGGCTTCCTACGAGGGTGCGCAGCTGCGGCTCGACTGGGATGAGGACCTGCACGCTCGCCTGACCGACTTCGCGCGGGAGCTCGGGGTGAGCGTGTTCATGGTGCTGCACGCGGCCGTCGCGGTCTTGCTCAGCCGTCACGGCGCGGGCACCGACATCGCGTTCGGTACCCCGGTCGCGGGGCGCACCGACAGCGCGCTCGACGACCTTGTCGGGTTCTTCGTGAACACGTTGGTGCTGCGCACTGACCTGTCCGGAGATCCGTCCTTCGTGGACCTGGTGCGGCGGGTTCGCGACGTCGACCTTGAGGCGTACGCGCACCAGGATGTGCCGTTCGAGTACCTGGTCGACGAGCTGAAACCGACTCGGTCCATGGCCCACCAGCCGTTGTTCCAGGTCATGCTGGCGCTGCGCAACACGGCCGCACCTGAGCTGGACCTGCCCGGGATCACCGCCGAAGTCCTTCCCGACCCTGCGGACGTGGCGAAGTTCGACCTGTCGTTCCTGTTCGCAGAGAACCCGGACGGCCTCACCACGACCGTCGAGTACCGCACGGACCTGTTCGACCACGCCACCGTGGCCGCGATCGCTGAGCGGTTGGAGGTCCTGCTGCGCACGGCGCTCGCCGAACCCACCGCGCCGATCAGTTCGATCGAGCTGCTGAGCGGTGAAGAGCGCGGCCGGCTGCTGGTCGAGTGGAACGCCACCGCGGTCGAGGTCGCCGAGCTGACCCTGGCCGAGCTGTTCGAGCAGCAGGCCGCGCGCACGCCTGACGCAGTCGCGCTGGCGGATGCCGATCGGCAGGTCACCTACGCCGAACTGGACGCTTGGGCTAACCGCCTCGCACACGCATTGATCACTCGCGGTGTCCGGCCGGAGTCCGTCGTCGGCGTCCACTTGGGACGTTCGGTGGGGCTGGTCGTCGCGATGCTGGCCATCGCCAAGGCGGGTGGTGTGTACCTGCCGCTCGACCCGAGCTACCCCGAGCAGCGCCGCCAGTTCATGATCGAGGACGCCAAGCCCGTCCTGGTCATCGGCGCGGAAGACCTCCTGGCCGAGGATGCGTCAGCTCCGCGCGTGGCGGTCTCGCCGCACGGTGCTGCCTACGTCATCTACACCTCTGGTTCTACCGGGCGCCCCAAGGGTGTGTTGGTCACCCACGCGGGAATCTCCAGACTCGTCACGACCATGCGCACTCACTTGCGGGTCGGTGAGGGCAGCCGCGTCCTCCAGTTCGCCTCGGCCAGCTTCGACACCGCCATGTGGGAGATCTTCATGGCCGTTCTGACCGGAGCGACCTTGGACGTCGTTCCGGACGAGCACCGGCTCGGCGCACCGCTGGCGGAGTTCCTGACCTCGCGAGGCATCACGCACGCGACGCTGCCACCCGCCGCGCTCGCCGCGCTGGACCCCGCCGATGCGCCCGTCGATCTGACGTTGGTCGTCGCAGGTGAGGCCGCGCCCGCTGAGCTGATCCGCACGTGGTCGCAGGACCGCGTGATGTTCAACTCCTACGGGCCGACCGAGACCACGGTGGACATCACGCTGTGGCGCTGCACTCCGGATGTTGGGGCGGTCGTCCCGATCGGTACTCCGGTGGAGAACACGTCCGTCTACGTGCTCGATTCCACGCTGCGCCCGGTGCCCGTCGGCGTGACGGGAGAGCTGTACGCGTCCGGCTCCGGCCTGGCGCGCGGGTATCTCGATCGTCCTGGCCTGACCGCGACGCGTTTCGTCGCATCTCCGTTCGGCGGGCGTATGTACCGGACCGGCGACCTGGTCCGGTGGACCCGTTCCGGTGAGCTGGAGTTCGTCGGCCGCGCCGATGACCAGGTGAAACTCCGCGGTTTCCGTATCGAGCTCGGCGAGGTCGAGGCCGAACTCCTCCGGCTTCCCGACATCTCCCGTGCGGTCGTGGTGCTCCGCGAGAACCGCCTCGTCGCCTACGTGGTCGGCGCTGCCGATCCGGCCAGGGTGAGGGCGTTCCTGAGCGAGCGGTTGCCGGAGTTCATGGTGCCGTCGGCCGTGGTCGTGCTCGACGAGATTCCCGTGACGCCGAACGGGAAGACTGATCGGGAAGCGCTCCCCGCCCCGGTATTCGAGACGGCCACGCGGGTGCCTCGGACGGCGGTCGAGAAAGTCCTGTGCGGGTTGTTCGCGGAGGTGCTGGGGCTCGTCGAGGTCGGGGTCGACGACGGGTTCTTCGACCTGGGCGGTGACTCGATCTCGTCGATCCAGCTCGTCAGCCGGGCTCGGGCGGCCGGAGTCACCGTGTCGGCGCGAGACGTCTTCGTGCACAAGACCGTTGCGGCGCTCGCCGCGGTTGCCGAGTCCGCTGTGGACGTAGTCACCGATGACGGGGCCGGAGAGATCTCCTCGACGCCGGCCGTGGAGTGGCTGCTGGCCACGGGCACTGACGAGCAGGTGCGGACCTTCTCGCAAGAGGTTGTGCTGCGCCTGCCGTCCGATGTGGACAGTGACTCGCTGACGCGCGCCCTGGCCGCGGTCGTGGAGCGGCACGACGTCCTTCGGATGCGCATGGACAACGGACTGCGGGTGGAGGCTGGGCCCGGCACAGTGCACCTGCGCCAGGCGACCACCGATCTGCGGACCGAGGCCGCCGCCGCGCGGGACCGGCTCGATCCGGCCGCGGGCGTGATGTGGCAGGCCGTGTGGTTCGAGGACGCCGAGCAGCTGTTGTGGGTGATCCACCACCTGGCAGTAGACGGCGTCTCGTGGCGAATCCTGTTGCAGGACCTGAAGGCTGCGTGGGAGGGCGTACCGCTGCCGCCGGTCGGCACTTCGGTGCGCCGATGGGCATGCCTCCTGGCTGAGGAGGCGGTCCGGCCCTCGCGAGCAGCTGAACTGGAGACGTGGAAACGGCTGTTGGGCGAGACCACGGGGCGCCCTTGGGGGACAGGGCCGAACTCCGGCTCGCTCCGCATGGTCCTGCCGGTCGCGGACACCGAACCGCTGCTGGCCGAGGTGCCCGGACGGTTCCACGCCAACGTCCAGGACGTGCTCCTGACCGGCCTCGCGTTGGCGTTCGGCGACGCTGTACTTGTCGATGTGGAAAGCCACGGTCGGCACGAGGACGTCCTGCCCGGCACCGACCTGTCGCGTACGGTCGGCTGGTTCACCTCCGTCCACCCCGTTCGCATCGCCGCGCGTGACGCCTCGGACGTGAAGCGGGTCAAGGAAACCCTGCGCGCGGTCCCGGACCACGGCCTCGGCTACGGGCTGCTGCGCTACCTCAACGCCGAGACCGCGAGCGAGCTGAGCACGTCGGCCGACGTCGGGTTCAACTACCTCGGCCGGATCGGTGCGGAGCACGGAGCCTGGCAGCCGGTCGTCGTCGACACCGAGGCCCCCGCTGTCACCGACCACGCGATCGACCTGATCACGGTCACCGAGCACACCCCGGACGGCCCGCGCTTGATAGCGGACTGGTCGTGGCGGGCGATCGCCCTGTCCCAGGATGAGATGAGCGTCCTCGCCGAGGCGTGGTTCGCCGCGCTCCGGCGCATCACCGCCGAAGGCCGGGGCGGACTCACCCCCTCGGACGTGGCGTTGGCCGGTGTTTCCCAGGAGCAGCTTGAGCGCATCGAGGCTGTCCGTCCGCGTGTGGCGGACGTGCTGCCGGTGTCGCCCTTGCAGGAAGGGCTGCTGTTCCACGCGCTCTACGACGACACGGCCTCCTACGTCGTGCAGACCGTTCTGCGGCTCAAGGGAACGCTGGACATTGACCGTCTGCGCCGCTCGATGGATGAGCTGGTGCGGCGCTATCCCAACCTCGGCGGGGCCTTCTGGACCGAGGGCGTCGACCACCCGGTCCAGGTGCTCACTGACGACGTCGCCGTGCCGTGGGAGTTCCCGGGAGCGGACGTCGACGGCTACCTGGAACGGGATCGGCACCGCCGGTTCGACCCGGGCCAGGCGCCTCTGCTGCGCTGCGCGGTCGCCCAGGTGGGCGAGGACGAGCACGTGTTCGTCGTGACCAACCACCACATCCTGCTGGACGGTTGGTCGATGCCCGTGGTCCTGGCCGACCTGTTCGCGATCTACCAGGGCGAGGACCTTCCACCGGCCACGCCTTACCGCGACTTCCTGGAGTGGTTGGCCGGTCAGGATCGCGCGACGACAGAAGAGGTGTGGCGCGCCGAGCTGTCCGACATGGACGGACCGACGCTGGTCGGGGAGACGCCGGCGGAGCGCGTCGACACGACCGTGGACCTGTCCGTGGAGCTGACCGAAGCGCTCACGGCGTGGGCACGGCGGCAGGGCGTCACGCTGAACAGCGTTTTCCAAGCGGCGTGGTCGGTTCTGCTCAGCGGCATCACCGGCCGTGACGACGTGGTGTTCGGCACGACCGTCTCCGGCAGGCCGCCGCAGCTTGACGGCGTGGAAACCATGGTCGGGCTGTTCATCAACACCGTGCCGGTCCGAGTGCGGTTGGCCCCTCGGACGACGCTCGCGGAGCTGGTCGACCAGGTGCAGGACGGTCAGGCGCGCCTGCTGGGACACCAGCACCTCGGGCTCTCCGACCTGCACCGCATCGCCGGGCAGACCGAGTTGTTCGACTCCGTGGTGGTGTTCGAGAACTACCCGCTCGACCCGGCGGCGCGGGAGCGCGCGTCCACTGGCGCGCTCCGCGTGGTCGACGCCTACGGGGCTGACGCGCCGCACTACCCGCTCGCCCTGACCGTCGTGCCAGGCGACCGGCTGCACCTGCGTCTGCAGCACCGCACCGAGGTCGCGACCGACCTGCTCGACCGACTGCACCGCCTGCTTCAGACGATGATCACCGAGCCGGCCCGCGCTTTGTCCGAAGTGGACATCCTGGGTTCGTCGGAGCGCACGCGGATGGTCGAGCAGTGGAACGACACCGCGGTCGAGATGCCTGCCATGACGCTGCCTGCCCTGTTCGAGGCGCAGGCCGCCCGCGTGCCGGATTCCCTTGCGGTGGTCGCCGCCGGTGCCTCGCTGACCTACGCGGAGCTGAACGCGCGGGCGAACGGCGTGGCGCGCAAGCTGATCGCTGACGGCATCGGCCCGGAGTCCGTGGTCGCGGTTGTCATGGATCGCTCGGTCGAACTCGTCGTGGTGCTGCTCGGCATCCTCAAGGCCGGCGCGGCCTACCTGCCGATCGACCCGGCCTACCCGGCGGAACGCATCCGCCTGATGGTCGAGGACGCCAAGCCCGCGCTCGTGCTGACCGAGGAGCCCGCGACGACGGGCTTGTCCGAAGGGAACGTCGTGTCCGCGCTGAGGATGGAGAACCCGGCGTTCGTCGTGTTCACCTCCGGCTCCACGGGGCGGCCCAAGGGCGTCGTGGTCGAACACGCCTCGTTGAACGCGTACCTGACGTGGACGCGTTCCGCGTACACCGCGGTCGGCGGCCGGTCGCTCGTGCACTCGCCGGTGTCGTTCGACCTCACGGTGACCGGGTTGTTCTCGACGCTGACCTCCGGTGGATGCGTTGAGCTGGCTGAGCATGCGACCGAGCGGCCGACGTTCGTGAAGGCGACGCCGAGCCACCTGCCGCTGTTGCTGGCGTCCGATGAGTCCATGTCGCCGTCCGGGCAGCTCGTGCTCGGAGGTGAGTCACTGCTCGGCGAGATCCTGGACGAGTGGCGTGCCCGCCACCCCGGCGTGACGGTGATCAACGAGTACGGCCCGACCGAGAGCACGGTGGGCTGCATGGAGTTCCGCATCGAGCCCGGCGCCCCGGTGCCGCCCGGTGTGGTGACCATCGGGCACCCGATCTGGAACACGCGGCTGTACGTGCTGGACGGATGGCTGCGCCCGGTTCCGCCCGGTGTGGCCGGTGAGCTGTACATCGCGGGCGACGTGCTCGCGCGGGGCTATCGCAATCGTCCCGACCTGACCGCGCAACGGTTTGTGGCCAACCCGTTCGAGCCCGGCGCGCGGATGTACCGCACCGGGGACGTTGTCCGGTGGCGCCACGACGGGCTGATGGAGTTCGTCGGCCGCACCGACGACCAGGTCAAGGTGCGCGGGTTCCGCATCGAGCTGGGCGAGGTCGAGGCCACCCTCGCCGCGAGCCCCGGCGTCGACCACGCCGCTGCCGTTGTGCGAGAGGACAGGCCGGGCGACAAGCGGCTGGTCGGCTACGTCGCGGGCACCGCGGACGTGGCCGAGGTGAAGGCGTTCGCCGCCGAGCGGCTGCCGGAGTACATGGTCCCGTCGGCCTTCGTGCGGATGGACGAGATCCCGTTGACCCCCAACGGGAAGACCGACCGAAAGGCGCTGCCTGCCCCGGTTTTCGAGGTGTCCTCCAGTGCTCCCCGCACTCGTACCGAGACCGTCCTGTGTGGGCTGTTCGCGGACGTCCTCGGTGTGGCTTCGGTCGGTGTCGACGACAACTTCTTCGACCTCGGCGGCCATTCGCTGCTGGCGACGCGGTTGGTCAGCCGGGTCCGGTCGGAGCTGGACGTGGAGCTGCCGATCCGGGTGCTGTTCGACGCGCCGACGGTGGCGGACCTCGCCCGCGACGTCGAGTCCGCCAAGGGCGGCCGGGCTTCGGTGGTCGCACGGCCGCGTCCGGATGTGGTGCCGCTGTCGTTCGCGCAGCAGCGCTTGTGGTTCCTGGACCGGCTCGAAGGCGCTTCGTCCACCTACCACGTGCCGATCGTGCTCCGGTTGAGCGGCGCTCTCGACGTGGAGGCCCTGAGGCTGGCGTTGAGCGACGTCGTGGCTCGGCACGAGTCGCTGCGCACTCTGTTTCCCGAGGTGGACGGCCGGCCTCGTCAGGACATCGTCACCGATGCGGTCGTTCCGTTGCCGGTCCGCGAGGCCGATGATCTGGAGACCGAGGTGGCGGAGATCATCGAGCGCTCCTTCGACCTCGTGACCGACCTGCCGATCCGTGTCGAGCTGCTGCGCACCGGTGATGACCACGTGCTCGTGGTCGTGCTGCACCACATCGCAGGTGACGGATGGTCCATGCGACCCCTGGCTGAGGACCTGAGTGCTGCTTATGCGGCGCGTCTCGACGGCCGCGAGCCGTCATGGGCGCCGCTGCCGGTGCAGTACGCGGACTACGCGTTGTGGCAGCGGGATCTGCTGGACTCGGTGCTGCCGGAGCAGTTGGCGTTCTGGCGGTCCGCTTTGGACGGGCTGCCGGAGCGGATCGAGCTTCCAGTGGATCGGTCGTACCCGGCTGTTGCCTCCTACGAGGGCTCCACTGTGGAGTTCGGCCTCGATCTGCAGACGAAGCAGTCCATCTCCGCGGTGGCGCGGGAATGCGGCGCGAGCCCCTTCATGGTCTTTCAGGCTGCGCTTGCCGTTGTGCTGAGCCGCCTCGGTGCGGGCACGGACATCGCGTTCGGCACACCCGTGGCGGGGCGCACCGACGACGCGCTGGACGACTTGGTCGGTTTCTTCGTGAACACCGTCGTCCTGCGCACCGATGTCTCCGGCGATCCGTCCTTTGTGGACCTGGTTCGTCGGGTCCGGGACGCGGATCTGGAGGCGTACGCACACCAGGACGTTCCGTTCGAGTACCTGGTGGAGGAGCTGAACCCGGTTCGGTCGCTGGCGCACCAGCCGTTGTTCCAGGTGATGTTGGCTTTCCAGAACAACGCCTCCGCCGAGCTGAACCTGCCCGGCGTCACAGTCGAGGCCGTGGACGGCGCCCCCGGTGGCGCGAAGTTCGACCTGTCCTTCGTGGTGGCCGAGCACGACTCGGGGCTGATCGGGACGGTGGAGTACCGCACCGACCTGTTCGACGCCGAGACCGTCACCGCGATCGCCGGACGCTTGGATCGAGCGCTCAAGGCCCTGCTCGCTGCGCCGACCGCCCCGATCACCGCCGTGGACATCCTCGAAGCCGATGAGCGGCGGCGCGTCCTCGTCGACTGGAACACCACGGTCACCGACGTCGCTCAGGAGAGCTTGGCCGGCCTGTTCGAGGTCCAGGCAGCGTGCACTCCGGACGCGACGGCGTTGATCACCGAAGGCGAGCAGGTCAGCTACGGCGAGCTGAACGCACGGGCAAACCGCCTCGCCCGATGGCTCAGCGCGCGCGGAGTCGGCCAGGAGCGAGTCGTCGCGCTGGAGCTGCCGCGCTCCGTCGAGCTGATCACCGCGATGCTGGCGGTGGGCAAGGCGGGTGGCGCGTACCTGCCGATCGACCCGACGCTTCCGGCCGAGCGGATCGAGTTCATGCTCGCCGACGCGGCGCCGGTCCTCGTTCTGTCGTCCATTCCCGACGTGGACGGGGATGACTCCGACCCGGGGATCGTGGTCGAGCCCGATCACGCGGCTTATGTGATCTACACGTCGGGTTCGACGGGGCGGCCGAAGGGTGTCGTCGTTTCGCATTCCGGTGTGGCAAGTCTTGCGGTGGTGCACTCGTCGCGGTTCGGGTTCGGTGTCGGGGCGCGGGTGTTGCAGTTCGCGTCGCCGAGCTTCGACGTGTCCTTCGGTGACATCGCGGGAGCCCTGTCCTCTGGTGCGGCGTTGGTCTTGGCCGGTCAGCCCGTGGGCGCCGACCTTGCGCGCGCCGCGCAGGACTGGGAGATCACGCACCTGCAGATCGCTCCGTCTGCGCTGGCCACCGTGCCTGCCGAGGAGACGCTGCCGACCGTGTCGACGATCGTGGTCGCGGGTGAGGCGTGTCCGGAGGAGTTGGCGCGGCGGTGGTCGAAGGACCGCGTGTTCATCAACGCGTATGGTCCGACCGAGGCGACTGTCTACGCCACCGCCACTGGGCCGCTGTCCGATGTTGTCACGATCGGTCGGCCCGTGCCGAACACCCGGGCGTACGTGCTGGATGCTGCACTGCGGCCGGTTCCGCCTGGTGTCGCGGGTGAGCTGTACCTCGCAGGAGCTGGGATTGCGCGCGGCTATCTGAGGCGTCCTGGGCTCACGGCGGAGCGGTTCGTCGCTTGCCCGTTCGGTGGCCGGATGTACCGCACTGGCGATCTGGCCCGGTGGAACCGCCACGGTGCCTTGGAGTACCTGGGCCGCACCGATGACCAGGTCAAGCTGCGTGGTTTCCGTATCGAGCTGGGCGAGGTCTCCTCGGTTCTCGCTGCCGCCCCGGGCGTCTCGCAGGCCGCCGCGGTTGTCCGCGAGGACCGGCTCGTCGGGTACGTCGTGGGGGATGCAGACGCGGCGACGTGCTTCGCGGCGCGACGGTTGCCTGAGTACATGGTGCCGTCCGTTGTCGTTGCGCTGCCCGAGATTCCTCTCAACACCAGCGGAAAGCTCGACCGAGCAGCACTGCCCGAGCCTGAGTTCGCTTCTGAGCGGTCTCGTGCACCTCGCAACCACGTCGAAGAGGTCCTTTGCGGACTGTTCGCCGAAGTCCTCGACGTCCCGGTGGTGGGCGTGGACGACGGGTTCTTCGAGTTGGGCGGCCACTCGCTCCTGGCGACGCGTCTGGTCAGCCGCATTCGCGCGGTCCTGGGTGTGGAAGTGGCGATTCGGACGCTCTTCGACGCACCTACGGTCGCGGGTGTGGCGCGGGCGGTCGACGCGGCAAAGGGTGCGCGCACGGCTCTCGTTGCCCGGGCGCGTCCGGACGTGCTGCCCCTGTCCTCAGCGCAGCAGCGCCTGTGGTTCCTGAACCGGCTCGAAGGGCGCTCGGCCGCCTACAACATGCCTCTGGTCCTGCGACTGCGCGGTGTCGTGGACCACGACGCCCTGGCTGCGGCGCTCTCCGACGTGGTGAGCCGTCACGAATCGCTGCGGACGGTGTTCCCCGAGGTAGACGGCCTGCCTCGGCAGGAGATCGTGGATGCTGGTCCCCCGGTGGACCGTGTCGAGATCGACTCCGCCGACCTGACTGATGCCATTCGCGATGCGGCGCAGCGCGGCTTCGACCTCACCACCGAGCTGCCGGTCCGCGCCTCGATCTTCGTCACCGGACCGACCGAGACCGTGCTCCTCCTTCTGCTGCACCACATCGCGGGCGACGGCTGGTCCCTCCGGCCGCTCGCCGAAGATGTGGCGACTGCGTACGAGGCGCGGTGCACGGGGGCTGCCCCCGACTGGACGCCGCTACCGGTGCAGTACTCGGACTACGCGTTGTGGCAGCACGACCTGCTTGATTCGGTGCTGCCGGAGCAATTGGCGTTCTGGCGGTCCACTTTGGACGGGCTGCCGGAGCGGATCGAACTCCCGGTCGACCGCCCGCACCCGCCGGTTGCCTCCTACCGTGGTGGGGCCGTGCACTTCGATTGGGACGCGGAGCTGCACGCGGGCATCGTCGCCCTCGCTCGGAAGTGCGAGGCCAGTGTGTTCATGGTCGTGCACGCAGCACTGGGCGTTCTGCTCAGCCGGCTCGGCTCGGGTACGGACATCGCGATCGGCACGCCCGTCGCGGGGCGGACCGACGAAGCCCTGGACGACCTGATCGGGTTCTTCGTCAACACGCTGGTGCTGCGGACCGACCTCACCGGAACACCGTCCTTTGTGGACCTGGTGCGGCGGGTCCGGGCCACGGACCTCGAGGCGTACGCGAACCAGGACGTGCCGTTCGAGCACCTGGTGGAGGAGCTGAACCCGGCGCGGTCGCTGGCGCACCACCCGCTGTTCCAGGTCATGCTCGCCCTGCAGAACGCGCCGGCGCCCGAGGCCCGGCTGCACGACATCGAGGTCACGTCCGAGTCGGTCCCCACCGACGCCGCGCAGGTCGACCTGCTGTTCTCCCTGTCGGAGCGGTACGAGGGCGCCGCTCCGACAGGAATCACCGGACGGCTCGAATACGCCACCGACGTGTTCGACGAAGCCACGGTCACCGCACTGCTGGACCGGTGGCAGAGCTTGTTCCGCACGCTTGTCGCGCGGCCGGACACTCACATCGACCAGGTCGACGTGCTGGCTCCCGCCGAGCGGCAGCGGGTCCTTGTCGAGTGGAACGACACCGCCGCGGATGTGCCCGCGGCGAGCTTGGCGACTCTCTTCGAAGCACAGACCGCCCGCACCCCGGACGCGGTCGCGCTGCTGACGGACGAGGGCGAGATCAGCTACGGCGAGCTGAACTCCTTCGCGAACCGCCTCGCCCGGTGGATGAGGACGCAGGGTGTCGGGTCTGAGCGCGTCGTCGCGCTGATCATGCGTCGATCGCCGCTGCTCATCGCCGCGATGGTGGCGGTGGGCAAGGCGGGTGGCGCGTACCTGCCGATCGACCCCACGCTTCCGTCCGAGCGCATCGAGTACATGCTCGCGGACGCGAACCCGGTGCTGGCGCTGTCCTCGATCCCGGACCTGGGCGAGGACGACACCGACCTGGGCATCACGGTTGCACCTGGTCACGCGGCTTATGTGATCTACACGTCGGGTTCGACGGGGCGGCCGAAGGGTGTCGTCGTTTCGCATTCCGGTGTGGCAAGTCTTGCGGTGCTGCACTCGTCGCGGCTCGGGTTCGGTGCCGGAGCGCGGGTGTTGCAGTTCGCGTCGCCGAGCTTCGACGTGTCCTTCGGTGACATCGTCGGTGCACTCGCGTCCGGCGCGGCTCTCGTGCTCGTTGACCAGCCGCTCGGCGCCGATCTGGCTCGGGCGGCCCGGGACTGGGAGATCACGCACCTGCAGATCGCTCCGTCTGCGCTGGCCAGCGTGCCCGCGGATGAGTCGATGCCGACCGTCTCCACGATCGTCGTCGCTGGTGAGGCGTGCCCGGAGGAGTTGGCGCGGCGGTGGTCGAAGGACCGCGTGTTCATCAACGCCTACGGACCGACCGAGGCGACCGTCTACGCCACCGCCACTGGGCCGCTGTCCGATGTGGTCACGATTGGGCAGCCTGTGCCGAACACCCGGGCGTACGTGCTGGATGCTGCATTGCGGCCGGTTCCGCCTGGTGTCGCGGGTGAGCTGTACCTCGCGGGAGCCGGGATCGCTCGCGGTTATCTGGGACGTCCCGGCTTGACTGCTGAGCGGTTCGTGGCCTGTCCCTTCGGTGGCCGGATGTACCGCACTGGCGATCTGGCCCGGTGGAACCGCCACGGTGCCTTGGAGTACCTGGGCCGCACTGACGACCAGGTCAAGCTGCGTGGGTTCCGCATCGAGCTGGGCGAGGTGTCGTCTGTCCTCGCTGCCGCGCCGGGTGTTTCCCAGGCGGCCGTGATCGTGCGCGATGACCGGCTCGTCGGGTACGTGGTGGGCGATGCGGATGCGGCGAGGTCCTTCGCGGCGCGACGGTTGCCTGAGTACATGGTGCCGTCCGTCGTCGTTGCGCTGGCTGAGATTCCGCTCAACAACAGTGGAAAGCTCGACCGGGCGGCTCTGCCGGCGCCGGTGTTCGAATCGTCGAGTCGTGCGCCCGGGAACCACGTCGAGACTGTCCTGTGTGGACTGTTCGGCGACGTGCTCGGGGTGGCCGATGTCGGCATCGACGACGACTTCTTCGAGCTGGGCGGGCATTCGCTGCTGGCGACGCGTCTGGTCAGCCGGGTTCGCGCGGTGCTGGGCGTGGAGGTGGCGATCCGGACCCTGTTCGACGCGCCAACCGTCGCGGGGGTGGCCCGTGCGGTGGAGTCCGCTCAGCGGGGCCGCGGTGCCGTCGTCGCGCGCCCCCGCCCGGAGATCCTGCCGTTGTCGTTCGCGCAACAGCGGTTGTGGTTCCTGTACAAGCTCGAAGGGCCGTCGGCGACCTACAACGTGCCGATCGCGCTGCGCCTGACGGGGCAGCTCGACCACGACGCCCTGCGTGCCGCACTGCAAGACGTCGTGCAGCGCCACGAATCGCTGCGAACGGTGTTCCCCGAAGTCGAGGGGAACCCCAGCCAGCGAGTGCTCGACGACGTCGTGGTGGAGCTGCCGATCATTTCTGTCGACAGCCCTGACGTGCACGTGGCTGATGAGTTCCGCCACGAGTTCGACCTCGCCGACGAACTGCCCATTCGCGTGTCGCTGCTGCGCGTGAGCGACACAGAACACGTCCTCGTGCTCGTCCTGCACCACATCGCGGGCGATGGCTGGTCGCTGCGGCCGCTCGCCGAGGACATCGCGACCGCGTACACCGCGCGTCGCGGCGGAAGCGCGCCGGCGTGGCAGCCGTTGCCGGTGCAGTACGCGGACTACACCTTGTGGCAGCGAGACCTGCTGGACTCCGTGCTTCCCGAGCAGCTGGCCTACTGGCGTTCCGCTCTGGACGGCCTCCCGGAACGCATCGAGCTGCCTGTGGACCGGCCGTACCCGGCCGTGGCTTCCTACGATGGAGCCGAAGTCCGGTTCGACTGGGATGCCGACCTGCACGCGGGGATCGTCGCACTGGCACGGGAGACCGGCGCGAGCACGTTCATGGTTGTGCAGGCGGCCTTTGCCGCTGTGCTCAGCCGCCTCGGCGCGGGCGAGGACATCGCCCTTGGCACGCCCATCGCGGGACGCACCGACGACGCGGTGAACGATCTCGTCGGGTTCTTCGTGAACACACTGGTCCTGCGTACGGATCTGTCCGGAAATCCGTCCTTTGTGGACTTGGTGCGTCGGGTTCGTGATGCGGATCTGGAGGCGTTCGCGCACCAGGACGTTCCGTTCGAGTACCTGGTGGAGGAGCTGAACCCGGTTCGGTCGCTGGCGCACCAGCCGCTGTTCCAGGTGATGCTCGCCCTCCAGAACAACGCCGCGGCCGATCTGGACCTACCGGACGTGACCGTCGAGACCGTGGACGGGCCTGCGGGCGGGGCCAAGTTCGACCTGTCGCTGGTGCTGGCGGAGAACGGCCCCGGCATGACCGGCACGTTGGAGTACCGGAGCGACCTGTTCGACCAGGTCACCATGGCCTCGATCGTTGGCCGACTGGAAACCGTGCTTCGTGCGGCGCTCGCCGACTCTCGTGTGCGCGTGGCTGACCTGGACCTGCTTGAGCCCGCCGAGCGGCAGCAGTTGGCCGAGTGGAACTCCACGCGGGTCGACTTCCCTGGTGCGACGCTGCCGGAGCTGTTCGAGGCTCAGGCCGCTGCGACGCCGGATGCCATCGCGGTGGTGTGTGGGGATGAGAGCGTCACGTTCGCGGAGCTGAACGCCCGTGCGAACCACTTTGCTCGGGTGTTGCTGGAGCGTGGTGCTGGGCCGGAGCGGATTGTCGCGGTGTCGTTGCCGCGTTCGGTCGAGTCGATCGTGGCCCTGTTCGCGGTGTTGAAAGCGGGCGCGATCTACCTGCCGCTGGACTCGGATCTGCCCGCGGCGCGCATGGAGTACATCCTCTCCGATGCCAAGCCGCACGTGGTGGTGCGCGAGGTCCCGTTGGGTGCCGATCCGGTGAACCTGGCTCCCTTGTCCAGAGTGGACAGTGGCGCGTACGCCATCTACACCTCAGGCTCCACGGGGCGTCCGAAGGCGGTAGTGGTCGAGCACCACAGCCTGGCGAACCTGTTCCACAACCACCACGCTGAGCTGGCCCTGACGGACCGGGTGGCGGTCGCGCTGACGGCGTCGCTGTCCTTCGACACGTCGTGGGAAGGCCCGCTGCTGATGGTGGCCGGACATGAACTCCACGTGATCGAGGACGACGTGCGGCGTGACCCGGTCGCGTTGGCGTCCTATGTGGTCGATCACCGCATCGATGTCCTTGACCTGACGCCGTCATTCGCGCAGCACGTCGTTCTCGACGATCCCCGGCACCAGCCTCGGGTTGTCCTGCTGGGCGGTGAAGCGGTTGGCGAACCCCTGTGGCGACGGCTCGCCGGGGCCGAGAACACCGCAGGCTTCAACTTCTACGGACCGACAGAGTTCACTGTGGACGCCGTCACCGCACGCGTCGAGGGTGACCGGCCGCTGATCGGCAAACCCGTGCGCAATGTGCAGGCTTACGTCCTGGACAGCTCACTGCGCCCGGTTCCTGTCGGCGTTGCGGGCGAGCTGTACCTGGCGGGCGCTGGTCTTGCCCGCGGATACCTCAACCGGCCGAGCCTGACCGCGTCGCGTTTCGTCGCGTCGCCGTTCGGTGGCCGGATGTACCGCACCGGCGATCTGGTGCGGTGGACCCGTGATGGGCAGCTCGATTACCTGGGCCGCACCGATGACCAGGTCAAGTTGCGTGGTTTCCGGATCGAGCTGGGGGAGATCGAGCACGCTCTCACGTCTCACCCGGATGTCTCGCAGGCCGTCGTGGTGCTGCGGGAGAACCGTCTGGTGGCCTACGTGGTCGCTGCCCGGGATGAGGGTCTTCGGGCTTTCCTGGGTGAGCGGTTGCCGGAGTACATGGTGCCCTCGGCGGTCGTGGTCCTGGACGAGATCCCGTTGAACTCGAACGGGAAGGTGGATCGCAAAGCCCTGCCGGACGCTGTGTTCGATACGTCGGCGCGGGGACCGCGGACCGCGGTGGAAGAGCTCCTGTGCGGGTTGTTCGCGGAGGTGCTGGGGCTCGCCGAGGTCGGGGTCGACGACGGGTTCTTCGACCTCGGGGGTCATTCGCTGCTGGCGACGCGCCTCGTCAGCCGGGTCCGCTCGGTGCTGCGGGTCGAACTGCCGATCCGCGCGCTCTTCGACTCGCCGACTGCGGCGGACCTCGCCCGCGTGGTGGAGCAGGCCCGGACGGCGCGCCCTGCGCTGGTCGCGATGCCGCGTCCTGATGTGCTTCCGTTGTCCTTCGCGCAGCAGCGGTTGTGGTTCCTGTACAAGCTCGAAGGGCCGTCGGCGACCTACAACGTGCCGATCGTGCTGCGGCTGTCTGGAGCGCTGGACGTCGAGGCGATGCGCGCAGCCTTGCAGGATGTGGTGGATCGCCACGAACCGCTCCGGACGATCTTCCACGAGAAGGACGGCCAGGCGCGGCAGCACATCCTCGACACAGTCGCGGTCGAGCTGCCGGTGACCGATACGGAAGCCCGGGTCGCGGAGGTGTGCGGATACGCCTTCGACCTCGCGACGGAACTGCCGTTCCGCGCCGAGCTCGTGCGTCTCGACGACGACGAGCACGTCCTTGTGTTGGTGTTGCACCACATCGTCAGCGACGGCTGGTCGATGCTGCCGCTGGCTCGCGACATGAGTTCTGCCTACACCGCGCGGCTGGCGGGGGAGCGGCCGCGGTGGGAGACACTGTCGGCGCAGTACGCCGACTACGCGTTGTGGCAGCGGGAGCACCCGCTCGACGAGCAGCTGGCACACTGGAAGTCCACTTTGGACGGGCTGCCCGAGCGGATCGAGTTGCCGATCGACCGCCCTTACCCGGCCGAAGCGTCCTACGACAGTGGCGCGGTCCGCTTCACGTGGGAGCCCGAGGTCCGCGAAAGCCTTGTGGCGCTCGCCCGGGAGACCGGGGTCAGTGTGTTCATGGTGCTGCACGCGGCGGTCGCGGTGACTTTGAGCCGCATGGGCGCAGGCGAAGACATCGCGCTGGGCACCCCGACCGCCGGGCGCACCGACGAGGCGCTGGACGATCTCGTCGGGTTCTTCGTCAACACCCTGGTGCTGCGTACGGACCTGTCCGGGAATCCGTCTTTTGTGGAGCTGGTGCGCCGGGTCCGCGAGACCGACCTGGCGGCCTACGCGAACCAGGACGTGCCGTTCGAGCAGGTCGTCGACGAGGTGCGGCCGGTGCGGTCACTGGCGCACAACCCGCTGTTCCAGGTGATGATCGCCCTCCAGGACATCGCGTCGCCCGACATCGCCCTGCCCGGGCTGGACGTGGAGGTCGTGTCGGGCCAGCCCGACGCGGCCAAGTTCGACCTGTCGTTCATCCTCGCCGAGGACGAGACCGGCGTGACGGGCTCGGTGGAGTACCGGACCGATGTGTTCGACCACGCCACCGTGGAGGACATCGCGGCCCGGCTCGGCACGGTCATCAAGGCGGTACTGGCCGACCCGTCGATGAAGATCGCCGACCTCGACCTGATCGACGCCGCTGAGCGGCAGCAGTTGGCCGAGTGGAACTCCACGCGGGTCGACTTCCCTGGTGCGACGCTGCCGGAGCTGTTCGAGGCTCAGGCCGCTGCGACGCCGGATGCCATCGCGGTGGTGTGTGGGGATGAGAGCGTCACGTTCGCGGAGCTGAACGCCCGTGCGAACCACTTTGCTCGGGTGTTGCTGGAGCGTGGTGCTGGGCCGGAGCGGATTGTCGCGGTGTCGTTGCCGCGTTCGGTCGAGTCGATCGTGGCCCTGTTCGCGGTGTTGAAGGCAGGTGCTGTCTACCTGCCGCTGGATCCCGATCTGCCTGCAGCGCGCATGGAGTACATCCTCTCTGATGCCAAGCCGCACGTGGTAGTGCGCGAGGTTCCACCGGGGGAGGACCCGGCCAACCTGGCTCCGCTGTCCGGAGTGGACGGTGCTGCGTACGCCATCTACACCTCCGGCTCCACCGGCCGCCCGAAGGCAGTGGTGGTCGAGCACCGCAACGTGGCGAACCTGTTCCACCATCACCGAACCCGGTTGCTGCCGGAGGAGCGGATCGCGGTCGCGCTGACGGCGTCGCTGTCCTTCGACACGTCGTGGGAAGGCCCGCTGCTGATGGTGGCCGGACATGAACTCCACGTGATCGAGGACGACGTGCGGCGTGACCCGGTCGCGTTGGCGTCCTATGTGGTCGATCACCGCATCGACTTCCTCGACCTGACGCCGTCATTCGCCCAACACCTTGTCGCGGCGGGCATGCTCAGCGATCCGCGGCACCAGCCGCGCATCCTGATGCTCGGCGGCGAGGCAGTGAACGAGTCCCTGTGGCGGCAGCTCGCCGCCGCGCAGAACACGTCGAGCCACAACTTCTACGGACCGACGGAGTTCACCGTGGACGCCGTCAGCGCTCGCGTCGAAGGGGACCGGCCTGTCATCGGCGCTCCGCTGAGCAACACCCAGGCGCACGTACTCGATTCCGCGCTGCGCCCAGTGCCAGTCGGAGTGACCGGTGAGCTGTACCTGGCCGGACCCAACCTCGCCCGTGGCTACCTCCGTCGTCCTGGTCTGACCGCGTCGCGTTTCGTCGCGTCGCCGTTCGGTGGCCGGATGTACCGGACCGGCGACCTCGCGCGGTGGAACCGCTTCGGGCAGTTGGAGTTCGTCGGCCGCACTGATGACCAGGTCAAGTTGCGTGGTTTCCGGATCGAGTTGGGGGAGATCGAGCACGCTCTTACCTCTCATCCCGACGTTTCGCAGGCCGTTGCCCTCCTGCGGGAGAACCGCTTGGTGGCCTACGTGGTCGCTTCGCGGGACGAGGGGATCCGAGCCTTCCTTGCCGAGCGGTTGCCGGAGTACATGGTGCCCGCGGCGGTGGTGGTGCTCGACAAGATTCCTTTGACCCGGAACGGAAAAGTCGACCGCGCCGCGCTGCCCGACCCGGTGTTCGAGACGTCGGCGCGGGGACCGCGGACCGCGGTGGAGGAAATTCTGTGCGCGTTGTTCGCGGAGGTGCTGGGTCTCGCCGAGGTCGGGGCCGACGACGGGTTCTTCGACCTGGGCGGTGACTCGATCTCCTCGATCCAGCTCGTCAGCCGCGCGCGCTCGGCAGGGGTGATGATCACGCCGCGCGATGTCTTCGTGCGGAAGACGGTTGCCGGGCTCGCCACCGTCGCCAAGTCCACTGTGGACGTCGTCGCCGATGACGGGGTTGGTCCCGTGCCACTCACCCCGATCGCGGAGTGGCTGCGCGAGACCGGCACCACCGAGCAGACCCGCACGTTCTCCCAGGAGATGGTGGTGAGCCTGCCCGAGGGCATCGGCCACGACGACCTCACGCGCGCCCTGCGCGCGGTGGCTGAACACCACGACGCCCTGCGTCTGCGGTTGGACGGCTGGGCGATGCGGGTCGAGCCGCGCCCTGCGGCTGTTCACCTCACCACGGCCACCGGCGACTTCGAGACGGAGTTCGCCGCAGCGCGGGAGCGGCTGGATCCGTGGTCCGGCATCGTGTGGCAGGCGGTGTGGTTCGAGCGGGAGAACCGCCTGTTGTGGGTGATCCACCACCTCGCGGTGGACGGTGTCTCCTGGCGGATTCTGTTGCCGGACTTGGAGGCAGCTTGGGAGGGCAGGCCGCTCGCTCCGGTCGGCACGTCCTTCCGGCGCTGGGCCACCCTCCTCAGCGAGGAAGCCCGTCGACCCGAGCGGTTGGCGGAGCTGGCCACCTGGCGTGAACTGATCAGCAGCACCACGCCGCTGCCCGGGATGAGCGGGACCGAGTCCGGGTCGTTGCGGGTGGTCCTGCCGACCGAGGACACCGAGCCGTTGCTGGGCTCCGTGCCCGGGCGGTTCCGCGCGGGCGTGCAGGACGTGCTGCTGGCGGGCCTGGCGATGGCCGTTCGCCGCGCCGTGCTTGTCGATGTGGAAAGCCACGGACGGCACGAGGACGTGATCGCCGGGACGGACCTGACCAGGACGGTCGGCTGGTTCACGAACATGTACCCGGTACGCCTGGACGCCGGGCCCGAGCCGGACGTGGACCGGATCGTCAAGCGGGTGAAGGAGGACCTGCGGGCGATCCCGGACCACGGGCTCGGCTACGGCCTCCTGCGCTACCTCAACGCCGAGACGGCGGGGGAGCTGGCTGCCTCGGCGGACATCGCCTTCAACTACCTCGGCCGGTTCGAGACCGATGGCACCGACACCTCGACTGGCGAGGACAACGCTCCGACCAGTCATCCGTTGGAGCTGAACGCCTTCACCGAGGACACCGTGGACGGTCCGAGGCTCGTGGCGACGTGGTCCTGGCACGGCGTTTCCCTGACCCGGGACGACATCGCCGAGCTTGCCGAGGCGTGGTTCGCCGCGCTGCGCCGGATCACCGCGGACGGTCAGGGCGGGCTCACCCCGTCCGACGTGCCCACCGTTCGCGTCGACCAGGGCCAGATCGAGCGTATCGAGGCGGCGTTCCCGCAGGTCGCCGATGTGATAGCGGTGTCGCCGCTCCAGGAGGGCCTGCTCTTCCACGCCCTGTACGCCGAGTCGGGCGACTACGTGGTGCAGCTCGTGTTGCGGCTGCGGGGAGGGCTGGACGTCGAGCGGTTGCGGAGTGCGGTGAACCGTCTCGTGCGCCGCTACCCGCACCTCGGCGCAGCTTTCTGGACCGATGGCGTCGACCGGCCCGTTCAGGTCGTGCCGGGCGAAGTGGAGATCCCGTGGGCCTTCCTCGGCGGCGACACGGACATCGCCGAGTTCCTGGAGCGTGACCAGAACCGCCCGTTCGACCCCGCGCGGCCCCCGTTACTGCGTTGCACTCTGGTGCGGACCGGCGCGGACGAGCACGTGTTCGTGCTGACCAACCACCACATCCTGCTCGACGGTTGGTCCATGCCGGTGCTGATGAGCGACCTCTTCGCGCTCTACCAGGGCGAAGCGCTGCCGCCGGTCACGCCGTACCGGACCTTCCTCGAGTGGTTGGCGAAGCAGGACCGCGCTGCCACCGAGGAGGTCTGGCGTGCCGAACTGTCCGGCGTGGACGGACCGACGTTGTTGGCGCCGCACAAGAACGATGAGCGCCCGATCCGAGACGAAGCAAGCCTGGAGCTGTCCGCTGACCTGACGACGGCGCTCACGCGTCGTGTGCGGGAACAGGGGGTGACGCTCAACAGCTTCGTGCAGGCCGTGTGGTCGATCCTGCTGGGGGCGCTGACCGGTCGCGATGACGTGGTCTTCGGAACGACCGTCTCGGGTCGTCCGGCACAGCTTGCCGGTGTGGAAACCATGGTGGGTCTGTTCATCAACACCGTGCCCGTGCGCGTTCGTCTGCGCCCGGGCCACACCGTCGCCGATCTGATCGCCGACATCCACAGTGGACAGACGCGGGTGCTGGGCCATGACTACCTCGGCCTGGGCGACATCCACCGGGTCACCGGGCAGAGCGAGCTGTTCGACACCGTCATGGTGTTCGAGAACTACCCGATCGGCTCCGACTCCGTGCGCGGCGGCGACCTGGAGGTTGTCGACGCGCACGGCACGGACGCGCCGCACTACCCGCTGAGCTTGGCCGTGGTGCCCGGCGAGCAGCTGCGCGTCGGTGCCCAGTACCGGGCAGAGCTGCTGGACGGCGAGCTGGTGCGGGCCGTCCTCGACGGGCTCCACCGGTTCATCGAAGCCGCAGTCGCCGATCCCACGGTCCCAGTGGCTTCGCTGAGCCTGCTCAGCCCGGCCGAACAGCAGTACATGCTGGTCGACCGCAACAACACCAAGGCCGATGTGCCGGATGCGACATTGCCCGCGCTGTTCGAGGCCCAGGTCGACCGCACTCCGGACGCGGTCGCCGTCGCCTTCGGAGCGCGGCAGCTCACCTATCGCGAACTGGACGGCCGCGCCAATCACCTCGCCAGGACACTGGTAGCGCGCGGAGTTCGGCCCGAGTCGCTGGTCGCCGTCCGGACGGAGCGCTCGATCGAGCTGGCCGTGGCGATGCTGGCCGTGATGAAGGCCGGCGGCGTCTACCTGCCGATCGATCCTGGTTATCCGGCCGAGCGCGTGCGGTTCATGCTCGACGACGCCGTGCCGGCCGCCCTGATCACCGCCGACGACGTGCCGTCCGAGGAGGCGGAGCGGCTGGACATCGAAGTGCCGCTCAGCTCGGGCGCGTACGTGATCTACACGTCCGGCTCGACCGGGACGCCCAAGGGGGTTCTCGTCACGCACGCCGGTGTGGCCGGCCTCGCGGAGACCCTGCGGTCCCGGATCGGTGCCGGGCCGGGCGTGCGGGTGCTTCAGTTCGCCTCGGTCAGCTTCGACACCGCCATGTGGGAGATCTGCATGGCGCTGCTCACCGGCGCGACCTTGGACGTCGTCCCGGAGGAGCAGCGGCTCGGCGCCCCGTTGGCGGAGTTCCTGACCTCGCGCGGCATCACGCACGCGACGCTGCCACCGGCCGCCCTCGCGGCGCTGGACCCCGCCGACGTGCCCACCGACGTGACCTTGATCGTCGCGGGTGAGGCGGCCTCGGCCGATCTCGTGCGCACGTGGTCGGCGGGCAGGCGGATGTTCAACTCCTACGGCCCCACCGAAACCACCGTCGACGTGACGTTGTGGACCTGCGATCCCGGCATCGCCGACCAGGTGCCCATCGGCACCCCCGTGGAGAACACCTCCGTTTACGTGCTGGACCAGTGGCTGCGTCCGGTTCCCGTCGGTGTTCCCGGCGAGCTGTACGTCTCCGGTTCCGGCCTCGCCCGCGGCTACCTCGCCCGGCCGGGTTTGACCGCGTCGCGTTTCGTCGCGTCGCCGTTCGGTGGCCGGATGTACCGCACCGGTGATGTCGTGCGGTGGAACCGTGCGGGTGAGCTGGAGTTCGTCGGCCGCGCCGACCACCAGGTCAAGCTGCGTGGTTTCCGGATCGAGCTGGGGGAGATCGAGCACGCTCTCACGTCTCACCCGGATGTCTCGCAGGCCGTCGTGGTGCTGCGGGAGAACCGTCTGGTGGCCTACGTGGTCGCTGCCCGGGATGAGGGTCTTCGGGCTTTCCTGGGTGAGCGGTTGCCGGAGTACATGGTGCCCTCGGCGGTCGTGGTCCTGGACGAGATTCCGTTGACGCCCAATGGGAAGACGGATCGAGACGCGTTGCCCGACCCGGTGTTCGAGCCGGTCTCCTCGCGCGCGGCGGAAACCCGGGCCGAGGAAGTCCTCTGCGGGTTGTTCGCCGAGGTGCTGGGCCTGGCGGAGGTCGGTGCCGACGACGGGTTCTTCGACCTGGGCGGCGACAGCATCTCGTCGATCCAGCTGGTCAGCCGGGCGCGTGCGGCGGGGATCGTGTTCACCCCACGCGATGTGTTCGTGCAGAAGACGGTCGCGGGGATCGCAGCCGTCGCGACATCCACTGTGGACCTCGTGGCCGACGAGGGGATCGGTGAGTTCCCGGTGACGCCGATCGTGGAATGGCTGCTCACCACCGACGAGGTCGACACCTTCTCGCAGGAGGTGCTGATCGGCCTGCCGGAAGGCGCGGACTTCGACGACCTGTCCCGTGCACTGTCCACTGTGGTCGCACACCACGATGCCCTGCGGATGCGACTGGACGGCGGCTCGCTCGTGGTGTCGGCGGACCCCGGTCCCGTTCACCTCACCCGTGCGACCGCGGACGCCGCGACCGAGGTCACGAGGGCGCGGGAGCGACTGGACCCGTGGTCGGGCGTGCTGTGGCAGGCGGTGTGGTTCGAGCGGGAGAACCGCCTGTTGTGGGTGATCCACCACCTCGCGGTGGACGGTGTCTCCTGGCGCATCCTGTTGCCGGACTTGGAAGCCGCTTGGGAGGGCAGGCCGCTCGCCCCGGTCGGCACGTCCTTCCGCCGGTGGGCGCGGCTGCTCGCCGAAGAGGCGAGCCGTCGAACCGGCGAGGTCGCGACGTGGCGGCGCCTGCTCGGGGATGTCCCGTCGCTGCTGCCTGACGCCGCCGCGGAGCCCGGATCACTGCGCCTGGTGCTGTCCACCGAGGACACCGAACCGTTGCTGGGCAAGGTCCCCGGAGTGTTCCACGCGGGGGTGCAGGACGTGCTGCTCGCCGGGTTGGCGATCGCGGTGCGGCGCTGGCGCGGAACCGACGTGCTGCTTGTCGACGTGGAAAGCCACGGACGGCACGAGGACGTGATCGCCGGCACCGACCTGACCAGGACGGTCGGCTGGTTCACCAGCGTCCACCCCGTCCGCCTGGACGCCGGCGCGGCCGATGCCGGGGCAGTGGTGAAGCAGGTCAAGGAAGACCTGCGGGCCGTCCCCGACCACGGTCTCGGCTACGGGCTCCTGCGCTACCTCAACACGGAGACCTCGGCCGAGCTGGCAGCACTGCCCGCGCCACAGGTCGGCTTCAACTACCTTGGCCGGTTCCGCACCACGGCCGCGGGCGCCGACCGCCCGTGGGAGCCGGTGTCGTCTGTGGACGGAGACGGCGGGGGGACTGCCCCCGGCTCACACCCCGTCGAGCTGAACGCCACCACCGAGGACACCCCGGACGGGCCACGGCTGGTCGCCGAGTGGGCCTGGCACGACGGCGGGCTCACCAGGGCAGATGTCGAAGCGCTCGCGCACGCGTGGTTCGCCGCGCTGAGGGAGATCACCGCGCACAGCGCCGACCCGGACGCAGGCGGGTTCACCCCGTCCGACCTGCCGTTGGTGAGCATGAACCAGAAGCAGATCGACAAGCTCCAGTCGAAGTGGAGGAAGCGGCGATGACGCAGTCAGAGATCGTCGAGGTACTGCCCGTCTCGCCGTTGCAGGAGGGGCTGCTGTTCCACGCGATGTTCGACGACGGCTCGTCGGACGAGTACGTGGTGCAGCTCGTGCTGCGGCTGCGCGGGCCGCTCGACCCCACCCGGCTCCGGACCGCGATGGCCGCGCTGCTGCGCCGTCACCCGAACCTGGGCGCGGCGTTCTGGACCGAGGGCGTCGACGAGCCGGTGCAGGTGATCCCGCGCGAGGTCGAGGTGCCGTGGGAGTACCACGACGGCGCGGCGGACCTCGCGGAGATCCTGCGCGCGGACAAGCACCGCCGGTTCGACCCCACCGACCCGCCGCTGCTGCGTTGCACTCTGGTGCGGACCGGCGCGGACGAGCACGTGTTCGTGCTGACCAACCACCACATCCTGCTCGACGGTTGGTCCATGCCGGTGCTCCTGAACGACCTCTTCCACCTCTACCAAGGCGAAGCGCTGCCCAGGGTCACTCCTTACCGCACCTTCCTGGAGTGGCTGTCCCGCCAGGACCGCGCCGCCACCGAGGAGAAGTGGCGGGCTGAACTGTCCGGAGTAGACGGACCTACGCTGCTTGCTCCCGTGAAGCAGGGCGATCCCGTGCGCGCGGAACTGGGCATCGACCTGACCACGCGGCTGACCGACGACCTGGCCGCCCTGGCCCGCCGTGCCGGGGTCACCCTGAACAGTGCAGTGCAGGCGGTGTGGTCGGTGCTGCTCGGCGCGCTCACCGGGCGCGACGACGTGGTGTTCGGCACCGTGGTCTCTGGTCGGCCTCCGCAGCTTCCCGGCGTCGAGACGATGGTCGGCCTGTTCATCAACACTGTCCCCGTGCGGGTGCGGTTGCACCCCACGACCACCGTCGCCGAGCTGATGTCGTCCGTCCACAGTGCACGGACGAGCATGATGGACCACGACTACCTCGGGCTCAGCGACATCCAGCGCGCCGCCGGGCACGGCGAACTGTTCGACACTGTCGTGGTCTTCGAGAACTACCCGCTTGGTGAAGGCGCCGACGAGAGCGACCTCCAGGTCGTCGAGTCCTACGGCACCGACGCGCCGCACTACCCGCTCAGCCTGGCGATCATGCCCGGGCCGGAGCTGGGACTGCGTATCCAATACCGCGCTGACCTGCTCGAAACCGCCTTCGTGAAGCGGATTCTCGACCAGCTGCGACAGCTGCTCCAGCAGGCGGCGAGCACCCCGGACGCGCCACTGCTCGCAATGCGCTTGGCCGAGGACGCCGTGCAGGACGGGCGCCCGGGGCTCACCCCGGCCTCGCTTCCCGCGCTGATCCGAGCACAGGTGGCGCGGACCCCTGACGCTCCCGCGGTGGTCACCGACACCGAAGAGATCACGTATGCGGAGCTGAACGCACGCGCCAACGCCTTCGCCCGCAAGCTGGTCGAGCGCGGAGCCGGACCGGAGCGCGTGGTCGCGGTGCAGCTCCAGCGCTCGGCGGACGCGATCGTCGCCCTGCTCGCGATCATGAAGACTGGCGCCGCCTACCTGCCGATCGACCCCGCCTACCCGGCCGAGCGCATCCGCTTCATGCTCGACGACGCTCGGCCCGTCTTCGTCGTGGACACAGTGGACACGGTGGACGCGGGCGCGGACGTGGCTGACCTGCCGGACGTGGACCCAGCGGTGGCCGCATACGTGATCTACACGTCGGGTTCGACCGGCACGCCGAAGGGCGTCGTGGTCCCGCACACCGGCCTCGCCGGCCTGGCCGCCGCACAGGCGGAGCGCCTGGGCCTCGGCATCGGCAGCAGGGTGGCGCAGCTGGCGTCGTCGAGCTTCGACGCGGCCATCATGGAAACCCTGATGGCCCTGGTCACCGGCGGTGCGCTGGTCATCCCCGCGCCCGGCCCGCTCGCCGGTGCAGAACTCGCCGTGTTCCTGCGGCAGCACGCGGTCACCCACGCGCTCATCCCGCCGACGCTGCTCGCGAGCGTTCCCGAAGCCGACCTCGGCACCCTCGTCGTCGGCGGCGAAGCCTGCTCGGCGGAGCTGGTGCGCCGCTGGGCGCCGGGGCGCCGCATGGTGAACGCCTACGGGCCGACGGAGATCACCATCTGCGCGACTCTCAGCGCGGACCTCGTTCCCGCCGGTACGCCACCGATCGGCACACCCGTGTGGGGCACGCAGGTCTACGTGCTGGACTCCTGGCTGCGGCCGGTCCCAGCCGGCGTCACCGGTGAGCTGTACGTCGCAGGCGCGGGTGTGGCGCGCGGCTACCTCGGCCGTCCTGGGCTCACCGCTTCACGCTTCGTGGCCTGCCCGTTCGGCGGGCGCATGTACCGCACCGGTGACCTGGTGCGGTGGAGCGACGGTCAGTTGGAGTTCGTCGGCCGCGTTGACCAGCAGGTGAAGGTGCGCGGGTTCCGCATCGAGCCCGGTGAGGTCGAGGCCGCCCTGACGGCCTGCCCCGGCGTCGGGCACGCGGTCGTGATCGCGCGGGAAGACCGGCTGGTCGGCTACATCACCGGCTCAGCGTCCCCGGCCGCAGCGCGTACCTTCGTCGCCGAGCGGTTGCCCGCCCACATGGTTCCCGCCGTCATCGCGCTCGACGAGATCCCCTTCACCGCCAACGGGAAGCTCGACGTCGCCGCGTTGCCCAACTCCTCCGGCTCCAGCAGGGGACCGCGAACACCGGTCGAGAGCGTCCTGTGTGGACTGTTCGCCGAAGTGCTCGGTGTCGACGAGGTCGGCATCGACGACGGATTCTTCGCACTGGGCGGCCATTCGCTGCTGGCCACGCGTCTGGTCAGCCGTATTCGCGCCACGCTCGAAGTGGAACTGCCGATCCGTGCGCTGTTCGACGCGCCCACGGTAGCCGAGCTCGCCCGCTCCGTGCAGCACGCGGGCACCGCGCGCACGCCGATCATGCCCGCGCAGCGGCCCGACGTGGTGCCGCTCTCCTATGCACAGCAGCGGTTGTGGTTCCTGCACAAGCTCGAAGGGCCGTCGGCGACCTACAACATCCCGATCGCGCTGCGCCTGACCGGAGAGCTGGACACCGTTGCGCTGCGGGCGGCGCTCCAGGACGTGGTGGACCGGCACGAGTCGCTGCGCACGATCTTCCCCGACGTCGACGGCCAGGCCAGCCAGCGCGTCCTGGACGACGTCGTGGTTGACCTGCCGGTGATCGACGTCGACGAGTACGACATCACCGAGAGGTGCGCCCACGCCTTCGACCTGGCCGCCGAGATCCCGATCCGGGCCGAGTTGTTCCGGCGGAGCGCCAGAGACCACGCGCTCGTCCTGGTTCTGCACCACATCGCGGGCGACGGCTGGTCGATGCGACCGCTCGCCGACGACCTCGCCACGGCCTACGCGGCCCGCGTGGACGGACAAGCCCCGTCCTGGCGGCCCTTGCCCGTGCAGTACGCCGACTACGCCTTGTGGCAGCGCGAGAACTCGATCGCTGACCAGCTCGACCATTGGCACTCCACTTTGGACGGTCTGCCGGAGCGGATCGAGCTGCCCGTCGACCACCCGTACCCCGCGGTCGCTTCCTACGCGGGTGATGAGGTCGAGTTCGCTTGGGACGCGGAGCTGCGCGCGGGGATCACCGAGCTGGCTCGGGAATGCGACGCCAGCGTCTTCATGGTGGTGCAGGCGGCCCTCGCGGTCACGCTGAGCGGGCTCGGCGCGGGTACGGACATCGCGCTGGGCACCCCGATCGCCGGGCGCACCGACGAAGCACTGGACGATCTCGTCGGGTTCTTCGTGAACACGTTGGTGCTGCGCACGGATCTGTCCGGGGCACCGTCGTTCGTCGACGTCGTCCAGCGGGTCAGGGACAGCAACCTCGACGCCTACGCCCACCAGGACGTGCCGTTCGAGCACCTGGTGGATCAGCTGCGCCCAGCCCGGTCCATGGCTCACCAGCCGTTGGTGCAGGTCATGTTGGCGTTGCAGAACCTCGCCGCACCGGAGCTGGACCTGCCCGGGTTGACGGTGTCGGAGCTGTCGGGCACACCCGGGGTGGCGAAGTTCGATCTGTCCTTTGTGGTCACCGAGCACAGCGGTGGCATGGCCGGAGCCGTTGAGTTCCGCACCGACCTGTTCGAGCGGGCCTCCGTCGAACGGATCGTGCGGCAGCTGACCGCAGTGCTGCGGACCGTGCTCGCCGACCCGGAGCGCTCGGTCGCCACGATCGACCTGATGCCCGCCGACGAGCGCAAGCGGCTCGTGGAGGACTGCAACGCCACTGCCACCGCCGTTCCCGCGGCCACCTTGCCTGCGTTGTTGGAAGCCCAGGTCGCCCGCACTCCGGACGTGATCGCGGTCGGTGACCTCACCTACCGGCAGCTCGACGAGCGGACGAATCGGCTCGCCGCGGTGCTGTCCGCGCGCGGTGTTCGGCCGGAGCGCGTCGTCGCCGTCCAGATGGAGCGCTCGGTGGAGGCGACGCTGGCCTTCCTCGCCGTGCTCAAGACCGGAGGCGCGTACCTGCCGATCGACCCGTCCTACCCGGCGGAGCGAATCCGCCTCATGCTCGACGACGCTGCCCCGGCCTTGGTCCTCACCGGCGCCGACGTCGAGTCCATGCTGCGGGAGGACACGACCGCCGAGCCCGTGGCGCCGCAGCTGGACCACCCCGCGTACGTGATCTACACGTCCGGCTCGACCGGCACGCCGAAGGGCGTTGTCGTGTCCCACCGGGGGATCGCGAGCCTGGCCGGTGCACAGGCCGCGCGGCTCGGGCTCGGTGAAGGCAGCCGCGTGCTCCGTTTGGCGTCGCCGAGCTTCGACGCGGCCGTCATGGAAACCCTGATGGCGCTGATGACCGGCGCGACCCTTGTCGTGCCCCGGCCCGGACCGCTGGGCGGGCACGAGTTGGCGGAGGTGTTGCGGGACCAGCGCGTCACGCACGCGCTCATCCCGCCGACGCTGTTGGCGACCGTCCCGGACACGGACCTGCCCGACTTCTCCACCTTGATCGTGGGTGCGGAGGCGTGCCCGCCGGAGTTGGTGCGACGCTGGGCTCCGGGACGCCGGATGGTCAACGCCTACGGGCCGACCGAGATCACGATCTGCGCCACCTTGAGCGAAGACCTTGTGCCCGGCGAAGTCCCGCCGATCGGCACTCCCGTCTGGAACACCTCTGTGTACGCGCTCGACGCGTACCTGCGGCCGGTTCCCGTTGGTGTCGCTGGGGAGTTGTACGTCGGTGGAGCCGGTGTCGCGCGGGGCTACCTGGGGCGCCCTGGGCTCACGGCGGAGCGGTTCGTCGCCTCCCCGTTCGGTGGTCGGATGTACCGGACCGGTGATGTGGTGCGGTGGGGCCACAACGGCCAGTTGGAGTTCGTGGGCCGCGCTGACCAGCAGGTGAAGGTACGCGGTTTCCGCGTGGAGCCGGGTGAGGTGGAGGCCGCGCTGCTGGACGCGGGTGCCCGCCAGGCCGCCGTCGCGGTGAGGGACCGCAGGATCGTCGCCTACGTGGTCGACGCTCCTGCCGATCTGAGGGACCGGCTGACGGCGAAGCTGCCCGAGCACCTGGTGCCGGGCGCGGTGATCACGCTCGACGAGTTGCCGGTCACCCCCAACGGCAAGATTGACCGGGCGGCACTGCCAGAGCCGGTGTTCGAGACCTCCTCGCGCGGCCCGAGGACCACCACGGAGAGCGTCCTGTGCGGACTGTTCGCCGACGTGCTCGGGCTTGCGGAGGTCGGTGTCGACGACGGGTTCTTCGACCTCGGCGGTGACTCGATCTCCTCGATCCAGCTGGTCAGCCGGGCGCGGTCGGCCGGGATCTTCCTGACACCGCGAGATGTCTTCCTGCACAAGACCGTTGCCGCGCTCGCCGCCACCGCGACCGAGGCGCCTGCCGAGCCCGTCGAGGACAGCGGAGTCGGTGAGCTGCCCGCGACGCCGATCATCCAGTGGCTGCTCGGCACCGGCGCACCGATCGACACCTTCTGCCAGGCCATGGTCGTCGACCTGCCCGGCGTCGACTTCGACACCGTGGCCGCCGCGTTGCACGTTGTCACGTCACACCACGACGCGCTCCGCATGCGCCTTGACGGCTCGACGATCACCATTGATCCACCGACCGGCGATGTGCACCTGACCACGGCGTCCGGCGATCCCGAGGCGGAGTTCGCCGCCGCCCGCGATCGGCTGGACGTGGCCGGGGGCGTGCTGTGGCAGGCGGTCTGGTTCGAGCAGGACCAGCGCCTGCTGTGGGTGATCAACCACCTCGCGGTCGATGGCGTGTCGTGGCGGATTCTCGTGCCGGACTTGGAGGCGGCCTGCGCGGGCACCACCGAGCTGCCGCCGGTCCGAACCTCGTTCCGAACCTGGGCGACGCGGCTGGCGGAGCAGGCGGTCAGTCCCGAGCGACTTGACGAGCTGGACACCTGGCCGCGGCTCCTCGACGGTGCGAAGTCCATCAAGACCGACAAGCAGACCGAAGGCGGCACGCTCCGGTTTGATCTGTCCGTTGAGGACACGGAGCCGCTGCTCGGCGCCGTTCCGGCTGCGTTCCACGCCGGCGTGCAGGACGTGCTGCTCGCCGGGCTGGCGATCGCGCTGGAGCGCTGGTGCGGGCCGGGTCCCGTGCTGGTCGACGTGGAGGGCCACGGTCGCCACGAGGACGCAGTTCCCGGCGTGGACCTCACCAGGACCGTCGGGTGGTTCACCAGCGTCCATCCCGTGCGGCTCGAAGCCGGGGGCGAGGACGTGGGCCGCGCGGTCAAGCGGGTCAAGGAAGATCTGCGCGCTGTTCCCGGGCACGGGCTCGGCTACGGCCTGTTGCGCCACCTCAACCCCGAGACCGCCGACCGCCTCGACGCGCCTGTGGACATGGCGTTCAACTACCTCGGCCGGTTCACCCCGCAGACCGGCGAGGGCGACGCGCTGCACGGCAACTCCGAGATCCCGTCGAAGTACGTGCTCGAACTGAACGCGGTGACCGAGGACCGCCCGGAAGGCCCGCGCCTGGTGGCCGGCTGGTCCTGGCCTGGCGGCTCGGTGAGCGAGGCGGACGTGACCGCGCTGGCCGAAGCCTGGTTCGACGCACTGCGCGAGATCACCGCGACCGGAGGCGGCGGGCTCACCCCGTCCGATGTGCCGCTCACCGGACTCGATCACCAGCGCATCGAGCGGATCGAGGCGGCCTATCCGGGCCGTGTGACGGAGATCCTTCCCCTGTCCCCCTTGCAGGAGGGCCTGCTCTTCCACTCCGGTGACTACCTCGTCCAGGTCGCGCTGCGCCTCTCGGGCTGCGTGGACGCGGCAGCCCTGCGGCGGGCGATGGACGCGGTGGTGCGACGCCACTCCAACCTCGGTGCGGCGTTCTGGACCGAGGACGGCGAGCGGCCCGTGCAGGTCCTGCTGCGCGAGGTCACTGTGCCGTGGGAGCACGCTGACCTCGAAGACCTGCCGGATGTGCTCCGCGAGGCCGAGCTGGACGACATGCTCGCCAGGGATCGAGAAACCCCGTTCGACCCCACAACGGCGCCCCTGTTGCGCTGCACCCTCGCGCGGCTCAGCGAGGACGAGCACGTGTTCGTCCTGACCAACCACCACGTCCTGCTGGACGGGTGGTCGATGCCGGTGCTCCTGAGCGAGATCTTCCAGCTCTACCGAGGACACGAGCTGCCTCGGACGACGCCCTACCGCGACTACCTCGCGTGGCTGTCCACACAGGACAGAGCGGTGACGGAGGAGATCTGGCGCGCCGAGCTGGCCGGGCTCGACGGTCCGACCCTCGTCGGCAAGGCGGCACGCCCGCGCGGCTCCCGCGCACAAGCCCTCCGCGAGCTGCCTGAGGCGCTGACGGGATCGCTCACCGCACTGGCCCGGCGGCACGGGGTCACCGTGAACAGCGTCGTCCAGGCCGCCTGGGCGGTGGTGCTCGGTGGGCTGACAGGACGTGACGACGTGGTGTTCGGCGTGACCGTCTCGGGCCGCCCGGCCCACCTTGCCGGTGTGGAAACCATGGTGGGGCTGTTCATCAACACCGTGCCCGCGCGGGTGCGGCTGCACCCGGAGACCACGCTGGCCGGGCTGATCTCCGCGGTGCAGGACAGCCAGGCGCGCGTGCTCGACCACCAGTACCTGGGCCTGCCCGACATCCACCGCGTCGCCGGGCACAGCGAGCTGTTCGACGCCGTGGTGGTGTTCGAGAACTACCCCCTCGACGCCGACTCGGCAGGGGGAGCGGGGGAGCTGCGGGTCACCGAGGTCGAGGGCCATGACGCGCCGCACTACCCGCTCGGCCTGGCCATCGCGCCCGGCCCGCGCATGGGGCTGCGCCTGGAGCACCGCGACGACGTGATCACCCGCGACGCCGCCGCCAGGCTGCTCGACCAGATCGAGCACGTGCTGGAGACGGCGGTTGCCGACGACAGCCGACGACTGTCCAGCCTCGGTCTTGTCGGCGCGGTCACCGAGTGGAACCAGACAGCGCGCGAACCTGAGCACGCCACGTTCCCTGAGCTGTTCAGTGCTCAGGTGGAGCGTGCTCCGGACGCGGTCGGGGTGATCGCCGGTGCGGAGCAGCTGACCTATGCGGAGCTGGACGCCGTCTCGGACGAGATCGCCCGGCGGATCGTCGCGCACGGCGTCACGGCGGAGCAGTGCGTCGTCTCGGTCATCCCGAAGTCGATCGAGGCGGTCGCCGCCTTCCTGGCCGTGCTCAAGGCGGGGGCGACCTACCTGCACGTCGACGTCGGTCTGCCCGCGGAGCGCGTGGCGTTCCTGCTCGCCGACGCCGCGCCCGCGGTGGTGCTGGCGACGAGTGCGAGTGAACCGCTCGATCTGCCGACGCTGTTGATCGACGAGCACGTGGACTGCGCGGCGGAGCTTCCCGGAGCACCGCACCCGGCGAGCGCGGCGTACAGCGTCTACACCTCCGGCTCGACCGGGCGCCCGAAGCCGGTCGTGTTGGCGCACAAGGGCTTGACGAGCATGGTCGGTACGCACGTCGAGCGCCTCGGGCTCGGCGCGAACAGCCGCGTGCTGCAGTTCTCCGCGTTGAGCTTCGACGTGTCGATCGCCGACATGTGCATGACCCTCGGCTCCGGCGCCACCCTCGTTGTGGCGCCTTCGGAACGGCTGCTCCCCGGGGCTCCGCTGATCGAGACCATCGCGGCGCACGAGGTCACGCACGTGATGATGGCGGCCAGTTCGCTGGCGGCCGTGCCCGACGGCGGGATCGGCACGGGCACCGCCATCGTCACCGGTGGTGAGGCGTGCACTCCCGAGCTGGTCAGCCGGTGGGCGCACGGGCGCACCTTGCTCAACGCCTATGGGCCGACCGAGACGACCGTGTGCGCCACGATGAGCGGTCCGCTGTCCGGCGCCACACCGATCGGCACGCCCGGGTGGAACACCACCGTGCACGTGCTCGATCGGTGGCTACGGCCGGTTCCCGTTGGTACTGAAGGGGAGCTGTACATCGGCGGGGCCGGAGTGGCCCGTGGGTACCGCGGGCTTCCCGGCCTGACAGCGTCGCGATTCGTCGCCTCGCCGTTCGGCGGCCGGATGTACCGCACCGGCGACATCGTGCGCTGGCGCCGCGACGGGCAGCTGGAGTTCCTTCGCCGCGACGACGACCAGGTCAAGATCCGCGGCTTCCGCGTTGAACCGGGCGAGATCGAGCACGTCCTCACCACTCATCCCGATGTCTCGCAGGCGGCCGTGGTGCTCCGCGAGAACCGCCTCATCGCCTACGTGGTCGCTTCCCGCGATGAGGGGCTTCGGACGTTCCTCGGCGAGCGGCTGCCGGAGTACATGGTGCCGTCAGCGATCGTGGTGATCGACGAGATCCCGTTGACGCGCAACGGCAAACTCGACCGGAACGCCCTGCCGGAGCCGGACTTCACCAGCGTCTCCCGGCGCCCGCGCACTCCGACCGAGGAACTGCTCGCGCGGCTGTTCTCCGACGTCCTCGGCGTGGCGGTGAACGGCGTCGAGGACAACTTCTTCGACCTCGGCGGCCACTCGCTGCTGGCCAACCAGCTCGTGGCGCGGGTGCGCGCGGTGTTCGGCGTGGACCTGCCGATCCGCGCGGTGTTCGAGTCGGGCACGGTCGCCGGGCTCGCCCGCAGGCTGGAGGCGAACACGGTCGACATCGCGATGGACGTCCTCGTTCCCCTGCGCGCCAAGGGAAACCGTCCGGCTCTGTTCTGCGTCCACCCCGCGGGAGGGGTCAGCTGGTCCTACGCGAGCCTGCTGCCCCACGTGGGCGGTGACATCCCCGTCTACGGCGTGCAGGCGCGGGCGCTGACCGGCTCGGACGACCTCCCGGCGAGCATCGAGGAGATGGCCGCCGACTACCTGGAGCGCATCCGCGAGGTTCAGCCGGAGGGCCCCTACCACCTGCTGGGCTGGTCCTTCGGCGGCCTCGTCGCCCACGCCATCGCCACCCAGATCCAGAGCGAGGGCGGGCACGTCGGCGTCCTGGCCATCCTCGACGCCGCGCCCACCCCGGAGGAGATCCGCGGCAGCGTGCCCAGGCCCGGCAGGCGGGAAGTGCTGCGGATGCTGCTCGACGACCTCGGCGAGTCCACGGGGGACGGTGAGCCGGAGGAGGCGCTGGACGCGCTGCGCGCCGAGGGCGGCCAGCTGGTCGGCCTGTTCCTGGAGGAGAACTCGCTGGCCAACCTGGTCACCGGGTTCGCGCACAACTCCGACCTGCAACAGGAGTTCGTCCCCGGTGTCTTCCGCGGCCGCGCCCTGCTGTTCTCCAGCACGGACGGCAGCGACGACGCGGACGCCTGGAAGTCCCATGTGGACGGTGACATCCACGTGCACCCGGTGCCCGCCGCGCACCGCGACCTGCTGCGGCCCGAAGCGGTCGCGGCGTTCGGACCGATCCTGGCCGACGCCCTGAACTCGGCCGACGACAAGGAAGACAACCAGAGGAGATGACGATGACCAACCCGTTCGAGGACGAGAACGGCACCTACCACGTCCTGGTCAACGACGAGAACCAGCACTCGCTGTGGCCCACCTTCGCCGAGGTGCCCGCGGGCTGGCGGGTCGTGCTCGCCGACAGCACCCGTCGGGCGTGCCTGGACCACATCGAGGAGAACTGGACCGACATGCGGCCCAAGAGCCTGGTGGAGGCCATGGAGGGGCCGAGATGAGCACGCTGACCCTCAGCGCCGGGGACCGCGCCGACCTGGACACCCTGGCCCGCGAGCTGGCCGATGGCGGAGCTGTCGACGCCGCGTGGGTGGACCGGGTCCGCGACGCCTGGGAACTGACCCCGATCACCCTGCGTCAGGGGATCCGGCGCTACCGCAGGCATTCCGGGCCACAGGGCGCGTTGCTGCTGCGCAACCTGCCGGTGGACGAGTCCGCGCTGCCCGGCACCCCGTCTGTCGCGGGCTCGGTGCAGCGCACCACCAGCGCCCCCGCCGCGGTGCTGGTGCTGCTGGCCTGCGGACTCGGTGACCCGATCGCCTACGCGGCGGAGAAGTCCGGCGCGCTGGTGCAGGACGTGGTCCCGGTGCGCGGACATGAGCAGGTGCAGGGCAACACCGGCTCGGCGATGCTCAGCTTCCACACCGAGAACGCCTTCCACCCGCACCGGCCCGACCACCTGATCCTGCTGTGCCTGCGCGCCGACCACGACCGCGTCGCCGGGCTGCGCACCGCCTCGGTCCGGGAAACCCTGCCGCTGCTGGACGAGGACACCGCCAAGATCCTCTCCAGCCCGGAGTTCCTCACCGCGCCCCCGCCCTCCTTCGGCGGTGGCGAGGGCACCGAGCCGCACCCCGTGCTGCACGGCTCGCCGGAGGACCCGGAGCTGCGCGTCGACCTCGCCGCCACCACCGCGCTGACCGACCAGGCCGCGGCCGCGCTCATCGCGCTGCGCGAGGCCTTCGCGCGGACCATGCGCTCGGTCCGGCTCGTCCCCGGTGACCTCGCGGTGGTCGACAACCGCGTCGCCGTGCACGGCCGGTCGCTGTTCCAGCCGCGCTACGACGGCCGCGACCGCTGGCTGCAGCGCACCTTCGTCGCGGCCGACCTGCGGCGCTCCCGCGACCACCGGCCCGGCGACAGCCTCGTGCTGACCCGCTGAGCGCCGATCCGACCAAACTCTCTGGGGGAGTACGTGACCGAGATCAGGGAAAGCCAGGCCGATGCCCTCCTGGGCCCGCTGCCGCCGTTCATCGACCTCGGCGCCGAGCCGGGCATCCGCGAGGTGGACACCCCCACCGGCGACCGGATGTGGCTGGTCAGCGACTACGAGCTGGCCAAGGACGTGTTGCGGGACACCAGGTTCAGCCGCGTCGAGGCGGTGCGGCCGGACGCGCCGAAGGTGGCCCACGCCGCGCCTTCGCCGGAGTCCATGACCAGCATGGACGGCCCCGAGCACGCCAGGCTGCGGCGCGTGGTCGCCGCGGCCTTCAGCCAGCGCAGGGTCGCCACCATGGCCCCGTTCGTGACCGGGCTGACCGAGCGCCTGCTCGACCGGATGCAGGAGCGCGGCGCGCCGGTGGACTTCGCGACGGAGTTCGCCACGCCGCTGCCGCTGGGGGTGCTCAGCGAGCTGCTGGGCATCCCGGAGGGCGACCGTGAGCAGTTCAGCTCCTGGGTCGACGTGCTCTTCGACCTCACCGTGACCGACTCCGCGGACACCAGGAGCAAGCGCATCCGCCTCGTCTCCTACATGTCCCGGCTGATCAACGCCAAGCGCCGCGAACCCGGTGCGGGCCTGATCAGCGAGCTGATCCAGGTCAAGGACGCCGGGGACGTGCTCTCCGAGCGGGAGCTGGTGCACATGGGGCTGACGCTGCTGATGGCGGGCTACGAGAGCACCGCGGGCCAGATCGCGCTGACCGTGACGGAGCTGCTGCGCAGGCCGGAGCGCTACCGCGCACTGGTCGCCGACCCCGGCCTCGCCCCGTCGCTCGCCGAGGAGTTCCTGCGCACCAACCCCGCCGCGGCGATCAACTTCCCGCGCGTGGCCAGCGAGGACGTCAAGGTCGGCGATGTCGTCGTGGAGAAGGGGCAGGGCGTGGTGGTGTCGCTGATGGAGGCCAACCGCGACCCGCTCGCCGCCTCCTTCCAGCAGCACCTGGCGTTCGGCTACGGCGTCCACCGCTGCCTCGGCAGGCACCTGGCGCGGTTGCAGCTGGCCACCGCGCTGCGCGGGCTGGCGCGCCGGTTCCCCGGGCTGAGCCTGGCACCGGGTGAGCCGATCGAGTGGAAGTCGGTGATGGGCGCGCGCGGCATGTCGCGGCTGTCGCTGGTGTGGTGAGGCCCGTCGTCCTTGCCGGACAAGGGAAAGGCTCTTCACGAGCCGCTTGGTGAAGAGTCCTTCCCTTGTCCGGGAAGCCGGTTGTACCGCCCGTGGAGCCAGCCGTCCATCCCCGAGTAGTACCACCGCGAGAAGCGCCGGTCGGACGGGCCGCCCGCGAGGCAGCTCTGCCAGCCGGTCTCGGCGAAGTCGGTCACCATGCGGAAGGACGGGGCGAACGTCGTCAACCGCCCGGCGGAGCGGTAGATCTGCGCCTGGTGGGGAGTGGCCCGCCCGCCGGCCAGGGTGACCGGACCGCGGTCGAACCCGGCCAGTCGCGGCAGTTTCCCGCCGAGCAGCATGTGGCTCATGACCACGCCCCGCCGCCTGCCCCACGGCACCGGCCGCCCGGTCAGCGCCGCGGAGGCAGCCGCCGCGAACAGCTCCTCGCGCGTCCTCCCGCCGAACCAAGGTGACTGCTGGGCACCGATCGGGACAGCACCAGGTTCACACCGTCCACATAGGCGTCGAGCCGTTCGCGCGCGGACGCGCTGAGGCCGGCCGTCTCCCGCTCCAGGTCGCCCTGCCAGTTCACCTTGCGGAAGAAGAGGTCCACCTCGACCAGCTTCGGGTCGAGCAGTTCCGCGCAACGCCCGCGGGCGAGGATGCGCGTCATGAGCATCTGGAGCGCGCGGTCGGTCGCGTGCGCGATGCCCAGCCCTCGGTGGATCCCGAGCTCGGTACCGGCCCGCACGGTGATCACGCCGTGCTCGCCCCGGTGCAACGACACCAGGTCATCGGTGTGGATCGTCCGGCTCATCGCAGCGGCCGGAGGCTCGTGATGATGTGGTGCACGTGCGCTTCCGGAACCTCTTCCGGGATACCCCGGTCCGTGGAGATCACCAAGGTTGCCGCGACCCGGCCGCTGCGCACCACGGCAGCTCGCACGGCTCCCTTCGACGGCGTGCACGCGTCCGGCTTCGGCGCGGTAGCGTGCGCCGTCACCTGCGTCAGCTCCATGCCGTTGACGGTGAAGGTGACCGGCGTGTCCAAGGTGACCCCGGGTGCCTGACCCGTGGTCCGGAACGCCAGTTCGGCCCAGCTCTTGGCGGTGTTCGTGGCTTCGGTGGCCAGCGGCCCCGCGTCGAGCTTGGTCAGCCCGGCCAGGCCGCGTATGCCCCCGCGCTCGCCGTTCGCGCTGACGCAGTGGTTCTCGCGGTACGTCGCGGTCGCCCGCGCGGCGACCAGGTCACCGCTGTCGTCGTCGTTCTGGAAGCCGATGGCCGCGTCGGTGGCGCGGACCTTCCAGTCCGGCGGCACGTCGTAGGCGAGGCCGTGGGACTCCGAGATCACCGGCGTCCACCCCGAGACGAGCGGGAGCAGTGCCGAAGGCCGGATCGACGGGGGCGCGGTCTCCGGCACCGCCTGTCCCGCGGTCGCGGTCGTGCAGCCCGCCGCGGTCACCACCACGAGTGCGAGCGCGGCCAAGTGATCGTGCGGCTTCGCCATGCGCCGTACCGTAGCTGTTGACCCTCACACCGTGTCATGGGCTGAAGTCGGTTTTCGTCATGTTGAGCATCGGAGAACTCGCCGGCCGCACCGGGGTCTCGGTTCGGATGTTGCGCCACTACGACGCTGTCGGGCTGGTGCTCCCGGAGCGGGTCGACCCGGCAACGGCCTATCGCTGGTACTCGGAGTCGCAGGTCGGCCGGGTGAACAGCGTCGTCGCGCTGAAGCGGCTGGGGTTCACGCTGGAGCAGTGCCGTGCCGCGTTGGACGACCGGGTCGGTGCCGAGCGGCTGACCGCGATGTTGCGCCTGCGCCAGGAAGAGCTGGAAGCGCGCATCGCGGCGGACTCCCGCAGGCTCGCCGAGGTGCGGCGGCGGCTCCGGGCGATCGAGAGGGGACAGGTCATGACCGATGACACGCTGTGCTTGGGGCCGTTGCCCGCGCTCCGCCTCGCCGGGCTGAGCGCGGAGGTCAACGACACCAGCGAGATCAGCGCGGTGGTCACAGCACTGGAGGACCGGCTGGACGCGCCCGGGCCCGTGATCCGCGCCTACTACGGGCGCCCGGACGGATCCAAGATCGAGGTGGCGGTGGGTGTCCGGCTCGCCCCCGACGCCGGCCCGGGGCCAGGGCTGGAGCTGGTGGAGCTGCCTGGTGAGCCACGAGGCGCGATCGTCACGCACACGCGCTCCGATGAGGACACCAGCGATCCGTGGCTGACGGTCGACGTCGCGCTGGGCGCCCGCGGGTTGGAGTCCTACGGCCATTACCGCCAGATCCCCTTGGGGGACCAAGTAGTCGAACTGCACTGCCCGGTGCGCGAGATCAACCAGTGCTGACGACCGGCTCCAACGCTCCCCACAGCGCGCCGAGGCAGACAGCGCGCAGCCGCTCACGGGAGTAGGCCCGATTGGCCAGCCAGTCCACGCACAGCGTGCGAACGAACACCAGCCAGCTCGTCAGCACCGCGGTCACGACCTCCCTGATCCGTTCGTCGAAACCCGCGGCGTCGAGCACGCGCTGCCGCAGCGTGGCCAGCTCCTCGTCGATGATCGCCTGGATGACCTGGTCGCCCGCGAGGTCCCGGTTGGCCGCGAGAATGGCGTGCCCGTTGGCGGCGAAGTAGTCCAGGTGCGCGTCGAGGGCCGCCGAGACCTGCTCGGCCACGGGGAGATCGGGATCGAACTCCGAGGCGGCCAGCAACCGCTCGGCGGCCTGCCGGTAGATCGCGGCGAACAGGTCGCGCTTGGTCGGGAAGTAGCGGTACAGCAACGCGCGGGAGATGCCCGCCTGCTCGGCGATGTCCTCCATCAGCACGTCTTCGTAGGGCTTCGCCGCGAACAGTCGTGCGCCTGCGTCGAGCAGCTCGGCTCGGCGCTCGGCCGGGTCGAGCCTGCGGCGTCTGGTCACGCGACCACTGTACTTGACACGTGTCTACTAGCGGCCCACTGTTAGTAGACACGAATCTACTAAGGGGGTGGAATGGCCAGGCTGCTCAGCGGGCTCGTGTGGGCCGCGGGAATCGCCTGCGCGGCGATCGGCGTCTACCACCTCGCGCTCGGGGTCGACTCGGTCCCCGGCGCGGAGACCGCAGGTGCCACCGTGGACAGCCGGGAACGGTTCTACGGAGCCATTTTCCTCGGGTACGGACTCGCGTGGATCTGGGCGGCGCGGCAGTCGCCGATCCCGTCGAACGCCGTGCGGTGGCTCGCGGGCATCCTGTTGCTCGGCGGGGTCGGCCGGGTCCTGTCGATGCTCGTCCATGGCCAGCCGCACTGGTTCCAGATCCCGCTGACCGTCATCGAGTTCGTCCTGCCGCCGGTCTACTTCTGGCTTGCCACCGCCGACGAGCGCCGGAACGTCGCGCGGTAGTGGCTCGGGCGCCGCCCCGTGTGCTTCGCGAAGAGGGCGGCGAACGTCCCGGCATCCCGATATCCCACCGCAGTGGCGATCCCGGAGACGGTGCGGTCCGTCGTTTCGAGGAGGTGGCGCGCACGCCGAACCCGTGATGCCTGTAGGTACCCAAGCGGGCTCTGCCCGGTCTCCTCGGCGAAGCGCCGCAGCAACGTCCGCGTGCTGACCGCGAAGGTCCCGGCCAGCGCGCCGAGGTCGTAGCGCGCCGCGAGGTTCTGGTCCAGGTGCCGCATGACCCTGCGGGAGAACTTGTTGCCGGGCTTGGGAAGGAGCCCCGCTTCGACATAAGGGGTCTGGGATGTCCGCGCGTCGTCGAGAAGAGCGATACGGGCAGTTGTCCGGGCCACGTCGGCGCCGCTGTGTTCTCGGATCAGTTCGAGCGCGAAGTCGTACACAGCACTGAAAGCGGCCGTCGTCGTCACGCCGGTGTCGGTGACGACCAGGCGCTCGCATCGGACGTCGGTATCCGGGCAGCGCCGAGCCAGCTCGTCCGCGAACAACCACGACGTCGTCGCCAGGCGTCCGTGCAGAAGTCCTGCCTCAGCAAGCAAGAACGCGCCGACGCAGATCGAGACGACCGCGTTGCCCGTGGCGGCGTGCGCGCGGATCGCGGCGATCTCGGGGAGAGCGCCGCCAGCTTCGCGTCGACCCCCGGCCCCACTTCGAAGCCCGGCACCACAAGGACATCCACCTCGCGTAGTGCCGAGACCGCCAACGCCACACCGCCCGCGGCGATGACGCGACGCCGCGAGGACATGATCGCCACCTCGTACCCCGCAGGGTCCGCGCCCGCGACGTGCTTGGCGATCGTCAGGAGATCAGGCACGCCGAACACCTCGGACGCGAAACAGCCCGGATAGGCCAGGACACCCACGCGCAGCGCACCCACGGTGGCGAGATTACCCGTGAATACGGCGGTCCCGCCTATGGTCCGAGCGAGGGGCCACGGCCCAGGCTGTCGGCATGCGAGACCTTGACGATCCGCTCACCGACTTCACCCGCCGCACCGTGGACGTCGACGGAGTGGAGAAGACCGTGTACGTCGCGGGCTCCGGCCCGGCCGTGGTGCTGATGCCGGAGATGCCCGGCATCAGTCCCGATGTCCTTCGCTTGGCGCGGTGGATCCGCGAGGCGGGCTTCACCGTCCACGTCCCCTCGCTTTTCGGCGTCGACGGCGCCTACCCCACGGCGGAAGGCGGCGTGGAGATCGCCAAGCGCGCGTGCGTCAGCGCCGAGTTCCGCGCTTTCGCCGGCGGTGGCACCAGCCCCGTCACGTCGTGGCTCCGCGGCCTGGCGCACTTGGCGCACAAGGAATGCGGTGGTCCCGGTGTCGGTGCGATCGGGCTGTGCTTCACCGGCAACTTCGCCCTCACCATGACCCTGGAACCGGCCGTCGTCGCGCCTGTCGTCAACCACCCGTCACTGCCGTTGGACGACCCCGCCGGACTTGAGATCAGCGACGAGGACGCGCGCGCCGTGCGCGACCGCATCACGCGGGACGGCCTGACGGTTCTGGCTTACCGCTTCGAGAACGACCGCTGGTGCACTGGCCAGCGCTTCGCTGCCTACCAAGCGCTCCTCGGTGAGGCGTTCGACGGCCGCGTCCTTCCGGGTGGCGCCGGTAACCCTAGTCCACCACCGTTTTTCCGCGATGTGGTCGGCACTCCGCACAGCGTCGTCACCGCGCACCTCGTCGACGAGGACGGTCATCCCACCGTGCGGGCGAGGGACGAGATCCTGGCTTTCCTGAAGGACCGCCTGCTTTAGAAGGGCGCGGGTTCGGCGATGGGTTCGAGTTCGGTCTCGATCACCTTGCCACTCGGCGTGGTCCACGCATGCGTCCCGTCGGGCCGGTTCTCACAGGACCAGTTGGAGTGGGTCTTCATCCGGTGGTGGTGCCTGCACTTCGGGCGCAGGTTCTGCACCGTGGTGTTGGTGCCGTCGAAGGGACAGCAGTGGTCCAGGTCGCAGCGGTGGGCGGGTTGGTTGCAGCCGACCATCGTGCACGTGGGATACCGGGCGTTGATCAGCTCGCGTTGCGCGGGGGTGGGCCGGTAGGTGGTGATGTGCTCGGCCATCCCGGTCACCGGGTCGGTCAGGATGCGCTTCCAGATCCCGCTCGCCGCGACATCGGCCACGATCGGCGCGGGCAGCGGCCCGTACCCGGTGAGCATCACCGGGTCCGTGGTCAAGCCCAGGATGTTCGTGATCGGCATGGTCAGGTTGACGCACACCTCACCCTGCGGGGCGGGTGTTTCCTTGCCCATCAACAGGTCTGCCGCAACGTCAGATCGTTTCTGGTCCAGCGTTCAGTCATCTTTCGGTAGTGCCCGGGCGATGCGGTCGATCCGATCGAAAGCCAAGGCCGCGTCGAGCGCGGGCAGCACGACGCGCAGCGAGCACATGCCATCGTCGAGGTTGAACTTCTCCACCAACCGCTGCTTGCGCTTCTCCTCATAACGCCGCAACGCCGCCTCGGCATCCAGCTTGAGGACATACCGCCGGGCATAACGTTGGCTTGCGGTGTAGTTGTGCGATGCCGCATGCGCAATCAACACGGGTTCGGCGATCGCCTGGTTGGCCGCGTCGAGGACACTGACCTGATCGATGATCATCAACGCCTTGCCCTCATCGATCCGCCCCTCCGACAAGGCTTCCAGTACAGCCGGATGGTCGATCAGCGACATGGCGCGGTCGATGAGCTTGTTGCCCTTGACCTGGGAAACATGCAGCAGGGGCATGAGGACATCCCCGGCGTACTGCTGCACTTGCGGGTCGAGGTCGTCATAGAGCTTCATCAGGGTTGAGGCGAAGTCCGCCACCGCACGCCCGATGGCGGCGTAGGCGGCGACGAGTTCGTCTTCGATATCGGCAGGGGCCATACTCCTATTTTAGCGTCTGCAAATAGTGGATCATGGCTCTACGGAGTGAACTTTCCCTTACGCGGCAAGGGAAACCAGGTTCCAGCCGCCGCAAGCCGGGGCTGCCAGCTGAGGCTTTACCTGGGGTGCGCGTGCCATACGCTTGTCGGCGAGGGCCGGTTCCTGACCGTGCCCGCCCGGCAGGCCCTCGGCACGCGCAAGGGGCCCCAGGATGCTCCTATGGTTTGTCAAGCTGTGTGGAGTGTGGCGAGATCGGTTGTGAGGTGGGGGTAGATCTCGCGGATGAGGTAGCGCTTGAGGCAGCGGATGAGGTGTTTCTTGTTGCTGGCGTTGGGGGTGAGGCGTGTGGTCATGTAGGTGCGGGTGGGTTCGTGCCAGGCGAGTCGGGTGAGGACGGTGCGGTAGAGGGCGGCGTTGGCTTGGCGGTCGCCGGCTCGGGAGAGTCGGTGGTGGTCTTGGGTTCGGCCGCTGGAGCAGTCTTGTGGTGCTACGCCGGTGAGTGTGGCGAGTGCGGGTTCGCTGTGGATGCGGTCGGGGTTGTCGCTGACGGTGGTGAGTAGTTGGCCGGTGGTGTCGGGGCCGAGCCCGAACAGGGCGGTGGTGCGGGGTGCGATGCGGTGGACGAGGGCGTCCAGGGCGATGTCGAGTTCGGCGATGTGGGTGTTGTGGTGCGCGATGATGCGGGCGAGTTCACCGAGGACGGTGCGCACGCCCATGCCCGGGTCCAGTAGTGCTTCGGCTAGGTCGGTGGTGGCTTGGGTTTTGGCTTTGCCTCGCAGTCCCTTGACGTCTGCGGTGGGGGTGTCGAAGGCGGCGCAGTGGGTGAGCAGCGCGGTGGTGCTCAGGCCGTGCAGGCTCTCCCGCAGGGGGGCGGGAGCGGTGACGAGGAGGGCTTTGAGGGTGTTGATCGCGCGGGTGCGGGCGGTGACCAGAAGATCGCGGGTTTGCCGGAGCACGCGGACGGATTCGATCGGTCCGGTGCGGGTTTTCGGTGCCGCGGTGGCATCACCGGACTGGACCGCCGCGGCAGCGTTGATCGCGTCCCGCGGGTCGGATTTCCCCGCCCTGCGGCGTTTCTGACGGTTCGGGCGGTTGACCTCCACCACCGTGATGCCGTGTTCGATCAGGTAGGTGCTCAGACCGGCGCCGTAGCAGCCGGTGCCCTCCACCCCGACCGCTGATATCGGCCCGAACCCGGCCAACCACGCCACCAACGCCGCATACCCGGCGCTGGTGGCCGGGAACGACCGAGTCCCCAGAGTAGGACCCAGCGAGTCTTTCGCCGCCGCGACATGGAAATCGCGGTGGGTGTCCACCCCGCCGATGACCTCGGCCACCGGGGCGGCCGGGGCGGTGCGGGTGACCTTCTTCGGTGTCTTTGTCATGCTGGACTCGCCATCCTGTTCGCTGGACACGGGCAGATGGCGCGCACCGGGCCCGGCGGGCGGACAGGACAGTGATGGGCAGCCTGCGGCTACAGGCTCCTATGAGGTCACGGTCGCCGGGTCTTGGTGCACACCAAGGGAGATTCCCGCCCCGGCCCGGACGACAGATCCTGGGAAAGGCACAAGGCCAGTCAAGCCGAGAGTCAGACCACGCCAGAGCGCGAACCACCAGTCACATCCTCACGGACGCAACCCCAGCCTCACTGTCAAGCCGACCCCACGCCGGAACCAGCCGACCCCACGCCGGAACCAGCCGACCCCACGCCGGAACCAGCCGACCCCACGCCGGAACCAGCCGACCCCACGCCGGAACCAGCCGACCCCACGCGGGAACCAGCCGCGAACCAGCCAGCCCTACCCCCGCCGCAACACCGTGTACTCCTGCAGGTGGAAATGCGTTCCGCAGTCCCGAAACCCCATGCCCCGCGCCACACGCAGGCTCCGCTCGTTCCACGACTGCACAACGCATCGCGCCGCCGACGCCGCGGATCGGTCGATGTAGCCCAGCACCGCGGCTCCGAACCGTGCGCCGTTGCCCTTGCCGACGAGTTCCGGGCGCATGCCCACGCCGATGTCCAGCACCCCGGGCTCCTCGGCCAGGCCGGGAAGGCGCGCTTCCTCGCCGACGCACAGGAATCCCACCAGGTCCTGGCCGTCCACGACCGCGAGATAACCGTCCTCCGGCGTGAACAACCCGTCCTCGGGCCGGGAGTCGTAGCAGCTCCACGGCCCCGAATAGCGCCACGTCAGGATGTCCTCGGCGTGCTCAGTGGTCAACTCGACCACCGCGAGATCAAGCATGATCGGCATCGTGACAGCCGATCCGCCGCGGCACTACCGAATTGTCTGCGCCGCGGCGGTGACGGCTGCGCCGAAGGCCGCCATGCCCTTGGCGTTGGGGTGCAACGGGGCCGCGATGTTCACCGGGATCAGCCCTTCGAGGTACCGGTCCCAGGGTACCGCGCAGATGTCGTGCCCGACCGTCACCGCGGCGAAGTCGACGAAGCTCATGCCGCGCGCTTTCGCCTGCTCCCGCGCCGTCGAGCTGATCCTGTCCATCGTGCCCTGCAGGTAGTCGGCGTCGCGGGCCCACACCGGCTGGAACGGGTAGCACCCGCCCGGCCGGATGTAGGTTCCGTAGCCGGTCACCAGGACCTTGGCCTTCGGCGCGCGTCGCCGGATCTCGTCGAGCGCGGCGCCGAACACCGGCGCCCACGCGTCCACGGAAGCGGCGATCGGATCCGTGCCGCCTGCCTTGATGCGGTCCGAGCAGGACACCCCGACCGGCTCCGGCAACGCGTTCACGCACGACAGCGCCCGGTCGAACAGCCCGGAGTCGTTCGCCCCGATCGTGATCGACACCAGGCCCGTCGTCGCCGAGAGCGCGTCCAGCTGCGGTGCCGGGGCGTTCTTGCCCCGATTGGTGAGATCCGCCGTGACCGCGCCGGAGCAGGTCACATCGGTCAGCCGCGCGCCCAGGGCCTTCGCCGCCACCGCGGGGTAGTTGTGGTCCGACCGCCTGCAGGCCGCGTCGACCTGCGTCGGGATCCACGGTCCCGCGGCCGCCGAGTCACCCAGCGCCACGTACTCCAGTTGCTCGGTCGCCTGCGCGGGAACCGCCGTCCCCAGCACGAGCACCACGAGCCCCGCCCACAAGCTGATCTTCACTCCGACATCGTGCTGGGCGGCTTTCGTCCGTGCCTGCGGAAACCGGGTGAGATCCGCGGGGAATCTCTTTCAGTCCTACGCGAACGTCCGATCCGTCACCGGGCGGGCTCGCTACGGTTGATCTGCTCGTTTCAACCACCTCGCCCGGGGGAACAGTGCAACGGTTCGCGTCCAGTCCTGCTCTCACACGACTGGAATGGATTCTCGACGGTCTGGACGGAAAGCCCGGTTGGGGCGCTGACGCTCCCGACGTGCTCTCGCCCGCGTTCACCTCCGTCGTCCCGGCCGAACGCTACGTCGAGGTCTACCGCAGTCGAGTCGTCCACTACGCGCCCGTCGTCGTGGTCGGGCTCGACGTCGGTGAGACCACCGCGAGGGCGCGCATCCGCCGCCGCGACGGCACGATCGACGTCGTTTCCTGCGTCGTCGAGTCCGCACCGCCGCATCGCATCGCCACCACGTGGCTCACCGGTCTGGTGCCGACCGATCTGACCCCGAGGCTGCCGGCCGACTTCGCCGACTACGGCCGCCCTCCCGCCCCCGCGGACACCCGGTTGGTCGTGTTCTCCGGACTGCCCGGCAGCGGGAAGAGCACCCTGGCCGACGCCGCCGGCGCCGAGCTGGGGATTCCGGTCTTCGCCGCCGACTGGCTCCTCGGCGCGCTGACCCCGTTCGGCGGCCGCCACATCGAGGCCGCACTGGATGTCGCCGAGGAGATGCTGACCACGCTCGCCCTCAGGCAACTCGTCGCCGGGCAGTCCGTCGTCCTGGACCATCCCGTCGAACGCGTCGCGACCAGGAACCGCTGGCGCAGCCTGGCTCGCTGGGCCGGCGCGGAGTTCCGGGTGGTCGCGTGCCAGTGCTCCGACCCGGAGATCCACCGGGCCAGGCTCGAAGGCCGCACCCGCGGCATCCCCGGCTGGCACGACGCGAGCGACTGGTCCGATGTGCAGCGACGCTTGGCTGCTTTCCCGTCGTGGCAAGGGGAAGCGCTGACCGTGGACACCGTCCAGCCACGCGAGCCGACCCTCGCCGCAGTCCTACGGCACATCACCACCTGACGGGGCGACCCTGTGCCAGAGTGGGCCGATGCGGTTGTCGCGGGATCTCACGGGGTGGGCGTTTCTGGCCGAGGTCGACGGAGCCCGGAAGGCGGGTCTGGCGATCGGGCACGTGGAGATCAACCCGTTCACCAGCGGTGACGGGGCCGGTGGCAGCCTGTTCACCCGCGCGCACGCGTGGGGCATGCCCGCGCTCCGCTCGCTGGACGAGCTGCCCTTCGGTGATCCGGTCGACTCGCGCTGGTGTGTCCTGCCGGACGACAGGGGAGTGCTGTCCGTCCGAGCCCCTGACGGCGAGGACTTCGCGTACGACCTCGACGTGGAGGGGCCGCCCGGATGGCGCGAAGCGGCGAGCGCCGACGGCTCCGTGATGCTGGTCGTCTCCCACGTGCTGCCGTCCACCGACGATCCGCTCTCCGCGCTCGTTGCGGAGACGAAGCAGGGGCTGGTCTGCGCGTCTCCGGTGAGCTTCGGCGAGCCGGTCCGTGACGCGGGTGGGCAGCCGACCGCCACGTTCTACCTCGATCCGGTCGGCAGGCTGCTGGACCTGGCGAACTACGTCCGCGAGCGGATCCTGTCGCTGGACGAGGCGAAGCGGCGTGCACGCGACCTTGAGCAGGTTCGGCAGGAGTTGGCGGAGCATCACGAGTTGTCCGCCGAGGCGATGGTGGACCTGCTGTTCCGCGACGAGTTCCTGGACGACGGCGGCCTGGTCGAGACGATGTACGTCTACTGGCGGTTGGTCGCGGAGGTCGCCGATGAGAGCGGCGTCGTGGACGCGTGGCGGGTCGCGGCGCTGCGCACCGTCGAGACTGCCGTGCCACTGATGGCTCAGCGATGCGACCGCGCGGTGTTCGAAGAGGCCGACGCGCTGTCGACGCGATTGCTCGCCGAGTTGAGCGAGCCCACCGACCTGGAGGCCGCGCTGCTGGCCGCCGCCCGGCTGCGGGTGGCCACGCGGGGCCCCGAGGAGCACGCCGCCGACACCTACGCGCACGGGTTGCGCACCACCTGGGCCGCCCGGCTGGAAGCGGACCTGTACCGCTCGTGGTTCACCGAGGAGGAGCCGTTCCAGAAGGAGTCGCATCGGCTGGTCGTGGAGGCGGCGCACCTGGTGACGCGAGCGCTGAAGCTGGAGGGCGGGACGCGGCGCCCGCGGCTGCTGGCGTTGCTGGCACAGATCCTCGCCGACGAGGCGGGCGTTCATCAGGACGCAGCGGGCGGCGCGCTCGAGGAACTGCTCGACTCACCCGAGCTCACCGAGCCCGATCTCGCCCTGTTCCTGCTCCGAGTCGTCGACGGGGTTCCACCCGACGTGGCGGACGGCCTGCTCACCGCGGTATTCGGCACGCCCCTGGCCGACTTCGTCGCCGCGTACGGCAGAACCACGGCGTCGAAGGTGATCAGCCAGGGCGTCAACCTGGCCCGGGAACGAGCCGACGAGCCCTTGCTGCGCACCGTGCTGGGATGGGCGGACCAGCTCGAGTTCACGTGGGACCCCGCGCATCGCAGGCAGTTGATCGAGGCGCGGTCGCACGTGCTCCCCGAGGAGGCCCTCCGGGACGACGCGAGCGAGGAAGTCGCGCTGCTGACGGCGGACCGGTACTACCACGCGGCCAACACGGGCGAGCCCTTGTCCGGCCCCGTTCCTTTCCCGTGGGGCTACTACACCTACGCCGCCCTGGGCTACGCCTCGCTCGGCTTCGTGGACCTGGCGCTGGCGAGCCTGGTACCGGTCGCACAGCAGGTGGGGAACCTCCGAGGGGAAGAACTCAAAGGCGCGGTGCACGCGATCATCGTGGACCTGCCCAACTTCGACGGCGGCGGTGCGCCCGAACTCGGCGAGCTGCTGCGCGACATCGTCCACTCCGCGGTCTGGCAGTTCGCCGCCGAGTGCGAGTCGCTGCCGATGGGGCTGATGCTCGGTCTGCACCAGGCGGGCAAGGGACCCGAGCTCGGCGCGTGGTGGCGGATCGACGGTCCGATCTCGTTGCCCGCGCACATCCAGCACTTCGTCGGAAAGTTGCTCGACCTGGAAGAACCGGGAGCTGCCGGCGCGTCGCAGAACCTCCTGGGTGTTCTCGACGCCGACGGTCGTCTCCCGGGCGACGACGACGCACAGGTCGCTCGGAACCTGCGATGGCGCATCTCCTCGTTCATCGACACAGAACTGCGCCGCCGGTCGACGGCGCTCATCGACAGCCAGCACCTCTGGGCGCGGGCGCACGCGCTGCTGGACGACCGAACCGTGCTGCTGACCTGGTTCCTGCCCGTGGCCGTGCGCGGCGCGGCCGTGCTGCTCGCCGTCACCAGGCAGGGCCGCTCGCTCGTCGTGCACCTCGGCGACGGCGAGGAGAACCGCGACCGGCACCCGGTGGCCGACGAGATCGAGGCGATCCGGGCCGAGATCCAGCGCGACCCGCTGTTCGGCGACGTGACGCCCGAGGGAGCGCGGCTGCTCGACCTGGGCACCGCGCCGCTCGGCGGTGACGACCTGTGGGCCCGGTGGCGCGCACAGGGCAAGGACCGACTGCTGGTGTGGCCGCACGGGGCGTTGCACTACCTGCCCATCCCGCTGTGCCGCACCGGTGATCGCATGATCGCCGACGACTGGACGGTCACCGCGATCGCCGGGCTCGAAGCCCTGGCGCCGGTCGAGGTCCCCGCGCGGCAGCGGCGCACCGTCGTGCTGGCCTCGGCTTCCGGCGGTGTTCCCTACGGCCTGCCCGCCGAACCGGTGCTGGAGGAGCACGCGCGTGAGGTCGCCGACGCGGTCGGCGCGCACGCCGCCACCGGGTCCGCGGCCACCCGCGCCAGGCTGCTCGCCGAACTGTCCACAGTGGACGTAGTGCACATCGCGGCGCACGGGACGATGGACGTGGACGCGCCGTGGCTGCACTGCCTCTACCTCAGCCCGGACAGCGACGACGACGGCCGGGTCTTCGCACACGACTTCCTGGCCGCAGACCTGCGCGGTGTCCGCCTGGTCACGCTCGCCGCGTGCGAGTCCGCGCTCGGCCGGTTCGACCACGGGGACAACATCCGGGGCATCCCGTCGGCACTGATCACCGCGGGGGCGCAGGCCGTCGTCGGATGCCTGTGGCCCGTGCGCCCCGAACCCGCCACGTACTTCTACCACCACATGCACGACCGGATCGGGCGCGGAGCCGACCCGGTGCGGGCGTTCCGCGACGCGCAACTCGCCACCCGCGCGCGTTATTCCCACTACCGTGACTGGGCCGCGTTCACCTACCTGCAAGGTCGGAGCAAGGGAGCCACCGCATGACCGAAGTCCAGCTGCACGACGTCGAACTCCTGCCGGAGCGCACGCTCGGCGGCCCCACCGCCGACGCACCGCTGCGCGGCAGGCTCACCTTCGGCTGGGATGTGCTGCCCGCCGACCACGACGGCGTGCCCGAGGACTGGCGGTCCTACGTCCGATCCGCGCCGGACCGCGAGTTCCGCCACCTGGTGCTGGTGTGCTCGTTCCGCCCGGAAACCCAGGAGAGCAAGGGCGAGTTCCGGCACGCCTCCCTCGGCATCTCGCTGTCCACCCCGGACCGCGAGGCACGCCCCGTCGCGCGGCTGATCGACCCCGGCGAGCGCACCCGCCCCGTCGGCGTCCTCGGTTCGGGCCTGAGCTTCTCGATCAAGGCGGGCGTGCTGGACGTGGGCGTGCAGAAGCCGGAGGGCGCCGCCCCGGCGCGCGAGGAGTGGATCGTCCGCGGCTACGGTGCCGCCCAGCCGGATCCGCAGTGGGAGTTCCGCCGGGTCAAGCGCTTCCCGCTGGTCGGCGACCACCCGGTGGCCGCACTGGTCGAACTGGTGCCCGGCCAGGTGAACGCGGCCGAAGTGCTGGTCGCCGCCGAGCTGGAGCACCGCGCCTGGGGCGTGCGCCGCTACCGGGCCCGGCTCACGCCCGCGCCCCACGCCATCGTCCTGGGAGGCTGAGCGCGGTATGACGCGAGTGGTCGTGCTCGGCGGAACCGGGCACATCGGCGGATACCTCGTGCCGCGACTGGTGGCGGCCGGCGCCGAGGTCACCGTGGTGAGCAGGGGGAGGAGCGCCCCGTACCGGGATGATCCCGCCTGGAACGAGGTGAGTTCCGTCGTGGTCGACCGGGGGGCGGAGGAACGCGCCGGGGTCTTCGGTGCGCGCATCCGGGACCTCGATCCCGACGTGGTGGTCGACCTGATCTGCTTCGACCTGGACAGCGCCCGGCAGCTCGTCGAGCCCTTGCGAGGCCGCGTCCAGCATTTCCTGCACTGCGGAACGATGTGGGTCCACGGACCGTCCACAGTGGTCCCTGTCACCGAGGACGCACCGCGGCACCCGTTTGGCGACTACGGAATCCGCAAGGCCGAGATCGAACGGTGGCTGCTGGACGAGAACAGCCGCAACGGGTTGCCCGCCACCGTCCTCCACCCCGGGCACATCACCGGGCCGGGCTGGGCACCGATCAACCCGGTGGGCAACCTCGACCTGGGTGTCTTTCACGCGCTGGCCGCCGGTGACGAGGTAGTGCTGCCCAACCTCGGGATGGAGACGGTGCACCACGTGCACGCCGACGACGTCGCGAGTGCGTTCGTCGCCGCCATGGCCGCCCGTGAGGCCGCGGTGGGGGAGAACTTCCACGTGGTGTCGCCGGGAGCGATCACGTTGCGCGGGTACGCCGGGGCAGTCGCCGAGTGGTACGGCCACCCCGCCCGCCTGTCGTTCCTGGGGTGGGAACAGTGGCGAGAACAGGTGCCCGAGGCTGCGGCCAGGCTCACCTACGACCACATCGCCCACAGTGCGCACGGCAGCATCGCCAAAGCCGAGCGCCTGCTGGGTTTCCGGCCGCGCCACACCTCTCTGGAGGCGATCCGGGAAGCTCTGGACTGGCTCGCCGCCCGCGGCGAGATCCCGCCCCTGCGGTGACCTCCCCGCCTCGTGCGGAGGGGCTGCCTCCCAACCCGGGAGACAGCCCCTCCGCACGCGGTGCTCGCGATCAGTGGAACTGGGTGCAGTGGTAGTTGCCGGAACCCACGTTCACGCAGGCCCGCCACTTCAGGCCCTTGCGGTACATCTCGGTGGTCCAGCCCTGGCCGGCGCCGATTGGGCCGTCCCAGCCGCCACCCGGGCGCTCCCGGTCGAGGTGCACGCTGCGGTGCTTGTTGTCCCACCCGCGCATGGTGTAGTCAGCGCCCGGGTGCTTCGGTGCGTACAGGATGAGGCTGATGGTTCCGCCGCTGCCGGGGTACGCCTTGCAGATCCGGCCGCCGTCCCCCTGGCTCGAGCAGTCGTCGGCGAACGCCGCCGGGGTGGCGACGAACATCCCGGCTACCGCCGCCGCTCCCACGGCGACAGCGGAAAGCTTGGTGCGAAAAGACATTCTCTCTCCCGCAGATCCTGATTCGGACGGCAGGGACACTAACGGCGCCGTTCTCGCCGAACGGCGAATCGAGGATTCGCGACCGGGGTTTCACGTCTGACTTAAACCGCAATGAACTGTCCGCTGAGCGCGGCGGTCCAATGCAACCACCGGGGGTCCGCGCCTGCCATCGGGTCCCACGTCATGTTCGAGCACGTGTAGCCCACCGCGAGCCCGCTCTCCGGATCGGCGAACGCGAGCCGGCCGCCTGCCCCGGAATGCCCGAAAGAAGTGCTGCCGAGCATCGGCTGACCTGGCCGGGCCAACTCGTAACCAAGGCCGAACCGTTGCGCGAAAGGCATCCGCATCAGATTCAGCGGTGAGGGTGCTGACACGGTGTCGGTCTGCGGAGTCCGCGCCTGCCGCACCGACTCCTCGGTGAGCAGCCGCACCCCGTCCACCTCGCCGATGGTCGCCGCGTACATGCGCGCCAAGGAATGCGCGTCGCCGACGGCGTTCATGGCGGGGATCTCGGCCGCGCGGCCCTCTCGGGTGTTCAGCAACGGCATGCACTCCGCGGCGAAGGTGAATCCGCGGACCAGGGAGCGCACGCCACGGGAGCCGAACTCCAAAGCGGCGGGGATCTTGAAGTCCTGCGCGGTGGAGAACTGGGGGATCACGCGGTGTTCCTGCTCCTCCGGCACACCGATCCACAAGTCCAGTTCGAGTGGTTCGCCGATCTCCGTGCGGAAGAACTCGCCCACTGAGCGGCCCGCGACGCGCCGCACGATCTCGCCGACGAGGTAGCCGTAGGTCAGCGGGTGGTAGGCGTAGGCACTGCCGGGCTCCCACGCGGGTGTGGCCTCGCCCAGGGCTTTGACGCACCTTTCCCAGTCCAGCGCGTCGGCCGCGACGAGCCCGGCCTCCTTCGGGAAGGACGGCAGGCCCGCGGTGTGCGTGAGCAGGTGCCGCACGGTGACCGCCTTCGCCGTGAACTCCGGCCAGTAGCGCGTGACGGGCTCGTCGACGTCGAGCAAGCCCCGTTCGACGAGCATCTGCGCGCATGTCGCGACCAAGCCCTTGGTGCACGACATGACGATGCCGATCCTGTTCTCCTCACCGGTCCACAGGTCCACGACGAGTTCGCCGTGCCGGTAGACCGCGAGCTGTGCCTCGCCCTCGTCGTGCGCCTGTGCGGCCGCGAAGGCCTCACGCACGTTCTCGTAGCCGCGGGCAACAGCTCCACTGACTTGGTTCGTCACCTCCCCGAGATTATCGGACCGCTGGTCTGTTATCAAGAGACCGCCGGTCTGATATCCTGGTCCGGTGGCCGACTTCCAGCGCGCTCGACGTCCTGAGCAGGTGAAACAGCGGCGCCAGGCGATTCTGGACACCGCCGTGGAGATGCTCGCCGAGCGCCCCCTCGCCGAGATCAGCCTCCGCGAGCTGAGCGACCGCGTCGGCCTGGCGAAGTCCAACGTGCTGCGCTACTTCGACAGCCGGGAAGCGGTTTACCTGGAGGTGCTCGACCGCTTGTGGACCGCGTGGCTGGACGAGCTGGAGCCGGTGCTCGAAGAAGCGCCCAGCGACGCGGAGGCTGTGGCCACGAAGGTCGCGACCTCGCTCGCCGGGAACCCGCTGCTGTGCGAGCTGATCAGCTCGATGGCCGGTGTCCTCGAACGCAACATCACCGTGGAGTACGCGCGCGTCTTCAAGAGCAACGCCTCCCGCAACGCCGACCGGCTGGCGGCCATGGTGCGGCGGCACTTCCCGGTGATCGGCGAGCACGGCGCCGGGCACTTCGCGGGCTCGGTGTTCGTGATCGTCGCGGGGCTGTGGCCCTACGCGCGTCCCACGGAGGCTGTGGCCCAGGTGATGGCGGAGATGGGCTCGCCGACATCGCCGGAGCTGTTCGTGCTCGGCCTCCGCGAAGGTCTGTGCAACCAGTTGGTCGGGCTCATCACCCGCGCGGGGTGACCAGCGACTGGAGCGCGGGCGCGTAGAGGTCGGCGATCCGCTCGACGTCCGCGGTCGCCACCTGTCCCTCGCGGTCGATGGCCAGCGTCGCGCCGAGCCCGATCAGCTGTGCGACGAACAGTTCGGCGCGCATCGCTGTGTCCTTGCCGGTGAGCCGTGCGGCGACTTGGTGCACGACCTGCTTGCGGAAGCGTTCGCGAAGCATGGCTCGTTCGTCGCCACTGCCCACTGCGAACACCACGCGCAGCAACAAGTCCGCGTTGTTCTCACGGCGGTACTGGACGAGAGCGCGCACGGCGCACCGGCCCAGCTCCTCGTTCGGCGCGTCCAACAATGCGGTCGCCGCGCCGGTGAAGTCCGCGACCTCGTCGAACAGGGACTCCTTACCGCCGAAGTGCTTCACGATCAGCGATGCGCTCACCCCGGCGTCAGCGGCGATACCGCGCAGCGTCACGGCCGCATAGGGATGGCGCGCGAACGCGCGCCGCGCGGCGAGCAGGATGGCTTGGCGACCGCTGTCCGTCATGCCGCAGCACCCGTGAGCACACGCTCCTCCACCTGCGCCGGGCGCGGGGACGGGATCAGCAGCGTGAGCCCGAGTGCCGCCAACGCGCACGCGCCCGCGATGACGAACACCACCAAGTAAGCGCCCAGTGTGGGGCCCTGAGCTGTAACGAGGGTCGCGAGCACGGTTGCCACGACCGCGCTGCACACGGCTTGGCCGATGGAGCGCATGAGTGTGTTCAGCCCGTTGGCGGCAGCGGTTTCCGTCACCGGCACAGCATGCATGATCAGCGCGGGCAGGGCCGAGTACGCCACGGCTGTTCCCGCGGCGACGACCGTCGCGCCGATGACGATCGCGGTCAGGCTTTCACTGGTGAAGAGCCGGACCGTGTAGCCGATGGCCATCACACCCGTGGCCACCGCGAGGGTGAAACGGGGGCCGCGCGCCGCGGACATGCGTGCGGAGAGCGGGGACAGAAGCACCATCGCGATGCCGCCAGGCAACAAGCACAACCCGCTGACCACGATCGACGCACCGAGGCCGTAGCCGGTCGAGACGGGCTCCTGGACGAGCTGCGCTGTGGCCAAGGAGTTGGCGTAGAAGGAAAACCCGACAAGCAGAGCGGCGAGGTTCGTGAACAGCACCGCCGGGCGCGCGGAAACCCTCAGGTCGACCATGGGTGTGCTCGCGCGCAACTGGTGGACCGCCCACAACGGCACTATGAGCACTGCCGCTGCGAGAAAACTGAGCGTCGCCGGTGACCCCCAACCCCACGCGCTGCCCTTGGACACCGGGACCAACAAGCACACCAGGAACGCGCTCAGCCCCAAAGCACCCACGATGTCGAAACGTCCGTTGGTGCGCAGTGGCGACTCGGGGACAACGAGCACAACGGCGGTCAGGGCGGCGACGCCGAGCGCCGCGCACAGCCAGAACAGGGTGTGCCAGTCGGCGTGCTCCACGACGAGAGTGGCCAACGGAATCCCCAGGGCCGCCCCGACTCCGAGCGTCGCGCTCATCATGGCGATCGCGGGCACGACGCGCTCCCGGGGGAGCTCGTCACGCAGGATGCTGATGCCGAGCGGCACCACCGCGAGCGCGGCACCTTGCAAGCCTCGGCCGACCAGCAGGACCGCGAGGCTGGAGCTGATCGCGCACAGCACGGAGCCGGTGATCATCGATCCCAGCGCCAGCACGAGCACGCGCCGTTTGCCGTACATGTCCCCGGCGCGGCCGAGCAGCGGTGTGAAGACCGCGCCCGCCAGCAGCGTCACGGTGAGCAGCCAGCTCACGTCGGTCGGCGTGCCCCCGGTGAGCGCGGGCAGCCGGGGGAGCAGCGGCACGACGATCGTCTGCATCACCGCCGTGAGCACACCGCAGGAGGCGAGCGCGGTCACGATCGGGCGCGGGCGGCGGGCGGTGCGCATCGGGCGGGGGCCTCCTCCGGGGTGAACACGTGTTCACCACAGTAAACGCTTGTTCACCATGGATATCAAGCCGCCGACCAGTGCGAACGGTCACTGTCGGGGGGTCGTGCTTGAGTCGGGGACATGAGCGAGAACGAGATCGTCGTGCTCGGTGCGACCGGGTCGACGGGGCGGAGGGTGGCGGCACTGCTGCGCGAGGCGGGCCGGTCGGTGCGGGCGGCGTCGCGCTCCGGCGGTGTGCGGTTCGACTGGGCCGACCAGGACACCTGGGAACCGGCGGTCGCGGGCGCGGCCGCGATGTACCTGATGGCCCCGCACGAGCTGCCCGTGGACCCGGAGTTCGTCCGCTGCGCGGTCGACAGCGGCGTGCGGCGGCTGGTGTTGCTGTCCAGCATGGGGATCGAGGTCATGGGCGACGAGCGGCTGATGGCGGCCGAGCGCACCGTCCGGGACTCCGGCGCGGAGTGGACCATCGTGCGGCCCAACTGGTTCAACCAGAACTTCGACGAGGGCGTGTTCGCCGGGGCGATCGCGGCGGGGGAGCTGGCGGTGCCGGTCGGCGACCTCCGGCAGGCCTTCGTGGACGCCGACGACATCGCGGCGGTCGCGGCCACCGCGCTGCTCCAGGACGGCCACGCCGGGCAGAGCTACGAGGTGACCGGACCGGAGGCGTTGTCCTTCCCCGAGGCGCTCGCGGTGATCGGTGCGGTGACCGGCCGGGAGATCCGCTTCCGCGGGGAGAGCGAGGACTACGTCGCCGCGATGACCGGCTTCGGTGTGCCGCGCGAGCAGGCGCTGGCCGATCTGCCCGGCTTCGAAGCCCTGCGCGCCCGTGGTGACGACACACCCACCGACGTCGTGCGCGCGGTGACCGGTCGCGACCCGAAGCCCTTCCGCGCCTATGCGGCCGAGGCCCGCTTCCCGGGCTCCTGACGGGAGACCTCGCGTGTTCGCTTGCGCAGCAGGCGTTTGATCAGCCCGCGCCGCGCCGCGGTCTGGAGCAGATCGCTTTCGCGGTGCTGGTGCATCAGGTAGAGCTGCAACGGGTCCATCCTTCAGTGCTCTCCTCGCCTGGGCCGCTGATCAGGGAGGACGCTAAGAGCTCCAGTAAGGTGGAGGTCAAGGCGGCGCGGGCCGGCTGGTCTACGGTGGACGGGTGAGCGAGCTGCCGACGGTGCGCCGGATCGAGGAGGCCGCCAGGGCGATCCTGGTGGACGAAGGCGCCGACGCGGTGACCATGCGCCGGGTCGCGGCGGCCGCGGGGATCACGCCGATGGCCACCTATCGGCACTACCCGAATCGCGAGGCGTTGCTGCGGGCGGTCGCCGACGCGGCCTTCGCCGAGGTCGCGCGGAGCTGGGGGCGGCGCCCGCACGCCGATCTGCTGTCGCGGATGTTCGGGCTGCTCGACGACTTCCTCGACTTCGCGCTGGGCATGCCGAACCTCTACGCCTTCCTGCTCACCGATCGCCGGGAAGGAGCGCGGCGGTTCCCGGAGGACTTCGCCGCCGGGGCCTCGCCCGCCTTCACCCCGCTGTTGGAGCTCGTGCGCCAGTCCATGGCCGAGGGGGTGCTGCGCGAGGACGATCCGCTGGAGGTCACCCTCACCGTCACCTCCCATTCCCAGGGGCTGGTGCAGCTCTACCTCGGCGGCCGGATGGGGATGTCCGAGGCGGAGTTCCGGGCGTTGTGCAGGCGCACCTCGGAGCGGATCCTGCGCGGGCTGGCCGCGGACCGGACCTGAACCGGCTTTCGAATCTTTGTGCCCGACGCGAGCCCGGAAGCGTCAACCGAAGATCAAGTCCTTTGCACGGGCTCACTCGAACGCAGTCATCGTCCCGGCGAGCCGGTCAGGGTTGCCGCGCAGCCGGGAACGACCGCGCGCGTTCGCGTCGTTCGGAGGCTGCATCTGCCGGTCCGAACCATGATCGCGCACGCACGTGGCTGGGCCGGGGGCGCGGCGGCCGGGCCGCCGCGGCCGGCTCCCGCTCCCACGACGCCGCGTCAATGCGGCATCGAATTTCTCAGACGCATTCCCAGAAATCGTTGACCATAAGCCGCTTGTTTTTCGCTTGTGTCACCGGCCCTGGTGCCGATTACTCCGTTCGGACGCTGCACACCAGCATTTATGCGGGGCAGTCTGACGGCCGAGGACCTGGAAGCATTCACGTTTCCGTCTATTGCAGTCGTGTGCAAGTACTGTGATGCGCAAGGAAAAGGCGGACGTCGGCGACAGGCGTTCGCCGGAATTGGGGACGGTTCCATGGAACGAGTTCACCTTGCCGAGATGCTTCGGGCACTGACCGCCGCGCATGGCGTTCCCGGTGCTCAACTTGCAGTTCACCGAGCCGGTGTCACCCGGCACGCGACCGCGGGTGCGGGCGTGCGGGAGGACACTCCATTCGCATTCGGATCGGTGACCAAGACGGTCACCGCCACGGTCGCGATGCAACTGGTCGGTGATGGCGATCTGGAGCTGGATCTGCCGGTGGTGGGTTATCTGCCGGAATTGTCGGGCAGCCCGATGGGCGGCCTGTGCCGCATCACGCTGCGCCACCTCCTCGGGCACGTCAGCGGCCTGGTCTCCGACCACGAACCGCTGGCGGAGGACGACGGGTCGCTGCGCCGGTACGCGGCGGCCGTCGGGGACGCCGAGTGCGTCTCGGCGCCCGGGGCGGTCTTCTCCTACTCCAACACCGGCTACGTCCTGGTCGGCCGCCTGATCGAGACGGTGACGGGGCTGGGCTGGTGGGAGGCCGTGCAAACGTTTCTATCGGAGCCGCTGGGCCTGGGACTGACCCGGCTGGACGACCCGCGGCTGGCCGTGCCGCACCTGATCCGCTCGGGCCGGGCCACGCCGGTGGAGCCGCTGCTCGCCGCGAGCTGGGCGCCCGCGGGCGGGCTGGCCGGGACCGCGGCCGACCTCCTCGCGCTGGCGCTGCTGCAGGCGGGGGCGGGACCGGAGGACGTGCTGGAGCCCAAGCTCGGCGACGTGCTCCGCGAGGCCGTGGAGCCGGTGCCGTTCGGCCTGGCCAGCGCGTGGGGGCTGGGCTGCGCCCTGCACGACGGTCCGCAGGGGCGCTGGGCCGGGCACGACGGGACGCTCGCCGGCACCACCTGCGCGGTCCGCTACAACCCGCTGACCGGCGACGCGATCGCGTTGAACACCAACGGCAGCAACGGCATGGCGCTGTGGGCCGACCTGCTCACCGAGCTCGCCGCCCAGGGCTTCGTCGTGCAGGAGAGCGAGCAACGGCCGCTGGAGGACGGGCTCACCCCCGACCCGACGCCGTTCACCGGCGACTACGTCAACGGCACCACCCGGTTCCGGGTCCGCGAGGTGCACACCGGCGACCTGCTGGTCGAGGACGGCACCGGGTTCGCGGCCACGCTCAGGCTGCACGCCGACGGCGTCTTCGCCGTGCACCACCTCGACGCCGAGCACGGCACGCACTACGGGCGCTTCCTCCGCGGCGCGCACGGACAGGTGGAGTGCATGCAGATCAGCGGCAGGCTCGCCCGGCGGGTGGCGACCGCCCCGCACCGGATGTCGGTGGGAGCGTGAGCGCCCCCAGGGAGTCCGCGACAGGGCGTGAGGCGGAGCCCCAGCGGATCCACTTCGGCGTGCAGGACATCGCCAGGGTGCGCATCCTGGCCACGCTCGGGCACACCGCGGAGGCGATCTTCGCGCTGGACGCGCTGAGCCGGGCACGCGGCAGCGACGGGTTCGGCGCCTGGCGGCAGAAGATGATCACCGCTCTGGGCCCGCGCTGGGGCCAGGTGCGCGCGCTGGTCAAGGCCGTGCGCCCGGTGCCCGACCTGCTGTGGCTGATGAGCAAGCCGAACCGGGAGAACGCGCCGGCCAGGATCGGCGGGGTGCGGGCCGCGGAGGCCGCGTCCATCGTGCGGATGTTCGCCCGGCTCGCGGTCGAGCCGCACTGGAACCGGCTGCGGCTGTTCCTCGACGCCGAGCGCGACGCCCGCGGCCGGATCGGCGCGACCGGGGGAACCGATCGGCTGCTCGGCACCCTGCACCCGCACCTGCGCTGGTCCCCGCCGGTACTGGAGACCAGGGGCGACGGGCCGAGGGAGATCCGGCTCGACGGCCAGGGCCTGGTGCTGGTGCCGTCGGTGTTCCTGCACGACCGGGTGGCCACGCTGGTCGGTGCCGAGCACGGGGTCAGCACGCCCATGCTGGTCTTCCCGGCCGTGCACGACGCCGCCGTGGCCGCCGCCCTGTGGGGCGGGGACAGCGGTGAGGAACAGGCGCTCGGCGCACTGGTGGGGCGGACCCGTTCCCTGGTGCTCAAGGAGCTGACGGAGAGTAGGACCACCACGGAGCTGGCGCAGCGGCTCGGCATCTCCAACGCCGGGGTCAGCCAGCACACGGGCGTTCTGCGCCATGCCGGACTGATCAACACGCTGCGTTACCGAAACACGGTCCTGCATTCCCTGACCGCACTCGGCGCCGCGTTGTTGGGCGGCAAGGTCTTCGATATGGGGAAGCCGGTTCCGATGGTGTCGACGCAGGTCGGGGCCGACTGAGCCCAGGGTGTTTACGGCCAGTCTTAACAACGTTGCCCGTGCCGTGTGACGAGCACAGGATGAAGATGTTCGCCATCAGAAAATGAGTGCGGAGGACCCTGCCGTGTCCAATCCGTTCGAGGATCCAGACGCCAGCTATGTCGTGCTCGTCAACGACGAGGGGCAACACTCCCTGTGGCCGGAATATCTCACAGTTCCGGCAGGCTGGAAAATTGGTTTCGGTCCAGCTGACCGGACGGCGTGCCTGGAGCACGTGAACGCGAACTGGCTCGACATGCGGCCGCGCAGTCTCGTGGCGCGCATGGATTCCTGATTTCTTATTCGAGTCATTTCATCGTCATTTCCCGCGGGGAAGTGCGGGGCAGACATACCCGTGAGGTGGTCGATCGTGTTCGCGCAGCGCAGGCTGGAGATCCCCGGGCCCTCGTTCGACGTCGTCGTCGACGAGTCCGACTGGGACTCCGGTTCGCCCCAGCTGTGGCCGTCGGTGGGCATGCACCCGTGCTACGACGAGATGCTCTACGACTTCATGACCATGGACGAGGTGCGCAACCTCGCCTACCGCGAGGCGCTGCGGCAGCTCGCCCCCGGCCGCACCGTGCTGGACATCGGCACCGGCCGCGACCTCAACTGGGCGGTCGAAGCGCTCGGCGCGGGCGCGCGGCGGGTCACCGCGGTCGAGGGCATGGACGAGACCTACCGCATGGCGTGGGAGCACGCCGAGCGCGAGGGGCTGCTCGACCGGATCGACCTGCGGCACGGCTGGTCCACGGAGATCTCCCTCGACCCCCGGGTGGAGATGTGCGTGTCGGAGGTGATCGGTGACATCGGCGGGGCCGAGGGGGCGGCGGCCATCCTCGCCGACGCGCGCAGGCGGCTGACCACACCCGAGGCGATGTTCGTCCCGCACCTGTGCGTGACCTTCGCGGGCGCGGCGTGCTTCGCCGACATCTTCCCCTCCGGCGCGGGTTTCTTCGCCGACTCGCTCGACCTGCTCACCCAGGCGTTCACCGTCCTCGGTGGACCGTGCGACGTGCTGCTGGGCATCTCCGGCATCGGGCCGGAGGCGGTGATCTCCGACCACAAGCCCGTGGAAGTGCTGGAGTTCAACGGGAACCTGGCAGTGGAGGGGGACAGCACCGTCACCCTCACCGCGCAGCGGGACGGCCGGGTCGACGGTGTGCTGCTGTGGATCCAACTGTGGTGCTCGCCGGACGGCCCGCCCGTGGACTCGTTGCACGAGCGCACGAACTGGATGCCCGCGTACGTGCCGCTCTTCGACGAGCCGCGCGAGGTCGCCGCCGGCGACGTGCTGACCCTCGGGTTCCGCTACAAGCCCAGCGACGACGGCATCCACCCCGACTACTCGCTCAGCGGCAGCCTGCGCACCGCGCAGGGCGTCGCCACCGGCGAGCACGACGTCCCCTACCGCCCCGTCGGTCTGCGCGGGCGCCCGGTCTACGAACGGCTGTTCCCGACGGTTTCGGAGGAGTGAAAGTGGACAACTCGCTGGAAGCCCGCATCGCAGCCGTTCCGGAGCACCTGCGCGACGCCCTCCGCAAGCGCCTCGCCGGGGAGTCGGCCCCTGCGGAGGCCGACACGATCCCCCGGGTGTCGCGCGAGGGGCCGCTTCCGTTGTCCTTCGCGCAGCAGCGGCTGTGGTTCCTCAACGAGCTCGAACCCGGTACCACGGAGTACAACAGCGCGCTGGCGATGCGCCTGTACGGGGAACTCGACCTGCCCGCGCTCACCGGGTCGCTCCAGCGCCTCGTCGACCGGCACGAGGCGCTGCGCACCACCTTCGACTCCGTCGACGGGGCCGCCGTGCAGATCGTGCACCCGCCGTACCGGCTCGACGTGTCCGTTGTAGACAGTGACGAGGCCGGGCTGCGCCAGGTGCTCGACGACTTCAACCAGCCCTTCGACCTCCGAGTCGGGCCGCTGTTCCGCGCGATGGTGGTCCGCCTCGGCGCCGAGGACCACCTGCTCGTGATCGGTGCGCACCACATCGTCGTGGACGGCTGGTCCTTCGACGTCCTCTGCGACGAGCTGAGCAAGAGCTACCGCGCCGCGGTCGAGGGCGCCACAGTGGACTTGCCGGACGTGCGCGCGCAGTACCCGGACTACGCGGTGTGGCAGCGCGAGAACAACGACGACGCGTCGAAGCTGGACTACTGGAAGAAGCAGCTCGCGGGGATCGCACCGCTGGAGCTGCCGACTGACCGGCCCCGCCCCCCGGTGCGGACGCAGAACGGCGCGCTGCGCCTGTTCGACGTCCCCCGCGACGTGACCGACCAGCTCCGCAAGATCGCCCAGGACACCGGCTCCACGCTGTTCATGGTGCTGCTCGCGGCGTGCAAGGTGTTGTTCTCCCGCTACTCCGGCCAGGAGGACATCTCGCTCGGCACGGTCACCGCCGCGCGCAACCGGCCCGAGCTGAGCGGCACCATCGGCTTCTTCGTCAACACGGTCGTCGTCCGGTCCCAAGTGGACGGTGGGAAGCGGTTCCTGGACTTCCTGCTCGACGTGAAGGCGACCGTGCTCGACGCGCTCGCGCACGACGAGGTGCCCTTCGACCGGCTCGTGGACGCGTTGCAGCCGCAGCGGGACCCGAGCCGCACGCCGTTGTTCCAGGCCATGGTGGTGCTGCGCAGCTTCCAGAAGCAGTCGCTCGACCTCAAGGGGTTGCGGTCGGAGGAGTTCAGCCTGCCGAGGGATTCCTCGACCTTCGACATCAGCCTGGAGTTCCAGGAGCGCAACGGCGCCCTGCTCGGCGTGCTGGAGTACAACACCGACCTGTTCGACGCCGCCACCGTCGAGCGGATGATCACCCACCTCCAGGTGCTGCTGGAGGGGATCGTGCCGCGGCTGGACCGGCCCGTGGGCGAGCTGCCCTGGCTGACCGGCGCCGAGCGCACCCAGGTCACCACCACCTGGAACGACACCGCCGTCGACTACGAGGTGCCGCAGCACATCCACGCCTTGTTCGAGCGGCAGGTGGCGTTGCGCCCGGACGAGCCCGCCGTGCGCTTCGACGGCTCCGAGCTGACCTTCGCCGAACTCGACAAGCGCGCCAACCAGGTCGCGAACGCCCTTGTGGCTCACGGTGTCCGGCCCGGTGTCCTGGTGGGCCTGTGCGTGGAGCGCGGGCTGGACATGGTCGTCGGGCTGCTCGGCGTGCTCAAGGCCGGGGGCGCCTACGTGCCGTTGGACCCGGGCTACCCCGCGGACCGCCTGGAGTTCATGCTCTCCGACTCGGCGGCCCCGGTGCTGCTGACGCAGCGCGCCCTCGTGGCGAAGCTGCCGAAGCACGACGCAAAGGTTCTGTTCCTGGAGGACGGGTTCCACGGCGAGCCGGTCACCGCACCGTCCACCGCGGTCGGCCCGGACGATCTCGCCTACGTCATCTACACCTCCGGTTCCTCCGGCACGCCGAAGGGCGTGATGATCACCCACCGGAACCTGGCGTACATCGCCGACGCGTGGGACCGCAGGTTCGGCCTCACCGGCAAGCGGCTGCGGTTCGTCTCGGTGACCACGCTCGCGGTGGACCTGTTCTTCTCCGACCTGCTGCGCTCCGCGTTCTTCGGCGGCGCGATGATCATCGCGCCGACCGACGTGGTCACCGACCCGCCGCGGCTGCTCGCGCTGGTCGACGAGGTGGGCGGCACCGCGATCGAGCTGGTGCCCACGCTGGCCAACGCGCTGGTGGAGGAGCTGGTGGCCCGCGACGCGCTGCTGCCGCTGATGGGGCTCGTGTCGGTCGGTTCCGAGGGCTGGCGGGCCGAGGACTGCGCGCGGCTGGTCGAGCGCACCACGCCGGGCACCCTCGTGATCAACGCCTACGGCTCCACCGAGGTCACCGTGGACTCGACGGTGTTCGAGCCCAGCCGGGAAACCCTGCCGGACAAGCCGTTCGTGCCGATCGGCCGCCCGCTGGCGAACACCAGGGTCTACGTGCTCGACCCGGCGGGACAGCCGGTCCCGGTCGGCGTCCCCGGCGAGCTGCACATCGGTGGTGACGGGGTCGGCGCGGGCTACTGGCGGCGGCCCGAGCTGACCGCGCAGCGCTTCGGCCCCGACCCGTTCCACGACGGCGGGCGGGTCTACCGCACCGGGGACCGGGTGCGCTTCCTGCCCGACGGCACCCTGGAGTTCCTCGGCCGGGTCGACGACCAGGTCAAGATCAGGGGCTTCCGGATCGAGCCCGGTGAGGTCGAGGCCGCCCTGTCGGCGCACCCGGGACTCAGCGACGCCGCCGTGGTCGCCCGCCCGGACGAGTCGGGCCGCCTCCGCCTCGTCGGCTACGCCGTCCTCGCGCCCGGCTCCACGACGACCGTCGCGCAGCTGCGCGCGCACCTCGAACAGGCGCTGCCGTCCTACATGGTCCCGTCCGCGTTCCTGATCCTGGACGCGCTCCCGTTGACCCCCAACGGAAAAATCGACCGGCGGAACCTTCCCGACCCGGACGGGCCCACCGAGACCGGCGCCGTCTACGTCGCGCCGCGCACCCCGACCGAGGAGAAGCTGGCCGAGATCTGGGCGAAGGTGCTCCGGGTCGAGCGGGTCGGCGTCGACGACGACTTCTTCGCGCTCGGCGGCGACTCCATCCTGAGCATCCAGGTGGTCTCCCGGGCCCGCCGGGTCGGCGTCCGGCTGACCGCCAAGGACATCTTCGTCCACCACACGATCGGCCAGCTCGCCGCGATCGCCGACCGCGGCGCCGCTCCCGTCGCGAAGCGCGTGGCCGCCCCGACGACGGCGCCGCTGACGCCGGTCCAGCACTGGTTCTTCGAAGCGCACACGGCGATGCCCGACCACTACGCCATGTCCACCGCCCTGGACCTGGTAGCGGACTTCGACGAGAAGGCACTGCAGGCCGCGCTGGTCGGGGTCGTCACGCACCACGACGCGCTCCGCACGCGCTTCCGCAAGGTGAACGGCGAGTGGCAGCAGGACATCGCACCCGTCGACCCCGCACGGTTGGTCCTCCGGCACGCCGAGGGGGACGCGCACGCGGCCGCCCTGGCCGCACAGTCCTCGATGGACCTCGCCAGCGGTGACCTGGTGCGCGCGGTGCTGATCGACGGCACCACGTTCTTCCTGGCGATCCACCACCTGGTGGTCGACGGCGTGTCGTGGCGAATCCTGCTCGAAGACCTGGAGACCGCCTACCAGCAGGTCCTTTCGGGGCAGAAGATCGACCTGGGACCGAAGACCACGGCGTTCACCGACTGGGCCGCGCGGCTCAACGCACACGTGCGCGACGGCGGCCTGGACGCGGAGATCCCGCACTGGTCGGCGATCCACGACGGGAAGCCGGCCCTGCCTGTCGACCGCGACGGGCCGAACACCGCGGGGTCGGCCCGGATGCTGACCGTGCGGCTGGACCGCGCGACGACGGACGCGTTGCTGCACCAGGTTCCCGGCGTGTACCGCACGCAGGTCAACGACGTGCTGATCAGCGCGATGAGCTCAGCCCTGGCGAGCTGGACCGGCTCACAGCGCGTGTTGATGGGCATGGAAGGCCACGGGCGCGAGGAGACCGCGATCTGCTTGCAGGATCGCGGCATTGACACGAGCCTCGACGATGTCGACCTGTCCCGGACGGTGGGCTGGTTCACCACGCACTTCCCCGTCGCCCTCACGGTGCCGACGGGGGATTGGGGCGATGTCCTCAAGTCGGTCAAGGAGCAGTTGCGCGCCGTTCCCGGCAAGGGGCTCGGCTACGACGCGCTGCGCTACCTCGTGCCGTCGTCGCCGATGCGACCGGACCCGTTGCCGTGCATCAGCTTCAACTACCACGGGCAGTGGCACGGCACGACGGAGCGGAACGCGCTCTACCGCGACGCGCGCTTCGGCGACCTCGGACAGGACATGGGACCGGACGAGCTGCGGCCGTACCTGATCGACGTCGTCGGCATCGCCAGGGACGGCGAGCTGGAGATCACCTGGCTGTACTCGGAGAACGTGCACGAGGAGGCCACGGTGCGGCGGTTGGCCGACCAGGTCAACGACAACCTGCGGCGGATAGTCGAGCACTGCGCCCTGCCCGGGGCCGGCGGGGCGACGCCGTCGGACTTCCCGCTCGCGCGGCTGGACCAGTCCACTGTGGACAGGATCATGGCGTCCGGGCGGGTCGAGGACATCTACCCGCTCACCCCGATGCAGAGCGGCATGCTGTTCCACAGCCTGGTCGGCGGCACGGAGGAGACCTACTTCGACCAGATGAGCCTGCGGCTGGACGGGGTCACCGACCCCGGTGCGCTGGCGGCGGCGTGGCAGCGGGTGGTCGACCGCACCCCGATCCTGCGCAGCACGGTGGTGTGGCAGGACATCGACAAGCCGGTCCAGGTGGTGCGGAGCGACGTCGAGGTCCCCGTCCAGCACCACGACTGGCGCGGTCTGTCCGATGAGGACCAACGGGCCGAGATCGCCCGCGTGATCGCCGAGGACACCGCCGCCGGTATGGACCTCAGCACGGGGCCGTTGGTGCGCCTGATCATCGGGCGGCTCTCCGACACCAGCGTGCAGATGATCCGCACCTCCCACCACATCCTGCTCGACGGCTGGAGCCTGGCGGAGGTCATGGCCGAGGTCTTCGAGACCTACCGCGCGCTGGCCGCGGGCAGCGAGCCGGACCTGCCGTCGCGGCGCCCGTTCCGCGACTACATCGACTGGATCCAGCAGCAGGACGCCGCGGCGGCGGAGAAGTACTGGAAGCGCGTCGTCGGCGGGATCGACGCGCCGACCGAGCTGCCCTACGACCGGCGGCCCACCACCGCGCACACCAGCAAGACGTCGGGTTCGGTGCGGATCGAGTTCACCGAGGAGCTGACCGAGCGGCTGTACTCGCTGGCGAAGGACCAGCGCCTCACCATGAACACGGTCGTCCAGGGCGCCTGGGCACTGCTGCTCGGCCGGTACGGCGGCGAGCTGCCCGTGTGCTTCGGCACCACGGTGTCCGGCCGCCCCGCGGAACTGCCCGGCGTCGAGACGATGATCGGCTTGTTCATCAACACGCTGCCGGTGCGGGTAGCCGGGGAGGCCGACGACCAGATCCTGCCCTGGCTGCACCGCATCCAGGGCGAGCAGATCGAGGCGCGGCGGGTGGAGTTCGTCGCACTGACCCAGATCCAGGGGTGGAGCGGGGTCGGCGGTGGGGTGAACCTGTTCGACAGCCTGGTGGTCTTCGAGAACTACCCCTTCGACGGCGACACCGCGGACGGAGGCATCGCGGTCCGCGAGGTGGACGCGCTCGACGACACCAACTACCCGCTGACGATCAGCGCGTACCCGTTGCCGCGCTTCACGATCGACCTCTCCTACGACGCGGCGTTGTTCGACCGGTCCACTGTGGACCGGATGGCGCGCCACCTGCGCCAGCTGCTGACCGGGATGGCGGAGAACCCGTTCCGGACGCTGGTCGAGCTGCCGATGATCGACCCCGAGGAGCGGCGCGAGCTGATGCCCCCGCGGACCGCGGTCGCGGCTCGGCACGCCGTCGTGCACGAGCTGGTCGCCGCGCAGGTCGCGGCGTCGCCGGACGCGATCGCGTTGGTGTGCGGCGAGGACGAGCTGAGCTACGGCGAGCTGGACGCGCGGGCGAACGGACTGGCGCACGTGCTGGTCGGGCGCGGGGTGCGGCCGGGCGTGCTCGTGGCGGTCGGGCTCGACCGGGGGATCGACCTCGTGGTCGCGCTGCTCGCGGTGCTCAAGGCCGGTGGCGCCTACGTGCCGCTCGACCTGGACTACCCGGCCGATCGGCTGGAGTACATGCTGTCCGACTCCGGTGCCGCCGTGCTGCTCACCAACCGCGCGCGGCCGGAGTCCTCCCTCGACGTGATCCGGCTGGACGGGGAGTGGCCCACGGCCGCCACCGCACCGTCCACCGCGGTCGGCCCGAGTGACCTGGCCTACGTCATCTACACCTCCGGTTCGACCGGCAACCCCAAGGGGGTCATGGTCGAGCACCGCAACCTCTGCTCGGTCGCGGAGGCGTGGAACGCCCGGTACGGGCTCGTGCAGATGCGCCCGAGGCACCTGTCCGTGGCCAGCGCGTCCTTCGACGTGTTCCACGGTGACCTGCTGCGCGCCCTGTGCTTCGGCGGCACGATGGTCATCTGCCCCAGGGACGTCGCGGCCGACCCGGCGCGGCTGCTCGCCGAGATCGAGCGCACCGGCGCGACCGCGCTGGAGCTGGTGCCGACGATGGCCAAGGCGCTGCTGGCCTTCACCGACCGGTTCCCGCCGCTCAAGATCCTCTCGGTGGGGTCGGAGACGTGGCACACCGAGGACTGCCTCGCGCTGCTGGACCGGCTCGACCCGGACACCTACGTGGTCAACTCCTACGGTGTCACCGAGGCGGCGATCGACTCGTGCCTGTTCGAGCCGTCCCGGGCCGCCCTCGACGGACGGTCGTCGGTGCCGATCGGCCGCCCCCTGGCCAACACCCGGTGCTACGTGCTGGACAGGGCGGGCGACGTCGTTCCGCTCGGGGTCGCCGGTGAGCTGCACATCGGTGGAGCCGGTGTGGCCCGCGGCTACCTCAACCAGCCGGAGCTGACCGCGGAGCGGTTCGTGGACGACCCGTTCGTCCCGGGTGAGCGGTTGTACCGCACCGGTGACCGCGTCCGCCTGCTCATCTCCGGTGACCTGGAGTACGTGGGCCGGATGGACGACCAGGTCAAGGTCCGCGGCTTCCGCGTGGAGCCCGGTGAGGTCGAGGCCGTCCTCGTCGGGCACCCCGCGGTTCGTGAGGTCGCGGCCGTGGCCCGGTCCAACCGGTTGATCGCGTACGTGGTCGCCGGCAACGCGGACGCGGCGACGCTGCGCTCGTTCGCCGCGGAGAGCCTGCCCGCGCACCTGGTGCCCTCGGCGTTCGTGCCGATGGACGCGCTGCCGCTGACCCCGAACGGCAAGATCGACCGTCGGGCGCTGCCCGCCCCGGACGGCTACCTCGACTCCGGAACCACGTACGTGGCGCCGAGCAGCCGCGCGGAGAGCGTGCTGGCCGACATCTGGGCCGAGGTGCTCGGCGTCCCGCGAGTGGGTGTGCGCGACAACTTCTTCGACCTCGGCGGCGACTCGATCCTGAGCATCCAGGTGATCTCCAGGATCCGGTCCGCCCTCGCCGTCGACATCTCGCCCCGGGCACTGTTCACCACGCCGACCGTGGAAGGGCTCGCGGCCGCGCTCGAAGACACCCCGGGCACTGCCGAGCAGCGCATCCCGCGAGTGGAGCACGGCCAGGACATCCCGCTTTCCTTCGCCCAGCAACGGTTGTGGTTCCTCGACGAGTTCGCGCCCGGCGGCGCCGAGTACAACACCTGCGCCGCGCTGCGGCTGACCGGTGAGCTCGACGTCCGCGTGCTCCAGGACGCGCTGACCAGCCTCGTGGCCCGGCACGAGTCGCTGCGCACGACGTTCGACTCCGTCGACGGGCGCGGGGTCCAGCGGATCCACCCGCCCGCACCGGTGCCGCTGCCCGTGGTCGACGTCGACCCGCGGGAGCTCGACCGGGCGTTGGCGGAGGAGGTCGGCACGCCGTTCGACCTGCGGACCGGACCGCTGCTGCGGGCGCGCCTGCTGCGGTTGTCCGAAGACCCGCTTGCGGGGTCGAGCATCGGCGCAGAGACCGAGCACGTGCTGGTGCTGTCCCTGCACCACATCATCACAGACGGCTGGTCGATGGGTGTGCTCGTCGACGAGCTGGGCGTGCTCTACGCCGCGGGGTCGTTGCCCGATCTCGACCTGCGCTACTCCGACTACGCGGTGTGGCAGCGCGAACAGCAGTCCGGGCCGGAGTTCGCCGGGAAACTGGACTACTGGCGGGAGAAGCTGGACGGGCTCACCCCGCTCGAGCTGCCGACCGACCGTCCCCGCCCACCCGTGAAGACCGCCAACGGCGCCGTGCACCGCTTCGACCTTCCCCCAGAGGTCCTCGCCGGGCTCAACGCCGTCGGCCGGTCGTGCGGCGCGACGCTGTTCATGACCCTGGTCGCCGCGACGAAGCTGTTGCTGGCCAGGTACAGCGGACAGCGCGACATCGCGGTCGGCACGGTCACCTCCGGCCGTGACCGGGTGGAGCTGGAGCGGTTGATCGGCTTCTTCGTCAACACCCTGGTGCTGCGGTCCACAGTGGACATGTCGGCGCGGTTCACCGACTTCCTCGGCGAGGTCCGCGAGTGCGCGCTCGGGGCGTTCGGCAACGCCGACGTGCCGTTCGAGCGGCTGGTGGAGATCCTGCAGCCGGAGCGCGACCCGAGCCGGACCCCGCTGGTGCAGGCCCTGGTGGTGCTGCAGAACACGCCCTCGGGCGCGGTGGACCTGGACGGTCTCCGGATCGAGGAGCTGGCGCTGCCCGCCACCATGGCGATCTTCGACGTGTCCTTCGAGTTCACCGAACGCGACGGCGGGCTGATCGGGCTGATCGAGTACAACACCGACCTGTTCGACGCGGCCACGGTCGAGCGGATGGCGGGCCACCTCACGGTGCTGCTGGAGGCCGTCATCGCCTCGCCCGGAACGGAGCTGGCGAAGCTGCCGATGCTGACCGAGCCGGAGCGGCGCCAGCTCACCGAGGGCTGGAACGACACGGCCGTGGAGACCGGGCCGCTGCGCTGCGTGCACGAGCTGGTGGAGGCCCAGGCGAGGAACAACCCCCAGGCGGTCGCGGTCACCTGCGAGGGCTCGCGGCTGACCTACCGCGAGCTGGACGGGCGCGCGAACCAGTTGGCGCACCACCTGGTCGCGCTCGGCGTGCGGCCGGGGACCCTGGTCGCGGTCAGCATGGAACGCGGGCTGGACCTGGTCGTCGCGTTGCTCGCGGTGCTCAAGGCGGGCGGTGCCTACGTGCCGCTGGACCCCGACTACCCGGCGGAGCGGCTGGCGTTCATGCTCGCCGACACGGCCGCGCCGGTGCTGCTGACGCAGTCCGGGCTCGCCCCGGGCCTGGAGACCGGCTCCGCCGCGGTGGTGCGGGTCGACGCGGACGCGCACAAGATCGCCAAGCGGCCGAGCAAGGCGCCGGAGACCGGTGTGACCCCGGACGACCTGGCCTACGTGATCTACACCTCCGGCTCCACCGGCACCCCGAAGGGCGTCCAGGTCGAGCACCGCAGCGTGGCCAACCTCCTCGCGACCACCCGCGCGGGATTCGGCTTCGGCCCGGACGACGTGTGGTCGGTGTTCCACTCCTACGCCTTCGACTTCTCCGTCTGGGAGATCTGGGGCGGGCTCGGCTTCGGCGGCCGGATCGTCGTCGTGCCCAGGTCCGTGGCCCGCGCGCCGGAGCTGATGTGGGCCCTGCTCGCCGAGGAAGGGGTCACGGTCCTCAACCAGACCCCGTCGAGCTTCGGCGGCCTCGTGCGCACCGCGCAGGAGGCCGGGCGCCCCGCGCCGGAGGAGCTGCGACTGGTGATCTTCGGCGGTGAGGCGCTGGAGCCGGTGCACGTGCGCCAGTGGTTCGAGGGCTATCCGGAGGCGCGCACGCGCCTGGTCAACATGTACGGCATCACCGAGACCACCGTGCACGTCACCCGGCACGACCTGGACTGGGCGGAGATCTCCCGCACCGGCCGCGTCGGCATCGGCGGCCCGCTGCCCAACTACCGGGCCTACCTGCTCGACGAGGACGGCAACCAGGTGCCGGTCGGCGTCGCCGGGGAGCTGTTCATCGGCGGTGCGGGCGTTGCGCGCGGCTACCTCAACCGCCCCGATCTGACCGCCGAGCGCTTCGTCGAAGATCCTTTCTTCGCGGGGCGACGGATGTACCGCACGGGCGACGTGGCGAAGTACCTCGCCGACGGCACCCTGGTCTACCTCGGCCGCACCGACGACCAGGTCAAGATCCGCGGCTTCCGCATCGAACTGGGCGAGATCGAGGCCGCGCTGTGCACCCACCCCGGCGTCACCACCGCGGTCGTCGTGGCCCGCGAGGACACCCCCGGTGTGAAGCGCCTGGTGGCCTACGTGGTCGGTGCGGCGGACGACCTGCGTGAGCACCTGCGGCGGTTGCTGCCGGAGCACATGGTCCCCGCCGCGTTCGTCGAGCTCGACGCGCTGCCGTTGAGCCCGAGCGGCAAGATCAACCGCCGCGCCCTGCCCGCCCCGGACCACGCGCCCTGCGACGAGTTCGTGGCACCGGAACCGGGCGTGGAGGCCGAGCTGGCCGCGATCTGGTCCGCCGTGCTCGGCGTGGAACGCGTCGGTGCCACGGACAACTTCTTCGACCTCGGCGGTGACTCGATCCTGAGCATCCAGGTGGTCTCCGCCGCGCGGAAGGCCGGACACCACCTGGCCACGAAGGACATGTTCACCCATCAGACCGTCCGCGAGCTCGCCGGGATCGCCACCACGGCCACGGCGGCCGCGGACACCGGCCCGGTGACGGGTTCGGCGCCGTTGACGCCGATCCAGAGCTGGTTCTTCGCCGAGCACCCGGTGCGGCCGGACCACTTCGGGATGTCGATGTACCTGGAGCTGGCCGGGGACGCGCGAGCGGACCTCGTCCGCAAGGCCCTGGAATCCCTGGTGGCCAAGCACGATGCGCTCCGGAGCCGTTTCGAGCGCGTCGACGGCGCGTGGCGGCAGCACCTCAAGCCGGTCGACGGCACCTCCCTGTCCTTCCGCGTCGCCGACGTGGCCGACGCGGAGGCGGAAGCCCTTGCGGCGCAAAGCGGGCACAACCTCGCGGACGGGCCGTTGGTGTGCGCGGTGTTCCTCACCGGAGGCGAGTCGCCCAGGCTGTTCCTGAGCATCCACCACACCGTCGTCGACGGGGTGTCCTGGCGGATCCTGGTGGAGGACTTCGCGATCGCCTACCAGGGCGGTGACCTCGGCTCGCGCACGACGTCCTATGTGGACTGGTCGACCAGCCTGCGGGACTACGTCGCCGCCGGCAAGATCGACGCCGAGGTGGAGCACTGGACCGGGGCGGCCGCCGCCGTCACCCCGCTTCCGGTTGACCGGAAAGGCTTGAACACCAACGGTTCCAGGAGGAACCTCAGCGCCAGGTTGACCGTGGCCGAGACCGAGCTGCTGCTGCGGAAGGTGCCCGGCCGCTACCGCACCCAGATCAACGACGTGCTGCTCGGCGCGGTGGCGCTGGGGCTGTCCGAGTGGACCGGCTCCGACACCGTCGTCGTCGACGTGGAAGGGCACGGCCGCGAGGACATCCTCGACGGCGTGGACCTCTCGCGCACGGTCGGCTGGTTCACCACGATCTACCCGGTCGCGCTGACCGTGCCCGCCGGTGGCGGTGACGACTGGCGTGCGCTGGCCAAGGCCGTCAGGGCCCGGCTGCGGGCCGTTCCCGGGCGCGGCATCGGCTACGGCGCGCTGAAGTACCTCGGCGCGCACCCCGCACTCGCCGAGGCCCCCAACGCCCAGGTGTCCTTCAACTACCTGGGCCAGTGGGACACGGTGATCGACGGGGCCGGCGGCACCGGGGTGGTGCGCCGCCAGCTCGACGGCCTCGGCCGCGACCAGGCCGACGACCAGACCGCGACGCACGTGCTCGACGTCGTCGGCGGTGTGCACGGCGGCGAGCTCGAGATCACCTGGCAGTACTCGGAGAACCTGCACGACGAGGCCACCGTGCGGCGGATCGCCGACCGGACGGTGGACGCCCTGCGCCAGCTCGTCCGCGGCGTCGCCGGGTAGCCCCCGAACCTTCCCCCGAGACAGAGGAGCTTCTGGCGTGGACAAGATCACTCTCAGCTCTGCCGAGTCGGACGAGGTCGCCCGCCTCGCCGACGAGGTCCTCGGTGACGGCGACTCCTGGGACCCGCTGACGTTCGTGGACCGGGCCGGGCGGGTGGCCGAGCGGCTTCCCCTGCGGCTGCGGGAGTTCCTCGCCGAGGTGCGGGCCAACGAGTCGGACGTGACCGTGGTGTCCGGCCTGCCGATCGCCGACGACCTGGTGCCCACCCCGACCGGGTGGGACACCGCGGCCAAGACCGGCGCCGGGCAGCGCGAGGAGATCGTGCTGCTGCTCGTCGGCTCCGCGCTGGGCGAGGCGTTCGGCTGGGCCAACCAGCAGGACGGCCGCATCGTGCACGACGTCTGCCCGGCGCCCGGTATGGAGCGCTCGCTCACCAGCGCCAGCAGCGAGGCGGGGCTGTCGCTGCACACCGAGGACGTCTTCCACCCCTGCCGGGGTGACTACGTGTCCCTGCTGTGCCTGCGCAACCCGGACTCGGTGGGCACCACGTTCGTCCGGATCGCCGCGCTCGACCTGCCCGAGCAGACCAGGAAGGTGTTGTCGGAGAACAGGTTCCGCTTCTACCCGGACGACTCGCACGTCGGCGGGGTGCTGCTCGACGGCGACGGGACCGATCACCTGGCCGGCCGCGGCCACACCACGGGATCGGTGATCTTCGGCCCGCACGAGCGGCCCTACCTGCGCTTCGACATCGACTTCATGGCGGTGGAGGAGGGCGACACCGAGGCGGCGGCGGTCATGGCGGCCACCCAGGAGCACCTCAGCGCGGCGGTGGAGCGGGTCGTGCTCCAGCCCGGTGACGCCGTCTTCGTGGACAACTACCGCGTGGTGCACGGGCGTGAGCCGTTCCAGCCGCGCTACGACGGCAAGGACCGCTGGCTCAAGCGGCTCAACCTGATCCGCAACGTGCGCAGCATCTACGCGCTCAGCGACCGCCGATCCCGCATCATCGCATGAGCGCTCCGGTGTCGGAGACGAAGCTGTCCCGCAACAGGAACTTCCACCTGCTGTGGACGGCGCAGGCGGGTTCCGAGCTGAGCAACCAGGTGTTCGTGATCGCCTGTCCGCTGCTGGTGGCGGCGGTCTGGGCGTCACCGGCGTTGGCCGGGGTGGCGGGCTTCGTCCTGTCCGCCCTCCAGCTGCTCGCCGGCCTGCCCGCCGGGGTGCTCGCGGATCGGTGGGACCGCAGGAAGATCCTGGTGTTCTGCGCGTTGGCCAGGGCGTGCGCGTACGGTGGGCTGTGCGTCGCGATCTGGTCCGGCGCGCTGTTCTTCCCCTTCCTGCTGGCGGTGGCCGCCGTGGAGGGGGTGGCGCTGGCCCTGGCCTACCCGGCCGAGGAAGCGGCGCTGTCCCAGGTGGTTCCGCCCAGCCAGCTCTCCAGCGCGTTCGCCATGAACTCCGCCCGGGGATCGCTGGGCCAGCTGGGCGGCAACGCCTTCGGCGCCGCACTGCTCCAGCTGGGCCGGGCTTTTCCCTTCCTGCTCAACGCGATCCTGCAATCGTTGTCCTTCGTGGCCCTGCTCTTCCTGCGGCTGCCGCCGCGCGAGATCCCCGAGCGGCGCGCGTTCTCCGCCGAACTCGCCGAAGGCGTGCGATGGGTGCTGGGCAACGCGGTGCTGCGGATCATCGCGGCGTGCGCGGTGCTGCTCAACGTCAGCTTCGTCGCCCTGTACCTGGTTGTGCTGCTGGCCGCGCAGGCGAGGGGGACACCGGAGAGCGAGATCGGCCTGCTCGGGGTGATGCTCGGCGTCGGCGGTCTGCTCGGCGCGCTCGTCGCCCCCCGGCTGCTGCGCAGGCTCTCGCCGTACGCCTCGATCGCCGGGGTCATCGGGAGCTTCGTGCTCATCGCGCCGCTCCTGGCGTTCTCGTCGAACGTGCTGGAGGCCGGTGCCCTGCTCGCGGTGTCGGCGTTGCTGGCCCCGACGGCGAACACGGCGGTCATGACCTACCTGATGCTGCTGACCCCGGACGAGCTCCGGGGCCGGGTCGGCGGGGCGCTCGGGCTGCTCGACAGCGCGGGTGGCGCGTTCGGCTCGCTGGTCGGCGGAGTGCTGATGGAGCTGTTCGGTGGCCGGACCGCGCTGCTGCTCTGTGCCGCGTTCATGGTCGTCCCGGCGTTGCTCGTGGCGTTCAGCCCGGTGCTGCGCGCGTTCGACCACGACGTCGACACGGAGGCGAGCGGATCTACTCGCCCTCGTTGACCGCGCTGAGCAGGCGCCAGTAGGGCATCGCGGACTGCCCGGGTTCGACACCGATCACCTGGGCCGCGACGTGGTCGGCACCGGCCTCGACGTGGGCGTGCAGCTTCTTGACGATGGTGTCCGGATCGCCCCAGAAGACGAGATCGTCGATGATGCGGTCGCTGCCGCCGTGGTCGATCTCCTCGTCGGTGTAGCCGAGGCGGCGGAACTTCGCGATGTTGTAGGGGCTGGTGAGGTAGGTGTGCATGTGCCCGCGGGCGATCTCGCGGGCCTTGGCGGGGTCCGACTCGAACAGCACCGCGTGCTCGACACCGAGGAAGGCGTCGGGGCCGAGGATCTGGCGTGACCGCGCCGTGTGCTCGACGTTGACGTGGTAGCTCTGGGCGCCCGCAGCGCGATCGCGGGCCAGTTCGAGCATCTTCGGGCCGTAGGCGGCCAGGATGCGGCGGACGGGGGTGCTCGGAGCGGGGTTGGGCGAGTCCATCGAATCCAGCTCGTCGAGGTAGGCCTTCATCGCCGCGAGGGGTTTGACGTTCGTGCGCTTGTCGCCGCCGAACCCCAGGCCCAGCACGTGCCGGTCGGGGTAGGCGTCCGCGAGGAGCGTGCTGGCGCCGTGCGTCCAGCGGGCCTCGCGGGACCAGATCCGGGCGATCCCGTTGACGACGCGCATCCGTTCCGAAGCCGACAGCAGCACGGCGGCGTGGGTGAACGCGTCCCGCCCGAGCAGTTCGGGGACCCAGAGCGCCCGCCAGCCCAGCTCCTCCAGTTCCCGCACGGACTCACGGATCCTCGCCGCCTGCTGGAACTCGAAGTCGAAGGTGTAGAGCCCGAACCGGCCCAGGCCCAGGTCGCCGGTGCCACTCATCGCGCAACTCCTCGTGTGCGTCCGCCAAGTCAGATCGAAGTATCGCAAAATTACGATTTGACGGTCAAGTCCGGGACCGGTCCCGGTGCCCGGACCTAGGTTCCGCGGGGTGAAGACCTCTCGAATCACCGCGGCACTGCTGGCGGCGCTGGCCATGACCGGCTGCGCCGGCGGACCGCCGCCGCCCCCCGCTTCCCAGGTGCCGACCGCGACCGGCACGACCACCACCGCACCCACCACCACAACGACCACGACGACTGCCGCCGCCACGCCGACAGCAGCCGCCGACGGTGCGGACTACAAGGTGTGCGCGACCCGGAGCTGCGAGGTGGCGGTGTCGAAGCCGGTCGAGATCCGGTTCGGCGGCTCCGCTCCGGGCAAGCTGTCGATCAAGAAGGTCGCGGCCGGCGAGGTGGATTTCGACCTCGCGCTGAACAGGGGTGGCGGCGGCTCGGGCACGCTCAAGCCCGGCTGCTCCGCGTTCTCCTTCGGCGGTGGCGGTGGTTTCGGTTCCTTCGGCGGTCCGAACGCCGAGTGCGCGGCCAAGATGCCCGACGCCCGTCCCGGCAGCGTCACCCTTCAGCTGCCGGGGATGGGCGAGGGCACGGCGATCCTGCGGATCGTGACCGGCTAGAGCGTCCGGCCGAGCGTCCCGACGAGCTCGGCGATGCGCTGCTCGTCGCGCTTGTAGTGGGTCCACTTGCCGACGCGCGTCGCTCGCACCAGGCCCGCCCGCTCCAGCTCGGCCATGTACGCCGACACCGTGGACTGGGCAAGGCCCGCCTTCGCCCGGATGTGGGTCACGCAGATCCCCACCTCGGCGGGGTCGGCGATCGCGCCCTCCGCGGAGAAGTGGCGCTCGGGCTCCCGCAGCCACAGCAGCAGTTGCAGCCGCATCGGGTTCGACAGCGCCCTCAGCGCGCGGACCAGGTCCGGATCCGGTGAGACCGCGTTCTCCACCACGGCACCAGGATAATGCGGATCCACCGCTAGGCGGCGGCGTTGTACTCGGTGACGTGCTCCTGGCCGGTCAGGGCGCGGATCGCGGCCATGATCTCGTCGGTCGTCCTCCGCCGTTCGCGCGCGGTGTTCTCCCGTCCGGCGAACTCCAATGGCCGTCCGAAGTGGACGGTCACCCGGTGCGGGCGGGGGAGCCGGGAGCCGACCGGCTGCAGGCGTTCGGTGCCCTGGAGTCCCACGGGGACCACTGGCGCGCCCGTGGACAGCGCCAGCCAGGCTACTCCGGCCCGGCCTCGGTAGAGCCTGCCGTCGAGGGAGCGGGTGCCCTCGGGGTAGATGGCGAAAGCGTTGCCGCCGTTGATGATCCGCTGTGCCGCGTCGAGGGAGGCCCGCGCCGAGTGGTACGTGCCGCGCTCGACCGGGATCGCGCCGAGGGCGTGGAACAGGCGGCGCACCAGGCGACCGCGCAGGCCCTTCCCGGTGAAGTACTCGGCCTTCGCCAGGAACACCACGCGGCGGGGCGCCACCAGCGCGATCACCACGCTGTCCACGAAGGACAGGTGGTTGGCGGCGATGACCACCGGCCCGGTCCTCGGCACGTTCCCGGTGCCGAGCACGCGCGGGCGGAAGATCAGCCGGGCCAGGAACGAGAGCGTCCTCACGGGCACATCACCACCTGACCGGCCCACGACAGGCCGCCGCCGAAGGAGAACAGCAACACCGGAGAGCCGGTCGGGACCGCACCCAGCTCGACGAGCTTGGACAACGCGAGCGGGATGGAAGCGGCCGAGGTGTTGCCGGAGTCGACGACGTCCCGCGCGACGACCGCGTCGGTGATGCCGAGCCTGTCGACGAGCGCGTCGATGATCCGCAGGTTCGCCTGGTGGGTGACCACGGCGCCGAGGTCGGTGGGCGAGACCCCGGCACACTCGCACGTTTTCCGCGCCAGGGGAACGAGTTCGGTGGTCGCCCAGCGGAACACCTCGCGCCCCTCCTGGCGGAAGAGCGGGTGCCAGTCGCCGGAGATCCGCACCGCGTGCCCCCGCGTCGGGTCGGAGCCCCAGACGACCGGGCCGATGCCGTCCCGTCCGTCCGAGCCGGTGACCACCGCCGCCCCCGCGCCGTCGCCGAGCAGCACGCACGTCGAGCGGTCGGTCCAGTCGGTGATGTCGGACATCTTCTCCGCCCCGATGACCAGTGCGCCGCGAGCGGCCCCGGCGCGGATCGCGTGGTCGACGGTGGCCAGCGCCGTGCTGAACCCCGCACAGCCGTTGTTGACGTCGAACGCCGCTGCCGCAGGGATGTGCAGCCGCCCGGCGACCTGGGCGGCGATCGACGGGCAGCGGTCGATCGCGGAGCAGGTCGCGACCACCACCATGTCAACCTCGTCCGGGGCGAGGCCGGACCGGGCCAGCGCCTTCGCGGCGGCCTGCTCGGCGAGGTCGGTGACCGACTCGCGGAGCGCGAGGCGCCGGGTGGCGATGCCGGTGCGCTTGCGGATCCACTCGTCCGTGGTGTCGACGAGGGCGGTCAGGTCGTCATTGGTCATGACGTGTTCCGGCTGGTGGTGGCCGAGTGCGGCGATGCGGGGAGGAGGCATGCCGGGCAGTTTAGCGTCCGATCGATCGGACGCTAAATGTGGCGGAGGTGACTAGAGTGAGCGCCGTGAGTCCGCGCAGATCGGCGACCGACGCCAGGCACACCCGCTCGGTGATCCTCGACCGGGGAGTGGAGGTCGCCTCCGTCGAGGGCCTTGAGGGCCTGACCATCGGCAGGCTCGCGGCCGACCTGGGCATGAGCAAGTCCGGCCTGCTCGGCCACTTCGGGTCCAAGGAGGTCCTGCAGCTCGCGGTGATCGACACCGCCGCCGCGATCTTCGGGCAGGAGGTGCCGGGCCGGGCCACCGACGCCGAGCCAGGTCTGTCCCGGCTGCGCGCCCTCTGCGCGGCGTGGGTGTCCTACATGGAGCGCGGGGTGTTCCCCGGCGGCTGCTTCTTCACCGCCGCGGTCGCGGAGTTCGACGACCGCGAGGGACCGGTGCGCGACGCCGTCGCCGGGATGGTCGCGGTGTGGCGCCGCGACCTGGTGATCCAGATCAGGCTCGCGGTGAGCGCGGGCGAACTGCCCGGGGACACCGACCCCGACCAGCTGATGTTCGAGCTGTACGGCGTGATGTTGAGCCTGAACCACTCGCTGCGGCTCGACCGCGACCCCCGTGCCGGGGACCGCGCGCGGCGGGCGCTCGACCGGCTCCTCACCGGGTGATCACTGCTGTGGCAGGGGGATCAGCGCGGGCTGCACCGGGTCGTGCTCGCGCGGGTCGTCCGGCAGCGCGAGCTGTTCCGGGGCCGGGGCCGACCGGCGCAGCTCGGCCAGCGGGGGCAGCTCGATCGACTCGCCGCGCTCGGTGATCTCGGCGGCGGAGCGGGCGGCCCGGGTCGCGGTGAGCCCGTCGCCGAGCCCGGCCCGCTCCGCGCTGCGCAGCACCAGTCGCATCAGGTCGATCGCGGAGATCCGCCGCAGTCCCGAGCGCTCGTAGAACACATGCGTCCCAACGACATCCGGTCGCTCGGCGCACCACGCGCCGAGATAGCCGACCACCGCGGCGGGTAGTGGCAGCCACTGCTCACCGTCGTGCACGCCGCGCTCGGAGAGGTCGGCCAGCGTGCGCGTGGTGATGCGCTCCGGCCGCCACTGCGTGGCCACGAGCAGACCGACCAGCGCGGCACCGAGGCTGCCGCCGAGCCACGGATCGCGGTGCGCCTCGGCGACCAGCGCGCGTAACGCGTCGGCGTCGGCGCCGCTGGCCGGGTTGCGCGGGTGTGGCGGGTAGGCCGCCGCGGGGTCGAGGGCGCGGGCTTGTTGGACGGGGTTGGATTCGAGCAGCCCGGCCCGCACGCAGTGGGCGAAGAACGAGCTCCACGCGGTCGCCTTGGTGGCGATGGTGTCGTGCCGCCGCAGCGGGTGCGCTCGGTGATCGAGGTCGTGGCGGTGCCCGGTCAGGGTGTGCGCGTACGCGATCACGTCCTCGGCCCTGGTGGCGAGCAGGCCGCGGCCGCGGTGGCCCATCAGCCAGCCCGCGAGGCGGCCGAGGTCCCGGCGGTAGCGGGCCCGTGTGTGCTCCGAGGAAATGGTCGCCAGCCAGGCGGTCACCAGCCGCGACACAGCCGCGCTGGTCATGATCGGTGTCGTCCTTGCCTTGTCCATGTCGCGATGGTGACACCACCCCCTGACAACCGGGTCCGGCTCGACGAACGGCGAATCCGACGGCGGCGGTGGCTTTAAGGAATTTGTGGCTCACCGCTGCCCGATCGCCCTCGCCCGCCGCGTCGCCAGGACGGTGAGCCGGCCACACGACCAGCGCCGATCCCCGGCCCGCGCACCGGAACCATCACCGCGGCGGCTCTACCACAGGATTATCCACGGTCAAAGCGATGGAATCATCATCATCCGGGAACGACAACCTGACCCAGTTTATTAAGACGTCGCTAAATATGTTTGACGCTCTATAGTTGCAATGCATAAGGTCGATGACAGCTGTCGACGCCTGGTCTGAATGCTCCGGTTCGCGGACATTTTCTCGGCAGTTTCGCCCAACGTAGTCGTGGGAACTTATCGGGATTGTTGAATGGAGTGAGTCCGGATGAACTCTCCTGTGGTTGGCTCGGAATCCGAGCGCGCGGTGGCTTCCATCTTCAACTCCGCGGTCGCCGCGGCCTCGATCGGGGCGGCCTGGGAGTTGGGAGCCCTCGAAGAGTTGCGCGAGAACGGCAAGCTGGACGTGCAGAGTTTCGCGCTGCAGAACGACCTCGACCTGGCGTCGACGCAGGGCATGATCACCGCACTGGCGGTGGTCGGCGTGGTCGAGCGGGATCGGGACAGCGTTGTGGTCGGCCGCCATTTCGACGAGGCCTACCGGACCAAGTCGCTGTTCCACTGGCTCTGCCTCGGTTCCGGCGAGCTGTTCGCGAGGATGCAGTACGTGCTGCGCAACGAGAACCGCACCGGTGACTTCTACCGGCGGGACTCGGCGGCGATCGGCTACGCCTGCCGGGACATCAACACGCAGTACTTCGACCCGGCGTTCTGGGCCGCCATGGACGACCTCGACCACGACTTATCCTACGTCGCCGACCTCGGCTGCGGCAGCGGCGGGCGGCTGATCCAGGTTCTCCGGCGCCATCCGCGGGCGAAGGGCCTCGGTCTGGACCTCGCCGGCCCCGCGCTCAAGGTCGCCGAGAAGGAGACGGCCGAACTCGGCATGTCCGACCGCCTCTCCTTCGCCGAGGCCGACGCGCGCAACATCGGGACGAGGGCCGAGTTCGCCGAGGTCGACCTGCTGACCTGCTTCATGATGGGACACGACTTCTGGCCGCGGGAGAACTGCGTCGCCACCCTGCGCAGGCTGCGGGAGGCCTTCCCCAACGTTCGCCGTTTCCTGCTCGGTGACGCCACCCGGATTCTGCTCGACGACCCGCGGACCGAGCACGCCGTGACCGAGGACAACGTGCCCGTGTTCACCCTCGGGTTCGAGGTCGGCCACGCCATGATGGATGTCTACATTCCCACCCTCGCCGAGTGGGAGGGCGTGTTCGAAGAGGGTGGCTGGCGGTGCGTGAACAAGCGCCTCATCGAGTCCCTGACGCTGTCCGTGATTTTTGAGCTGGAACGTGCGTGAGTATTTCAGGTGGGCTTGCGTCAGTCGTTCTCCGCTGTTTTTCTCGATTGGTTCACCAGTGATGACGAATCCGTTCGACGATCCTGTGGGCAGCTACTCCGTCCTGATCAACGACGAGGGTCAGCATTCGTTGTGGAGGGACGGGGTGGACGTTCCCCGGGGGTGGCGCGTGGTGCACGGCGGGGCGAGTCGCGAGTCGTGCCTCCGCTATGTCGACGAGAACTGGACCGATCTGCGTCCGGCTGGTCTCGCAGCGCGGATGGACAACCGCTGAGCAGTTTCTTTCGCGGCGCGGGCGGTCGCTCGTGATTCGCCGTACCCGATTTCGGTAGCTGGGAATTTTCGGTTCGAGATGCGCGGAGGTTGGTGTGGATCGCGCGGTACGTCTGGCGGCTTCGACGGCACTGTCGTTCACCGAGCTGTTCGAGGCACAGGTCATGCGTTCGCCGGAGGCGACGGCACTGGCGCACGACGACACGTGGTTGTCCTACGCCGAGCTGAACGCGCGGGCGAACCGGCTGGCCAGGGCACTGGTCGCCCGCGGGGCCACACCGGAGCGGCTGGTCGCGCTCGTGCTGCCGCGCGGGCCGGAGTTCGTCATCAGCGTTCTCGCCGCGCTCAAGGCGGGCGCGCCGTTCCTGCCGATCGACGCGGGCTATCCCGAGGAGCGGATCGAGTTCCTGTTCTCCGACGCGGCGCCCACGCTCGTGGTCGGCGTCGGCGCGACCGAGGCGGTGGTCCCGGCCGGCCCGGACGCCGTGCGGCTGTCGCTCGACGATCCCGGCCTCACCGCCGAGCTGGCCGGGAACCGTTCGGACAACCTCACCGACGCGGACCGGAACGCCCCGCTCGCACTGGACAACGCGGCGTACGTCATCTACACCTCCGGGTCCACCGGCAGGCCCAAGGGCGTGATCATCACGCACGCCGGTGCCGTCACCGTGCCGAGGCTGGCCGAGCGGTTCGGGCTCGACGAGAACAGCCGCTCGCTCCAGTTCGCCCCCACCGGCTTCGACGCCGCGCTCTGGGACATCTTCACCCCGCTGTTCACCGGGGGCGCGATCGTCGCCGCCGCCACCGGACGAACGAGTTCCTACACCGCGCTGGCCGAACTGCTCGTGGAGCAGAAGGTCACCCACGCCACCATTCCGCCGGCCGCGCTGGCCGCCATGCCGCCGGAGACCTTCCCCCAGGGCGTGTCGCTGTTCCTCGCCGGGGAGGCCTTCGCGCCGACCCTGCTGGCGACCTGGGCGCGGGGGCGGACGGTGGTCAACGGGTACGGCGCCACCGAGGCGACCATCTGCACCACGGTGAGCCGGCCGCTGACCGACGCGGTCCTGCCACCACTGGGCACTCCGGTCGCCGACACCACGATGTACGTGCTCGACGAACGGCTGCGGCCGGTCGAACCAGGTGCGGTGGGGGAGGCCTACATCGGCGGTATCGGCCTGGCCCGCGGCTACCTCAACCGACCGGGCCTGACCGCCGAGCGGTTCGTGGCCAACCCGTTCGAGCGAGCCGGCGGCGTGATGTACCGGACCGGTGATCTCGTCCGGCTCACCACCGACGGGGAATGGCACTTCGTCGGACGGGCCGACAACCAGGTCAAGATCCGCGGGTTCCGGGTCGAGCTGGGCGAGATCGAGCTCGCGCTCGCCGCGCACGAGCAGGTGGACCGGGCCGCGGTCGTGGTCCGCCGCGACGACGAGGGCGGCCAGCAGCTGGTGGCGCACCTGGTCGCCGCGGGCGCGGCCGAACTCGACCGGGACACGCTGCGCGCGTTCCTCGGGCAGCGGTTGCCCGACTACATGGTGCCCGCGCTGTTCATCCGGCACGACGCCTTCCCGCTGACCGAGCACGGCAAGATCGACCGCGGTGCCCTGTCCGCCGCGACCGGCACGCGGCTGCTCCCCGGCCGCGGCGCCGGGCGGACCGAGGCCGGCACACCGACCGAACAGCGCCTCGCCGAGATCTGGCGCGACGTGCTCGGGCTGGACTCGGTGGGCTTCGAGGACGACTTCTTCGCCCAGGGCGGTGACTCCCTGCGCGCGCTGAGGGTGCTGCGGGCGGCGATGGCGGCGTTCGAGGTGCACATCCCGCTCGAACTGTTGTTCACCGAGCCGACGATCGCCGGGTTCGCCGCCGCCATCGACGCGCTGGACGCCGATGCGCTGTCGACGATCGAACCGGCACCGCGGAGCGGACCCATCCCGCTGTCCCCGGTGCAGGAACGCCTGTGGTTCCTTCAGGAGTTCGACCAGGACTCGTTCGAGTACAACGTGGACGGTGGACTGAGGTTCGTCGGCGAGCTCGACCGCGATGCGCTGCGGACGGCCGTCGACGGCCTGGTCGCCGCGCACGAGTCACTGCGGCTCCGCTTCGGTTCACGAGCCGGCCGGGGGCACCAGACCGTGTCGCCCGCCACGCCGGTCGATGTGTCCACTGTGGATCTGAGCGGGTTCGCGGACGCGGAGCGCCGCGCTGAGTTCGAACGCCGGATCCGGCCGGAGCTGACCCGGCCCTTCGACCTCCGCCAGGACCCGCCGTGCCGCTGGTGGTTGTTCCGGTTCTCCGACACCGAGCACGTGCTGGTGTTCTCCCTGCACCACATCGTCACCGACGGCACGTCGGTCCGCCTGATGGCGGAGGAGCTTTGCCACCGCTACACGGCGGCCGTCGAGGGGCGCGCCCCCGACATCACGTCGGGGCGCCTGCAGTACCCGGACTTCGCCGTGTGGCAGCGGGCGGAATGGTCCGAGGCCGCGACCGCGAGGCACCTGGACTACTGGCGCGGGCAACTGGCAGAGCTGTCGGTAGCCGAAGTCGCGACCGACTACCCCCGGCCCGCGGTGCGCCGCGGTGCCGGTTCGCGGTGCTCCTACCGGATTCCGGACGAGCTGGCCGCGCGCCTGCGGCAGGTCGGCGCGGACGCCGACACCACGCTGTTCGCGACCTTGGTCGCCGTGGTGCAGGTCCTGCTCGCCCGCTACACCGGTGAGCAGGACATCGCCGTCGGCACCGTCACCAACGGCCGGAGCCGGCCCGAGGTCGAGCACATGCTCGGCTTCTTCATCAACAACCTGGTGCTGCGTTCCGAGGTCGATCCCGGCCTGCCGTTCGGCGAGTTCCTCCGCGCGGTCAGCGGCACCATCCGGGACGGCTTCGCGCACCAGGACGTGCCGTTCGACCGGATCGTCGACGCGCTGCGGGTGGACCGCGACACCAGCAGGACACCGCTGTTCCAGGCCATCGTCGTGCTGCAGAACGCCTGGTTGACCGACCGCGAACTGCCGGGCGCGCGGATCGAACGCGCGGATCTGCCCGATGTGGTGGCGGTCGCCGATCTGGTGTTCGAGTTCGAGGAGGCCGACGGGCGGCTGGAGGGCAGGATCGGCTACGACACCGCCCTGTTCGCGCCGGAGACGATCGAACGGATGGCGGCGAACCTGCTGACCCTGCTCGACGCCGTCACCAGCGACGCCGACCGGCCGATCGCCGCCATCCCGGCGCTGGCAGAAGACCAGCGCCGGCGGATCGTGGTCGACTTCAACGACTCTGCAGGCCCGCAGCCGCTGGACGTGCCGCTGCACGAACTGTTCGCCGGGCACGTCCGGTCCGCTCCGGACGCCACCGCGGTCGTCTACGGCGACGACCGGCTCAGCTACGCCGAGCTCGACGCGCGGTCCAGTCGACTGGCGCACCACCTGATCGGCGTCGGTGTGCGGCCGGGCGATGTCGTGGCGATCTGCGCCGAGCGCGGGCTCGATCTCCCGATCGGCCTGCTCGCGATCCTCAAGACCGGTGCCGCCTACCTCACCGTCGACGCGAAGGCGCCCGTCGAGCGCACCCGGTTCATGATCGACGATGCCGGTGCCGCGGTCGCTGTCGTCACGGAGCGGTACGCCGACCAGTACCGCGACATCGTCGCCAGAGTGATCGTTCCGGACTCCGAAGAGGCCGAGATCGCCCGGCAACCGAGCCAGGCCCCGGACATCGCGGTCACCGGGGACGACCTCGCCTGCGTGCTGTTCACCTCGGGCTCGACGGGCCGCCCCAAGGGCGCGGTATCACCGCACCGGGCGACCGTGCACGCCTTGTGCGAGACGGGTTTCTTCGAGCTCGGCCCGCGCGAGGTGATCCTGCAGAGCATGGGTGTCTCCTGGGACGGCCTTTCCCTGGAGCTGTGGTCGGCGCTGCTGCACGGCGCGACGCTGGTGTTCTACCCGGGCGACTCGATCGACGCCGACGTGCTGGTGTCCGAGGTGCGCAGGCACGGGGTCACCACCCTGTGCCTGGCCGCCGGGCTGTTCAACGTGCTCGCCGAGAGCCACGCGGACCTGTTCGGCTCGGTGCGCCAGGTGCTCTTCGGCGGCGACGTGGCCTCGATGGCGCACATCCGCACGATCGCGCGCGCCTACCCGGACCTCCGGCTGATCAACGGTTACGGGCCGGTGGAAACCATGATCGTCGCCGCGTGCCACCGGGTCCGGCAGCGGGACGTGGCCGACGGGCGGTCGATGGTCCCCATCGGACCGCCACTGCGCAACCGCCGCCTCTACGTCGTGGACGCCGCGTTGCGGCCGGTGCCGATCGGCGTCGCCGGTGAGCTCTACATCGGCGGCCCCGGCGTCGCGTACGGCTACGCGAACCGGCCGGACCTGACCGCGGAACGGTTCGTCGCCGATCCCTTCGGTCCGCCCGGTTCCCGGCTCTACCGGACCGGCGACCTCGCCAGGTGGACCGGCGAGGGGTATCTGGAGTTCCTCGGCCGGGCCGACGACCAGGTCAAGGTGCGCGGCTTCCGGATCGAACCCGGTGAGATCGAAACGGTGCTCGCCGACGATCCCCGGGTGAAGGCGGCCGTGGTGCTGGTGCGCGAGGACACCCCGGGGGTCAAGCGGCTGGTCGGCTACGTCGCCGCCGACGAGGGCGCGGGGGTGGACGCCGCCGGCCTGCGCGCGGCGGCCGCGAACCGCCTGCCGGACTACATGGTCCCGGCCGACCTGGTCGTGCTGAGCGAATTCCCGTTGACCCGCAACGGAAAGCTGGACCGGGCGGCCCTGCCCGCGCCGACCGGGCGGCTCGATGACGACCACGTCGCGCCGCGCACCCCGGTCGAGCGGGAGATCGCCAGGGTGTGGAGCGAGGTACTCGGTGTGCACCCCGTGGGCGTCACCGACAACTTCTTCGAGCTCGGCGGCGACTCGATCCTGAGCCTGCAGGTCGTGTCCAGGGCCCGCGAGGCCGGGCTGGCGCTCAGCTCGCGCCTCATCTTCCGCCACCAGACCGTGGCCGAGCTCGCCGCGGCGACAGCAGGGAACGCGGTCGCCGGGGCCGAACGAGGCCCGGTCTCCGGTCCGGTACCCCTCCTGCCGATCCAGCGGTGGTACCTGGACCACCACCCGGACCACGCTGAGCACTTCAACCAGTGGATGCGCGTCGACCTGTTGCCGGGCACCGACACCGAGGCGCTGCACGACGCGCTGAGGCTGCTCGGCGCCCACCACGACGCGCTGCGCCTGCGCTTCTCGGCGAGCCCGGAGGGGTGGCGGCAGGAGCTGGTCCCGGCCGAGGAGCCGGTGGGCTGGGAGCACCACGATCTGTCCGATGTGGACCCCGCGGCACGCGAGGCGCGGGCGGCCGAACTGTTCGACGCGGCGCAGCGCTCGTTCCGGCTGGACCACGGTCCGCTGCTTCGGGCCGTGGTGGTGAGTTTCGGTGACGAGGCGCCCGCCCAGTTGCTGCTGGCCGCACACCACCTGGTGATGGACGCGGTGTCCTGGCGCGTCCTGCTGACCGACCTGACCAACGCCTACCAGCAGCTTCGCCGGGGAGACACGGCGGAGCCCCCGGCACGGACCACCTCGTTCGCGGCGTGGGCCGACATGCTGGCCACTGCCGCCGGGGCCGGGCGGTTCGATGACGAGGTGGACCACTGGCGCGCCGGCGCCGAGCCGGTGCCGCGCGACCTGGACGGCGCCAACCTGGCAGGTACGGCGAGAACCGTCACGGTGCGCGTGGACCGCGCCGACACCGAGGCGCTGCTGCGGCTGGTTCCGGCCGTTTACCGCGCCAGGATCGACGAAGCGCTGCTGACCGTGCTCGGCTCGACCCTGGCCGGCTGGACCGGGCGGGCGGACGTGCTCATCGACCTGGAAGGCCACGGCCGAGAGGACGGCCTCGACGTCTTCGGCGCGGAAGGGGAGTCGGTCGACCTGTCCCGCACCCTCGGCTGGTTCACCGCGCTGTACCCGGTGCGGCTGTCCGTGCCCGGCGGCGCGGACACCTCCGAGACGCTGAAATCGGTGAAGGAGCAGCTGCGTGCCCTGCCCCGGCGCGGTCTCGGGTACGGCGCTCTGCGCTACCTCACCGGCGCCGCAGTGGACGTCGCGAGCCCCGAGATCAGCTTCAACTACCTCGGTCGATGGGACAGCGCCACGGCGGACAACGAGCTCTTCCACGGCCGCTCGCTGCGCATGGGGCTCGACCAGCACCCGCACCACACCCGGGCGCACCTGATCGACGTCGTCGCGACCGTCCAATCCGGACAGCTCGAACTGAGCTGGACGTACTCGCCCTCGGTGCACCACGAGCACACGGTCACCGCGCTCGCCGAAGGCATGGCGAACGGCGTGCGCGACCTGGTCCGCCACTGCGTCGAACCCGGCGCCGGTGGCTGCACCCCGTCGGACTTCCCGCTCGCCGCGCTGGACCAGGCCGCGCTCGACCGGATCGTCGGCGCCGACCGCGACGTGGTCGACATCTACCCGCTCACCCTGATGCAGCAGGGCATGCTGATCCACAGCCTCGCCGAACCCGAGGAGGACGTCTACCACGCACAGGTGGACTTCGTCCTCGACGGAGTGTCCGATGTGAACACCCTGGGCCGGGCGTGGCAGGAGGTCGTGGACCGGCTCGACATCCTGCGGACCTCGCTGGTGTGGCAGGACGTCCCGGTGCCGCTGCAGGTCGTGCGCCGCGGGGTGGAGCTGCCGATCACCTACTTCGACTGGTCCGGGCTCGATGCGCGCGAGCAGCAGGAGGAGCTGGACGCCTACCTGGCCACCGACCGGGCTGCGAAGTTCACGCTGGCCGAGCCGACCATCGCCAGGGTCGCCATCGCGGCGCTGTCCGGCGACAGCGTGGCCGTGGTGTTCACCTTCCACCACGTCCTGCTCGACGGCTGGAGCGTGCAGCAGATCTTCGCGGAACTGTTCGCCGGCTACGCCCGACTGTCCGGAAGGGACGGTGCGGCGACCCCGGTGCGGCGACGCCCGTTCGCCGACTACGTCGGCTGGCTCGCCCGGCAGGACCACCAGGCCGCCGAGGTGTACTGGCGGGACGTGCTGGACGGTCTGCCGGAATCCCCGGCGCTGCCCTATGACCGGGAACCGGTGCCAGGACACCGATCCCGGGGCACCGCCCAGGTGCGCAGGGAACTGCCGCCGGAGCTGCGGCGCGGACTGGACGCGCTCACCAAGCGGAAGCGGTTGACGCTCAACGCCGTCGTGCAGGGCGCCTGGGCACTGCTGCTGGCCGGGTACTCCGGGCAGCGCGACGTCCGCTTCGGTTCGGTCGTGTCCGGCCGCGACGGTGACCTCGACGGCGTCGAGGACATCTGCGGGCTCGTCATCAACACGATCCCGGTGCGCGCCAAGGTCGACGGGGACCGGCCCGTCCTCGACTGGCTCGCCGAACTGCAGGACGCGCAGGCGAGGTCGCGGGAGTTCAGCTACACCTCGCTCACCCAGCTCGCCGGTTGGCTCGGCGCCGACGAGGCCGCGGTTCCCGGCAGGACCGCGTTGTTCGACAGCGCGGTGGTGTTCGAGAACTACCCGGTGCGCTACGACGTCGCCGCGGAGCACGGGCTCGGGATTCGGGACCTGCACGCCGCCGATGCCAACAACTTCCCGCTCACCCTGGTGTTCTTCGCCGCCGACGAGCCGTCGTTCATGCTCGCCTACGACGGTGAGCTCTTCGACGTCGGCACGATGCAGCGGCTGGCAGACCACCTGACCGAGCTGCTGTCGGCGATCGTCGACGCGGACGGGCGGAACCTGGCCGCGGTCACCATGCTCACCGCGGCCGAGCGCGCCGAGCTGGCGCGGTGGAACGACACCGCGGTGGACTACCCGGCCGAGGCCACCCTGCACGAGCTGTTCGAGCGGCAGGCGAGCCGGACCCCGGATCGCACGGCGGTCGTCTGCGGCGCCGGGAGCCTGACGTACCGGGAACTGGACGAGTCGGCCAACCGGTTGGCGCACCAGCTGATCGACGCCGGGGTCGGCGCGGACAGCATCGTCGCGATCATGCTGTGGCGTGGGCTGGACATGGTCGTGAGCATGCTCGCCGCGCACAAGGCGGGCGGTGGCTACGCCATGATCGACCCGGAGTACCCGAGCGAGCGGATCGGCCTGATGCTCGGTGACCTCACCCCCGCCGTGGTGGTGGCCGACCAGGACCTCGCCGAGCGGCTTCCGGCGACCGACACGCCGGTGCTGCGGGTCGACGCCGATGCCGAGGCCATCGCGGCCCGCCCCTCGGTGCGCCCTGACGGCGGGGCGAGCGCCGACACGGTCGCCTGCGTCATGTTCACCTCGGGATCCACCGGACGGCCCAAGGGCGTGTGCGCACCGCACCGCGCGATGGTGCGCACGTTCACCGGCCAGGACTTCCTCGATTTCGGCGGGGAGCAAGTGTTCCTGCAGTACTCGCCGATGTCGTGGGACGCGGCGCAGATGGAGCTGTGGTCGGTGCTGCTCCACGGCGGCACCACCGTGCTCTGCCCGAGCCACAAGCTGGACCTGCCCCTGCTCGTCTCGCTGATCGACGAGCACCGGGTCACCACGCTGTGGTTGTCGGCGAGCCTGTTCAACGCCGTGGTGGACAACCACCCCGAGGTGCTCGACAGCGTCCGCCAGGTCGCGACCGGTGGCGAAGCGGCCTCGACCCCGCACATCCGGGCCGCCCGCGGGCGCCACCCGAACCTGCGCCTCGTGCACGGCTGCGGACCGGTGGAGAGCATGGTCTTCGCGACCACGCACCAGATCACCGCCGAGGACACCGGGCCGCTGATCCCGATCGGCGCGCCCATGCCCAACACCCGCGGCTACGTGCTCGACGGGAACCTCAACCAGGTTCCGGTCGGCGTCGCCGGTGAGTGGTACATCGGTGGTGACGGACTCGCCCGCGGCTATCTCGGCCTGCCCGGCCTGACGGCGGAACGGTTCGTCGCCGATCCCTTCGGCCCGCCTGGTTCCCGGCTCTACCGGACCGGTGACCTGGTGCGGTGGCGGCCGGACGGCACGATGGAGATGCTGGGCCGGATCGACGACCAGGTGAAGATCCGCGGCCACCGGATCGAACCGGGCGAGATCGAGGCCGTGCTGCTGGACCACCCGGACGTCGCCGCGGCCTCCGTCGTCGTGCGCGAGGACCAGCCCGGTGTTCGCAGGCTCACCGCCTACCTGGTACCTGCCGGCTCCTGCGACGCCGCGCGGGTGCGGGACTTCCTCGCCGACCGGCTGCCCGACTACCTGGTGCCCGCCGCGTTCGTCGTGCTCGACGCCCTGCCGCTGACCTCGACCGGCAAGGTCGACCGGTCGGCGCTGCCGGAGCCGGAGGAGCGGGGCGAACTCCTCGCCGGCTACGTGGCCCCGGAAACCCCGACCGAGCAGGGACTGGCCAGGTTGTGGGTGCAGGTGCTCGGCGTGTCCCGGGTCGGCCTCGACGACAACTTCTTCGACCTCGGCGGGGACTCGATCCTCACCATCCGCCTGCTGTCGGAGATCAAGGCGGCCTTCGGCGTGAAGCTCTCGCCCCGGGTGGTCTTCGACTCGCCCACCGTGCGGAAGCTGGCGGCGGCCGTGGAGACCGCGGTGCTGGAGGACATCGAACGGTCACTCGTCCAGGAGGGCGGCTGACGTGGTGCGGACGCACCGGCTCGAACCCGCACCAGGCAAGGAGACCAGATGACCACCACGCACCGGTCACCGGTGCCGCCGGAGATCGCGGCCGTTGACCTGACCGACACGCACACCTTCGTCGAGCAGGACCTCACCGAGATGTGGCGGTACCTGCGCGCGGAGTGCCCGGTGTACTGGCACCCGGAAACCGGACGAGGGCCCGGGTTCTGGGTCGTGTCCCGGTACGCCGACGTGCGGACCGCGGCCAGGGACGTCAAGCGGTACACCTCGGAGCGGGGGAACTCGCTCGACATGCTGCTGATCGGCACCGATCCCTCCGGCGGCAAGATGCTGACGACCTCGGACCCGCCGTGGCACACCTCGCTGCGCAAGCTGCTGCTGCGCTCGTTCACCCCGCGCGCCCTGCAGGTCATCGTCGACCGCGTGCGCGCGGCCACGGACCGGCTCGTCGCCGAGGCCGCGGCCAAGGGCGACTGCGACATCGCCGCCGACGTGGCCGCGCACGTCCCCCTGGCGACGATCTGCGACCTGCTCGACATCCCGGACGCGGACCGGGCCACCCTGCTGGAACTGACCAAGTCCGCGGTCAGCTCGGAGAACCCGGACGCGACGAGCACCGACGCCTGGATGGCGAAGAACGAGATCCTCTACTACTTCGCCGAACTCGCCGAGCAGCGCAAGGACAACCCGCACGCCGACGTGGTGAGCCTGCTCGCCGCGAGCGAGGTGGACGGCAGGTACCTCAGCCAGAGCGAGGTCGTCCTCAACTGCTACAACCTGATTCTGGGCGGGGACGAGACCACCAGGTTCTCCATGATCGGCGCGGTGGACGCGCTGCTGGAGTTCCCCGACCAGTGGCGGGACCTGCGCGGCGGCGAGGTCGATCTCGACGTCGCCGCCGAGGAGGTGCTGCGGTGGACCACCCCGGCGCAGCACTACGGGCGCTACGCCACCGAGGACCTGGAGATCGCCGGGGTGCCCGTCGCGTCCGGGGACATCGTCACGCTGTGGGCCTGCTCGGCGAACCGGGACGAGACGGTGTTCGACCGCCCCGAGGTCTTCGACCTCGCGCGGAAACCCAACAACCACCTGACCTTCGGCCACGGACCGCACTTCTGCATCGGCGCCTACCTCGCCAGGGTCGAGATCCAGGCGATGCTCGAGAGCCTGCGCCGCCACGTGGCCGGAGTCGAACGTCGTGGGCCCGCCGAACGGATCTACTCGACGCTGTTCACCGGGATGAGCAGGCTGCCGGTCCGGCTCCGCCCGGCCTGATGACCGAGTGGGCCGATGGGCCGCCGTCCGCGCCCCGGACGGCGTGTTCGGTGCGCGCGGGCACCGGGCTGGCCTAGCGTGGGCGGCAACGGACACGAGGAGGGCGACCGGTGGCGGCGAGCAAGCAGCTGAAGCGCGTGTTGATCATGTTGCTGGGTGGGGCGCTGGTGCTGGTCGGCATCATCCTGCTGGTGCTGCCGGGGCCGGGGCTGCTGCTGGTGCTGGCGGGCCTGGTCACCCTGGCGGCGGAGTTCCCCTCGCTGGAGAAGTACGTGGACCCGGTCCGGGACCGGGCGATGAAGGCGATGGAGGCGGCGGTGTCCTCGCCGCTGAACGTGGCGGGTTCGGTGCTGGCCGGACTGGGGCTGATCGGCCTCGGCGTGGTGTGGGGCCTGCGGCTGTTCCCGTGGCTGCCGCTGCCCGGCTGGGCGACCGGGTCGAGCCTGATCATCTCCGGGGTCATTCTCTTCGGTCTGCTGGGGTACAGCTACTACCGGGTGAGCCGGCGCCGGTGTCCCGGCGCGGGCGAGGAGTCGTAGGCTGGACCATCGCGCTCCGCGATCGCACGGGAGGCCCAGTGTCACAGTTGCCACTGAGAGTCAGTTCGGAGACCGCTGCCGTGCTGCACGAGGCCCACAACACGATCACAGCGCGGTTCGCCTACGACCGGTACGGCCTCTACGAGTACGTGCGCGTCGTGGCGGGACGGATCGCGCGGGTGGACGCCTTCCACGTCGGCCTGCTGCACGGGACGAACCGGGTTCGCTACGTCTACGGCCACGACGACCCGGTGTCGAGCGCGTACCCGACGAACGGCCTGGTGGCGTGGGTCGTCCGGCACAAGCAGACCTACCGCGTCCGCTACGACAACGGAGCGGCGTTGCGCGCGGAGAGCGACGCCGCGGACGCGGTCACCGTCCCGCTGTTCCGGAGGGACCGCACGGGCGGACGCCGGATCTTCGGCATGCTGTCGATGTACTGCTCGGTGACGGACACCTACGACGACGACGCCGTGCACGCGTTCGAATGGCTGGCCGGACTGGTCGCCCGCGTGCTCGCGCGGCACCAGGAAGACCTGGAAGCGCTGCGATTACTCCCCGGTGACGCCCCCGGCCTCGCGTCGTCCGCGACCCGCGATCCCGTGGTGGAGTACCTGGCGTCGCGGGTGGCCTCGCTGCGCCGCACCGCCGAGCACGTGCTGGTCGGCGGCGAGCTGAGCCTGGCGGCCGAACACCTCCAGCAGGTCGTCACCTCGTGCGCGGAGATCCAGTCGGAGCTCGCGGAGATGTCGATGCGCGCCGACGACGGACCGGAGCGGCGGTTCCTCGCCCTCACCCCGGCGGAGCAGCGGGTCGCGCTGCTGATCGCGGACGGCCTGAACAACCAACGCCTGGCCCAGGAGCTGGGCATCAGCGCGAACACCGTGAAGACGCACCTGAAGAACATCCTGCGGAAGTACGCCATGGACCGCGCCCAGGTCGCCGAGGACGTCCAGCGCCACCTGGTCCGCTAGCGGGTGTCAGAGCGGGACCGGCTGGCGGAGCAGGGAAAGGACGCGCTCCGCGTCGCGGTGGCGGTTCTGCGCGGTGAAGAACTCCACGGCTCGCTCCCACGCGTCCTTGGCGTCGCGGTGCCGCCCGAGCGCGCTGTACGTCTCGCCCAGGTGTTCGAGGACGTCGGCCTCGACATAGCGGTTGCCCAGGCGCACCGACAGATTCCGAGCCTGCTGGAAGTACGTCAACGCCTCCGCGTACTGGCCGCAGTCGTAGGCGAGCATGCCGAGCCCTTCGAGAGCGCCCGCCTCACCACTGCGGTCCCGCTGCGCCCGGTAGAGCGCCAGCGCCTCCTCGCAGTGCCACCGCGCTTCCTCGTGCCGCCCGCCGATCTTGATCAGGCACCAGCCCACCGCGATGTGCCCCTGCGCGTGCAGAGCGGGCTTGCCGAGCTCTCGATAGATGCGCAAGGTGGCCTCGGCGTGGGTCAGGCCCCGCTCGTGGTCGCCGCGCTGGTCGCAGGCCGACACCTGGCTGTAGTGGATGTGCGCCACCACCTCCGGGTCCTCGGCCAGCTCAAGGGCCTGTTCGACGAGGCGGAGCGCGGTGTCGTGCTCGTCGACCCGCGCGTAGGCGTCGGAGAGCGTTCGAAGGCACAGCACCCGCGCGTCCAGATCGCCCACCGCCTCCGCAGAGCGCAGACCGGCCGACCACAGCGCCACGCGGTGGGACTGCAGACCGCAGCGCCAGAAGTAGGTGTCCAGCGCGCGTGCGATCTGCCAGACCCTGTCGTGCCACCCGAACTCCGCGGCGAGGGCTTGGGCGGCGGTGACGTTGTGGTGCTCGGTGTCCAGCCACTCCAACGCCGAGGAGATGTCGTCGAAGGTGACCGGGACGCACCCGGGGACGGGGGGCTCCATCGGGATCACGGCCCGGCGCGGGAACAGCGCCCGCTCGACCGCGTAGGCGGAGTGGGTGTGGAAGTCGACCCAGCGGCGCAGCGCCTCGGTGCCCGATCCGTGAGCGATTTCCTTGGCGTACAAGCGAATAAGGTCGTGCATGCGGTATCTGTCCGAAGTGGACCTGGTGACCAGGTTGGCGTTCTCCAGCTCGTCCAGCGCCGCGGTGTCGTCCGAGCCGACGAGCGCGGCGACGGCGCTCCTGCCGATCTCCGCGCCCGGGACGAGGCCGAGCAGCCCGAACAGCTCCGTGGCCGCGGCGGACAGCCCGTGCAGGGACCACGAGAACACCGCGCGCAGGTCCACCCGGCTGTCGCCGATCCGCAGCCCGTCCAACCGGGACCGGTCGCTGCGCAGGCTCCTGGCCAGCTCCGCGAGGCTGAGCCAGGGCGAGGTGGCCACCCGCGCGGCGACCACCCCCAGGGCCAGCGGCAGTCCGGCGCAGAGCGCGACCAGCTCGTCGGCCGCGCCGGGCTCCTCCGCCAGCCGGTCCTCGCCCAGCCGGGACGCCAGCAGCGCCCTGGAGTCCTCGGGGTCGAGGGCGGTGAGGGTGAGCAGGCGCGCGCCGGACAGCCCGCTCATCCGATCGCGGCTGGTCACTACCACGGTGCACTCGCCTTCGCCGGGCAGCAGCTGGTCGATCTGCGCGGCGTCGTGCGCGTTGTCCAGCACCACCAACGCGTTCCGCTCGGCCAGCAGGTCCCGGTAGAGCGCGACGCGTTCGCGGAACTCCTCCGGCAGCGTGTCGGGCGGGACGCCGAGCGCGTCGAGGAACCCGCGCAGCGCGACCTCGGGCTGAACCGGTTCGTGGTCGGGGTCGTAGCCCCGCAGGTCCACGTAGAGCTGGCCGTCCGGAAACCGGTTCGGGCCGAGGTGCGCCCAGTGCAGCGCCAGGGAGGTCTTGCCGGTCCCGCCCGCCCCGCTGATCACCGTGAGCGCGCTTCTGTTCAATGTGGTCAGTTCGGCGCGGCGCCCGGTGAACATGCCGGGCGCGGACGGCAGCTGGTGCGGGACCGTCGCCCTCGGTGCCGCGCCCGGGACGTGGGCGGTGAGCTCCGGCGCGGAGGCGAGGACCCGCGCGTGCAGCTCGCGCAGCCGCGAACCGGGATCGGTGCCCAGCTGCTCGACGAGGGCGCGGCGGATCCGCTCGTACTCCTGCAGCGCGTCCGCGCGGCGGTCGTTGCGGTAGAGCGCGAGCATCAGCTGCGCGCAGAGGCGTTCGTCGAGCGGGTGCTCCACGGTCAGCTCGGTCAGCTCGGCGATCAGCTCCGCGTGCCGCCCGCACTCCAGCAGCGCGTCGACGCGCTCGACCTGCGCGGCCAGCCGCTCCTTGTGCAGCGTCACCCGCACCGCCTCGGCCCACTCGGTGCCGGACCCGGCGAGCGCGTCGCCCCGCCACAGCTCCAGCGCGTGGCGGAGCAGGGCGGCCCGGCCCGCCGGATCGGCCTTCCTGCGGGCCTTCTCCGCGCGGGCGCGGAACGCGTGCAGGTCGATGTTGGCGAGGTCGGTGCTCAGCGTGTAGCCGCCGGGCTGCCGGGTCAGGGTGGCCTCGCCGCTGGGCGCGAGCACCCCGCGCAGGCGCGAGACGTAGGTGTGCAGCGTCGAGCGCACCCCCGGCGGCGGGTCGGCCCCCCACACGCGCGTGACCAGCTGGTCCAGGGGGATGAGCCGGTTGGCGTCCACCAGCAGGGCGGCCAGCACGCAGCGCTGCCGGGGGGAGCCGGTCTCCACCGGCTCCCCTCCGACGCGCACGTGGAGATCGCCGAGTATCCCCAGTTCCAGGGTCACCCCGCCTGGATAACGGCTTTACGGGACCATTTCAAGCCGCCTATCAGGAACCTGACCCGCCCGTGTAGCGGCGCAGGTGCGTCGCGGTGAGCGTGCTCCCGTCGGCGACCAGGTCGGCCGGGGTGCCGGTGAACACGACCTGCCCGCCGTCCTGGCCCGCCCCCGGTCCGAGGTCGATGATCCAGTCGGCGTGCGCCATCACCGCCTGGTGGTGCTCGATCACCACGACCGTGTTGCCGTCGTCGACGAGCTGGTCCAGCAGGCCGAGCAGCTGGTCCACATCGGCCAGGTGCAGCCCGGTGGTGGGTTCGTCGAGCACGTAGGTGGTCGCCTTCTCCGCCATCCGGATCGCCAGCTTCAGCCGCTGCCGCTCACCGCCGGAGAGCGTGGTCAGCGGCTGCCCGAGGCCGAGGTAGCCCAGGCCGACGTCGACGAGCCGGTCCAGGATCGCCCTCGGCGCCTTGGCGGTGAAGAACTCCCTGGCCTCGGCGACCCGCATGGCCAGCACCTCGCTGATGTCCTTGCCGTGCAGCTTGTGCTCGAGCACCTCGGGGGTGAACCGCCTGCCCTCGCACTTCTCGCACACCGTCGCGACCCCGGCCATCATCGCGAGGTCGGTGTAGACCAGGCCGATGCCCTTGCAGTTCGGGCACGCGCCCTCGGAGTTGGCGCTGAACAGGGCCGCTTTCACCCCGTTGGCCCTGGCGAAAGCGGTCCGGATCGGGTCGAGCAGGCCGGTGTAGGTGGCCGGGTTGCTGCGCCGCGACCCGCGGATCGCCGACTGGTCGACCACCACCACGTCCTCGCGGCCGGACAGCGAGCCGTGGATCAGCGAACTCTTGCCCGAGCCCGCCACACCGGTCACCACGGTCAGCACGCCGAGCGGGATGTCGACGCTGACGTTCTTCAGGTTGTGCAGCGAGGCGCCGGTGATCGGCAGCTGCCCGCGCGGCGCGCGCACCCGCTCGCGCAGCCGGGCGCGGTGGTCGAGGTGCCGTCCGGTGAGCGTGCCCGAGGCGCGCAGCCCAGCCACGTCACCGGTGTAGCAGATGTGGCCGCCGTTGACGCCCGCACCGGGGCCGAGGTCGACCACGTGGTCGGCGATCTCGACGACCTCCGGCTTGTGCTCCACGACGAGCACCGTGTTCCCCTTGTCCCGCAACAACAGCAGCAGGTTGTTCATCCGCTGGACGTCGTGCGGGTGCAGGCCGACCGTGGGTTCGTCGAAGACGTAGGTGACGTCGGAGAGGCTGGAACCCAGGTGCCGCACCATCTTCACGCGCTGCGCCTCGCCACCGGAGAGCGTGCCCGACTCGCGGTCCAGGCTGAGGTAGCCGAGCCCGATCTCCACCAGCGAGTCCAGGGTGTGCCGGAGGTTCTCCAACACTGGTCCCGTTTCCGGGCTGTCGATCTTGCCGATGAACCCGGCCAGATCGCTGATCTGCATCGCGGAGCACTCGGCGATGTTCCGTCCGTCGATCCTCGCCGACAGGGCCGCGGGGTTGAGCCGGGATCCACCGCAGGAGCCGCAGGTGGCGAAGGCGACCGCGCGGTCGACGAAGGACCGGATGTGCGGCTGCATCGCGTCGCGGTCCTTGGACAGGTACAACCGCTGGACCTTCGCGACCAGGCCCTCGTAGGTGACGTTGGTGCTGCCGAGCTTGACCTTGTGCGAGGTCCGGTGCAGGAGGTCGTCCCACTCGGCGGGGGAGTAGTCCTCGAGCTTCTTGTCCGGGTCGAGCAGCCCCGACTGGACGTAGGTCTGCACGTACCAGTTGTCGACGGTGAAGCCGGGGACGGTGATCGCGCCCTCGTTCAGCGACAGCCCGCGGTCGACCAGCTGGTCCACGTCGATGGTGGAGACCCGGCCGATGCCCTCGCACTCCGGGCACATGCCCTCGGGGTTGTTGAAGCTGAAGGCGTGCGCGCCGCCGACGTGCGGGGTGCCGAGGCGGCTGAAGGCGATGCGCAGCAACGTGGAGGCGTCGGTCGCGGTGCCCACGGTGGAGCGGGAGTTGGCGCCCATCCGCTCCTGGTCCACCACGATCGCGGCGCTGAGGTTGTGCAGCGCGTCCACGTCCGGGCGGCCCGTGCTGGGCATGAAGGACTGGACGAACGCGGTGTAGGTCTCGTTGATCAGGCGCCGGGACTCGGCCGCGATCGTGCCGAAGACCAGCGAGGACTTGCCCGAGCCGGACACGCCGGTGAAGACGGTGAGGCGGCGTTTGGGAATGTCGAGCGACACATCGGCCAGGTTGTTCTCCCTGGCCCCGCGAACCTGGATGACGTCATGGCTGTCGGCTGCCGTGCGCAGGACAGGCTCCTCTCGGGAGGGAATTCCTTAGGGTGTAAACTGAGGCTACTTTATGCCGTAAGGAGTTGCAAATGGTGGTCTACGCGGCGCAGGGCGACGCCCGCCGCTCGATGGCGTTGCTGTGGCGTTCCGACCCCGGCGACGCTGCTGCCGACCCCGCGCGTCCCGGCCCGCGACCAGGACTTTCGGTCGAGAGAATCGTCGAGGCGGGCATCGCGATCGCGGACGCGGAGGGCATGCCGGGGCTGTCGATGCGCGCGGTCGGCGAACGCCTCGGCCGCACCGCCATGGCGCTCTACACCTACGTGGCGAACAAGAACGAGCTGGTCGACCTCATGTACGACCGCGCGCTCGGCGAGCTGCCGACCGACTACTCCGGCCACCGGGAGTGGCGTGACGCGCTGACCGCGTGGGCGGGGGACACCTGGGAGTTCTACCTCCGGCACCCGTGGCTGCTCCAGGTGTCGCAGGCGCGCTCGGTGCTGGGCCCGAACGAGTTCCAGTCCGTGGAGACCCTGGTGGTGATCCTCGACCGCCTCGACCTGCCCGCGAAGGAGGTGCGGCGCCTCGTCGGCACGCTGACCACCTACGTCCGCGGTGCGGTGCGGCTGGTCGCGGAGTCCCGCGCGGCGCAGGCCGAGACCGGTGTCTCCGACGACGAGTGGTGGCTGACCCGCTCCGCCCTGCTCGAAGAGGTCGCGCCTGACTTCGGTGCCCGCTACCCGGCGTTGACCAGGTTGGAGTCCGAGCGGGCCTTCCACTTGGAGGACGAAACCGTGCCGTACCTGGAGCAGGAGGCACGGGAGACCTTCCGATCCGGGCTGGCGACCGTGCTCGACGGGATCGAGGTCGCGGTTCGCCGGGCCCGGATCGGGTAGCGGTCAGTAGCGGCCGAAGACGAGGTTGCCGCGGGCGCCGCTGTCGTCGCCCGCCCAGAACTCGAACCACAGGTCGGCGAACTCCGCGCGGGAGAGCCTTCCGTCGCCGTCGGCGTCGAGCAGCGGGAAGACCTCGGCCGAGTCGCCGCGCGTGCCGGTCCAGCCCTCGATCATCTCGCCGTACTCGGCCGCGGAGACCTCGCCGTCGCCGTCGCGGTCCACCGCGTTGAACATCGCGTTGGCGGTGCCCACGACCGCGTCGCGCATCGAGGGCAGCCGCTCGGCCACGGCCAGCACGTCCGCCAGGGTCACGGTCTCGCCGTCGGGGCCGGCCCCCGCGAGCAGTGCGGCCCACCAGCCCATCATCACGGCGGTGAGCAGGGCGTGCGCGTCACTGCCGGGCTCGGCGCCGCGCAACGCGGTCCAGCGGTCGGTGAGCGCGCGGAAGTCCGACTCGGTGAGCAGTCCGTCGGAGTCGGCGTCCATGGCGGAGAACACCGGGGCGATCTTGCGCCGTTGCAGGTCGCTGGCCATGCGTGATCCTCTCTGCTGCCGGAGCTGCCGAGGGTGCGCCAGCGGGGGCCCGCCGGGCAATTGGCCGGACGGGTCGCACCGGCCCGCGAGATCGAACCGGAACCCCGCCGAGTCCGGGCCGACTCCGGGCCGGGCGGACGATCATCGCGGGCGGCTCGTCTAGGCTGGCCGCCATGACGGCGCCGCTGGCCCTGGCGGGCATCGACCCCGCCGACGTGGCCTTCCAGGAACAGCTGACCGACGGCTACTACAACACGCTCTTCCGGCTGGAGATGGTCGACGGGGAGCGGCAGGTGCTGAAGGTCGAGCCGTCCCCGGGCGAGCCGCGGCTGGACTACGAGATCGCCCTGCTCGCCACCGAGGAGATGTTCCTGCGCATCGCCGAGACCGGCGGCGTTCCGGTGCCGAGGGTGATCCGGGGCGGCGAGGGCTACCTGCTCATGGAGGAGGTCCCCGGGCAGACCTGGCACAGCCTGCGCGCGGAGCTGGGCGCGGCGGACCGGGACCGGCTCCGGGCCGAGCTGGGCCGGGTGGTCGCGGACCTGCACCGGCTGACCGGGCGGCGGTTCGGCTACCCGCAGCGCGGCCTGGCGAACACGTGGCGGGAGGCCTTCCTCGGCATGGTCGACGCGGTGCTGGCCGACGCGGCGCGCTTCGCCGTGCAGCTGCCGGAGATCCGGTCGCGGGTCGCCGCGGTGGCGCCGGTGCTCGACGACGTGGTCACCCCCGCGCTGGTGCACTTCGACCTGTGGCCGGGCAACGTCATGGTCGACGCGCCGCGCGGGACCATGCAGATCAGCGGGCTGATCGACGGCGAGCGCTCGTTCTGGGGCGATCCGCTGGCGGACATGGCCTCGCTGGCGCTGTTCGGCGACATCGAGCAGGACGAGGTGTTCCTCAACGGCTACCGCCAGGCGGGCGGGGTGCTGGTCTTCGACGACGCCATCCGCACCCGCATCGCGCTGTACCAGGTCTACCTCTACGCGATCATGCTCGTGGAGGCCGTGCCGAGGAAGCGCCCGGCGGCGGCGCCGACCCGCGAGGCGCTCGACCGCGCGCTGGCCGCGCTGGCCTGATCGGTTCCCGGCGGGAAGCCGGGCTGGGCGGACCCCCCGGACACCGCCCAGCCCGATGGCCTTGGCCGGCGACGCGGCGAACTCGTTGTTCTCGACGGTGGCGTGCTGGACGTCCTCGAACATCAACACCTGCGCGGCCTTGAGCGTCTCGCAGAAGGTGCCGCGGACGGTGAAGTGCGGACTGTGGCCCTTGCCGCTGCCCTCGCCCTCGTTCGGCCCCCCGCCTTCAGGCACATGTCGTCGATCTTCTGACAGCGGTTGCCCTCGATGAGGACGTGGTTGCTGCCGGGGGTGTTCGTCGCGCAGATCTGCGCGCAGTCGGCCGTCTTGCTGTGCACGGGGTCTCTCCTCAGTGGACGGTCGGCCCGGAGCGGCGGCCTTGTTGTCCACTGTGGACAGATGGAGGTCGCTTCTGGCATTTGCCGGAGTCTCCGCGAGCCGGTGCGACGATGGCCGCGACCGTCGCCACCAGCGGTGTCGTGAGCGGGGCCGCGGGATGCTGCCGGGTGGTCATGACAGCAAGGTAGAGAGGGGCCTCGGGAGGGCTCCCGAGATGCAGTACGGTGCCTCGCACACATCGCTTGACGGGGGAGACACCGGTGCGTTCGGGGACGCTCATCGCCGGCCGATATCGGCTCGCCGAGCCGATAGGCGCAGGTGGCATGGGCATGGTCTGGCGCGCCACCGACGAACGCGACGGTCGCCAGGTAGCGCTGAAGCAGGCGCTCAGCGAGGGCCGCACCGGTCGTGTGCTGCGCCGCGAGGCGGCGATCGCGGCCAAGCTCGACCACCCCAACATCGTCACCTTCCTCGGCGAGGTCCAGGACGGTGACGAGTGGTGGCTCGTCATGGAGTACGTGCCGTCGAGCAGTCTCGGCACGCTGATCCACGCCGAGGGCGCCATGGCCCCCGGGCGGGTCGCGCGGCTCGGCGTGCAGATCGCGGACGCGCTGGCCGCGGTGCACGCCGAGGGAGTGGTGCACCGGGACGTCAAGCCCAGCAACGTCCTCGTCGACACCGACGACGTGGTCAAGCTGACCGACTTCGGCATCTCCCGGGCGCTGAGCACCGAGACCACCTGGACGCACACCGGTCTGGTCGGCGGCACGCCCGCCTTCCTCGCCCCCGAGGTCGCCAACGGCGAGGAGCCCACGGCCGCCTCCGACGTCTTCTCGCTGGGCGCGACCCTGTTCACCGCCGTCGAGGGCCGTCAACCCTTCGGTGACGCCGAGAACCCGCTGGCACTGCTGCGCCGGGTCGCCACCGCTCCGATCCCGCTCGCCGACGACGCCGGGCCTCTGGCCCCCGTGCTCGCGCAGCTGATGCAGCGCGATCCGGCGGCCCGGCCAGACGCCTCGACCGCGCGCGGCCTGTTGCAGGACGTCGTCGACGGGCGCGACACCGGCCCGGCACGGTGGAAGCCCTGGGCGCTGGTCGCGGTCGCCGTGCTCGCGGCCGCCGTGACCGTGCCGATCCTCTGGCCCGGCAGGCCCGCGCTCGGGGCGGGTGACCAGCGCACCGCCGATCCGTGCGCGCTGATCGACATCGCCGCGCTCGGCCGGTTCGGCGCGACCGAGCTGGAGGAGGCGTACTCGGGATTCCCCCGCTGCGACGTGATCGTGCGCGGTGCTGGCGGCAGCTACGTGGACTTCCGGGTGGAGCTCAAGCCGTTGCGGGGGGCTCCGTCCGGGCGCGCGAGGCAGGTCGGGCCGATCACCGTGGTCGACGCGCGCGACAGGAGCGACCTGTGCGAGCGCCTGGTGGTGCTGCCGGACGACGTCGGGGTTCTGGTGACCGCCGACCACGACGACGGCCCGGTGCCATCGGATCTCTGCCTCATGGCCGACACCTCCGCCGACCACGTGGCGACCCTCGCCGGACAGGCCGAGCTGCCGCGCCGGAACGCGCCCTTCCCCGCGCGGTCGCTGGCTCGCACGGACGCGTGCCGGCTGGTGCCGGAGGAGGCGCTGGCGAAGGTGCCCGGCGTGGACCCGGCCACCCACCGGCCCGGTTTCGGGAACTGGTCGTGCACCTGGCGGAGCGCGACCAGGAACACGATCGTGACGCTGTACTTCGACCGGGGCAACAACTCGTTCAACGAACAGCGCGACGGCCGGTTCGCCTCCGTCGGCGGCTTCGCCACCTACACCGAGCCGGGCGGTGCTGGGGACGACGCGGGCTGCGACGTGCGGATCGTCGACCACACCTACTCGCTTCCCACCGGGAAGACGAAGGCGGAGACCGTGATGATCGCCGTCACCGGCGGGGGCGAGACCGCCGAGCGGCACTGCGCCGTCGCCACCGACCTGACCAAGGCGCTCGTTCCCGTGCTCGCGGCGAGAAGATGACGACGGAGGAAGTGATGTACGACGAGCAGGACAAGGACCTCGAGGTCCGGAGGCTGTCCTCCTCGCACGACAGCCTCGCCTTCGGGGTGTCCTCGGCCGCGCCGCCCGGCACGCTCTACGCGCTGGCCACCCTGGGCGGCGTCTCGGTGCGGCCGAAGGACGGGCGGACGATCCTGTTCGGCCGCAACCGCGAGGAGGTGCACGTCTGCGTCGGCGGGGACGACACCAAGGTCAGCCGCGTGCACGGGGAGCTGGTGTACCGGGAACGGCGGTGGGAGGTCGCCACCACGGGCAAGCTGCCGATCCGGCTGCCCGGCTCGCGGATGCTGTTCCGGGGCGAGGAGCCCATCCCGCTCGGCGACGGCTACACCCCGCTGTTCGTCCGCGGCTCCAGCGGTCGCGAGCACCTGCTGGAGATCTACGTCGTCGGGCCGGACGGGCAGCGACCGGTGTCCCGGCACCGCGACGTGACCCAGCCGCCGAAGACCTGGCGGCTCAGCTCGGCGGAGCGGCTGGCCCTGGTCGTGCTGGGCCAGCGCTACCTGCTGCACGAGGCGCGGCCGCAGCCGCTGGCCTGGCGGCAGGCCGCCGACCAGCTCGCCGAGCTGGCGCCGGACGACGGCTGGACCGCCAAGCGCGTCGAACACCTCGTCGTCGCCGTCCGCACGCGGCTGTCCCGGGGCGGCGTGCCCGGGCTCACCCGCGAGGAGGTCGGCGAGCCGGTGGGCAACTCGCTCAACGACAACCTGCTGCGCGAGTTGATGCTGTCGACGACGCTCGTGCCACCGGACCTCGCCCTGCTCGACGGCGACGACTTCTAGCCGAAGTCGACGGGCAGCGAGGTCAACCGGCTTCCCTGGATGCCGCCGAGGCTGACCTGCTCCAGCTCCGCGTACGGGACCGCGAGGCGCGTGCCGGAAGTCGTTGCGCCGCAACGAAAGCGTGGCCCGCAGTTCGAGCTGGGCGAGCTGCGCCCCGATGCGGAAGTGCGGTCCGGCGCCGAACGCGAGATCCGGTCCGCCTGGACTTCGGGCCCTTCAGTCAGCGGTTCGCGGAGGTGGCCGTGGGGCTTTCGGTGGGGGAGTTGACGAGGGCCGAGGAGCTTCTGGGGCGTTTGGCCGAGTTGTTGGATTCTGATTCTCCCTACGAGACGGAACTCGAACCCATCGCGGAACCCGCGCCCTTCCAGGGCATGGACGGATCGAACACTTCAGGCCGCGTCGAGGCAGGAACGCACGGCGTCGGCCAGGTTCGCCGCCCTCGGGTCGTCGGGGCGGTAGTTCCAGAGGTTGGTGACGTAGCCGAAACCGACCTCGGCGTCGGGGTCTCCGAACGCGATGGACCCGCCGGAGCCCGGGTGGCCGAAGGATCCCGGCCCTGCCAACGGCAGGAGCGGGCAGGCCCGCATGAATCCGAGGGACATGTGGAAGGAGCGCTCAGCGGGGATGTCCAAGCCCGGTGGCAGTCCGTACATCGGAGTCTTGTCGGTCTGCACGGCGGTCATCGCCTCGACGGTGGCCGGGGCGAGCAGGCGGACTCCGTCCACCTCGCTGACGGTGGCGGCGTACATGCGGGCCAACGACCGCGCGTCCGCGACCATGTTCGCGGCCGGGAACTCCGCCGCGCGCCAGGCGCGGGTGCGGAAGTAGCCGGAGGCGGGGTCGGTGGCGCCTCCGAGCGAACCGGCGTGCATCTGGACCGCGTCGGGGCTCCACATGGATCGGACCCACGCGGTGACTGTGCCGGTATCCAGTCCGGTTGCCGAGGCCAGCCCGGCGATCAGCTCCTCCAAGGTGAACGGAGCGGCGTCCTCGAACTCGGCGACCTGGGGCTCTTCGTCCTCGGGCAGTCCGATCCAGGCGCGCAGCCCGAGCGGGGCGGCCACCTCGTCGGCGAAGAACCTGCCGAGGGACCTGCCGGAGATCCGGCGCACGACCTCGCCGACCAGGAACCCGTACGTCATGGCGTGGTAGACGTGCGCGGTTCCCGGCTGCCACAACGGTTTCTGCGCTTCGAGTGCGCGGATGACGGGGTCCCAGGCGCACGCCTGCTCGAAGGTGAGCGGTCCGTCGACGATGGGCAGACCGGCCTGGTGCGACAGCAGCCAGCGCACGGGGATCTCGTCCTTGCCCGCGGCTCCGAACTCCGGCCAGTACTGGACAACCGGGGCGTCCAGATCGAGTTCACCGCGCTGTGCGAGCAGATGGGCGCAGATCGCGGTGGCGCCCTTCGTCGTGGACGCGACCTGAACGATGGTGTTGTCGCGCCACGGCCGCTTCGCCACGTGATCGGCGAGGCCGCCCCACAGGTCGATCACGGGGCGCCCGCCCACGTAGACGCTGCACGCCGCGCCGATCTCGCCGGGACTGCCCGTGAAGTTCGCGCGGAACGCGTCCGCGACCTTTCCCCAACCCTGCTCGACGTGTCCTCGCACCACGCTGCGCCCCTCCCGGCTACCTAGTCTCACTGACTAGCACTACACAGTAGCACTGAATAGTGGTCGGGCCGGTTGTGCCAGAGTGGACGGCATGTCAGTGATCAACGACTACGACACCTTCGGCGAGGACTACGCGGCCGAGACCGAGAACAGCCTGATCAACGCGTACTACACGCGGCCGGCGATCGTGGACCTGGCCGGGGACGTGGCCGGGCGGCACGTCCTCGACGCCGGGTGCGGCTCGGGTCCGCTGTTCGAGTCGCTGCGCGAGCGCGGCGCCATCGTGACCGGCTTCGACTCCAGCGCGACGATGGTGGAGCTGGCCCGGCGGCGGCTCGGCGAGGACGCGGCGTTGCAGGTCGCCGACATCAGCCGTCCGCTGCCGTACCCCGACAGCGCCTTCGACGACGTCATCGTGTCCCTGGTGCTGCACTACCTGGAGGACTGGAGCGCGCCGCTGGCCGAGCTGCGGCGGGTGCTCAAGCCCGGTGGCCGGCTGATCCTGGCGGTGAACCACCCGATCCTGTACAAGATGATCAATCCCGAGTCCCCCTACTTCTCGACCTTCCAGTGGACCGAGGAGCACACCTTCAACGGCCGGAAGGCTGCCCTCACGTACTGGCACCGGCCACTGCACGCGATGACCGACGCCTTCACCGCGGCGGGCTTCCGGACGGCCGTGATCAGCGAACCGCCCGTCGCGCCGGGCGCTCACGAGCTGTTCGCCGAGGAGCTGGCGGGCAGGTCTGCCTTCCTGTGCTTCCTGTTCTTCGTCCTGGAGGCCGTCTGACCGTGCCGGACCCGGGGGACGCGGGCCTTGTCCGCCACTGGGCATCATGTTTCGATGACGACAGTCGAAAACGCGCTATAGGTGTCCCCTCGGAGGAAGGCAGCACGCCATGACCGCCGACCAGCTCGACCTCACCGCTGTCCCCGTGGTCACCCGCCGCGGGCAGGAGCACACCGACACCGGCCAGTCCGGGGGCGCCGTCCGGGTTTCCGGGGTGTCCCCGCAGCACACGCCCGCGACGAGGATCTGGTTCGGCAAGGTGAGCAACGAACCCGGCTACCGGTCCCTGCCGCACCACCACGGCGAAGCGGAGACCGGTGGCTACGTGCTCACCGGAACGGCGCGCATCTACTTCGGCGAGAACTACGAGCAGTACGTCGACATGTCCGAGGGCGACTTCGTGTTCGTCCCGCCGTACATGCCGCACGTCGAAGCGAACATGAGCACCACGGAAGAACTGGTGTGGCTGACCTGTCGCACCCCGGACAACATCGTCGTCAACCTCCCCGAGGTCGATGACTCCACGCTGGCCGGGTACCGGAGGGCGTGACGGGTTTCCAGCGCACGTGGACCTGAGGCTCGCCCCCGCCGTCCTGCAGCAGTGACAGGCGGGGGCGCACCGCGTCGGTCCGCGCGGTGGGCGGCTTCCGGCTGCCGGCCTGGAACTGCGCCGGCCAGTCCGCGGCGGGACCCCGGTACTCCTGCTCGGCGGCCGCGTGCAGTGTCCACTGTGGATCGTAGAGGTGGGTGCGGCCGAGGGCGCACAGATCGGCCCTGCCCGCCAGCAGGATCGAGTTCACGTCGTCGTGGGAGGCGATGGCGCCGACCGCGATCACCGCGGCACCGGCCGCCGCCGCGACCTCGTGCCGAATCCGGTCGGCGAACGGTGTCTGGTACGAGCGTCCGTACGCCGGGCGCTCGTCCTTGGTGACCTGTCCCGAGGACACGTCGATGGCATCCGCTCCGTGGGCGACGAAGGCCCGCGCGATCTCCACGGCATCGTGCTCGGTGTTGCCGTCCGGAGCCCAGTCGGTCGCCGAGATGCGCACGATCATCGGCCGCTCCGCGGGCCACGCGGCGCGCACCGCGTCGAAGACCTCAAGGGGAAACCGGAGCCGGTTCTCCAACGACCCGCCGTAGGCGTCGGTGCGCCGGTTCGCGATCGGCGAGAGGAAGGACGACAGCAGGTAGCCGTGCGCGCAATGCAGTTCGAGCAGATCGAACCCGGCGTCGGCGCCACGACGAGCTGCCTCGACGAAGTCGGCGACGATCCGGTCCATGTCGGCGCGCGTGGCCTCGCGCGGGACCGCCGAACCGGCTCCGTAGGGCAGGGGAGACGGGCCGATGATCTCCCAGTTCCCCTCGGGCAGGGGATCGTCCATGCCCTGCCACATGAGCCGGGTGGAGCCCTTCCGGCCGGAATGCCCGAGCTGCAGCCCGATCCGCGCGGAGCTGCGCTCGTGGACGAAGGACACGATCCGCGCCCACGAGTCGCGCTGCTCGTCGGTCCACAATCCCGTGCAGCCGGGGGTGATGCGGCCCTCGGGGGAGACGCAGACCATCTCCGTCATCACCAGCCCGGCGCCACCCATCGCCTTGGAGCCCAGGTGGACCAGGTGGAAGTCGCCGGGCACGCCCTCCTCGGCGGAGTACATGTCCATCGCGGACACCACGACCCGGTTCTTCAGCTCCATCCCGCCGAGCCGGAACGGCTGGAACATCGCCGGGACGACCTCGTCGAAGCCCTGGGCCGCGGCGAACGCGGAGTCGACGCGGTCGGCGAACTCGGCGTCGCGGGTGCGCAGGTTCGTGTAGGTGATCCGGCGCGACCGCGTGAGCAGGTTGAAGCAGAACTGCGTCGGCTCCTGGTGGACGTACATGCCGATGTTCTCGAACCACTCCAAGGAAGCCTGGGCCGCGCGCTGAGTGGATTCGACGACCGGGCGCCGCTCGGCCTCGTAGGCGCTCAACGCCGACTCGATGTCCGGGTGCTCGTGCAGGCAGGCCGCGAGGGCGAGCGAGTCCTCCATCGCCAGCTTGGTCCCGGAGCCGATCGAGAAGTGCGCGGTGTGCGCGGCGTCGCCGACGAGGACGAGGTTCTCGTGCCGCCACCGCTCGTTGCGCACGGTGGTGAAGTTGAGCCACTTGGAGTTGTTGGCGCGCAGGCGATGTCCCGCCAGGTCCTCGGCGAACAGCTCCTGGAGCCGGTCGATCGCGCGCTCGTCGGAGCCGCCGGGCGGGAGCGTGGTGTCCTCGAAGCCCGCCCGGCGCCAGACGTCCTCGTGCATCTCGACGATGAACGTGGACCCGGTGTCGGAGTACGGATAGGCGTGGGCCTGCATGGTTCCCCACGGCGTCTGCTTGATGAAGAACTGGAAGGCCTCGAACACCAGGTCCGTGCCGAGCCACATGTACTTGCTGTGCCTGCGATCCAGCGTCGGCCGGAAGACCTCCGCGTGGGCGGTGCGGATCGCGGAGTTCAGCCCGTCCGCGCCGACCACGAGGTCGTGCGAGCGGCGGAGGTCGTCGACATCCGGGCCGGGGGCCGAGAAGTGCGTGCTGACGCCGAGGTCCCGGCAGCGTCGCTGGAGCAGGTGGAGCAACTCCTTGCGGCTCATCGCGGCGAAACCCTGGCCGCCCACCGTGTGCGTCTGCCCGCGGAAGTGGATGTCGATGTCCGTCCAGCGCGCGAACCGGCTGGCCATCGCCTCGGCGAAGACGGTGTCCGCGTTCTCGATCCCACCGAGGGTTTCGTCGGAGAACACCACGCCGAAGCCGAAGGTGTCGTCGGGCGCGTTGCGTTCCCAGACGGTGATCTCGTGCGCCGGGTCGAGGTGTTTCGTCAGCGCGGCGAAGTAGAGCCCGCCGGGGCCCCCGCCGACGATCGCGATCTTCAACGACCTTCCCCCCGCTCGTCTGTGATGATCTTGCGCAGCGCGAAGTGCTGCACCTTGCCGCTGGCGTTGCGGGGTAAGCGCTCGCGGAACCGCACCACGCGCGGGTACTTGTAGGGAGCCAGGATCTGCTTGACGTGGTCCTGGATCTCCTTGGCCTTCACGCCATCGCCGACGACTCCCGCGCGGAGCACGACGAAGGCACACACCACCGAACCGCGCTCCGGGTCCGGCTTGCCGACGACCGCGACCTCGACCACGTCGGGATGCGTCTCCACGGCCGCCTCCACCTCGGGGCCGCCGATGTTGTAACCGGAGGAGACGATCATGCCGTCGGTGCGCGCCTGGAAGAAGAAGTAGCCGTCCTCGTCCCTGGTGAACACGTCGCCGGTGACGTTCCACCCGTCGACGACGTAGTTCTTCTGGCGCTCGTCGTCCAGGTAGCGGCAGCCGACGGGACCGATGACGCCGAGCTGTCCCGCCTCGCCCGCTCCGACCTCGCCGCCGTCCGGCCCGAGCACGGCCGCCCGGTAGCCCGGGACAGGTTTCCCAGTGGCACCGGGGCGGATCTCGTCGCCTGCCGCGGAGATGAAGATGTGCAGCAGTTCCGTGGCACCGATCCCGTTGATGATCCTGATGCCGAGCCGGTCCCGGAACTGCTCCCAGGTGCGCCGCGGGATGTGTTCGCCCGCCGACACCGCGAGGCGCAGACCCGCGAGCTTCTTGTCCCGCCCTTCGCGCAGGATCGCCTTGTACGCGGTGGGAGCGGTCGCGAGGGCGGTGACGCCCTCCTGGTGAACGATGTCCGCGAGCTGCGCCGGGGTGACCTTCTCGGTCAGCAGGGCACAAGCACCCGCGCGCAGCGGGAAGACGACGAGCATGCCGAGACCGAAGGTGAAGGCGAACGGCGCGGAGCAGGCGACCACATCGTCCGGCGTCAGCCTCAGCACGTGACGGCCAAATGTGTTGTCTATGGAGAGGATGTCGCGGTGGAAGTGCATCGTGATCTTCGGAACGCCGGTGCTGCCGGAGGTCGGGCCGAGCAGCGCCACGTCGTCCGCGGCGGTCCGCACATCCGTGAACTCGCCCGATTTCCCGCTGGCACGGGCAATCAGGTCGTCGGACTCCACGACCGCGAGTGACGGCATCGCGGCGTCCCGCACGACGTGCACGTCCTGGGCGCACCGGGAGTCGGCCAGCGCGATCGACGGCAGCGTCCGCTCGACGATCGGGGTGAGTTCGCGGGCGCGCAGTGCGGCCATCGTCGTGACGGCGACGCCTCCCGCCTTGAGCAATCCGAGCCACGCGGCCACGGTCCACGGAGTGTTGGGTGAGTGGAGCATGACGCGTTGCCCTGGTACGAGGCCGAGATCCTCGGTCAGCACCTGCGCGACCTGGTTCGCCCGCGTGCGCAGCTCGCCGTAGGACCAGGACTCTCCGCCCGGTGTCCGCAGCGCGGGCCGGTCCGCACCGAATCCCGCGATCGCGGTGTCGATCAGTTCGGTCGCCGCGTTGAGCCGGTCCGGGTAGCGCAGTTCGGGAGTGGTGAACTCGACGACCGGCCACAGGGACTCGTGCGGCAGGTGGTCTCGGGTGAAGGTGTCCACGTGCGCTGAGGGCGAGAGAGGCAATGGAGGAGTCCTTCCGGGAGCCGGGTCAGGACACGCGGATCATTCCCTCCTGGACGACCGTGCCCAGGTGGCGGTGATCGCGGGTGAAGAAGCGCCCGGTGCTCACGCCACGGCCGGCGTCGGCGGCGACCGCGTTCTGGACGTAGAGGAGCCAGTCGCCGACCGGCTCCGGACGGTGGAACCACATGGCGTGGTCGAGACTCGCGGTGACCAGGCCGGGCTCGGCCCAGGCCAGGCCGAGCACCCGGAGCACGGGTTCGAGGATCGTGTAGTCGCAGACGTAGGTCAGCGCGGCGAGGTCGCGCTGCGCGTCGCTGAGCCCGTCGACGGGGCGGAGCGCGTCGAAGGGCTTCACCCACACCGCCTGGTGCGGAGCCCGCTCGCCCTCGACGGTGAGGTAGACCGGCCCGGGCACGTGCCGCATGTCGAAGCCGCGGCCGCCCGACCAGTAGGCCTTGGACTTCTCGGTCATGGTGCCGCCGCTGCGGTCGGCGAGGTAGGCGGCCGAACTGGGCAGGTCCTCGGGATCGGCAACCGCTTCGGTGAGCTCGGACCGGAAGGTCCCGCCCGGCTCGCCGGCCGCGAAGTTGGCCAGGCAGACGTAGACCGGCTTCCCGTTCTGGTAGCCGCGCACCTGCCTGGTGCTGTAGCCGCGCCCGTTCCGCAGCAGCTCGACCTCGTAGCGCACCGGCGCTCCGATGTCGGCGGGCCGGAGGAAGTAGCTGTGCATCGAGTGCATGGTCTTGCCGTCGTCCACCGACCGCATCGCCGCCGCCGCGGCCGCGGCGACCAGGTCACCCCCGTACGCCTTGGGCCAGGGGCAGGGCTGCGTCGTGGCGGTGAAGGCGAGGTCGAAGTGCTCGGGCTCCGCGGGCGTCAGCGTGACCGCCGCGGTGAAGATCGCGGAGGTCGGGGGTGACGTGCTGGGGTCGGGCTCCACGAGGTCGCTCCGTTCCGGTCGGCAGCTATATCGCATTGTTCACGGCCGTCAGATAAAGTCAATAACGACCGAGGTCGACAACGACGACGGTGCCGCGGACGGCCCGTCCGACCTGGCTGGAGGCCGGATGACCCCGATCGCCGTGAACCCGAGCGCGCTTGCGGCCCCTCGCGGCTACTCGCACGGGACGCTGGTGGGCAACACGCTGCACCTCGGCGGGCAGACCGCGCTCGACGAGGAGATGCGGATCGTGCCGGGCGGCATCGTCGAGCAGTTCCGCCAGGCGTTCGGCAACGTGCTGACCACGCTGCGGGAGGTGGGCGGTGAACCGCAGGACCTGGTGAGCGTGACCATCTACCTCACCGACATCCCCGACTACCAGGCGCACGGCAAGGAGATCGGCCGGGTCTGGCGCGAGCTCGCCGGGCCGGTCTACCCGGCGATGGCCGGGATCGGGTGCACCGCGCTGTGGCAGCCCGATGCCATGATCGAGATCCTGGGTGTCGCGGTGATCCCCGACCACCGGCTCCGGGTTCCGGGCTCCTGAGAGCTACTGCGCGCGCTTTCCGTCGACCACCTTCAGCGCGTGCTTTTCCGCCAGCGGAGCCAAGATCGCGTTCAGGTCGGCGAACAGCTCGCCCGCGGTGACGCCGTTCCAGCCCTCGGGCAGCACCGACAGGGGGAGCCCCGGATCGCGGTAGGGCAGCTGCCGCCAGTGGGTGAGCATCGGGACGTAGAGCTGGAACGCCTCCTGCGGCGCCGTGCCACCGTCGGACACCCGGCGCCGGACGGGCGCGTAGCGGTGCAGGAACTCGGAGTACAGGCGGCTCAGCTCGTCCAGATCCCACCACCGGCGCACCTTCGCGCGGACGTCACCGAAGGCGAAGTGCCGGCTGGTGAAGACGTCCACGTACTCCGTCAACTCCTGGCGCCGCAAGGTGTCCCGTGCCGCTCGCGCCAGGTTCGCCGGGGCGATCCACACGCCGGGCGCGGCGGTGCCGAACCCCAGCCGGGTGAGGCCGGACCGCAGCGCGTGCCGCTTCTCGCGCTCGGACTCGGGCACCGAGAACACGACCAGCGCCCACCCGTCCTCCTCCGTCGCCCGGGCGCGCTCGAAGATCCGGACGTCGCCCTCGGCCAGGATCTCCAGTGTCGGCGGGGACAGCGCGTACCCCGCGACCGAGGACCGGCGTTCGCTGTCGAGCACACCGCGGCGCTTCAGCCGGGAGATCGAGGAGCGCGCGGCCTGGCCCTCGATCCCCAGGTCCGCCATCAGCGCCACCACGGCGGCGACGGAGAGCCAGTTGCCCTCTGCGCGCGCGTACAGGCCGAAGATCGTGATGATCAGCTGGGCGAGGCGGCTGTCCCGGGGCTCTGCCGTCATGGCAGCACCCTACGTCAGCGATCTTGGCGGTCCGCGACGTCGAGGCGCATGGACACGTACGCGTCGAAACCCGCCCGCGCGGCGTGCTTCTGCGGCCGCCGCCGGTACTCGGTGAAGCCGAGCTTGCGGTAGAGCCCGAGCGCGGCCTCGTTGGTGTCCTTGATCTCCTCCAGCACGAAGGCGCGGAAGCCCGGCGTCGCGATGAGGTGTCGCAACAGCACGGTCCCCAGGCCGCGTCGCTGGTAGCCGGGAGCTGTGGTGACGAAGCCGATCTCGCCGACGCCTTCGGTCACGCCGTCGGAGACGGCCATGAACTGCTTGCGCACCACGAAGTAGCAGATGGTTCCGCGCAGCAGCCCCAGGTGCTCGCGCATCGGGCCCCACTTCGGCGCGAAGCACTGCTCGGTCCCGGTTGTGAGCGTGGCGATCGCCGCGGGCTCGCCGTCGACGCAGACCACGTGGAACCGGTCGAGCAGCAGCATGTGGGCGAACGCGTCGGCCAGCACGCCGGGGTCCTTGGAGAAGTAGGAGAAGTCCTCGGCGAAGCCGCGCGCGAACACGTCGGCGACGCGTCCCCGGGCGCCCTCGCCGAGTTCGTCGGCTCGCACCACCGTGATCATCGGTCGCCTCCGTCCAGCAGTCGCAGCACCATCTCGGCCGAGGGCACGGCCGCGGGACCCGACGCCATGCGCATCGTCACGGCCCCGGACAGCAAGCACAGGAGCACCGCGACCACGGACGCGGTGTCGCCGATCGGGAAGCGCCCGTCCCGCCGCGCCCGCGAGACCGCCGTCTCCAGCGCCTGTCGGAAAGCGTTGTGACTGGCCAGCAGACGTTCACGCGCACCGACGGGTTCGTCGCTGAGGAACGCCTGGTTGGCCACCACGGAGAACTCGGCGGCGCCGTCCACGTCGGCGACCCCGCCCAGGTAGCGCTCCAGGAACCGGGCGAGGGCCGCGTAGCCGTCCTCGCTCTCGCCGAGTTCGCGCGCGGTCTCCTCCAGTCCGGTGGCCGCGCGGCTGAGCACGTCGGTGAACAGGTCGTCCTTCGTGGCGTAGTGCCGGTAGATGAGCCCGACGCTGACCCCGGCCTCGTTCGCGACGTCGCGCATGCTCGTGGCCGCGTAGCCGCGCCGGGCGAAGATCCGCACCGCGTGCGCGAACACGGTCTCTCGGCTCGCGCTGCGCAGCGCCTCGTTCTGTGCGGCCGTTCTCGGCACGCCGCCTCCAGGTTTTTTGGATGAACTTTCGTTCACTCTACAGTAGACGGCGGGACCGTGAAACCGCGCGACAGCCGGGCGGCCGGGAACTACCGTCGCCCGCATGGACGCAGCGCTCACGTGGCGGCCCCTCACCGTCGAGGACGCCAAGGTCTCCGCCGACCTCCTCAACGCCATCGAGACCGTTGACCGGATCGGCGAGAACTACCGCGAGGAGGACACCCTCCAGGAGCTGGTCGACCCCTACGCCGACCTGGAGCGCGGCAGCCTCGCCGCCTTCGAGGGCGACGAGATGGTCGGCTACATGAAGCTCCGCTACAAGCCGGCCGCGGAGGAGGTCCACCGCGTCTTCCTCGACGGCGGGGTGCATCCCGACCACCGCCGCCGGGGCATCGGCACCGCGCTCGTGCGGGCCGGGGTCGCCGGGGCGAAGGCGCTGCACGCGCTGCACCACCCGGCGCTGGAACTCGCCGTCGACGTCCACAAGTGCGAGCACATCGCGGGCGTCGCCGAACTCCTGCGCTCCCAAGGCTTCTCGCCGGTCCGCTACTTCCAGCGGATGGAGCACCCGCTCGGAGCGGCGCTCGGTACCGCGCCGATCCCGGACGGTCTGCGGATCGAGCCGTGGTCGGAGGGCACCGACGAGGACTTCCGGCTGGTCCGGAACGAGTCGTTCAAGGACTACTGGAGCGCGGCGCCGATGCCGGCGGACGGCTGGAAGAACAAGATCACCAACCAGACGTTCCGGCCCGAGACCAGCTTCCTGCTCCGGGACGTGGCCACCGGTGCTCCGGCGGGCATCCTGGTGACCATGCACTGGGAGGCCGACGCGGCGGCCACCGGCGTCCGCGACGCGCACTTCATGGTGATCGGCACGCTCCGGGAGTACCGCGGGCGCGGCGTCGCGAGCGCGCTGATCTCGCACGCGCTGCGGACTGCCGCCGACCAGGGCTACGACAGCGCGAGCCTGAGCGTGGACTCGGCGAACCCCTCCGGAGGGACCGGGATCTTCGAGAAGGCCGGCTTCACGCGGAAGGTGCGGTACGTGCGCTGGGCGCTGGAGGTCTAGCGCATGGCGCGTCTGATCCACCTGAACGGTCCCTCCGGTGTCGGGAAGTCGACGTGCGCTCAGACCTACGCCGACCGGCATCCGGGCGTGCTCAACCTGGACACAGATCAGGTCGTCAGCCTGATCGGCGGGTGGCAGGACGACTTCTGGGAGGCGCTGAAGGCCGGACGGCGGCTGGCGATCGGCATGGCGGAGACGCACCTGCGCGCCGGGCACGACGTCGTGATGCCGCAGCTGACGACCACGGTCGAGGAGATCGAGGGGTTCCAGGCCGCCGCCGGGCGCGCCGGTGCGGAGTACCACGAGATCGTGCTCATGGCCGGAAAACGCCAGACGATCGACCGCTTCACGGCTCGCACGGCGGACAGCGCGGAGGATCGGCACCGCCACCTCGCGGACATCATCGCGCGGGGCGGCGGACCCGCCTTGCTGGAGCGGGTTCACGACCACCTGACCGCCTACGTCCGGACCCGGCCGGAGTGCGTGGTGGTGCGGACCGACGAATGCGGACCGGACCAGACCTACGACGCCGTCGTCGCCGCGCTGGCGCGGCTTCGCGGTGAGTAGTTGCGCGGATGATCGCCGGGCCCGGCGATGACAGGGTCGGTGCATGACTACGAGCACCAGAAGGTTCCTGCCGATCGCCAAGCAGCTGGGCGGTGTCTGGCTCGTCGGTTCACTGGGCACGCTGATCGGGGTGCACCTGATGGTGATCGCGGTCTTCACCGGGGGACTGGCGTTGGTCGTGCTGGTGCTGGCGGGGATGCTCGCGGGCGGGCTGGCCATGCTGACCGTGGTGGCCAGGGCGACCGCGCAGGCATCGCCGATGACGGCCGATCCGGACCAGCGGCTGCCGTGGGCCCTGCTGGTCGGGGGGATCGGCGTGCTGGTGGTGTTCCTCGTCTTCCGGATGTACTGGTTCACCGGGTTGGGAACGCTCCTGATGGGTGCGCTGGCCGGGGTGCCGTTCGTGCTGGTCGCGGCGGTGCTGGCAGTGGTGCCCCGCACCGGCGGGTGACCGGCTTCAGGCGGCCTTCTGGAACAGCACGCTCATGCTGGTGGGCTCGAACAGCATGAGCGTCGGGGCGAGCGGGTAGCGGCCTTCGCCGGACCCCTCGACCAGCTCCCGGAGCTCGTCGGCCAGTGCCGTGTCCGCGGGGGCGAGGTAGAGCTCGCCGGAGTGCGGCATGGCCGCGACCAGCCGGTCGGAACCGATCATGTCGATCATCCGGCCGACGAAGCCCGGCGTCGCGATCATCGAGGCGGCGAATCCGCCGGGGCGTCGGACCTCGACCATGCCGCCGGGGACGCCCGGGGGAGCGGAGTAGCCGACCCTGATCCCGTCGCGGAGGTTGGCCTGCGCCCGGGTCAGCAGCGTGCGGAACTCGTCGGGGTCGGCGATCTCGTCGTCGCGGACCTCGGCGAGCTCGAACCGGTCGCCCGGGACCGGGGTGACCCTGGCGAGGGAGATGTAGAGCTGCTCCGCGATCAGCTCGGCGACCGGGACCGCCGCGTTGTAGGCGCCGCCGCTGCGCAGGATCGGCAGCAGGACGCCCTCGATCCCCTTGGTGATCTCGTCGAAGGCGCGGTCCTCGACCTCGCGCAGCAGGGACGCCCTGGCCTCCGCCATCGCCTCCTCCCACCGGTGCGGCTGCGGGCGGGCGAAGTTGTGGGTCACCGCCTGGATGTTCGGGAAGGTCCGGTCGAGGAACTCCCGGTCGGCCGCGGACAGTTCCCACTCGCTGTGGATGCGCCGCACCTCGGTGGCCGGGAAGCGCTGGCGGCTGGTCAGCTCCGCCCACGCCCGCTGGAGGCAGTGCTCGTCGCGCGTCTGCCCGGCGGCCGGTGTGGGCAGCAGGTCGGGATGGGACTGGAAGAGCACGACGTTGGTGCTCATGTCGGTGTTCACGGCACTACCCCGGGTGATCGCGTCGGATGGGAGCCGAATGGTAGGCGGAGGACCCCGAGGTGACAATTTCCCCGAGGGGAATGCCTGATCTTCCTTGGTGGACAGGGAATTCGCTAGGGTGGCCCATGGGCGCGAGCGAGGACGATCCGCTGATCCGCGAGCTGTTCGGAGCCTTCCTGGTCGCCGTGCGGCGGCAGGTGCCCCGCGAGCTGGCCGCCTTGATGTGCGAGGACGAGGCCCAGTCCTTTTTGGACACCGTGGCGAACCCCGACGACGACGTCCCGGCCGAGCCGGTCGAGGAGCCGATCGTCCGCGTCGTGGGCGTCCGGGTGTTCGGTGACGTCGCGCTCGCGCGCTTCACTCAGGAGGACGACGAGATCCGCACGCTGCACTTCCGGCGCGAGAACGGGCGCTGGACCGTCTGCGCGGACGCCGAGGACGACATGTCGTTGGACCAGTTGGAAGACGACGCCCCGTCCGCGGGGCATCCGCTGCGTCGCACACCCGTCGGCCGCCTGGGCGCCGAAGATCTCCGCGTCCTGCTGGAGCGAGGCGAAGGGCTCGACATCCTGTTGCCCCGCGTGGTGTTCCGGCTGCGATGGGAGCCCCTGCTGCGCGGAGCGGCCTTCCCCGGGGACGTTCTCCTGACCGTGCTCGGGGTGGATTCCGAGCGCTGGGTGAAGGACCCCGTGGCGCTCGTCCAGATGAACAGCGTCGTGGAGGCGGTGCACCGCTTGGGGAATCTCGCCGACCACGGTGCCCCGCACGACGTGATCCGGGGCGCCATCACCGAGTTCCTGGCCCGGCAGAACCTGCGGTTGAGCGACCTGGTCGAGGATCGCGTCGCACCACCGGTGGCCGAGGTCGAGCCCGTCCAGCCGATGGAGGTCAAGCGGGCGATCGTTGTGCCGACCCCGGCCGGGCCCACCTGAGGTAGGTGGCGGTTTCCCGGAATCCCAGGCGGGAGTAGAACTCGGCCGCCCGGCGCGTGGGCACGGTCACCTCCACGTCGTTGTTCTCGTGCGCTCGTGCCTGCACCGCTCGGATCAGCCGGGAGCCGGTTCCACGGCCGCGCAGCCGTGCGTCGACCGTGAGTTCCAGCAGTTCCAGGACCGACCCGCCGGCGAACAGCGTCGGCATGCGCACAGCGAGCACGTAGCCGACCACCGCTGACTCCTGTTCGGCGACCAGGAACTCGGCTGCGCCTTCCGCGGCGGCCTTCAGGACCCGCGGGAAGGTGACCTCGTCGAAGACCGCCCGGTCGGGCTGGTAGCTCGTGACGAACCCTCGCAGCAGGCGGAAGACGGCATCGGCGTCCGCCGGGACAGCGGTCCGGACGATCATGTTTGGGTCCTTTGTCAGACGCGGTCCTGCGGTTGGCGATCCACGGAGGTCGTGTCGCTGGTGAGCGGCCGTCCGTCCGCGGCGACGGGCACGAGCGGCGGAACGACCGCGCCGTGCTCGTCGACCAGGACCGAATGCGGCTCGCCCGCCTCGTAGGCGTGCCGCTCGCCCCACTGGCGAAGCGTGACGATCACCGGGAACAGGTCCTTGCCCGCCGTGGTGAGCGCGTACGCGCGGCGTTTTCCCGATGGCGCGTCGACCTGGCTGATCAGGCCGTGGGCGGCGAGCTTGCGGAGCCGGTCGGCCAGGATGTTGCGGGCGATGCCGGTGCGCCGCTGGAAGTCGGTGAACGAGCGGGCCCCGTCCATCGCGTCCCGGATGATCAGCAGGCTCCACCGGTCGCCGACCACGTCGGCCGCCCGCGCGACCGGGCAGGCCGGGTCCGTCCACGCGGGGCCGTGCCCCGCCGCGTCCTCGCGCGCCATTCCCGCTCCCATGAGTTGCTGTTTGAAACCATTCTGCCCTAGCCTCAAAAGAGTTGCATTTTGAAACCGATTGGAGGCCGGGGTGGGGCGAGGGACGAGGCTGCTGCTGGCGGTGGTCTGCGGGGTGGCGGTGGCCGCCGTCTACGCCGGGCAGCCGGTGCTCGGGCCGATGGGGCACGACCTCGGCGTCGCCCGCGACGCGGTCGGCTGGTTCGTGGCCGTCGGGCAGCTCGGCTACCTGGCCGGACTCGTGCTGCTGGTGCCGCTGGGCGACATGCTCGACCGCGGGCGCCTGATCGCCGCGCACCTGGGGCTGGTGGCGGTAGGCCTGGCCGTCACCGCGGCCGCGCCGGTCGGTTGGGTGGCGTTCGGCGGGCTCGCGGTCGCGGGGTTGTTCGCGGTGGTGGTGCAGACCGCGGTCGCCTACACGGCATCGGTCTCCCCGCCCGGGGAGCGCGGGCGCAACCTCGGCGTCGTCACCTCCGGGGTGGTGATCGGCATCCTCGGCGCCCGCATCGTCACGGGAAGCCTGGCGCAGCTGTGGGGCTGGCGCGGCAGCTACGTCGTCCTCGCGGTTCTGGCCGCTGCCCTCGGCGTGCTCGGCCTCGTCGTGCTCCCGGCGGATGCCCGCACCCGGGCGGAGCGGTACGGGCGGGTGATCCGGTCCCTTGGCGGGCTGTTCGTCCAGCCGGTGTTCCTCGGCCGCGGACTGCTGGCCTTCTTCGTCTTCGCCGCGTTCGGCACCCTCTGGAGCGGCATGGCGCTGCCCCTGGCCGCAGCACCGTGGCACCTGGGTGAAGCGGAGATCGGGTTGTTCGGCGTCGCCGGGCTGGCCGGTGCCCTGGGCGCCGCCCGGTCCGGCCGCTGGGGCGACGCCGGGCACGCCCGCCGGGTCACCGGGATCGCGCTCGTCCTCCTGCTCGGCTCCTGGCTCGCGATCGGCCGGCTCGAGTGGTCGCTGGTGCTGCTGGTCGTCGGTGTGATCGTGCTCGACTTCGCGGTCCAGGTGGTGCACGTCAGCAACCAGCACGTGCTCACCGCCGTGTACGCGGACCGCACGAGCAGCGCGGTCGGCGGGTACATGGTGTTCTACTCGCTCGGTTCCGCGTTCGGAGCCACCGCGACCACGGCGCTGTTCGACGCCGTCGGCTGGACGGGCCCGACGATCCTCGGCGCGGCACTCACGCTCTGCGCGCTGGTCACGTGGGCGTTCACATCCGGGACCGCAGCCACAGGGAGCTGATGTAGGTGCCGCGCTTGGTGGCGCTGGCCGGGCGGATCACCGCCGTCCCGGCGCTCCTCGGGGGAATTCTCCGATGGGCCGCGATCGTCGCGCACGAGGCGGGGCTCTCCGCCGAGGGCGCCTGATCCCTTGGTGCGCAACGCTCCTCGGCGGCAAATGCCGTTGACGACGCGGCGGATGTCATCCAGGATCGTCGGCATCGGGGCCGCTAGCTCAACTGGGAGAGCAGTCGACTGAAGTAGCGCATCCGCTTTCCGCCACGTGCGGCCATGGGGGCGCTTCCTTCTCTCACCGTTAATCGACAGGTTCGGGGTTCGAGTCCCCGGCGGCCCGCAATATCCACTGTGGACAGTCGTGACCGTGCGGAGGGAGGGCCCGTGCTCGAGAAGGTGTTGATCCAGAAGACGATGCGCGTGCCCGCAGGCACGGGAGCGGCGGGCGACGGCACGGCTGTGGCCCGTCAGCTGGACGCGGCGCTGCTCTCGGTCGGGTTCTCCGCGTCGCGGGCCCTGCTGGAGCACGTCGGCGGGCTGGCCCCGGGACCCGCGATGGACATCGCGTCCGCCGCCGTGTCCGCCGTGCGCGAGTTGGTCGGTGACCACGTCCGGCACAACGCCTACTTCATCGGTTTCCCGGACGGCGTGCCCGACACGATCGAGTTCTGGCTGGAGCGACTGCACGCTGCGGTGCTCGCCGGTGGCGGCGAGACCACGGGAGTGGACCTCGCCCGGCTCGATCTGCTCGCGCTGCCCGGCTACGGGACCTACCAGCACAGCTACGCCGACCTCCTCGCCGCGCACGACGAGCTGATCGCCTCGGCCGGGGACCGGATCACCGTGCTGCACCTGGGCGATCCGGTCGAGGCGGAGGCGAGGCGGCTCTACCTCGCACTGGCCGGGCGCTCGACGCCGCTGGGCGAGGCGGACCTGGCGCTGCTCACCGATCTCGCGATCTTCTGCGCCGAGGGTGAGCAGCCCGCGCGTGTCCCGGTGCGGGAGAACCGCGCCGTGCTCAACGGGATCCGGCTCGCGCTCGGCAAGCCCCTCGTCGCCGTGGACACCACGACCGACGTGCTGCGCCTGGCCTGCCAGGTTTCCGGCGGGGACGTCTCACTCACCGTGGTGACGCGGTTCCGCGCCTTCCGGCGCCGGGAGCGGCGGCTGCTGCTGGCCGCGCTGAACGACGTCGTCGGTGCGAACCGGAACAAGCTCGGTGACGTCGCGCGCTACGCCGAACCGTGGAAGCGGCTCGGGGAGCGACTGCACCCGCACGAGTACGGCCGGTGGCCGCACGCGCAGGAGGTGTTCGCGGTCGCGCGGCGGGAACGCCGGGTGCGTGGCCTCGCGGGCCGGGCCGAGGAGGCGATCCGCTCCGGGCAGATCGGGGCGGCGGCATCGGTGCTGTCAGCCGCGCCGGGACTGCTCGTGCGATCCGCGGACCGGCTGCTGCGCCAGGCGTCCGCGGCGGAGCGGGAGACCGTGGTCGACACGGTCTCGGGTGCGCTCGGTGACGCGTCGGGGCGGGTGCTCTGCTCGCTGCGGGAGCACTTCGGCAACCGGCTGGCTCCCGCCGCGACGCGGATGTTCACCGGCCGGGCGCGGCGCGCGTGGGTCGAACGCGATGACCGCCCGTCGCTGCCGGAGGAGCTGGTGGCCGAGCTGTCGGCACGGCTCGACGCGGAGATCACGCGCCGGCTGCCGGAACTCGCGCGGCCGCTGCTGGTGGACCCGGACGTGCTCGACGTCGCGTTGCCCTTGTCCGGCAAGGCGGCCGAGGGCGGGTTCGCGGTGCTGCCGAGGGGATCGCGCACGGCGATCTCCGGTGAGCTGCTGCGCTTCTTCACGTACTGGCGGCAGACGCGGCGCCGCACCGACTACGACCTGTCGATGCAGTTGCTCGACGACCAGTTCCACGCGGCGGGCCAGGTGTCGTGGACGAACTACCGCCACGACGGCGTGGTGCACTCCGGCGACATCACCGACGCGGCGAAGGGGGCGACCGAGTTCATCGACGTGCCCCTCGCGGTGGAGACGCCGTACGTGGTGCCGCAGGTCCACATCTACGCGGGTGAGTCGTTCGACGAGGTCGCCGAGTCGATGTTCGGGTACCAGACCCGGGATCGGGACCAGCGGGGCGCGCCGTTCGACGCGCGGACCGTGCGGGCGCGCTCGCAGATGCGGGGGCCGGGCCGGGTGGCGCTGCCGATGGTGTTCGCCAGGCAGGCGGACGGCTGGCAGGCCGTGTGGCTGCACCTGTACCTGCGCGGGCGCCCGGCGTTCAACCGGGTGGAGGACAACGCTTTCACCACGGCCGACCGGGTGCGGGCGCTGGTGGAGCGGCGCTACCTGACCATGTCCTACCTGCTCGACCGGTGGCGCGGGCGGGCCGAGGTGCGGCTGTGGGACGGGCGTGTGCCGGAGGAGCCGGTGGTCTTCGTCGGGATCGAGGCGCCGGACCTGCCGGAAGGGTCCGAGGTGTACTCGCTGGACCGGCTCGGCGAGCTGCTCCCGGGCTGAGCCGGTTCGCCTGGGCGCAGTCTCGACCGCGCGTCCGACGAGTCGACCACCCCTGCCCCGGAGCAGAACCAGTCGACCGGCTGCTGCTCCGGCACCGGCAGCCGCGCACCGGTACTCCGCGACGGAACGCAATCCCTACAACGAGATCGAGTGCAGTGACTGCGCGGGCGATGACGACCTACGGTACCGCCCTCGCAGCGTGCGGCTACGAGCACCACGGGCCGCAGGGCCACCTGGGATTCGCTCCCCGAGGACTTCCGCGCCGCGTTCACCGTGGCGGAGGGCTGGGGGCTCTACCGCCCGTTGCGCCGGAACGGCAAGCAGACCTGCGCCGTCGAGCTGCGATACGGGCGGTCGCGGGTGCGGACCCTCGCGTTCGAAGCCGCCGGAAACCGTTGGCGTAGTCACCGTCAACGGCAAGCAGTCACGTTCACGGTCAGCGGCACACGGGTGCTGGTGACCTTGGTGGCGGCGGTCACGATCACCGAGGGGGTGACGCTGGCGCCGTAGCAGCGGGGAACAACTCGGCGAGCCGGTCTCCCACGCGTGCAGCACTTGGGCACTGAATGAGTCATTCGCGGCGTTGGACATGGTGACCTACGGCACCGGCATGAGCTTGCTGCGCCGCTTTCTCGCAGCTCAGAGGGCACTGGCCCCTGGAAGCTCTGGACTTCTTCGTTTCCTGCGCCCGTCTGTCGAAGAAGCCCGGTTCCCGGCACATCTTGGTCTGAGGTTTGCCCAGATCAAGGCCTGCGAGCTACCCCTCGGCGGCAAGCGGGCCGCAGGCTGTCGCGAAACTCCCGTCCGCGCCGATGACTTTCACCGATTCCTGAAGAAGCTTGGCCATGGGGCTTCAGCTGTGAATGAATCCCCCCTGGGGGGACTCGCGTCGCTTTAGGATTCTTTCCAGACATCTCTGGAGGGCTGATGAAAACAGGCCGTATCCGCAGCAGCCTGGCGAAATTCGGCGCCGTCGCCGCGCTGGTCGCCGCACCGCTGGTGACCGCCACCCCCGCGCACGCTGGGCCTGAGGGGCCGCCGCCTGGTCACTGTGGCTACTACTCGTGGGCCGTCGGCGCGAACGAAAACAATTCCTGGTTTGTGAACTGCAGCTATCGCACCGCCTATGTGCGAATCAGTCTCCCGGTGAACTTTGTGTACCGGTGCCTGGGCACCGGCACCACAGACCTCACCTATGAGCTCGGCAATTCCTACATTCGCGGGGCGACGGCACTGCGGGCCTGCTGAGCCGGCCTGAACCGGGGCGTCAGCGAAGGCCGGTGCCCCAGGGCACCGCCGTGTCGATCAGGCTGGGCAGAAGGGGCGGCGTTCCGCGCCGTTGACCGCCGACATCGTCGGGGTGAAGCACCCCTCGGCCGCGAGCTGGCCGCAGGCCGCCGCGATCTTCTGCCCCTGGGTGTCTCGGACTGTGCACTCGACACCCTGCGCCTCGATCCGCTGCACGAACTCATCCTGCACGCGCTTCGGCGAGGCATCGCACTTGCGGCCCGCGTCTCGCCTGGGTCCGGCCGGACGCCGTCGTCCAGGCGATCCGCGAAGTCTCCGGCAGCGCCCACAGCTGAGGCGAACGCGTCAGCGCGACCAAGCCGACTCGCGCAGCAGACGCAGCCCGTTGAGGCCGACGAGAACCGTGGACCCTTCGTGCCCGAGCACGCCCAGCGGCAGCGGCAACGTACCGATCAGGTCCCACAGCACGAGGCCGGTGATGAACGCTCCGGCCAGGACCAGGTTCTGCGCGACCACTCGCCGTGCCCGCCTGGACAGCGACACCACGGCGGGCACGGCGGCGAGCTCGTCGCGCACGACCACCACGTCGGCGGCCTTCAACGCCACGTCCGAGCCGACTCGGCCCATCGCGACCCCGACGTGCGCGGCGGTCAGGGCGGGCGCGTCGTTGACACCGTCGCCGATCGCCAGCACCTTCCTGCCGCGCTCGGCGTGTTCCTGGACGATGTCGAGCTTGTCCTGGGGCAGTAGCCCTGCTCGGACGTCGGTGATGCCGACCTCGCCCGCCAGGCGTTCCGCGGCGCGGGCGTTGTCGCCGGTGAGCAGGGCCGGGCGCGCCCCGGTCAGCGCGGTCAGTCCGGCCACGGCCTCGGCGGCGTCCCCGCGTGCCTGGTCGACGATGCCCAGCACCGCGATCGGGTGCCCGTCGCGCTCGACCACCACCGCCGTCTCGCCCAGTTCTTCCAGTTCGGTGACGAGCCCGGCGTGCCGGGGTCTGGCGACAGTGATCGTCGCGCCACCGACCACACCGGTGACTCCGATGCCGGGCAAGGCTTTGAACTCCTCGACTGCGGGAAGGTCGAGCCCTCGGGCGCGTGCGGCGGCCACCACGGCTTCGGCGAGCGGGTGTTCGCTGTTGTTCTCCACCGCCGCTGCCCACGCCAGCACGGTCTCCTCGGTGAAGCCCGTGCCGGGCAGCAGGCGGAGCGCGGACAGCCGGGGAGCGCCTTCGGTGAGCGTTCCGGTCTTGTCGACGACGACGCTGTCGACCTCGCCGAGCTGCTGCATCACCGCGGCGGACTTCACCAGCACCCCGTGCCGGCCGGCGTTGGCGATCGCCGACAGCAGCGGCGGCATCGTCGCCAGCACCACCGCGCACGGCGAAGCGACGATCATGAACGTCATCGCCCGCAGCAGCGCCTCGGTCAGTTCCGCGCCCCACAGCAACGGAATCGTGAACACCGCCAGCGTCGCCACGACCACACCGACCGAGTAGCGCTGTTCGATCTTCTCGATGAGCAGCTGCGCGGGGGCCTTGGTGCGCGAGGCCCGCTCGACCATCTCCACGATGCGCGCGATCACCGATTCCGAGGCGTCACGCTCCACCCGGACCCGCAGCACGCCGGTGCCGTTGACCGTTGCGGCGAAGACCTGGTTCCCGGCGTGCTTGGCCACCGGCAGCGGTTCCCCGGTGATGCTGGCCTCGTCGACGTCGCTGGAGCCGTCGAGCACCAGGCCGTCGGCGCCGACCCGCTCGCCCGGCCGCACCAGGATCACCTCGCCGACCGCCAGCTCCGCGACCGGCACGACCTCCTCGGCGCCGTTCGCCCCGATCCGCCGCGCGGTCTCCGGCGTCAGGTCGAGCAGACCCCGGACGGAGTCCTCGGTGCGCGCCGTCGCCAGGGCCTCCAGCGCCCCGGAGGTGGCGAAGATGACGATCAGCAACGCCCCGTCCATCGGCTGCCCGATCGCGGCGGCCCCGAGCGCCGCGACGATCATCAGCAGGTCCACGTCGAGGGTGCGCTCCCGCAACGCCAGCAACCCGGCCCAGGCGGGTTCCCAGCCACCGCAGACGTAGGCGGTCGCGTACAACGCGCCCCACGCCCACGCGGGCGCTCCCGCCAAGTCCAGCGCGAGCCCGAGCAGGAACGCGACCGTCGCCGCGACCGCCCAGCGGACCTCGGGCAGCGCGAACACCCGGCGCCGTCGTCGCGGCACCGCCGGGGGTCTGCCCACGGGCACAACGGGGGCGGAGGTCGTGGACACGGCTGGTGCTCCCTCGGCTCGACGGCGGAACGTGTGCCGACGATACAGGAACGCATGAACAGGTCTTCAACTGTTCCGGGAAGTAGGATTCCGCCCATGGGACACGACGCCACCGCCGCCGCCACCACGCGAGCCCGGCTGGAGGCCGTCGGAGCCGACCGGGTGGCCACCACCCTGCAGGCGCTGGCCACCCCGTCCCGGCTGCTGATCCTCGCCCGCCTCCGGGAAGGCGCCCTGCCCGCCACGGAACTGGCCGCCGAGGTGGGCATGGAGCAGTCGGCCTGCTCCCACCAACTGCGCCTGTTGCGCAACCTCGGGCTGATCGTCGGCGAACGCCGCGGCCGGTCGGTGGTCTACGCGCTGCACGACCACCACGTCGCCGCCCTGCTCGACCAGGCGCTCTACCACGTCGAACACCTGCGCCTCGGACTCACCGACGAGGTGTGACCCGGGATCAGGCCCCCTCGGATCCGCCCAGTGCCAGCCGGATGAGGTCGGCGGCGTCCATCTCCGCGATCGAGCCGGCCGGAGCGGGTTCGGGGACAGCTGTCCCGGGCTCCGTCGGCGGCGCGAGGAGGGTGGTCAGGTGGCGGGCCAAGGCGGTCGGCGTCGGGTGGGCGAACACCGCCGTGCTCGGCAGCCGGACTCCGGCCGCGGTGTTGATCCGGTTCCTCAGCTCCACCGCCGCCAGCGAGTCGAAACCCTGCTCCTGGAACGGCGTGTCGTCCGCGACGGGGCGGCCGAGGGTGATCGCGGCCTGCTCGCGCACCAGCTCCAGCAGCTGGTCGCCGCCGCGTGGTGCGAGCTCGACCTGGGGCGTGGTGACCGGAGGAGGAGTGCCCAGGCGTGCGGGCACCAGCGTGGGACGTCCGTGCGCGAGGGCGAGGTCGAACAGCTCCAGTCCGTGCTCGGGCGGGAACGGCAGCACGCCGATCCGCGCGAGCCTGGCCCGGTCCGCGCTGTCGAGCGCGCCGACCATTCCCGTGCCGGTCGCCCAGAAGCCCCACGCGAGGGAGACGCCCGGCATACCCGCGCAGGACCGGTGCTCGGCGAGCGCGTCCAGGAAGGCGTTGCCCGCCGCGTAGTTCGCCTGGCCGGGCACGCCGAGCACCCCGGAAACCGAGGAGAACAGCACGAACGCGGACACGTCCTGGCAGAGCTCGTGCAGGTGCCATGCGGCGTCGATCTTCGGGCGGGTCACCGCGTCGACGCGCTCCGGGGTCAGGCCGGTGAGCACGCCGTCATCGAGCACCCCGGCGCTGTGGATCACCGCGGTGAGCGGAGCCGGGAGCGAGCCGAGCAGATCGCGCAGCGCCCGCGGATCAGTCACGTCGCAGGCGGCCACGTGCACCCGGTCGTCGACGTCCGGTGGGCGCTGACCACGCCGGCTGACCAGCACCACGTTCCGGCAACCGTGCTCGGTGACCAGGTGCTGCGCGACGAGCCTGCCGAGCGCGCCGGTACCGCCGGTGATCAACACCGTGCCCTCGGGGTCGAACTCGCGGGGCACGGTCAGCACGAGCTTGCCGACGTGGCGGGCCTGGCGCAGGTGCTCCAAGGCCTCCCTGGCCCGGCGGAGGTCCCACACCGACAACGGCGGCGGGGCCAGCGCCCCGGACTCGAACAGCGCCAGCAGCTCCGCGAACATCTCCTTGATCCGGTCCGGACCCACCTCGCGGAGGTCGAAGGCGCGGTAGTCGACGTCGAGGCCCTCCGGCGCGCGCAGGTCGGTCCGGCCGATCTCGATGAACCGGCCGCCGCGCCGCAGCATCCCCAGCGAGGCGTCGACGAACTCGCCCGCGAGCGAGTTCAGCACCACGTCCACGGTCCCGAACCGTTGCGCGAAACCAAGATCGCGGGAGCCGGCCAGCTCCTCCTCCGCGAAGCCCGCCTCGCGCAGCGCGGGCCACTTCGACGGGCTCGCCGTGCCGAGCACGTGCGCGCCGAGGTGCCGGGCGAGCTGGGTCGCCGCGATGCCTACCCCGCCGGCGGCGGCGTGGACCAGCACCGATTCGCCGGAGCGGAGCCCGGCGAGGTCCACCAGCGCGTGGTAGGCGGTCAGGAAGATCACCGGCACCGACGCGGCCGTCGTGAAGGACCAGTCGTCCGGGATTCGCGCGACGAGGCGGTGATCGGTGATCACGAGGGGGCCGAAGGCGCCCGTGCACAAGCCCATCACGCGGTCGCCGGGGCTGAGGGCGGCGACTCCGGGCCCGACCTCGGCCACCACGCCCGCGGCCTCGACCCCCAACGGGCCACCCGCGCCCGCGAGGTCGACGTCCAAGGCGTTGAGCACGTCGCGGAAGTTCAGCCCGGCCGCCCGGACCTCGATCCGCACCTGGCCGGGGCCCAGAGGAGCGGCGGCCTCAGGACAGGGGATCGGGGCCAGTTCGGCCAAGCCGCCCGTGCGCGGTGACTCCAGGCGCCACGGGCCCTCCTCGCGCGGAGGCAGCCGCAACGGCGCGGACTCCACCTGCCGCAACCGTGGCACCAGGGCTTCGCCGGCGCGCAGCACCAGTTCCGGGACGTCAGCGGCGACGGCGGCGGCGAGTGCGCGCCACGACTCCTGGTGCCCGTCCCAGTCGACCAACGCGAACCGGTCGGGGTGCTCCGAGCGCGCCGAGCGGATCAGCCCCCACAACGCGGCCTGCTCCAGGTCCGGCTCGGCGCTCGCCACCGCGTTCCGCGTCAGGAAGACCAGGCGGCCCTCGGCGGCGCGCAACCAGGACTGGGCCGTTCCCAGCGCGGAGTGGAGCAGCCGCCGCGCTCGCCCGGGCAGGTCTCCATCCACTGTGGACGATTGGCGGAGCACGACGACCGAGGGTGCTGGACCGGGGAGGTCGTCGAGGTCGTCCACCACGACCGCTTCCGGTGGGTCACTGGGCAGCGCAAAGGGTTCCCACACCACCGCGTGCAGATCCTCATGCGTGTCCAGCGAAATCCTGTCCAGCGGGAGAAACGCCAACTCGTCGACCCTGGCGACGACGCGACCGAGCGGATCGGTCGCGACGAGCGTGAAGGTGTCCTCGCCGAGCGGTGTCACGCGCACCCGCAGGATCGACCCGGTGGGGCGGCGAAGGCTGACCCCGGACCACGCGAACGGCAGCCGGAGACCGGCTTCGCCGCTGAGCACGCCTGGGGCCACCGCCGCGTGCAGCGCCGCGTCGAGAAGGGCCGGGAAAGGGGCGGTGTCGGGTAGCTGAACCTCGGCGGAGACCTCATCGCCGCATTGCCACATCGTCCGCAGTCCCCGGAACGTCGGTCCGTACTCACAGCCCAGCCGCGCGAACCGCTCGTACAGGCCCGAGAGGTCAACGGGTTCCGCGCCGGGTGGCCAGGCGCCGAGAGCAGCGGGTTCCTCACCAGGAGCGGGGCCGAACACTCCGGTCGCGTGCACCTCGGTGGAGACGAAGGAGAACTCCCGCCGCCCGGTGGAATCGGCTGGACCGACCCGGAGCCGTACCGGCACAGACGCCTTCTCCGGGACGACGAGCGGAGTGCGCAACGTCAGTTCGCCCAGCCACGGCACGCCGAGCCTGCCGCCCGCGGCGATGGCGAGTTCGGCGATCGCCGTGCCGGGCAGCACGGGGGAGCCGAGTACCGCGTGGTCGGCGAGCCACGGATGCGCCTGCGTGCTCAGTTCTCCGGTGAACACGAACTCGTCGGAGTCCGGCAACGGCAGCACGGCACCGATCATCGGGTGGCCGGTGGAGTCGAGCCCTGGCGGCGGGGAGACGCGGTGCCAATGGCGCCGACGTTGGAACGGGTAGGTCGGGAGCTTGACGCGACGAGCGCCCAAGCCCTCGAAGGCCGGGGACCAGTCCACCTGCCGCCCACGCACGTACAGCTCCGCGGCACTCCGGTGAAAGCGGTCGCGTCCACCGTCCTCGCGGCGCAGCGTGCCCACGCAGACGGCGTCGGTTCCCGTGGCCTCAACGGTTTCCTGCATCGCGGTGGTCAGCACTGGGTGCGGGCTGCACTCGACGAGGTAGCGGTGCCCGGACGCGAGCAGGCCGCGCACGGCGGCTTCGAAGCGGACCGGCTCGCGGAGGTTGCGGTACCAGTACTCAGCGTCCAAAGAGGACGTATCGAGCCAGTCTGCGGTGACGGTGGAGTAGAAGCGCACCGACGACGACCGGGGCTGGATCGGTGCGAGCTCGCGTAGCACGCGCTCGCGAACCCGTTCCACCTGAGGGGAATGCGAGGCGTAGTCGATCAGGACGCGGCGGGCGTGGATCCCCGTGGCGGCGCACTCGGCTTCGAGATCGCTCAGCGCGCCGAGCTCACCGGAGACCACAGTGGACAGTGGGCCGTTGTACACGGCGACACCGAGCCGGTCGCCGAACCTGGCGATCCGCTCACCGGCGGCGGAAGCGGGCAGGGCCATCGACAACATCCCGCCCAGGTCGCTGATCTCCCGCAGTGCCCGTCCGCGCAGCGCCGCAACCCGCGCGGCGTCCGCCAGGCTGAGGGCGCCCGCCACGTGCGCCGCGGCCAGCTCGCCCTGCGAGTGACCGACCACGGCGGCGGGCTCGATGCCGTGGTGGCGCCACAGGGCCGCCAGCGAGACCATCACGGCGAACAGCATCGGCTGGACAACGTCGACCCTGTCCAGGCCGGGTGCTCCCGGCTCGCCGCTCAGGACGGCCTGCCAGGGCCAATCCACAAACGGCGCGAACGCGCTAGCGCATTCATCGAAATAATCCCGGAACACCCGTTCGGAGCAATACAGGGCGCGGGCCATTCGGGTCCACTGGGAACCCTGTCCGGGAAAGACGAAAGCGCATTCACCTTCGGGTCCGGGTGTTCCCGTGACGACTCCGGGAAACGCGCGCCCGGCCGCCAGCTCCGGCAGGCCCGGCGGTACCGCGCCGCCATGGTCGGCGATCAGCACTGCGCGGTGGTCGAACGCGGTCCTCGTTGTGAGCAAAGAGAAGCCGATGTCGGCGGCGGACGATCCAGCCCGCTGCGCCACGTCGGCGACTCGTTTCGCCTGAAGGCGAAGGGTTTCCGGATTTCGCCCGGAAATCAACCAGGGAACCGTTGCGGTCGGAGTGCGGGACACAACTCTTTCTAGCCTTCTCGGCCGGTCCGTGACAACAATGTGGTTTCCTGATGGCGATTTCGCGACGGCACTCACCACGACGGGAACCAGCGCAGTGAAACCCGAAGACTTCCGCGCCGCCTGGCGCGCCGCCGCCGACAGCGGCCTCGCCGGGCTCTGCGTGCCCGGCAGGTTCGGCGGCGGCGGCCTCGGCGCCGTCGACACCGCCGAGGCGGTGGAGGCGGCCGGCCGCGACGCCCAGGACCTCGGTCTGGTGTTCGGCATGATGGCGCACCTGCTGGCCTGCGCGATGCCCGTCGCGGAGTTCGGCTCGGACGAGCTGCGGGCCGGGGTGCTGCCCAGGCTGTGCTCGGGTGAGTGGATCGCGGGCAACGCGATCACCGAGCGCGAAGCGGGTTCCGACACCGGCAAGCTCAGCACCACCGCGGTCCGGACCGATGACCACTACCTGCTCACGGGCGAGAAGTCCTTTGTCAGCAACGCCACGGTGGCCGACGTGTTCGTCGTCTACGCCGTGACCGACCCCGCCCTGGGCTACCTCGGCATCAGCGCGCTGCTGGTCGAGCGGGACAGCCCGGGTGTCACCGTCGGCGAGCCACTGCCGAAGCTCGGGCTGACCGGCTGCCCGGCCGCCGTCGTGCGCTTCGAGGACTGCCCGGTGCCCGCCGCCAACCTCATCGGCCGAGAAGGCTCCGGCGCCGCGGTCTTCCGCGCATCGATGCGCTGGGAACGCACGTGCCTGTTCGCCGCATACCTCGGCGCCATGGACGGGCTGCTGGACCGGACGGTCGAGCACGCGCGCTCGCGGCGCCAGTTCGGCCGCCCCATCGGCGCGAACCAGGCCGTGTCCCACCGGCTCGCCGATCTCAAGGTCCGGGTCGAATCCGCCCGCGCGCTGCTCTACCGGGCGTGCGCGGCCATGGACCGCGGGGAGGTCGGCGATCTGGACGTGGCGATGGCGAAGCTCGCGGTCAGTGAGGCGGCCGTGGAGGTCGGGCTCGCCGCGGTGCAGATCTTCGGCGCGGCGGGTTACGCCGGGGCCGGCTCGGTGGATGCCCTGTTGCGCGACGCCATCGGCTCGACGATCTTCTCCGGCACCTCCGAGATCCAGCGCGAGCTGATCGCGAAGGAGATGGGTCTGTAGTGCTGCACCACCTCGTCATCGGCGCGGCGCGGCGCACGCCGGACGCCGTCGCGGTCCGGGCGGGTGACGCCGCGCTGACCTACCGCGAACTCGACCTGCTCGCCAACCGCTTCGCCCGCGCGTTGCGCGCCGCAGGGGTCGGCCGAGGCGACCGCGTCGGGATCTGGGCGGAGAAGTCGCCGCGCGTGGTCGCCGCGATGCAGGCGGTCCTACGGCTCGGTGCCTGCTACGTGCCGATCGACCCGGCGGGTCCCGCCGCGCGCGCCGAACGCATCCTGCGGGACTGCGACGCCCGCCTGGTGGTCAGCGACCGGCCCGACGCGCCCTTCGACATCGACGCGGCCTCGGCGCACGAGTCCGCGGAACCGCTGCCCGATCCCGATGTCGGCGAGCACGATCTGGCCTACCTGCTCTACACCTCCGGCTCCACCGGGGAACCGAAAGGCGTGCGGATCAGCCACCGCAACGCGTTGGCCTTCGTCGACTGGGCCGCGGAGGAGCTGCGGGCGAGGCCGGACGACCGCTTCGGCAACCACGCGCCGTTCCACTTCGACCTGTCGGTGCTGGACCTCTACGTCGCGTTCCGGGCGGGGGCCTCGGTTCACCTCGTGCCGAGGGGAGCGGCGTACGCGCCGGAGCTGCTGGTGGAGTTCCTGATCCGGGAGCGGCTGACGGTCTGGTACTCCGTGCCCTCCGCCCTGGTCCTGATGATCGCCAGCGGTGCTCTCGCCGCGACGCCGCCGCGAGAGCTGCGGGCGGTGCTGTTCGCCGGAGAGGTCTTCCCGCTCCCGCACCTGCGAACGCTGCGCGCGGCACTGCCGCGAGCCCGGCTGCTCAACCTCTACGGGCCGACCGAGACCAACGTCTGCACCTTCCACGAGGTCACCGAGATCCCCGCGGACCGGACCCGGCCGGTGCCGATCGGCCGAGCCTGCTCGGGAGCGACCGTCCGGGTGCGCGAGGACACCGGTGAGCTGGTCGTCTCCGGGCCGACGGTGATGCGCGGCTACTGGGGCCATCCCGACCAGGAAGGGCCATACGCCACAGGGGATGTGGTCGTGCTCAACGACGACGGCGACTACGAGTTCGTCGGTCGGCGCGACAACCAGACCAAGCTGCGCGGGTTCCGCATCGAGCTGGGCGAGGTCGAGGCGGTGCTGTGCGAGCACGACCGCGTGGAGGCCGCCGCAGCGGTCGTCGTCGGCACGGGGATCACCGCACAGCTGCTCGCCTTCGTCGTCGGCCGCGGCGGCGGTGCGCCGTCCCTGCTGGAACTCAAGGCGCACTGCGCGGCCACCCTGCCCCGTCACATGATCGTGGACCTGGTGGTCGGCGTGGAACGCCTGCCCCTCAACGGCAACGGCAAGATCGACCGGCGCGCGCTGACCGCGCGGGCCGAACACCTGCTCGCGACGGAGTGAGAGATGGACCAAGAGCGGATCATCGCGCTGCTGAAGGACTTCCTGGAGCGGGAGGTGCTGCGCGCCCCCGACTCCGGGCTGCGCGCGGACACCCCGTTGCTGGAGTGGGGGGTGCTGAACTCGCTGACCATGGTCAAGCTCGTCGCGTTCGTCAAGGAGGAGCTGGACGTCCGCATCCCGCCCGAGCGCATCGTCGGCGCCGACTTCAAGGACCTGGCCAGCATCGCCCGGCTCGTCGACGAGATCGCCGGGGCCGCGCCGCGATGACCGGCGAGATCGCGATCATCGGCATCGGCTGCCGCTTCCCCGGCGCGGAAGGGCCCGATGAGCTGTGGGAGTTGTTGCGGGACAAGGCCGACACCGTCACCGCGATCCCGCCCGAGCGGTGGGATCCCGCCGAACACGACGACGAGGACACCGTATCGCCGCGGTGGGGCAGCTTCCTCGACGACGTCGGTGCCTTCGACGCGGAGTTCTTCGGGATCCGCCCTCCCGAGGCGGCGCAGATGGACCCGCAGCACCGCGTCCTGCTGGAGGTGACGTGGTCCGCGCTGGAGGACGCGGGCATTCGACCCCAGGACCTGCGCGGCAGCCTCACCGCCGCGTACTTCGGGTTCCTCGGCCAGGACTACGCGCTGGCCGAAGCGGGGGACCGCGCCGGGGTCGGCCCCTGGTACCTGATGAACGGCGTCGACCCCAGCTTCGGCCCGGGCCGGGTGGCCTACCAGCTCGGCCTGGAGGGCCCCGCGGTCGCGGTCGGCACCGCCTGCTCGTCTTCCCTCGTGGCGATCAGCCAGGCGTGCCACAGCCTGCGCGCCGGTGAGGCCGACCTCGCCGTCGCCGGGGGAGTGAGCCTGATCCTCTCCCCGGAGATCTACCTGTTCCTGAACAAGGTCGGCGCGATCGCCGGGGACGGCCGGTGCAAGACCTTCGACGCGCGGGCCGACGGTTTCGTCCGCGGCGAGGGCTGCGGCGTCGTCGTGCTGAAACGACTGGCCGACGCGCTCGCCGACCGGGACGACGTCGTCGCGGTGATCCGCGGCTCCGGCGTCGGGCACGACGGGTTCAGCGCCGGGCTGACCGTGCCTAGCGCGCAGGCCCAACAGCGGCTGATCGAACGCGTTCTGGCCTGGGCGCAGGTGGATCCGGCCGCGGTCGGCTACGTGGAGGCGCACGGGACCGGTACCCCGCTGGGGGATCCGATCGAGATGGCGGCGCTGCTGGGCGCGCTCGGCCCCGGCCGCGACACCCCGCTGCACGTCGGCTCGGTGAAGACCAACATCGGCCACACCGACGCCGCGGCCGGGGTCGCCGGGCTGATCAAGGCCGCGCTCGCGTTGCGGCACGGGGAGATCCCGGCGAACCTGCACTTCCGGGAACCCAACCCGCTGATCCCCTGGGAGCGCGCCCCGGTGCGCGTGCCCACCGAGGCCACCCCGTGGCCGCGTGGGAGCGTCCCGCGCTACGCGGGCGTGAGCGCGTTCGGGCTCAGCGGCACCAACGCCCACGTCGTGCTGGCCGAGGCCCCGGCTCAGCCGGGCGCGAACGCGGCCACGTAGTCGGGGCCGCCCAGCGGTGACCGCGTCAACTCCAGCGGGACATCCAGTGCCGCAACGAGTTCAGGGACGCGGGGCAGCAGCCGGGCGCACACGCGCCCGATCTCGTCGGGCAGCTCCCGCACCTGCTCGGCGGTGAGAGACCCGGCGGCGAGGTACCAGCCGTCGTGCGCGGACAGCTCCAGCAGCTCCAGCAGCCGGTGCAGGTCCTCGTCGACCGGGTTCTCCGCAAGGGCCTCGAACAGCAACCGCGTCCCGTGGGCCTCGGCCAGCCGCTCGGCGAGGTCGAGTTCGTCGGTGAAGCCGTCCCCGGAGGCTCTGGACCGCAGCTGCTCGTGCAACCACGCCTCACGAGTCCACAGTGGACCCTTCTCCGGCGCTCCCGGTGCGACGTCGTCGAGCAGCGTCCTCGCCGCCTCGAAGGACACCAGCTGGTTGTCCGAGCCCGCCGAGGTGAACGCCAGCGCCAGCCCCTGGTAGTCGATGAGCCGGTTGACCGAGAGGAAACCGAGCGCGCCCGTGGCTGCGCGGCACCGCGACAGCGCCCGCTCGGCGAGCCGGTCGCACATCACCTTCGTCAGCGACGCCGTCCGCAGCTCCGAGCGGCTCGGCCGCCCCGCCTCCGGCAGCCGCCAGCACGGTTCGAGCGTCCGGCGTGCCAGCACGGTCGCCCCGACGGCCTCGGCGAGCGCGGTGAACAGCAGGCGTTGCTGGTTGGGGTAGCGGATCACCGGCTGCTCCGCGATCACCCTGCCGGAGGCCACCCGCCGCTGGGCGTGCCCGAGCGCGATCGCCACGCCCGCCCGCGCGACCGCGGCGAGGCCCACCGACACCGCGCCCCACGCGAAGCGCCCGAAGCTCGTGCTGCGTCCCGTGCGCGCGACCGGGTCCAGCGGGTCGTGCCATCCACCGGTCGCGGAGATCGTCGCCCCGTCGGCCAGCCACGCCGACCGCGGCAGGCGGACGTGGTCGAACCGGACCGAGGCGTAGTCCAGCGACAGCAAGGACGTGGGCTCCTGCGCCCTGATCGTCACACCGGGGCGCGGACCCGCGGCGTCGCGGAGCCGCACCAGGAACAACGCCACGCCCCGATCGACGCCCCCGACGACAAGGCGAGCGCCCACCACGCCGAGCCGGGTCAGTCCCCCGGCGGCCACGTTCGGCGGGAACTTCACCGCCTCCGCCCCGTGGCTGTGCAGCACGAACCCCTGGCTGTCCGGCTCGTACACCGCTCGCGTGCGGATGTTGGCGATGCTGTTGCCGTGCCCCAACTCGGTCATCAGCACCGCCCCGACGGCGGACCCGCTGGTCAGCTCCTCCAGGTCGGCCGGGCCGGCGCCGTGGTCCAGTGCGGCGCCGACCGTCATGCAGTGGTGCAGGAACAGCACGTGGAACAGCCGCGGGTCGACCATCGCCGCCAGCTCCAGCAGCCCGCGCAGCCGGTCCGGCTCCCGCAACAGCGGACCGTCGAGGCCGAGCCGGTCGTGCACGTACTTCACCCGCTCGTAGGTCGGCACCGTGCTGCCGATGTCGAAGACCGGATCGGCGAAGATCTCGGAAAATCCTTGTGCTGTCACCGAACCCGTCCTTCCAGCCAGTCGTTGACGGCCTCGGCGGTCGCACGGGCGCCGTCCTCCAGCATCGTGAAGTGATCGGCGGTGACCGTGACCCCGTCGTGTGGCAGCGGCCAGGCCACCGGCGGCTCGTCGGCCATCGCCTCGCCCGCTCCGACCACGAGGGTCGGGATCGGGGTCGCCGAGGGAGCCCAGTCCGCGAAGAGATCGAGGTAGCGGCCCGTGACGGTCAACCGCCAGTCGAGGTCGTCGAACTCCCCGGCACGCGCCAGCATCGCCCGCAGGACGGCCGCCCGGTACCCCGGCGTGGTCGCGGCGAGCGCGGGGTGGGTGTCCAGCAGCACGATCCCGGCGGGTGGGCGTTCCAGCCGGGTGCCCAGCTCGTGGGCCAGCCACCCACCGGAGGAGTGCCCCAGCAGCACGACAGGACCGTCGTCCATTCGCGCGGACACCGCGTCGGCGAGCACGTCCAGCACCTGGTCCAAGCTCGACGGAGGTTGCTCGCCCGGCCCGAAACCCGGCAGTGACAACACTTCCACGGAGCGGCTCACCGGCAGCGCGTCCGCGAACTTCAGGTACTGGTAGGCGCTGCTGAGTGCCAGGACGGTGGGCACGCACAGCACCGCCGGTCGCGCAGTTCCCGAGCTGAGCGGCACGACGGTCGCGCGTGACGGCTCGGCCCCGGGCAGGCAGCGCCCGGCCGTGACCATCAAGTCGATGGCGGCGTCGGCGCGCCCGGCGGAGCACGCGCGTTCGACGAGGCCGGCGATCCCGGAGACCGGGCTGTCGGACGTGGTGGCTTCCGCGAGGTGTTCGGCCACGTGGCGCGGGGTCGGAAACTCCAGCACCAGCGTCGCGGGCAGACGGGCGCCCGTGGCTTCCTGAAGCCGCCTGCGCAGGTCCAACGCGGTCAACGAGTCGAAGCCGAGCGCGGCGAAGGAGTCTTCCGCGCGCACGTGGTCGGCGCCGAGCGCTGCGGCGGCGTGCTCCCGGACCAGTCGCAGCAGGTCCGTGGAGCCGGCGGGTTCGGCCGGGGAGCTCGCCACCTCGACCGGCTGCCGCTGCGACGACAACCAGAACCTCTTGTGCTGGAAGGCATACGTCGGCAGCTCGACGCGTCGTGGCGAGTGCTCGCCGAACACGACGGCCCAGTCCGGCCGCGCACCCCGGACGTGGGCTTCGGCCACCGAGCACAGGATGCGGTCCAGCCCGCCGTCCTCGCGGCGCAGCGAACCGATCACCGCCGTGCCCGCTGCGCCGACCGAATCGATCGTCTCCTGGATCGAGACGGCCAAGCCGGGATGCGGGCTGGACTCCACGAACATCCGGAAACCGTCCGCGAGCAGCACCTCGGTGGTTCGTCCGAAGTGGACGGTACTGCGCAGGTTCCGGTACCAGTACGCCGCGTCCAGCTCCGTACCCGCGATCAGGCCCGCGGTCACCGTGGAGTAGAAAGGGATCTCCGACGCCCGGGGGCGAACCGGCGCCAGCGCGTCCAACAGTTGGTCACGAACAGCTTCCACCGCAACGGAATGCGAGGCGTAGTCGACCGGGACCCGCCGTGTTCGCACGTCCTGCGCGCTCAAGTCCGCGACAACCGGCTCCACGTCTTCGACAGCTCCGGCCAGCACCACCGAGCCCGGCCCGTTCACCGCGGCCACCGATACCCCGCGCCCGGCGAGCAGCGGCTCGACGCGCTCGCGTGGCAGCGCCACCGAGACCATCGCTCCACCGCCGGCGATCGCGGTGATCGCCTTCGACCGCAGCGCCACCACGCGCGCGGCGTCGTTCAGGGCCAACGCCCCCGCCACGCAGGCGGCCGCGATCTCGCCCTGGGAATGCCCGACGACCGCGTCCGGCTCGATACCGCAGGCACGCCAAAGCGCGGCAAGCGCGACCATCACCGCCCACGTCAACGGCTGCACCACGTCCACCCGGTCCAGCTCCGAGCCCCGCAGGGCCGCCCACGGCGACCAGCCGACGAACGGCTCAAGCGCCGCAAGGCATTCCGACAGCCGCTCCGCGAACACCGGCGTGGACTCCGCCAACTCCAGGGCCATCCCGACCCACTGCGACCCCTGCCCGGGGAAGACGAACACCGTCCGGCCCGAGACGTCCGCGACACCGCGCACCACCTGGGGCGCTGCCCGCCCTTCCGCCAGTGCCGCCAGCCCGTCCAGCAGCTCCTGACGTCCCGATCCGACGACGGCGGCCCGGTGCTGGAACGCGGTCCGTGTTGTGGCCAAAGAGAAACCGATGTCGCCGACCGAGTGCTCCGGCCGCTCGCGCACCCATTTAGCCAGGCGATCCGCCTGTGCCCGCACCGCTTCACCGGTCCGCCCGCTGACCACCCACAGCGCGGTGTCCGGCGTTGTGCTCCGCTCCGGCGCCACCCGTACTGGCGCCTCCTCAGTGTTTTGCGGGACACCCGCACCCGGTCGGCCCGTGCGTGCAGGAACGGCATTGCACGCCGGAGCCTCCTCAAGGATCACGTGGGCGTTGGTGCCGCTGATCCCGAAAGACGACACACCCGCGCGCCGAGGCCGCCCGCTCCTCGGCCAGGGCTGAGTGCGCGTCAGCAACCGGACTTCGCCCGCCGACCAGTCCACGTGCGGGGTCGGCTTGTCCACGTGCAGCGTCCGCGGCAGGCTGCCGTGGCGGAGGGCGAGCACCATCTTGATCAGACCGGCCACCCCGGCCGCGGCCTGGGCGTGCCCCAGGTTCGACTTCAGCGAACCGAGCCACAGCGGCCGGTCCCGGCCCTGCCCGTAGGTGTCGATCAGCGCCTGCGCCTCGATCGGGTCGCCCAGCCGCGTTCCGGTGCCGTGCGCCTCCACAACGTCCACATCGGACGGTTGAAGTCCCGCGGCGGCCAGTGCCCGCCGGATCACCCGCTCCTGCGCGGGCCCGCTCGGCGCGGTCAGCCCGTTCGAGGCGCCGTCCTGGCCGATCGCCGAACCCCGGATCACCGCGAGGACGTCCCTGCCGTTGCGTTCGGCCTCCGACAGGCGCTCCAGCACCAGCAGTCCGACGCCCTCCGCCCACGCGGTGCCGTCCGCCGCGGCCGCGAACGGCTTGCACCGCCCGTCGGGCGCCAGCCCGCGTTGCCTGCTGAACTCGATGAACATGCCGGGGTGGGGCATCGCCGTCACCCCGCCCGCCAAGGCCAGCGAGCACTCGCCCAGCCGCAGCGCGTGGCACGCCTGGTGCACCGCGACCAGCGACGACGAGCACGCGGTGTCGAGGCTGACCGCGGGCCCCTCCAAGCCCAGCCGGTAGGCGATCCTGCCCGACGCCACGCTGGTGACCGACCCGGTCAGCGCGAAGCCCTCGATGTGCTCGGGCACCCGGTCCAGCCGTGGCCCGTAGTCCCAGTCGGCGATCCCGACGTACACCCCGGTGTCGCTGCCGCGCAGGGACTCCGGGTCGATCCCGGCCCGTTCGACCGCCTCCCACGCGGACTCCAGCAGCAGGCGCTGCTGCGGGTCCATCGCCAGCGCCTCGCGCTCGCCGATCCCGAAGAACCCGGCGTCGAACCCGGCCAGCCCGGTGAGGAAGCCGCCGAACCGGGTCATCGACGTCCCCGTCCGGTCCGGATCCGGGTGGTAGAGGCCGTCCAGGTCCCAGCCGCGGTCGGACGGCAGCGGGGAGACCGCGTCGGCCTCCCGCTCCAGCAGCTCCCACAGGTCCTCGGGCCCCGCGACCCCGCCGGGCAACCGGCAGGCCATCCCCACGACGGCGATGGGCTCCGCGGCGCGGTCGGCGGCCTCGCGCAACCGCTCGTTCTCCAACAGGGACGCGCGCAGGGCCTCAACGAGCCGCGCAGAGCTGACCTCGGTCACCGTCGCTCCTGTTCGATCTCTCCGGCGACCGCCAATCAAGCAGAAGCTCCGGCCCGGAACAAGCGGCTTCAGCCCGGTTCGCCGTCCGCCGAAGGGGATCTGTCAGGAACCGGTAGATCCTTCGCTTTGCAGCAGGTCCTGTTCCCGAACGGCGGCCAGCGACAGGGTTCGGTAGCCCTCCTCGTCGAAGAGCACGGTCAGCCGGTCCTCCTCAACGGACATGACCACGCCGTGACCCCAGTCGCGGTGGCGGACGTGGCTGTGCCTGGGGAACTCGCAGTCATCGGGAGAACGGTGCCGTGCGGTCCCGGCGTCACAGGTGTCGCAGTTGCCGCAGGGCTCGTCGAGCTGTTCACCGAAGTAGCCGAGGAGGTACTGCCTGCGGCACCCGGTGGTCTCGGCATAGCCGCTCATCATCAGCAGTCGCGACCGCGCGGCCCGTTGCCGGGCTCCGGCGAACTCGGTCGCTCGTGTCGCGGCCTGTTCCGCGGTCAGACCGGAGTCCTCGGTGGTGATGTGCCCGGACTCGGTGGTGTGAACGGCCCCCGATTCCTCCAACAGGTTCACCACCCGGGTGCTCGTCGCCGGAGGCAGATCGACCTCGCCTTTCAACTGCGCCAACCCGATCGGCTCCGGGTGCTCGCCGAGCGCGTCCGTGACCTCCTCGACCGCGTCCGCCCGCGGCGGGTGGGTGGTGAGGAACTTCTGCACGCCCGCATCGCCCGGCCGGTAGAACAGGACGATCGTGGCGGGCTCACCGTCCCGCCCGGCCCGGCCGATCTGCTGGTAGTAGGAGTCCACGGAGTCGGTGATCGAGGCGTGCACGACGAACCGCACGTCCGGCTTGTCGATCCCCATGCCGAAAGCGGATGTGGCCGCGACGACGTCCAGTTCGCCGTCCATGAACTCGCGCTGGACCCGGTCCCGGTCCGCGGCGCTCATCCCCGCGTGGTAGCTCGCGATGCGAACACCGGCCTCGGCGAGCTGACGCGCGTACTCCTCGGATTCCTTGCGAGTGGCGACGTAGAGCAGGCCGCAGGCCGGAGCCAGGCGCTTGACCTCGGCGAGGACGTCCGCCCGCTTGCGGTGGTCGTCGTCGTGGCGCCGCACCGCCAGGTGCAGGTTCGGCCGGTCGAAGCCGCCGATCACCGCCCGGTGGTGGCGCAGGCCGATGCGCTCGACGATGTCGCGGCGCACCGGAGGCGCGGCCGTGGCGGTCAACGCGATGACACGGGGCCGTCCGAGCAGGTCGACCACGGGCGCGAGCCGCCGGTAGTCGGGGCGGAAATCGTGACCCCACGCGGAGACGCAGTGCGCCTCGTCGATGACGAACAGCGAGACGTCGAGCTCCGCCAAGCGCCGCACCACATCCGGTTTGGCCAGCTGCTCCGGTGCGAGGAAGAGGTACTTCGCGGTCCCCGCGCGCAGAGCTTCCCACGAGCCCCTGTGCTCGGCCGCGCGCTGTGCGGAGTTGAGCGCCACCGCTTTCGGCGCATCGCTGGCCTCGATCGCCTCGATCTGGTCGCGCTGCAACGCGACGAGCGGGGAGACCACCACAGTCAGTCCACTGTGGAGCAACGCAGGCACCTGGTAGATCGCGGACTTGCCCGCACCGGTCGGCAACACCGCGAGCACGTCGTGCCCGGCCATCACCAGTTCCATCGCCCGCAGCTGTTCCTCGCGCAGCCGCGACCAACCGAAAACCTCCTTGGCGAGCCGCCGCAGCTCGCTCACGGACGCTGGCGCTGACCGGCCTGGCCGTAGACGCCCTGGTGCGGCGGGGGAGTCGGGTCCACTCCGGTCGCCGCGGCCACCGGCGAGCCCTGACGCGGCGGCGGCGCGTGTTCCGGCTGTCGCCGCTGGTCACCGCCAGAGGGCTCGGCTCCCTGCGCCAGCTCTTCCATGCGCGCGTCGAACGCCGTCAGCACTGCGGGCCGGTTGGCGTGCGCGGCCTCGTACTCGCGCAGCCGCCGCAGCTCGGCGCTGTCCAAGGCGCGGATGCGGTGCGTCAGGCTGCCCTTCGGCAGGTGGTCGTAATCCGGCAGCGGGAGGTCCGCGTGTTCGCTCATTCCCTGCGGTTACCCGGGTCCGCGCCGAAGACACCGCGACTCTTCTCGGTCACCGATCTGCGGTCGGCGTGCCCTGTCCGCCTTTCGGCGCCAAGTGTTCTTCGGCCGTGGTCGGTGTCCGGTGCAGCCGATGGTCGTCGTGTTCGCCGTACTGGCCGGTGTGGCTCAACGGAGGCGAATACGCGTGGATGGTGACGGTGGGCCCGGCGCCCGGTTCCTTGCGCATCCGGTGGATGAAGGTCTCGTCGAAGCAGAAGCCCTGCCCCGCGGAAACGGCGTAGCCGACCGGGCGTTCGCCGAGGCGGAGGTGTTCGTGCCGGATGGCGCCCCCGGGTGGCGTGCACGCCCCCGGTCGAGGTGGTGTGGTCGTGGAAGCCGGTGTCGTGGTCCTCGTCCATCCAGGAGATGGCCCAGATCCCGATGTGCTCGGTGGTCAGGACGTCGGCGCAGGTCCGTTCCGCCGGGGTCCGCCGGAGCTCGTCCTCCCACAGCAGGGGGTGCTCGGCGACCAGGCGCGCGATCTTCTGCAGGTGCGGTCCGTCCACCGGGCCGTCGGGCACCTCGAAGGGCAGATCGCTGCTCATGCTCCTGACTACCCGGGGGCTCCTCACCGGAATCACCGCCGGCCCCGGCGGTGTGCCCGATCAGGTGAGCGGCTGCCCACCGGTCACCGCGAGGACCTCACCGGTGACGTAGCTCGACTCCTGCGAGGCGAAGAACACGAAGGGCGCGGCCAGCTCCGCGGGCTGCGCGGCGCGTCCCATCGGGGTCTGCCCGCCGAAGCTGTCGACCTTCTCCTCCGGCATCGTCGCCGGGATCAGCGGCGTCCACACCGGCCCGGGTGCCACGGAGTTGACGCGAATGCCCTTGTCCGCCAAGTCCTGCGCCAGCGCTTTCGTGAAGGTGACGATGCCGCCCTTCGTGGTGGCGTAGTCCAGCAACTCCGGTGAGGGCTGGGACGCCTGGATGGAGGAGGTGTTGATGATGCTCGCCCCGGGCTTCATGTGCGGCACAGCCGCTTTGCACAGCCAGAACAATGCGTAGAGGTTGGTCTTGAGCACCCGGTCGAACTGCTCGGTGGAAATGCCGAGAATGCCTTCGTCCCGCGACATCTGGTAGGCCGCGTTGTTGACCAGCACGTCGATCCGGCCGAACTCGGAGACCGCGCGGTCGACGATGCGCAGGCAGTGCTCCTCCGAGCGGATGTCGCCGGGCACGCACACCGCCGAGCGGCCCGCCTCGCGCACCAGCTCCGCCGTGCGCTCGGCGTCCTGCTGTTCTTCTTCGAGGTAGGACAGCAGCACGTCGGCGCCCTCCCTGGCGAAGGCGATGGCGACCGCGCGGCCGATGCCGGAGTCGCCGCCGGTGATCACGGCCTTGCGGCCGGTCAGCCGCCCGGAGCCGCGGTAGGTCCGCTCGCCGTGGTCCGGGGACGGCCTCATGCCGCCGCCCCCTCCCGGGTGCTCCTGCTCCTGACCGGCCTGCTGGTCCGGCGTCGGGTACTGGTTCCTGGGGTCCTGCGGCGTGTACTGGTCCTCTGCCATAGCGGTGTTCTTCCCGGCAGCGCAGGAGCGCAATCCTCGAGCCGGCCTCGCCCGGCAAGGGGGAAGGGCCTGGGTACCGGGCCCTGCTCCCAGTACCCAGGCCCTTCATCAACCGATCACCCTGCTGTACCGGATGCTCGGTGGGCCATCCATTGGCGGACGCGGCCGCGCGCGCGGCTGGCGATGCACTCGGTCGCGCGTCGTGTCGTGCCCAGTCTCCGTGAGATCTCGTCGTGCGGGAGACCGTGGGAGAGCCAGAGCAGGACACACCGCTCGCGCCGGCTGAGCTTGCCGCAGTGCGCGACCAGCCACGCCGCCTCGGCCTGATCGCTGATCGCCTCGGCCGGGTCTATCACGTCCAGCGGCTGGAGCTTGGTGTGCGCGGCGACGCGCCGCGCTGTGGTGCTCCTGCGGGCCTCGTCCACGCACAGCCGTCGCACCACGGTCTTCAAGAAGGGGGTCAGCCGGCGCGTGTCCAGCGCCGGGAACTCCATCGCCCTGATGAAGGCTTCGTGCACCAGGTCCTCGGCCACCTCGCCCGCCCCGGCCCGGGCGGCGATCCGGATCAGCGCCGGCCGCAGTTCGACGCATTCCCGCCAGAACTCCTTGCTTTGTTCGGTCACCAACACGGCTCCTTGCATCGGCAGGAATTGTGGCGGGATCTCGCAATCCGGTCACATTCCCTTCGAAGCACCGAGGCGTTCTCCTCGGTCTTCTCATATCTGACAGCACGAGCCGATGGCTTGGCAAGCATTGTTGCACAGAAAAGCATTATCCCGCCGAGTGCCGGTCGCGCGCGGCCATTTGGTCGGATGGCGGTCTCATTCATTTGTACGCAGCGTTTCGATCTGTGTATTCGGTGCGAGATACCCGTGATGGCCCGGAATAGTCCTGCCGCTTCTCGGGCACATGCCGGTCGTTGGCGGGTGCCCCTTCCGCGGTGTTATCGGCTTGAGCGTGCTGATCTTCACGGCCTACCCTGCTCACATGCTCGAACTCGCCAGCCGGGAGCGCAGCCAGCCCGCACCTCCCGCCGTGGTGCGGGAGTCGCTGACGGCCTTTCGCTCCCCGTCCGCCCGGCCGTGGCTCGATCTGCTCCCCGACGAGGTCGAACCCCGGGTCCTCGAGTCGGACGACCCGAGCCGGGTGGTGTGGTCCTCCCTGTGGCCCGATCGGCCCCAGGACCGCATTCGTTTCGATCTGGGTCAGGCCAAGGACGGATACGGGTGTGCGTTGAGGTGGACGCTCATCACGACCGATACCGCGCCGAGTGAGAGCAAGCTCGGCCATATGCGTTACCGGCTGAACGTGCTGATCAACGAGAGTCTTCGGAAGTCCTATGGTTCCTAGGCCGGTGCTGCGCGATGCCGAAAGGGACGATGTGCCCGGAATCGCCGCGCTGATGCGGCAATCCGTGCTCGATGTGTTCCCGCGGTTCCACGACGAACGCGAAACAGCCGCCGCCGCCCGCTACCTCACCGAACCGGACACGGTGCTCGTCGACGACGGCACCTACTACGTCCACGAGGCGGCGGGGGAGATCGTCGCGTGCGGCGGCTGGAGCAGGCGCGACAAGCTCTACACCGGATCCGGTGACGCCCCGTCCGACGACCGCCTGCTGGACCCGGCCACCGAGCCCGCTCGGGTGCGCGCGATGTTCGTGCGCGGCGACTGGACCCGTCGCGGGCTGGGGCGCGCCATCCTCGACCGGTGCGAGCAGGCGGCCAGGGCCGAGGGTTTCCGGTCCCTGGTCCTGATGGCCACCCTGCCGGGGGAACAGCTCTACCGGGCCTTCGGCTTCCGCGAGCTGGGCCGCACCCGCGTGCCCCTGCCCAACGGCGTCTTCCTCGACGGCGTGTCGATGGAGTACCCGTTGTCCCGCTGACCGCTCAGCCGGGCAACGACGGCGGCTGGGTGTCGAGCAGCGCGGGGTGGGGCTTCGACCCCGTCATGGACAGGGCGCCACGGACGCACTTGGCCAGCAGCAGCCAGTTGGCGGGCTTCTTCAGGTCCAGGCCGCCGATGAGCTGGCGGAGCAGGGTGAGCGAGTCGAAGTAGATCCGCTCGCAGACCAGCGTCTCGTTCTCGTCGAAGAGGAAGTAGGCGGTCATCCGGACGCGGAAGGAGTTGCCGGTGGGCGGGATCGCGCCGAGCGGGCCGAGGTGGGTGCCGATCAGCCAGAACTCGACGATCACGGCGTCGTCGGCGTGGCGCAGTTCGATGATCTCGTGGTGCTGGTCCGGGAACGCCACCCGGGTCTGGTGGTAGTAGCCGCGCACCGCCGAGTCGCCGTCGTGGACGGTCATGGTCGGGATGAGCTCGTAGCGCGGGTGCGGGAACGTTGACAGGACGTCGTCCCACTGCTGCTCGACCTCGTCGCGGAAGTGGTCGAGCACCAGCTTCTGGCGGGCGTTGCGGATCTCTTCGGTGAGCATGTCCGGTTTCCTCAGTTCGCGTGGGTCAGCGTCGTGTGCGCGAAGGTCGGCCCGGTGCCCGGGCTGGTCCAGGTGGCGGTGAGCTCGCTGGAGGGGAAGAACTGCGGGAAGCGGGGATCGGCCTGGCTGCGGTCCACGACGGACTTCTCCAGGATGATCGAGTTGTACTGGTCGGCCGTGGTCTCCAGGGTGTTGGCGTTGAGCACCACCTCCTGCTGCCAGGCGCGGGACCAGCGGGCCAGCCCGGGGATGGCGCTGTGCTCCGGCGTCAGGCACTCCGCGGCGACGGCGTTCTCGCTGCTGGCCCAGATGCCGGTGGAGGTGTTGAGCACCAGGGTCTGGTTGCCGAAGACGTGGCCGGGCGTGGCGATGACCGCGACGCCGGGGCCGAGCACCAGGCCCCCGTCGGCGGCGAGGAACGCCTCGGCAGGCACGTCGTCGAACGCGTCGACCTGGTACCAGGGGCGCTGCAGAGGGTGCAGGTTCGCCATGCCCGCCAGTTCGTCGCGCTGGACGATCACCTTGGCGTTCGGGAAGTACGCGTCGCCGCGGCCGGTGCCGGTCCAGCGGCGCAGGTCCTGGGTGTGCAGGTGGTCGAACATGAGGTAGTCGACGTCCTCGGGCCTGATGCCGAGGCGGGCCAGGTGCCGCTGGACGGTGCCGTGCCGGGTGACCACGAGCTTTTCCACGAAGCCCGGGATGCGCGCCTTCAGCGCGGCGAAGTACGGGGTGTTCTCGCCGCGCTCCACGTCGCTGGGCTCGAACAGCAGCACGCGGCGCCGCCCGTCGGTCTCGCGCCAGCGGATGACGAGCATCCGGTTGGTGATGGCCAGGAACGGCGCGATCGCGCGGCCCGCGCGGAACAGGCCGAACCTCGTCGGGTAGGGCAGCGTCACCAGGTCGCACGTCACGACGCTGTCCGGGGTCCCGGTCGCGGCGAACTCGCGGCGGAAGTCCGCCGCGCGGGTGCGGGCCCAGTCGAGCTTGGCGCCGTGGCCGCCCTTGACGGCGGCCAGCCCGGCGAGCACGTCGACCGCCGAACCGAGGGTGGGCAGACCGGCGACGGTGGCGGGGTCGAACACGGGGACCTCCGGGAGACTTACGGTGTAAGTGCAAGGGAAGCACTTACACTGTAAGTACGTCAACCGAGAGGCCCCCCGATGAAGCCCGCCCGCGCGAAGGTGACCCGCGAGAAGGTCCTGGCCGCCGCACTGGCCCTGGTCGAGGAGAACGGCGTCCAGGGGCTGAGCATGCGCAAGCTCGCGGCCGCGGTCGGCGTTGAGGCGATGTCGCTCTACAACCACGTGCCCAACAAGGACGCCGTCATCGACGGCATCGCCGAACTGGTGATCCGGGGCATGGTCCTGCCCGAGCCGACCGGCGACTGGAAGAACGACCTCCGCGGCCTCGCGGACGCCTTCCGCACCGCCGCGACCCGCTACCCGCACGCGGCGGGTCTGGTGCTGACCCGTCAGCTCGGCTCCGATGCCAGCCTCGCCGGTACCGACGCGGCCCTGTCCGTGCTGCGCGGCGCGGGCTTCGGAGCGGAGGAGGCGGTGCACGCCTTGCGGGCCGTTCTGGCTTTCCTGGTCGGCACCGTGTTGCGCGAGGTGGAGTCCGGTCCAGCCTTCGACGGCGACGATCCGGAGGCCGTGGCCCACCGCAGGGCCGAGCTGGTCGCGAGCCCGTTCCCGGCACTCGCCGAGTCGGCGCCGTTCCTGGCATCGTGCGATCACGACCGCGAGTACGAGTTCGGGCTGGAGCTCCTGCTCACCGCGCTGGAGACCCGCAGAACGCAGTCCAGTCAGAGGGGATGACGGAGATGGCCCGACTGGTCCTCGCACCGTTCGACTCCGGCCACCGTGACCGGCGGATGGGGGCGGGGCCGTTCGATCTGCTGCGCCACGGGGCAGCCGAGCTGCTGGACGCGGATCAGGTGATCACGGTGGAGTCGGACCGTCCCGAGTTCCCGCAAGAGGTCCGTACCGCGTTCGAAGTCCAGCGGGCCGTCGCCGCACAGGTGCGCCAGGCGGTCTCGGAGGGCTCCGCGCCGGTAGTGCTGTCCGGCAACTGCAACGCGACCGTCGGCGTGGTGTCCGGACTGTCCACACCGGACGATGATCTCGCCGTGGTGTGGCTGGACGCCCACGCGGACCTGAACACACCGGAGACCACGACCTCGGGCTTCGTCGACGGGATGGGCCTGTCGGTGCTCACCGGGCGCTGCTGGGCCACCCTCGCCGGAACCGTTCCCGGGTTCCGGCCGGTGCCCGACGACCAAGTGCTGCTCGTCGGAGCGCGCGATCTCGCCCCGCAGGAGCGGGCGGTGCTGGCCGGCTCCGGTATCCGCCTGCTCCCGGCCACCGCGGACGACGTGGCCGGGGCTGCCCTTCCCCCGCGAGTGCGGCGGGTGCACCTGCACATCGACCTCGACGTGCACGACTCGCGACTGGTCGGCCCGGCCAACGAGTACGCGGTACCCGATGGCCCTGACGCGGCCGAGGTCCGGCGCATCGTCGAAGCCGTCAGCGCGCGTTTTCCCGTTGTCAGCGCGACTTTCGCCGCTTACGACCCGGCTGTCGACGTCGATGGCGCTGTCCGCGCGGCGGCGTTGGACCTGATCGAGTTGATCGGCACGAGGCTCGCCCAGAACCCGTAGCGGCACGTCAGAACGCGGGCACGGACTCGGTGGCTTCCCAGGCGAACCCATCGGGGTCGGTGAACGTCCCACCGCCGATGGTGATCCGGTGTGACCCGCTGCCCTCCGGGGAGACGCCGGTGGCCTTGGCGAGGGCGCGACGGCGGTAGAGCCCCAGCTTGATCGGACCCGGACCGTCGGCGAACTCGACGTACATGCGGCCGAAGCTCTTCGCCACGACCAGGCCCTGGTCGACGTAGAAGCGCTTGCTGGCGGCCACATCCGTGGCTCCGAGCAGGAGCACGATGTCGTCGATCTCCCGCGTCGCGGGGCCGGTGTCCTTCTTCGCCGAGGTCGCGATCTTCCAGATCGTGCCGTCCGGTGCCCGGACGACGCCACCATAGCCCCAGAGCGACTTCGCGGCGGGCTTCAGCGTCGTGGCACCGGCGTCCAGGGCGGAACGGACAAGGCTGTCGACGGTGGACGGCTGGGACACGGTGAGGGAGAGCGTGAACCCGCGGAAGCCGGTCGCCGGAGCCTCAGAGGCTCGCAGACGGACCTGCGTGTCCAGGCCGAAGGCGGTGCTGTAGAAGCGCTTCGCGGCCGCGGGGTCGGCCACGTCTAGGGTGACGGTTTCGATGTTCGCCATGGTCACGACGCTAGGTGCCACGCTGGGGCGGATGCTTCTCGATTCCTGATCGGTCCGGCCTCAGCAGCCGGGCAACCAGGAGCGCGTCGGGGCGATAGGCGGGCAGGTGCTCGTCGGCCGCGAAGACTTCGACGAAGCCCCGCCGCTGATCGCCCATCCGGTATCGCGAACGCAGGAACGCGACGTCCTCACCGGGAGCGACTTCGAGCAGGTGGACCCGGGCCCACGACGGCCTTCGGCCCGTTCTTCCGAAGAACCAGGAGATCGCGGCGCGCTCGGCACCGGTGGTCGCCGGGGTCGAACTCGATCCCCACGCCGGTCGTTGCGGCCGTTCCGCCGAGCTGCAGGCGCGACGGCGCAGTTCCGTCCACTATGGATGGTTACGTCCACAGTGGACCCCGCGCGGAGCCGCAGGAGGGTCTCCAGTTATATTTGATCTTGTGCGGCTGCGCTAACCTCCGCGCTGTTCTCCCCTGTCCCGATCTGCCCTGCGGAGTCCTCGATGCCCCATGCCCGGGCGCACAGCACAACCGGGAACGTCGCGAGCGCCCTCGCCGCGAATCGGCTGGGTGTCTCGGCGGTGGCCTACTTCGCCATCGCCATGGGCGCCCCGCTGACGATCCTGGTCGGGGCGGTGAGCACCGCCTACGCCACCACCCGGCAGCTCGGGATCCCGCTGGGGTTCGTGCTCATGGGCGCGGTGCTGGGGCTGTTCTGCGTGGGGTACGTGGCCATGGCCTCGCGCGTGCCCAACGCGGGCGCGTTCAACGCCTACGTCAGCAAGGGCCTCGGCAGGCCACTGGGCGTCGCCGTCGGGTGGATCTCGGTCATCGCCTACAGCGCCCTGCAGATCGGCTTCTACGGCGCGCTCGGCGACGCCGCCCGGCCGGTGTTCAGCGCGTGGTTCGGCCTGGATCTGGCCTGGTGGGTGTACTCGCTGGCCGGCTGGGCGGTCGTGGCCTGCCTGGGACTGCAGTACATCGACCTCAACGGCAAGGTGCTCGCCCTGCTGATGTTCGCGGAGTGCCTGGTGATCGTGGTCTACAGCGCCGCGAACCTGGCCAACCCCGCCCAGGGCACCGCGATCGCCGACTCCCTCGCCGTGTCCAGCCTGCTCACGCCCGGCGCCGGCACGCTGTTCGCCATCGCGATCCTCGGCTTCGTGGGGTTCGAGACCACCGCGGTCTTCTGCGAGGAGACCAGGTCCGCGCGGCGGACGGTGCCCACCGCCACCTTCCTGTCGCTGGGGGTGCTGACCGTGCTCTACGCGCTGGGCTCCTGGTCGATGAGCGTGGCGACCGGGCCGGAGCAGATCGCCGACGCGGCGCGCGGTCAGGGCACCAACCTGATGTTCGGCCTCGCGGCGGCGAACCTGGGCGGCTGGTGGGCCGACGCCGGCAGGCTGATGTACGTCACCGGAGTCCTCGCGGCGCTGATCGCCTTCCACAACACCGCGGCCCGCTACGCCTTCTCCCTCGGCCGCGAACGCCTGCTGCCTGCGGTGCTCGGGCGGACCTCGCAGCGCACCAGCTCGCCCCGGAACGGTTCGCTCGCGCAGAGCGCCGTCTCGGGCGCGGTGATCATCGGCTACGCCGTGGTCGGCGGGGACCCGGTGCGCGACCTGTTCTTCATCTGGAGCACCGCGGGCAGCCTCGGTGTCCTGCTGCTCATCGCCACCACGGCGGTCGCCGTCGTCGTGTTCTTCGCCCGCATCCCCGCGCGCAAGCGCACGTGGCCGGGTGTGCTCGTCCCGGCGCTCGCCTGCGCCGGCTGCCTGCTCGCGCTGGCCTTCGTGCTGTCCACTTTGGACACTCTGCTGGAGGTCGGCGCCGATTCGCCGTTGCGGTGGGGGATCCCGGGTGCCTACCTCGCCGTCGCCGTGCTCGGGGTGGTGTGGGGCCTGGTGCTGCGCCGGGCCCGCCCGGACATCTACGCCACGATCGGCCTGGGCACGAAGAGCGCCGCGAGAACCGGTCTCAGGCAGTTCGGTCACGCCGACGAGACCCGGCCCCGGCGGCGGACCTTCAGCGGCTGATCCGGCCGGACGACCTGCTCGCCGACATGAACCTGGCGTGCAACTTCGTTGTGAGCCATCAGGTCGAGTACCGCGAAGGCGGTCCGTCCGATCACTTCCAGGCGTGGGTTCTGCGCGAGTCCGACTGGGACGGCGTCTTCGACCGCGGGTTCGAGCAGGTCGTGCGCGTGGTCTGCGATTGGGTCGCGGACCGGCCGGGCTGGTGCGAGGCCCTCCCGTGGCGGCCACTGGACCTCGGCGACGGTTCTCAACCGTTGGGTTGACAACGACGTAGGTGCCACCTACCTTGCTTTTCAACCTCTTGGTTGTGAAAGGTGGAGGCGATGTCCTCGAGTCCTGCCCGGCAGCACGCCGACGACGCGGCCCGGTTCACCGAGCTGGTCGAGTCCGCCTCCGCGGCCGGCTGGGGACGGCCCAGCCCGGTCGCGGGGTGGACGGCCCTCGACGTGGTGAGGCACCTCGTCGAGTGGTCGCGCGGATTCCTCCGGGGGGCCGGGATCGAGCTGCCCGCGCTGGACGTCGACGCGGACCCGGTCGCCGCGTGGAAGCGGCACGTCGCCGACATCCAGGCCGTCCTGGACGACCCCGCCGGGCGGGTGCTCAGCAATCCGCACACCGGCGACAAGCCCGTTGACGAGGCGATCGACCAGTTCTACACCGCCGATGTCTGGATGCACCGCTGGGACCTGGCCAAGGCGCTCGGCCGCGAGCCCGATCTCGGCGAGGAGCGCTGCGCGGCCGCGCTGGCGGGCATGGAACCCCTGGACCGGATGCTGCGCGACAGCGGCCAGTTCGGCGCCGCCGTGCCCGTCGCCCAGGACGCTCCCGCGCAGGACCGGCTGATGGGCTTCATCGGCCGCGATCCCGCCTGGCGGCCCGCTACGTGAGCCAGGCCGTTCCGGGGCACGGTTTGCGCAGGATCGATCCCGACGTACCGGCAAGGCTGATCGAGGACACCTCCGCGCCCGTCTCGTCGGTGTGGTTGCCGCCCAAGGGAATCTGCACGGCGGCACTGTCGGTCGGGTTGGCGTTCACCACGACGGCTCCGCAGCTGAAGTCGCGGCGGTAGACGTTCGTGCCGATCGCGCTGTACGGGCCGGACGGCACGCCGAGGTCCCAGTCGTACTCGGGATGCCACGGGGTCGGATTGCCGTAGCCGTCCACCTTGTCGATCTCCGCGATCGCGGATTTCGCGCTGTTCGCCGCCATGTAGTAGGAGGCGAGCGCGTAGCGGAACGGGCGCACGGCGGTCTTGGAGAAGTGCGGCTGCACCAACGTGATCTTGCCGGCGGCCTCGTTGTCGGCGATCTGCTGGACCTGCCGCCGCCAGCCCTGGGCGTAGTCGGGGAGCTGTTCGGTGTCGGAGAAGGACAGCCACCACTCGTCCCAGCCGCCGTCGAGCTCGGCCATGTAGGCGTTCCAGCCGCCCTCGTGCAGCCGCGCGTTGCTCACGTTGGCCACGGTCTTGAGACCGGCCGCGGTGAACGCCGAGCGGGTGTTGGCGAAGAACGACGTGTACGCCTTCTGGAACGAGGCGTCGTCGCGGTACTTCTTCGGGCACGTCCCGGGGTGGTAGGTGTCGCACTTCCACAGCGCGTTGTCGATCAGCACCCCGTCGAAGACGCCTTTCGCGGCCGCGACGACGTTCTCGGCCCACTCCCGCTGGTAGGCCGGGTCACCGATGTCCATCTGCCAGTGCCCCGCGTAGCCGGAGTACTCCAGCCGCTTGCCGTCCGGCCCCGTCAGGAACCACTCCGGGCGGTTCCGGTCGGCGTGGCAGAACCCGACTCCCGTCGGGAGGGCGGCGTCGTCCTTGCCGTCGCGGCACGCGTAGGAGCGCGTCGACGACATGTCCTTGTAGACCAGCACGGTGATGGCGGGGTTGGCCGCCTTCAACTTCGGGACGAAGCTCGCTTCCCACGCGTTGAGCAGGACGTAGTCGCGCTTCTTCGCCTCGGCCGCGAGCTTCTCGTCGGTCACCGGGGTGCCGTTCCAGTGGATCCAGAACGACCGCGTCCGCCCCGGCGGGTCCTCCGTCGCGAAGCCGGAAGCCGTGGTCGTTGCGGTGAGCAGGAGGGCGACGAGCAGTGTCGGCAGTGCTTTCAACTCGAGATCCTTCGAGGCCGGTTGCAGGGAGGCCCCACCCTCGCCCTCGGAAAACCCGCGCGCCAGTGCAGGGCAAAGCTCTTCGAAGAAGGACCCGAAGGAAGTCGTGGCCGTTTCAGGGTGCCGTGAATCCCGTTGTCCTCCTCGGAGATCGGGGATTTGGTTCGTCTTTTGCGGTGCGCGGTAGGTCATTCACGCCTGCCATTGTGGTGTGAGGTTTACCGAAATCCTGGGGAGACAGGGCGCTATCGACAGGTGCGATGGCGGAGCGAGCGGCCGAGCTTTTCCACGAGGCCCGGATCCGCGAACACGCTGATGCGACCGTTCCGGCCCGACGTGAGCACCGAGACGTCGCGGATCACCGCCATGCAGGCGACCAGCGCGTCCGGCACGGGTTGCAGCCGCTCGTCGGTCGCGATCTGGTAGAGGCAGACCCGCACGGAGGACCGCGGCGAAACCCCCGTAGGTGCGCCAGGCCGTTCGAGCAGTTCGTAGGTGCGGCGCCCCAGCAGGAAAGTGTCCGCGGCCAGCATCGCCTCGGTGGCCCGTTCGCGCGCCTCGTCGTCGAAGAACCGGTGCGCCCAGCCGCCCTGCTCGGTCTCGTTGAAGCCGCCGGGGTCCTGGACGACCCCGACCCTCCGGACGTACAGACCACCGTGCGGCGCGAAAGGAATCGCTACCGGGCGAGCGCTCCGCGGAGCTGGTCGAGGGCCAGCTCCAGCACGGCGCGCGTGGCGGGGGACAGGTCGGTGTGCCGCCGGTGCACGATGGCGTAGCTGTCCCACATCCGCGGCCGCAGCGTCGCGGTGATCAAGTTGGGCGGCACGCGATCGGCCATGCGCCTCAGGATCCCGCGGTTGGCGATGGTGTCCGCGAGCCCCTGTGCGGCCAGCTCCAACGTCGTCTCCACGTCGTCGACGTCGGCGATCGTGCGCAGCGGTGAGCCGACGGCCTGCACCCGCGCGGCCAGCTGCCGTCGCGTCGTGTCCGCCTCCGCCCACGACGCGTACGGCAGAACCAGGCGCGCCGCGGCGAGCCGTTCGGCGGTGACCGGCCCGGCGGCCCGGTCCGCGTCGGCGGTGACGTAGAGGACTTCGTCGCGCAGCACGGGCTGGACCGACAGCTGCGCGTCGTCGACCGGCAGTGCGACGATCCCGGCCTCCACGGCGCCGGAGCGGATCAGCTCGACGGTCTCCGCGGAGTTCTGCCCGACGATCTCCACTCGCAGCCCGGGATGGCGGGTGAGGACCGACGCGACCAGATCCGCTCCCACGTAGTAGCGGATCGTGCCGAAGACACCGAGCCGGACAGTGCCGGTCAGGAGGTCCCGCACCGCGCGCGCCGCCGCGACCGCTTGTTCGCTCGCCGCGAGGGCCCGTTCGGCGTGTGGTGTCAGTGCGTGGGCCGCCTCGGTCGGGCGCAGGCCCCTGCCGACGCGGATGAACAGCGCGACGCCACAGGTTCGCTCCAGCAGCCGGACCTGCTCGGAGACCGACTGTTGCGCCATGCCGAGTTCGGCGGCTGCCGCGGTGAAGGACCCGGTGCGCGCGGCGGCGAGGAAGCAGCGGAACTGATGCAGGCTGGCCACGACAAGCTCCAGGAATTTCCAGTACATGGGCGCGGAACTTCAGGCTAGCTCGGTGGCAGGCTCGTCCCTAGCTTCTGCCGCATGACGACGATGACCGCGACTGCGAACCGGCTGGCGGGCAGCCTGCTGATGCTGGTTTCCGCCACCGGGTACGGGTTGCTGGCGCTGTTCGGGACCTGGGCTCGCGGCGCCGGGTTGAGCGAGATCGCCGTCATGGCGTTCCGTTTCGCGCTTGCGGCGCTGGCGTTGTGGTTGATCGTGGCCGTGCGTCGGCCCCCGGCGGCGTCACGCTCGGCGCTGGTCGCCTCGGTGGCGCTGGGCGGGCTGTGCTGGTCGATCCAGTCGGTGGCCTACCTGCTCGCGGTCGTGCGCGTGGGTTCCTCGCTCGCCGGGCTGCTGCTCTACACCTATCCCGTGTTGGTGGTGATCGTCGCCGTTCTGGCCGGGCGGCAGCGGTGGAACTCCGGCTTCGCGCTGGCCTTGGGCTTGGTGCTCGCGGGGCTGGCCTTGGTGCTCGGCGCGGGCTTCGCCTTCACCGGCCTCGATCTGTCCGGGGTCGTCGCGGGGTTGGTCGCGGCGGTCACCTACACGACGTTCATCCTCGCCAGCGAGCCGCTGTCGGAACGCGTCGATCCGTTCCTGTTCACCGCCTTGGCGATGACCGGCGCCGCGTGCGCGACCGGCGTCCTGACCCTGGTGCGCGGCGATCTGGACCTGGGCGCGGTCGGCCAGGCGGGGATGTCGCTGCTCGGCCTGGCGCTGCTGGCGACCGTCGTCCCGGCGCTCACGTTCCTGCTCGGGCTGCGCCACGTCGGAGCCTCCGCCGCGGCGGTCCTCTCGTGTGCCGAGGTCGTGGTCACCTGCGTCGTCGCGCACGCCGTCCTCGGTGATCACCTCACGCCGGTCCAGCTCGCCGGCTGCGCCACCATCCTCGCCGCCGTCGTCGTCCTCAACCGCCGACGCGTGTGCTAGTTTTCGAACATGTTCCGAAACCTGAGGCGTGGGGCGATGAGAGCCCCACTGATCGCATGGGCGAGCGCCGCCCTGCTGGGCATCGGTGCGGTCGCGGCGCCTGCCGCGTCCACGGCGGAGGGTGAGATGACGGGCAACGCGAAGCACGGTGAGCTGGCGTCCGCCGTCGAGGCCATCCGTCGCGCGGGAGTGCCGGGGGTGTTCGCCGAGGTCCGCGACGGCGAGCGGGCGTGGCGCGGCGCGTCCGGTGTCGCCGACGTCGAGACGGGCCGTCCGGTCACCCCCGGGATGCGGCACCGCGTCGGCAGCATCACCAAGACCTTCACCGCCGCCGCCGTGCTGCAGGAGGTCGAGAAGGGCCGCATCGGGCTCGACGCGCCGATCGGGACCTACCTGCCGCAGCTGGTGCCGGGGGAGCGCGGGCGCAGGATCACCGTGCGCATGCTGCTCAACCAGACCAGCGGGCTGCCGGAGTACCTGCCGTACGCGTTTCCGTCGCTCCAGTCCTTCCCCGCTCCCGGGTCGGCGAAGAGCTTGGACGACAACCGGTTCCGGCAGTTCCACCGCGCCGAGCTGATCAAGATGGGCGTCACCGCGCCGCCCGCCGGAGAGCCGGGGAGCACTCCCGGGACCTACTCCAACACCAACTACCTGCTGCTCGGCCAGCTCCTGGAGCGGGTGAGCGGCATGACGGCGGAGGAGCACATCACCCGCAACGTCATCGAGCGCGCCGGGCTGCGCAACACCGAGTTCCCCGCGGGGCCGCGCATCAAGGGGCCGCACCCGAAGATGTACGAGTCGCTGTTCGGCACCATCGACCCGCCGCGCGACTACAGCGACTACAACATGTCCTGGGTGTCGACCGGCGCCGGCCTGGTCTCGACCGTCGACGACGTGAACCGCTTCTACCGGCTCCTGCTCGACGGCAAGATCATCAAGCCGTCGTCGCTGGAGCAGATGCAGCGCACGACCCCGGTCGTCGGCCAGACCGGCGGGACGGTCGACTACGGCCTCGGCCTGCACAGGTTCACCATCCCCGGCTGCGGCACCTTCTGGGGCCACGACGGCACGGTCTGGGGAGCTGAGACGCTGTCCATGATCAGTCCCGACGGCAGGCGGCAGTTGACCGTGGCGATGAACCTCGTGCGGTGGAACGAGCTGGACGCGTCGGGGAAGCCGCAGCACCATCCGATCGATGACGCGCTGAAGGCGTTGCGGGGGACGGTGTTCTGCGGGTAGCTGTTTCCCGGCGTGGGCTTCCGGCTTGCGCCAGTACCAGCGTGGGGTCGGCTGGTTTCAGCGGGGTTGGCTGGTTCCGGCGGGGGTGGCTGGCTGCAGCGGGGGTTGGCTGGTTCCGGCGTGGGGCTGGCTGGTTCCGGCGTGGGGTCGGCTGGTTGCAGCGGGTGTGGCTGGTTCCGGCGTGGGGTCGGCTTGACCTGGGGCCCCTTGCGCGTGCCCCTGGGCCTTTCAGGGGCACGGGATGAAACTCCGGCCCTCGCGGGAAGCGTATGGCACGCGCACCCCAGGTAAAGCCGACCGCCCCAGCCTTACCTCGCGCCAGCTGGAACCGGCTTTCGTTTACTGAAACCGTTGGTGTGTAAGGGAAAGTTCACTCCGTAGAGCCATGATCCACTATTTGCAGACGCCAAAATAGGGGTATGGCCCCTGCCGATATCGAAGACGACCTCGTCGCCGCCTACGCCGCCATCGGGCGTGCGGTGGCGGACTTCGCCTCAACCCTGATGAAGCTCTATGACGACCTGGATCCGCAAGTGCAGCAGTACGCGGGGGATGTCCTGATGCCGCTGCTGCGTGTCTCCCAGGTCAAGGGCAACAAGCTCATCGACCGGGCCATGTCGCTGGTGGAGCACCCGGTGGTGTTGGAGGCGTTGGCGGAGGGGCGGATCGACGAGGGCAAGGCGTTGATGATCATCGATCAGGTCAGTGTCCTCGACGCCGCCAACCAGGCCATCGCCGAACCCGTGTTGATCGCGCATGCGGCATCGCACAACTACACCGCGAGCCAACGCTATGCCCGGCGGTATGTCCTCAAGCTCGACGCCGAAGCAGCCCTGCGGCGTCATGAGGAGAAGCGCAAGCAGCGGTTGGTGGAGAAGTTCAACCTCGACGACGGCATGTGCTCCCTGCGCGTCGTTTTGCCTGCCCTCGACGCGGCCTTGGCTTTCGATCGGATCGACCGCATCGCGCGGGCGTTGCCGAAGGATGACCGAACGCTGGATCAGAAGCGGTCGGATGTCGCGGCGGATTTGTTGATGGGGAAGGACACTCCGGCGCCGCAGGGGGAGGTGTGTGTGAACTTGACCATGCCGATCACCAACATCCTGGGTCTGACCACAGACCCGGTCATGCTCGGCGGATACGGGCCGCTGCCCGCGGAGGTCGTGGCGGATGTGGCGGCGAATGGGATCTGGAAGCGCATCCTGACTGACCCGGTGACGGGGATGGCTGAGCACATCACCACCTACCGGCCCACCCCGGCGCAACGGGAACTCATCAACGCCCGGTATCCCACGTGCACGATGGTCGGCTGCAACCAACCCGCCCACCGCTGCGACGTGGACCACTGCTGTCCCTTTGACGGCACCAACACCACCATCGCCAACCTGCGACCGAAGTGCAGGCACCACCACCGGATGAAGACCCACTCCAACTGGTCCTGCGAGAACCGGCCGGACGGGACGCATGCGTGGACCACGCCGAGTGGCAGGGTGATCGAGACCGAACTCGAACCCATCGCCGAACCCGCACCCTTCTAGGACGACGTGGCCTGAGCGAGGAGTCCGGTGACGAACGCGGAAAGACCCTGGCGATAGGTGTCCTCCGCGGCGAGCACCGGCCACTGGTCGCCGACCTCGGCCAAGCGCGGCAAGCGCGAGGTGTCGACCTCGCCGAAGAAGGCTTCCTGGTGCGCGGGGGTGTCGCGGGATCGCGCGCGGACCAGGATCTCGCCGACGGTGTAGTACCAGGCGCTGCGGAAGACGTGGACGGCATGGTCGAGGGTGCAGCCGTGATCGACGGCCCCGCCGACCACGGCTTCGACCATCTCCAGCGCGGGGTGGCCGAGCCGCCGGAGGAAACCGTCCGCCGTGAGGACCTCGGCCGCCCAGGGCCAGGCGGTGAGGGAGTCGTGGATCGCGGTCATCGCCGCGACGATGCGCTCCACCGGCCGCTCGGGCAGCTCGCCGCGCAGGGTCTGCTCGGCGTGCTCGTTGAGCAGCTGGATCAGCAGGTCCTCGCGGTCCCGCACGTGGTGGTAGAGCGTCGGCGCCCCGATACCGAGCTCGGCGGCCAGCCGCCGGACGGTCAGCTTCTCCCAGCCGTCCCGATCGATGATCTTCCGGGCGCCTGCCAGGATCTGCGCGCGCGAGGTCCGCGACGGTCTGCCACCCCGATTCTGGGGCGATGGTGATCGGGACACACCCCCATCATGCTGCACCGCGGCCGGGCTCCGCGAGGTCGGCGCCGAACGCACTGTCCACACTGGACCGCGGATGTGAGCCAGGACACAGAGATGGTTCTCGACTCTCCAGTTACTGCAAGGGCGAATCTCGTCCCATGCTCTCCATCAGTGACTTCAGCTTCGTCTGCCAACTGCCCCCGCAGACCCTGCGCTACTACCACTCCGAGGGGCTGCTCGTTCCCGCGGAGGTCGACTCGTCGACCGGCTACCGCACGTACACCTTCGACCAGGTCGAACGCGCCATGCTCATCACCGTCCTGCGCGGTTCGGGACCGAGCGTCAAGGACGTCAGGCGCGTGCTCGACGAGCCGGACACCGGTCCTGCCCTGCTGCAGCAGCACACCGCGGAAGTACTGCGCCAGCGGGAATTCCAGGACAACGCGCTCAGTGACGCGCGCGCCTTGCTCTCCGCATGACCAGAACCGCAGGTACGCCAGGTGCCCAAGATGACCGTGGTGTCGAAGGCAGTGCCCGGCCCGGAGGTCGGTGCGCTCGACTACTACGACTGGGATCAGGCCGACACCGCCCTCACCGCCACCATCGAGGACGTCGTCAAGGCGGTGGAGTCCTGCGGGGCCGTGGTCTCGGGGTCTCCGTGGCGCAGCCCGAACGACGAAACCGAAGAGCGCAGGAAACAGCAGGTGACCGCGGAAGGACCGCACTGACTGGTGAAGCTCCCGATCACGGCGGACGAGAAGGCGATCGCGGCGCTGCCCGGCGATCTCGGCGCGCAGACCTTCCGGGCACGGGAGGAGCTGTCGATCGCCATCCCGGGCCGGGGCTCGAACGCCAAGTACGCGACCGCGATCTCGCGCCTGCTCCAGCACGACCTCGGTGGGCGCATGGTCGACATCACGGCCGTCCGGCAGGTGCTGCACGAGGACAGCGTGGAAACCGCCATGGAACTCCTCACCTTCGACGAGTCCGATGTGGACGGATTGCCTGCGGGAAGGTGAAAGCTCCTCGGGATCGTAGGTGGCCATTACGCGCTGCAGCCCCGGGTAGTGGCACCGATGCAGTCCCCCGACCACTTCGGCACAGTGCGGGTCGAACATGCCTGCGAACGGACGCGTCCTGCGCAGCCATTTCCGCGATGGGTGCCGATCAGGAGCGCATCGGCCGGAACCGGATCGCGGTGCCGCCACCGGCGACCAGGCGCAGACTGAGCACAGTGGACGATCGCACCGTCCTGGTCTCGACCTCGATGGGCAGCGGGTTGTGGTGCCAGCTCGTCTCCGCGGCATCGCGGTAGATCTCGGCGGTGTACCGCCCCGATCCGAGGAACCGCAGGGGCACCCGCAGCGTCCGGTCCTGCTCGTCGGTGATCGCGCCGAGGTACCACGTGTCGTCCTTCCTGCGGGCGACGACCGTGTAGTCGCCGATCACGCAGTCGAGGAAGCGGCTCTCGTCCCAGCTGGCGGGCATGTCCTCGAGGTAGGCGAATCCCGGGTGGGAACGGTAGTTCTCCGGAGTGTCGGCCAGCATCTGCAGCGGGCTGAAGAACACCGGGTACAGCGCGAGCTGCGCGGCCGACGTCGTCTGAACCCGGGTACCGAGCCGGGCCGGGTCCCACGTCACGTCGAGCACGCCGGGGGTGTAGTCGGCGGGGCCCCCGATGAACCTGGTGAACGGGAGGATCGTGGCCTGCTCCGGCGGGTTGCCGAGCGGTCCCATGTAGTGCTGCTGCTCCATTCCGGCCACGCCCTCGCCGGTCATCATGTTCGGGTAGGTGCGGGCCAGCCCGGTCGGCTTGATCGCCTCGTGCGCGATGATCATGATGCGGTTGCGTGCGGCGGCGTCGACGACGCGCTGGTAGTGCCGCACGGCCTCCTGGTCGAAGTGGCTGCGGTTCACCCCGCCGAGCACGAACCTGGTGGCGTATCCGGTCTTGACCGCGTGGATGCCGAGCTCGGCGTACCGCGCGAAGATCGTGTCCAGGTTCCGTTCGTAGTGGTCGACGAAACCGCGCGTCTCGTTGTGCGCGGTGAACCCGATACCGTTGGCCCGCGCGTAGCGCAGCACCTCCGGCAGGTCGAAATCCGGTTGCGGCGTAAGGAAGTCCTGGCCGGACCACTGACCGCCCGCGTTGGTGTTCCAGCCCTCGGCGAGCACCTGGCCCGCGCCCGCTTCCTTGGCGAAGTCGATGTACTGCTTGACGCGCTCGGTGGTCGCGCCGTGCCGGGGCCCCGCGGTCCACGTCGTGTGCCGGCGCTGCAGTTCCCACCACACGCCGACGTACGTGCCGGGTGTGATCCACGAGGTGTCGGCGAGCGCGCACGGGTCGTTCAGGTTCTCGACGAGGTGCGACTCCGCCAGATCACCGGGCCGGTCGCCGATCGTCAGCGTGCGCCACGGCGTCGAGAACTCGCCCGCCAGCTTGGCTTTCGTGCCGTCGGGAAGACTGATCAGCTCGCTGGTGAAGGTGCCCGGCCGAGCGGGGTCCGCGGCCAGCGTCATGCTCGGGTAGTCGATCAGCGCCGCCTCGTGCACCACGATGTGCTGACCGTCCTGGGTGGCCAGCGTGAACGGGGTCTGCGCGGTGCGCACGCCGGACAAGCGGGTCTGCCGGTAGTGCCGTTCGTCGGCGTTCCAGTCGGTGCCCGCCGCCAAGGACCAGCTCGTGGCGTCCGGCGGCAGAGCGAACTCGGTGCGCTCGGCGGTGACGGTGTAGCTGCCGAGCCCGGCCTGCGCGGGCAGGTGGTAGCGGAAACCGACGCCGTCGTCGAACACGCGGACGACCACGTCCAGCCGCAATCCGCTCGACGACTGCACGGTTCGCAGCACACACTCCTCCGCGTGGTTGCGGATGACCGCGTCGGAGCCCCACACCGGGCGCCAGGACTCGTCGATCGTCCTGCGCTCAACGGATTCCACGACCAGACCGCTGGTCAACGACGGCCGGCCGGCCAGGTCGAGCCCGAGCCCGGAGGAGCCCACCAGGACGCGGCCACGGCGCACGACCTCATACCGCAGGCGTCCGTTCGCCACGACGACGGCCACCCGCAGCAGGCCGTTCGGCGAGCGCACCGTGATCCGGCCCGACGCGCCGGTGACGGTGGTGGCGAGCACGGCACCCAGGATCATGCGGCGGTTCGGTTTGCCGACCACTCCACCCTCCATCAACGGTCTTGGATGGACCCGGGCCATCCTGTCGCCGATCATGGCGACGCGGCAAGAGCCGAGCTGAGCGGAGGAACCCATGTCCCGTGGAGTGCTGAAGCGGTTGGCGCTGGTCTGCGCGGCGCTGATCGGTCTGAGTCCGGTCGCGCACGCGGCGGGCGAGCGCCCGGTGATCGGCCCGGCGCGCGGCGACGCGCTGCACGTCATGTCGTTCAACCTGCGCTACGCCTCGACCACTGAACCGAACTCGTGGGCGGCCCGCCGCCCGGTCATGGCGCAGCTGCTGCGCCGCGAGCAGCCGACCGTGCTCGGCACGCAGGAAGGGCTGTACGGGCAGCTGAAGGACATCCAGCGCGACCTGCCGGAACACTACGACTGGATCGGCGTCGGCCGGGCCGGTGGCAGCCGCGACGAGTTCATGGCGATCTTCTACGACACCCGGCGGCTGGAGCCGATGGAGTTCGACCACTACTGGCTTTCCGCGACGCCGTCCGTGATCGGCTCGAAGTCCTGGGGCAACAACGTGATCCGCATGGTCACGTGGGTCCGGTTCGGCGACAAGCGCACCGGAACCGAGTTCGTGGTGGTCAACACCCACTTCGACCACGAGTCGGAGAACTCGCGGCAGCGCAGCGCGGAACTCGTGCGCGACCGGATCAACGCGCTCGCCCCGGGGCTTCCCGTGGTGCTCACGGGCGACTTCAACACCGCCGCCCCGGGCACTCCGGCCTACGACATCCTGATGAACGGCGCTGGTATGACCGACACCTGGCCCGCCGCGGCGGAACGACGCACCCCGTTGCACGGCACCTTCCACGGCTATCGCCCACTGGTGCCGAACGGTTCCCGGATCGACTGGATCCTCACCCGGGGTGCCAAGGCCGTTCCGGCCGCGGCGATCAACACCTACTCGCGCGGTGGCCAGTTCCCCTCCGACCACCTCCCGGTCCAGGCGTTGGTGCACATGTGAATCACCGCTCGACCGGGCTGCCGTAGGTCGCGGGACACGTCGTGCCGCGCGCCGGGACGGCTTTGTCGACGAAGTACCGGTCGACCAGGTTCTGCATGTAGTCGCTGCGCCGGTAGGCGCCGTGGCCGGCGCCTTCGTAGGTCACCAGCACCCCGCTGCGCAGCTGGGAGGCCACGCTGACCGCGGACTCGTGCGGGGGCGACGGGTCGTGCCTGGAGTTGGTGACCAGGATCGGCGGGGCGTCCGGCGCGTGCGTGCGGTGGTTGGGGTTGGTGGTCTTGCCAGGCCAGTCCAGGCACAGCATCGTCTGGCCGTAGGAGCCCCTGCCCACGTCCGGCGCGGCCGCCGCAGCCCGCTTGCGCACCGCGGTCAGCTGCTCGGAGGATTTGATGCTGTAGTGGTTGTCGGCGCAGGAGATCGCGATCGCCAGCGGCGCGGTCGCGGGCGGGGGCGAGTCGGTGGGAGCGGCGGCGCTTGCCGGTTTGCCGAGGCCCGTGAAGCTGGCGATCCGTTGCGCGGTCACGTTCCTGCGCGGGATCGACAGGGGAGTGATGACGCTGTGGGTCAGCCGGTCGGGCTCGACCTTGGTGGTGGTGCCGGGCTCGACGGGGGTTCCCTTCTCCGCCTTGGCCCGCAGGTCGGCGAAGAGGGCCCGGACGTCGCGGCCGTGCAGCGCGCACTCGGCTTCGCGGGCGCACCACGCGACGAACTCGTCGAAGGAGTCCTGCGCCCCGCGAGCCGTGACGAGCATGTCCTCTTCGGTGGTCGTGCTGTGGTCGACGTTGGCGTCCAGGACCATGGTGCGGACGCGCTTCGGGAACAGCTCCGCGTACATCTGGCCGAGCACCGTTCCGTAGGACAGGCTTCTCGGCACGATGGTCAGAAGTCGCACGGGTCAGTACTTCACCCGCGCGCCGACGATCGCCACCTCCGGCGGGCGGCTGCTGATGGTCGGCCAACAGCCGCGAGAGAGCAACGGCTCCGTCTCCGGCGGCCGTTCCGTCGCCGCCCAACAACTACTGCCCCAACTACAGCTCGACCTTGCTGCCGTCCGTGGATGGCCGGAGCCTGCTCGAAATCGCGACGGACTACGACCGCAACGTCTGCAAGCCCTGCTACGCCACCGGGCCCCTGTGAGGCAGTGCCGAGCTGGTGTCCGCTGGTGGCGTAACCACCGCCGGTCGCGCCGTCGTCGTCCTAGCGTTGCCGCATGAGCTCAGTGATCACAGGCATGGCCGCGGGCGTGCCGTTCACCGCCCTGCCACCGGCCGCGGGTGGCCGCGCGCCGCTGATCGTCACCTGGCACATGCTGGACGCGCCGAGATCGGACGCCGCGTTCGCCGCCGCGCTGCCCCTGCACGAGGTGCCCGCGTGGCGGGTGCACCTCGGCATGCCGATGTGCGGGGCGCGCATGGTCAACGGGAGCATGGACGCCGGCCTGGAGCTGATCCGCGAGGACGTCCTGATGTCGTTCCTGCACGCGTTCGTCAAGCAGGCGTTCGAGGAGTTCCCGGCCGCGCTCGCGTCGGTCCGGGAACAGCTCCCCGTCGACGACGGCCCCATCGGAGTGCTCGGCGGCTCCTTGGGCGGAGCTGTCGCGCTGCGCGTCCTCGCCGAGACCGATGTGCCGATCTTCGCGGGCGCCGTCGTGAACGGCGCGATCCGGATGCGGTCGGTCGTCGACCTGTTCCCCGGCGACTACCCCTACGACGCCGAATCCACGAAGGCCGTCGACAGCCTTGACTTCGTCGCCAAGGCCGACGCGATCGCCGACCACGCTCCGCTGCTGGTGGTCAGCGGCGAGCTGGACCACCCGGCGCTGCGCGCCGACGCACACAGCCTCGTCGCCGCGGTGGGGGAGCGGGCCGAACTGCTGTCCGTCCCCGGGCTGGCGCACCCGCTCGCCGACGAGCCCGGCATCGAGCCCGCGCCGCAGCTGCCGCACGCCCGCGCCGTCGACGCCGGGCTGTCCGCGTGGTTCCGGCGTCACCTCACCGGGGGGTGAGCCAAACGATGACAGGAGGTGTCAGGGTTGCGGGTGCAGCATGGGCGCATGCGTGAAACGCCTGAAGAACTCAAGGAACTGCAAGCCCTCCTTGACGCCTCCCTCGCCAGCTCCAGCTCGCACCTCCGCTCGATCATCACCACCGAGAGCACGCTGACCGCGGAGCGGCTCACCGGAGTCCTCACCGGCATGTGCACGCTCGCGCTGTCCACTGTGACCGCGAAGGGCGAGCCGCGGATCAGCGGCGCCGACGGGCACTTCCTGCACGGCAAGTGGCACTTCGGCACCGCGCGCAAGGCGGCGAAGGCCCGCCACCTGAGCGCGCGGCCCGCCGCCAGCGTCGCGCACATGCGCGGGGAACAGCTCGGCGTGTTCACGCACGGCGAGGTGGAGGTCCTCAACCCCGAGGACGGCGAGGCGGCCGAGGACTGGCCGGAGCTGCTGGCGTACCTCAAGGACTTCTACGGCGATGACGGCTTCGACTGGGAAAGGGACGTCGTCTACTACCAGCTGCACCCGAGGTGGATGACGGTGTACGCGAACGGCTTTGAAGGTTCTGAGCCGCGGTCCTGTGACATTCGCTGAAAAGTGCCAACCGGCTTTTTAACGATACTGTTCATGCACATGACTGCGATCGAACTCAGCGTCGAAGAGCTCCGCGAGGTCACGCGCTACTCCGTGGCCTGCGCGGAGCCCGCCATGGCGATCTTCGAACGCGTGCGCCCTGATGATCAGCGGCCCAGGTCCGCGATCGACGCGGCGCGGGCGTTCGCTGAGGGAGCCAAGCGCAGCAAGGCGATCCGTGACGGCGCGTGGGCGGCGCAGCGCGCCTACCAGGAGACACGGGACGCCGGGCAGGACGCGGCCGGCGATGCCGCACGCGCGGCCGTTGCCGCCGCCGGCGCGGCGTACCTGCATCCGCTGGCCAAAGCCACTCAGGTCCTGCACATCCTCGGTGCGGCCGGCCACGCGGCGCGCGCGTTCGAACTCGACGCCGGTGACGATCACACTGTCGGAGCCGCCTATATCGAGAAAGCGCTCGCGCTGGCCAGCCCGGTCGTGGTGCGCGTCCTCCTGCGCTACCCCGACGCTCCGAGCGGACGCGGTCGCGTCGGGGACCTGGTGCGGAGCCTCGACGCGTCGCTGCGGCGGTGATCAGTACCGCAGCCGGTAATCGGAGATGACCTCGGCGACGTCGCATTTGCCGTAGGTGGCCCATTCCTGGCGGCGCACGGTCACGAACGCGTGGTGCAGTTGCGGCCCGAGCGCCTTCATCGCCACCTCGCTGCGGGCCAGCAGGTCCACCGCCTCGCCCAGGGTGGACGGCAGGCGCGCGATGCGGGCCTTCGTGCGCTCGGACTTGGTCATCGAGTGCGGGTCGCGCTGCACCGGCGCGGGGAGCGCGGCGTCCCGGTCGATGCCGTCGAACGCGGCCGTGAGCAGAACGCTCAGCGCCAGGTAGGGATTGGTCGCACCATCGATTGTCTTGATCTCGACGTTGGCCGAGGAGGCCCGGGACGAGACGGTTCCCGGTACCAGGCGCAGCGCCGCCTCGCGGTTCTCCACGCCCCAGCAGGCGTAGGCGCCCGCCCACTTCTGCGGCTGGAGGCGGGCGTAGCTCAGCACGCTCGGTGCGAGGACCGCCAGCACGCCCGGCAGGGCGTCGAGCATCCCGGCGGCCATGGCGGCGCCGTCGACGGACATCCCGCCACCGGCCTCGTCGCCGCCTTGCATCAGGTTGACCCCGTCGCGCCACGCGCTGAGGTGGAGGTGGCAGCCGTTGCCGAGGGTGCCGGGGTGCACGCTCGGCGCGAAGCTGACGTCGAGGCCGTGCGCCCGCGCGACCTTCCGCGCGACGACCCGGCTCAGCACCAGCTGGTCCGCCGCGGCCAGCGGATCGCGCGCGGTGCAGGAGAACTCGACCTGGCCCGGCGCGTACTCCGGGTGCAGCTGCTCGACCTCGATGCCGTGGGCGGCGAGCGCGTCCATCAGGTCGAGGGCGAACGGTTCGATCTCCAGCAGCGCGGAGGCGCTGTAGCCCGGCCCGGAGTGCGCGGGGCGCCCGTCGCGGTCCAGCAACGACATCTCGACCTCGAACGCCGCCTTGAACTCGATGCCGCGCGCCCGGCCGCGCTCCACCGCTTCGCGCAGCACCGAACGCTGGCAGCAGGGGGAGACCTCCAGGTCCTGGGTGTACTGGTCGGCCGGGACCCACGCGAGCGGCGAACCGCCGGTGACCGCGTCCAGCGCGTCGAGGTCCGGGAACAACCGCAGATCACCGGCGGGCGTGTCGAACGGGGCGGCCAGGGCGAAGCTGTCGTCGGTGCCCGCGACCGCCCACACGACCGAGAACCCGACCCCGCTGCGCAGCACGCTCGCCAGCCTGCGCACCGGGACGACCTTCACCCGGGTGACACCGCCGTTGTCGACCACGGTCATCGCGATCGCGCGGACGCCGAGGGTGTGGAGCCGGTCGGCGATCCCGGCGTTCGCCTCGGGATCGGCCTGGCTCGCCCGGCGGATGTCCACCGTGGTCCCCGCCGAGCCGTTCGTGATCTGCATGATCAAATTCTCCATGTGCCGGACGGGTTGTCAATCGTGAAGAACATTCTCCCCGAATGCCGGGAATTGTCCGGTGAATGCCACTTCCGTCCCCCAATTGCGCATCCGCGCCATTCGAACCGGCGGCCGGTGATCATCGGCGGGGCACCCGGTGGGATCATCTACGCCCCCCACGCCGAGGAGTCGCGTACATGACCGCTGCGCCGCCCACCGACGAAGTCCGCGCGAGGATCCTGGCCGCCGTCGACGGCCTCCGCGACGAGATGGTCACCTCGTTGCAGAGCCTCGTCCGGATTCCCTCGGTCAACCCGAAGTACCCCGGAGTGGAGTACGAGGAGCACGTCGGCAGGGAGGGCGAGGGCAGCGCGGTGCTCGCCGAGCTGTACGAGCGCGCGGGCGCCGCGGTCGACGTGTTCGCCGTCGAGCCGGGCCGGGAGAACGCGGTCGGGCGCCTCGGTGGTGGCACCGGCCGGTCGCTGATCTTCAACGGGCACGTCGACGTCGTCCCGGGCGGCGACCCGGCCGACTGGCACGTGGCGCCGCCCTTCTCCGGGGAGGTCGTCGGCAACCGGATGTACGGCCGGGGCACCACCGACCAGAAGGCGGGCCTGATCGGCCAGGCCTACGCCGCCATCGCGCTGCGCCGCGCGGGCGTCCAGCTCTCCGGGGACCTGCTGCTGCAGTGCGCGGTCGGCGAGGAGACCGTGGACTACACCTGTGGCACCGGTGCGATCGTGGAGCGCGGCTACACCGCGGACGCCGCCGTGGTCTCCGAGCCGAGCGCCCCGCCGACGCCGGTGTCCCTGGCCGTCGTGAGCCCCGGGCTGCTGTGGTTCTCGGTCACCGTCGAGGGCATCAAGGTCCACTGCTCGATGCGCGGCGAGACGATCCACCCGCACCGGGCGGGCGACGCGCTCGGGGTGAACGCCATCGACAAGATCTTCACCGTCTACCAGGCCCTGCGCGGACTTGAGCAGGAGTGGGTGCAGACCCAGCGGCACGAGCTGTTCTTCGACGGGCACTTCGCGCTGCTGCCCGGCGTGATCCGCGGCGCGCCCGGCGACCTGGCGGTGCCCTTCGCGCTCTCGGACTCCGCCACCATCGAGTACACCGTCATGTACCACCCGCAGCGCGACGGCGAGGACGTGCGCGCGGAGATCCAGGGCGTCATCGACCGCGCCGCGGACTCGGACCCGTGGCTGCGCAAGCACCGGCCGGTCTGCGAGTGGAAGCTGCAGTGGGACCCGTACTCGATCGAGCCCGACGCGGACATCAACCAGGCGCTCGCGGCGGCCTACCGACGTGCGGCGGTCGGCACCGGTTTCGCGCCCGAGCCGACCTTCACCGGCTTCTACGGCGGGTGCGACGCCACCGTGCTGAAGAAGCTCGGCATCCCGTCCGTCGTGCTCGGCCCGGGGGACCTGCGCGTCGCCCACGCCAACGACGAGTACGTCGACCTGGGCGAGATGTGGCTTGCCGCCCGGACCTACGCGTTGCTCGCCGCGGACTGGTGCGGGGTCGTTTAGGTCATCCGGTGTGGGGTGGCTGGTTCCGGCGGGGTTGGCTGGTTGCGGCGGGGGGTTGGCTGGTTCCGGCGAGGTTGGCTGGTTCCGGCGGGGTGTGGCTGGCTGCAGCGGGGGTTGGCTGGTTCCGGCGTGGGGTCGGCTTGACCTGGGGCCCCTTGCGCGTGCCGAGGGCCTGCCGGGCGGGCACGGTCAGGAACCGGCCCTCGCCGACGAGCGTATGGCACGCGCACCCCAGGTAAAGCCGACCGTTCCAGCCTTACCTCGCGCCAGCTGGAACTGGCTTTCGTTTGCTGAAACCGTTGGGGTGTAAGGGAAAGTTCACTCTGTAGAGCCATGATCCACTATTTGCAGACGCTAAAATGGGAGTATGGCCCCTGCCGATATCGAAGACGAACTCGTCGCCGCCTACGCCGCGATCGGGCGTGCGGTGGCGGACTTCGCCTTAACCCTGATGAAGCTCTATGAGGACCTGGATCCGCAAGTGCAGCAGTACGCCGGGGATGTCCTGATGCCGCTGCTGCGTGTCTCTCAGGTCAAGGGCAACAAGCTGATCGATCGGGCGATGTCGCTGGTGGAGCACCCGGTGGTGTTGGAGGCGTTGTCGGAGGGGCGGATTGATGAGGGTAAGGCGTTGATGATCATCGATCAGGTCAGTGTCCTGGACGCGGCCAACCAGGCGATTGCTGAACCGGTGCTGATTGCGCATGCGGCCACGCATAACTACACCGCGTCTCAACGGTATGCCCGGCGGTATGTCCTCAAGCTTGACGCTGAAGCGGCGTTGCGGCGTCATGAGGAGAAGCGGAAGCAGCGGTTGGTGGAGAAGTTCAACCTCGACGACGGCATGTGCTCCCTGCGCGTCGTGCTGCCCGCCCTCGACGCGGCCTTGGCCTTCGATCGGATCGACCGGATCGCGCGGGCGTTGCCGAAGGATGACCGAACCCTCGACCAGAAACGATCCGATGTGGCCGCGGATCTGTTGATGGGCAAGGAAACACCCGCCCCGCAGGGTGAGGTGTGCGTGAACCTCACGATGCCGATCACCAACATCCTCGGCTTGACCAAAGACCCGGTCATGCTCGCCGGATACGGACCGCTCCCCGCCCCCATTGTGGCCGATGTCGCCGCGAACGGGATCTGGAAGCGCATCCTCACCGACCCCGTGACCGGCATGGCCGAGCACATCACCACCTACCGACCCACCCCGGCACAACGCGAGCTGATCAACGCCCGGTATCCCACGTGCACGATGGTCGGCTGCAACCAACCGGCGCACCGCTGCGACCTGGATCATTGTTGCCCGTTCGACGGGACCAACACCACGGTGCAGAACCTGCGGCCCAAGTGCCGTCACCATCACCGGATGAAGACCCACTCCAACTGGTCCTGCGAGAACCGCCCCGATGGGACGCATGCGTGGACCACGCCGAGTGGCAGGGTGATCGAGACCGAACTCGAACCCATCGCCGAACCCGCGCCCTTCTAGGGGCTGCGGAAGGGGAACCCGGCAGACTCACACAGCTTGATCGTCCTCCGGCGGCGATGACTTGCCGAGCCCGTACACGCGGCGGGCGTTCTCCGACATCAGCAGCTCCAAGTACCGTCGCGCGTCGGTCTCGCCGATCGCGTCGACCGTCAGCCAGTCGCCGAAGACGCGGGCCAGTGCGAGACGGTGCTGGCGGGCCCCGAGCACGTACAGCTCGGGCAGCCCGAACGCGTCGGTGGAGAACAGGACCTTGGTGAACGGGGCGATCTCCAGCGACTGCCGCACGATCGCCGTCGCCGACGCGCCCGCGAAGCCCGCCGCCAGCCCGGTGTCGAGGTAGACGTGCGGGTAGACGTGGGCGAGGTAGCCCGCCTCGCGCACGAACGGGTAGTTGTGCAGCAACATGATCGGTGTGCCGCTGCCCGCCGTCGCCCGCAGGAAGCCGGTCATCCGGGTGGGATCGCAGCGGTGCAGGTCGATGTCGGAATCGCCGAAACCCACGTGGAACTGGATGGGGCGCCCGGCGTCGACCGCCGCCCACAGCACCGCCCGCAGCACCACCGGATCGGTCAGCCGCGCTTCGCCGGACCGCAGCCACCCGCCGACCGCCGAGCGGACCTCGGCCTCGCTCGGGCGTTCCGGGACGAAGTCGAGCCCGTACCGGTACGCCATGATCGACTTCACGCCCACGGCGGTGCGCAGCGCGGACTCCAGTTCGCTGCGGAAGGTCTCGGCGAACCCGCTCGCGTCGACGCCGGAGCGGGCCAGCCGCTCGGCCAGCGATTCCAGCCGGACGATCTCGAACGCCTCCGCACCGGTGAACCCGGCCAGCTGGCCGGGCGTGGTGATCTCGTCGCCGCCGTACCCGGTGTCGACGAGATAGGTGGAGATGTTCGCCGCGGCCAGCAGGCGCCGCGTCACCTCCTGCGGACCGAGTTCGGCGCGCGCCCGGAGACAGCTCTCGCCGTCGACGTGGCGCGGCAGGCCCAGCAGCGGCGCGCACTCCGCCCGGATCGCCACGCCCACCGGCGTGTCGAACGCGTCGGCGGGTTGTGGGAGGTCCGACTCGGTGGCCAGGCTCCGGAAGCTCTCGGCGTCGACGGCGTCCTTGACGACTCCGTGACAGTGGTGGTCCACGGCGGGCAGTCCGGCGAGAAGGTCGATCAAGGTGCTTGTCCTCAGGTCGGCGATGATGGCGGTGTGACAGTTCGTCGCTCGCAGCGATCACCCCGGTGATGGCTGTCGGCGTCGCGGTGTGGACCGTCCTACCGGGACCGCGGGGGCGGCAAATCCGCCTTTCGGCTACTGGCACAGCGATTCCGGTCCCGGCGGACGTGCCGTCACACCGGTGGCTACGAGGCGAGCATGTCGAAGTGGAAGCCCGCGACGAACAGGACCAGGGCCGTCACCTGCACGGTCCTGGCCAGGGCGTCGCGTTCGAAGATGAGGACCAGGCCCCGGCGCACACCTTCCAGGAGCGCGGGAGCCAGGAGCACCAACGAGATCACCAGGACGAACACCGCGATCGCCGAGGTGACCCCGAACGAGTAGACCGCGATCTCGAAGCCCAGGAACGACACCTTCCCCGGGAAGAACGTCGCCCACAGCAGGAACACCGCCGCGACAGCACCCAGGAGCGCGGGCCCCAGGGAGCTGCGCGGCAGGTTGTTCCTGCGCACGTACCGCGTGGAGAACTGGCGCAGGCGCTCGGGGCCGATGATGTCGAGGATCAAGGCCATTCCGGCGAAGAACGCGGCGAGCTTGCCCACGCGGCCCCACCACAGCACGTGCAGACGCCACAACCGGGCGTCCCGCAGTGCGGTGTCTCCGTTGAACCAGCGCTCCCAGGCTTCGAAGTACCCGATGCTGTTCACCGCTGCTCCATGCGCCGAGTATTTCAGCTGTGCGTGGGCACATTCCACACATGCGCGTCATCACCCAGAACCTGCTGGGGCACCACCAGGACTGGCCACGCCGGCGCCCGGTGCTCATCGACGGTCTGCGTGCGCTGCGGCCGGATGTGCTGCTGTTGCAGGAGGCCGTGGTCACCGACGACCACGACATGGTCGTCGACCTGCTCGGCGATGAGTTCCACGTCGTGCACCACCGGCTGCGCGAGCCCGATGGCTCGGGCATCTCGCTGGCGAGCCGATGGCCGATCGGCCAGGTGCGGGAACTCGACCTGCAGGTGGGTCCGCGGACCGCGGACTTCGCGGCTTCCGCGCAGATCGCGGACATCCACTGGCCGCACAGCGCCGTACCGCTGTTGCTGGTCAACCACAAGCCGTCCTACAAGACCAACCTGGAGCACGAGCGGCAACGCCAGGCCGTCATGACCGCCGCCGCCGTCGAGGAGATCGTCGAGCGCACGGGCCGGCACGTGGTGCTCGGCGGTGACTTCGACGCCGAACCCGAAGCGGCGAGCGTTCGGTTCTGGCGTGGCCTGCAGTCCTGTGAAGGCACCAGCGTGGCCTATCGCGACGTGTGGGAACTGACCAACGGCGCCCTGCCGGACCCCACCTTCGCTCCGTCGGTCGTGCCGTTGATCACTCCCCAGCGGCAGACCGATCTGGACCGGCGGATCGACTACCTGCTGATCCGCTGCGGTGACGGTGGTGGTCCGACCCTCCGCGCGACCCGGTGCGAACGCACCTTCACCAGTCCGGTCGGCGACGTGTGGGCGAGTGACCACTTCGGACTGGTCGCCGATCTCGAAGTGCCCGGGGATGTTCCGCTACGAGCGGAATCGGGGTCCGACGACGCCGGACCGGCACGAGAATGAGCGCATGGCCGACGTCCTTCCCCTCACCCAGAAGCACGCCCCGGAGCCGCTGTGGCGCGAAGCGCTGGGCCGGAGCCTGCGAAGGGAGCGGGAGCACCAGGGCGGCCGGCTCGTCGACATCGCGGAGCGGGCGGGCATCTCCCCGCAGTACCTGTCGGAGATCGAGCGCGGGCGCAAGGAGCCCTCCAGCGAGATGATCGCCGCGGTCACCGGCGCGCTCGGGATCGGGCTGGACGACCTGCTCGTCGGCATCGCGACCGAGGTCCGCCAGCGCCGCCGCACGCGTCCCGCGGCCGGAAGCCGTCCAACGGGACTCGTGCTCATGGCGGCGTGAGCGCGGTTCAGGGCCGCTGGCCGATGACCTGGTCGGCAAGCCCGTACTCGACGGCGCTGGCGGCGTCGAACACGCGGTCCCGATCGGTGTCGTGCCGGAGGTCCGCGACGTCTCGACCCGTGTGCGTCGAAAGGATCTCCTCCAACTGCGTGCGCACCCGCACCACCTCGTCGGCCTGGAGGATGAGGTCCGGAATGGTGCCCCGACCCTGCGCGGCGGGCTGGTGCAGGACGACCCGCGCGTGCGGCAGCACAGCGCGGCGCCCGGCCTCGCCCGCGGCCAGCAGCACCGCGCCCGCCGCGACAGCCTGGCCGACGCACGTCGTGGCCACCGGCGCCTTGATGTAGCGCATGGTGTCGTACAGCGCGAGCATCGCGGACGGGTCCCCGCCCTCGCAGTTGATGTAGAGGTTGATCTCCTGGTCGGGGTTGTCCGACTCCAGGTGCAGCAGCTGGGCGATCAACGCGTTCGCCACTCCGGAGTCGATCGCGGTGCCGAGGTAGACGATCCGCCCCGCCAGCAGGTGCGAGTAGACGTCCATGATCCGCTCGACGCCCGCGGCGCGCGTGATCACGTTGGGGATGGTGTAGGTGCTCATGCGTGGGCTCCTGCCTGCGAGGTGAGGCCCAGCTGGTGCGTGCGCACGGGCACGACCTGGGCGAGGTCGTTCACGATGTGGTCGATGAAGCCGTACTCCAGCGCCTGCGCGGTGGTGAACCAGCGGTCGTGCAGCGAGTCGGTGAAGATCCGCTCGACGGGCTGGCCGGTGTCCTGCGCGATGAGCCCGAGCACGGTGTCCCTGGTGTACCGCAGGTCGTCGGCCTGCACCTCCACCTCGACCGCCGATCCGCCGATCCCCGCCGAGCCCTGGTGCATCAGGATGCGGGCGTGCGGCAGCGCGAAGCGTTTGCCCGGCGTGCCCGCGGACAGCAGGAACTGCCCGGCGCTGCACGCCAGCCCGATCGCGAGCGTGGCCACCTCGCACGGGACGAGCCGCATCACGTCGCGGATGGCCAGCATCGCCGGGACCGAGCCGCCCGGCGAGTGGATCCACAACGCGATGTCCTTCTTGGGGTCCTCGCTCGCGAGGGACAGCATCTGCGTGGCGAGCACCAGACCGTTGTCGTCGTCGAGCGGGCCGTCGAGGATCAGCACGCGCTGGCTGAAGAACCGTTCCCGGAGCCGATGGTCGAACAGCGGCTGCTTCTCGTTGTTCGTCATGCCCCGACGATGCCGTCGCCACGAGCCCGCGCGCCGCTTTCGCTGCTGTGAGCAGATCAGCCGTGGGCAGACCGTCAGTCGGGCAGGTCGGCGATCCGGTCCGACAGCCGGCGCAGCACGTCGAGCTCTTCGGCGCTGACGTGGTCGAGGAAGCGCGAGCGCACGGAGACGACGTGGTGCGGGGCGGCTTCCTCCAGCACGCCGAAGCCCTCGTCGGTGAGCCGCAGGATGCAGCCGCGCGCGTCCTCGGGATCGGGGTCCTTCTCGATGAGCCCCCGGCCCTGCATGCGTGTCGCGTGGTGCGACAGGCGGCTGCGCGACCACTGCATCTTCGCGGCGAGGTCCTTGAGCGCCCAGCGGCGATCAGGCTTCTCCGACAACGTGCTCAGCACTTCGTAGTCCGCGGGGGACAGGCCCGAGTCAGCGGCCAGGTCCCTGCCGATCCGCGCGGGCAGCGCGGTCAGCAGCCGGCGGAACGCGCGCCACGCTCGGTCCTCGTCTTCGCTCAGCCACGGGGTGTCCACCGCCCCAGCCTACAGTCGTTGACACGTCACAGACCACCCGTGTAGCTTCGATGACATGTCAACGAATACATCACCGCGAGTGCTCGTCATCGTCGCCAGCGCCCGCCCCGGACGCATCGGGCCCGCGATCACCGACTGGTTCGTGCGAGCGACGAGCGCCGAAGCCGTTCGCTCCGGCGTCGTCGTCGACATCGCGGATCTGGCCGAGATCGGGCTTCCGCTGTTCGACGAGCCCGACCACCCCTCCGGCGGGGTCTACGTCCACGAGCACACCCGCGCGTGGAGCAGGCGGGTCGCCGCGGCCGACGCGTTCGTGATCGTCACGCCCGAGTACAACTACGGCATGCCCGCGGTGCTGAAGAACGCCTTGGACTTCCTCTACCGGGAATGGGCGTGGAAGCCGGTGGGATTCGTCAGCTACGGCAACACATCCGCGGGCACCCGCTCGGTGCAGATGGCCAAGCAGGTCGTCACGACCTTGAAGATGATGCCCATCGGCGCGACGGTCGCGCTCCGCCTGGCCGACAGCACGCAGGACGGCCAGGTGCTGGAGTCGGCAGAGCGCGACGAGTCCGCTCGCGGGGTGCTGCGTGAGCTGCTCCGGGTCGCACGGGCGACGCGGTCGTTGCGCTACGACGACGTCCGCGGCCCGGTCGACGGCCTGAGCCTCGCGGTCGCCCAAGCCGACGACTTACCGGAACTGCTTGTGCTGCAACGGTGTTGCTGGGTGCAGGAAGCCATCGCGAACGACACGCTCGACCTGGCTCCACTGCGCGAGACGCTGGACGAACTGCGCGCGTCGACCTCGGACTGGCGGCTGTGGTGCGTGCGCAGGCACGGACGGCTCGTCGCCGCGGTGCGGGCTCGCGCGCACGGGTCGGAGTGGCTGATCGGCCGCCTGATGGTGGCGCCGGACCAGGCGGGCAACGGCATCGGCTCGTGGCTGCTGTCCCATGTGGAGGGTCAGGCGCCCGCGGGGACGACGCACCACGCCTTGTTCACCGGCCGTCGCAGCACCCGCAACATCGAGCTCTACACGCGTGCCGGTTACGTCCTCGCCGGCGACGCCCCGGACGAGGACTCCGTCCGCCTCACCAAGAACGCCCGGCGGTAGGCGCCCGGCGTGGTGCCGAGGGCGTTGAGGAACCGCCTGCGGAGGTTGGTGGCCGAGGAGAGGCCGACGCGGCGCGCGATGGCTTCCAACGGGAGATCCGAGGACTCCAGCAGGTCCCGGGCCGTGGTGATCCGCTGGGTGAGCAGCCAGTGCCCCGGGCTGGTGCCGAGCTGGTCGGCGAAGCGCCGGGTGAGGGTCCGGGGTGAGACGCCCGCGTGCGCGGCGATCTGCTCCAGGGTCAGCGGTTCACCGAGCCTCGCGGTGATCCATTCCAGCAACGGCGCGAGCGTGCCGTCGATCTGCGCGGGGCTGGGCGGTGCCGAGTACTGCAGCTGCCCGCCCTCGCGATGCGGCGGCATGACCATGGTCCGGGCGATGTGCGCGGCGTACCGCGCGCCGTGGTCGCTGCGCACCAGGTGCATGCACAGGTCGAAACCGGCCCCGGCGCCCGCGCTCGTCGCAACGTCACCGTGGTCCACGTACAGCACGTCCCGGTCGACGTTGACGTGCGGGAAGAGCGCGGCGAACTCGTCCGTCAGAGCCCAGTGCGTGGTCGCCCGTCGCCCGTCCAGCAGCCCGGCGTGCGCCAACGCGAACGCGCCCGTGCAGATGCTGACCACCCGCGCTCCCCGGGAGTGCGCGCGGCGCAGTGCCCGGACGATCGCGGGGGAGGGCGGCTCCGTCTTGGGCTGCCAGCCCGGGACGATCACGGTGTCCGCCCGGTCGAGCGCGTCCAGCCCGCCGGTCACGAGCATGTCGTACCCGGCGTGCGTGGCGACCGGTCCGGGGCGCTCCGCGCACACGCCGAAGGAGTAGTGCGGCGGGAGGTCCGCCCGCTCGATCCCGAAGACCTGGGCGGCGCAGGCGAGTTCGAAGGTCGACTGCGGTGCGCGGACGAACGCCACAACTCGATGCATGACCGGAAAGTACCTCAGGATGTCTTTCCAGACACTCGGCCGGGCGTCCGCGGGCGGCCAGGCTGGACCCCATGACGACAGAGCAGGACATGGCCGGCTACGCGTGGTCCACCGTGCAGGACGCGCCGGTCCACGAACTCTTCCCCGGCATCCGGGCGCGCCCGTTGTGGCACGGGGACCACGGTGCGAAGGCGTACGTGGTGGAGTTCGACGCCAACAGCCGCTGGCAGGGGATCGACGTCCACGAACCCGGCCCCGAGGAGGTGTTCGTGGTCTCCGGCGTCTTCAACGACGGCTACCGCGACTACCCGGCGGGCAGCTTCATCCACGCGCCCGCCGGTTCCTCGCACATCCCGCAGACGACGACGGGCTGCACGCTGTTCGTCTTCTACCCCGAGGGCTAGACGAGTAATGCGTAAGTCGGGGTGGTGACCGGAGACGGGCGAAGGGTGTCCACGATCCGTGTGTGACGACAGACCTGAACACCCTTCTCACCGCACTCTACGTCAAGATCGACGACCGTCTCGCGGGCAGGACCCGCGTGGGCAGGCCACCGAAGCTCACCGACGCCGAACTGGTCACCCTGGCGGTGGCCCAGGCGCTGCTGGGGTTCACCTCCGAGGCCCGCTGGCTGCGGTTCCTGCCCGCCCGGCTGCCCGGGGCGTTTCGGTACCTGCCCGGCCAGTCCGGGTACAACCGCCGCCTGCGGGCGGCGCTGCCGCTGGTCAAGCAGGTGATGCGGTGGCTGGCCACCGACACCGACCTGTGGAGTGACACCACGTGGATCGTCGACTCCACCCCGGTGGAATGCGGCCGGTCCCGCCCCGCGGTGAAGCGTTCGGAACTGGCCGGGTGGGCGCACTACGGCTACTGCCGCTCGCACTCCCGCTGGTTCTGGGGCCTGCGGCTGCACCTGGTCTGCACCCCCGCCGGACTGCCGATCACCTGGGCGTTGGCCGACCCGAAGATCGACGAGCGGCAGGTGCTCATGGCCCTGTGCGACCACGAACCCCACCTGCTCACCGACCGCCCCGGACTGCTGATCATCGCCGACAAGGGCTACGTCTCCCGCGAGCTTGACCACTTCCTCGCCGAGCGTGAGGTGCGGCTGATCCGGCCGTCCTACCGCAACCGCACACCCCACCCCGGTGAGCCACTGCTCAAGTCCATCCGTCAGCTGATCGAGTCGGTCAACGACACCTTGAAAGGCCAGCTCAACCTGGAACAGCACAGCGGACGCACCATCGACGGTGTCGGAGTCCGCATCGCCCAACGACTCCTGGCCCTCACCGCGGTGATCTGGCACAACCGAGCCACCGGAGCACCCCTCACCCGATCACTGACCGCCTACGACCACTGACCCAGTTAGGAATTACTCGTCTAGCCGGGTCGCGCCGCGGTGTCGGGACCGGAGTCGTGCGGCAGAACCGAGGTGCTCAGCCTTGCGCGCCAGCCGACCGTCAGCATCTCCCCGTCCGTGGGCGAGGGGTTCTGCGACAGCAGGGAGATGGTGAAGGGCGTGCCGAACGCGACGGTGAAGAACGGCTCCGGCTGCGGTGGCGCGCTCATCGGCCCATCGCCTTGCGGATCGCCTGGTCACTGCGGAGCGGGTCGTTCGTGGGAGCGTTGGGCGGCAGCGGCGCGGGCTTCGGGGCGATCTTCCGCGTCGTCGGGAGCGCGGGGTCGGGCGGCACGGCCGTGTGGTACTCCGGGTGGTGGGCCTGGTAGTCGATCATCGCCTGGATGATCGTGGGCTCGGTGAAGCGCGGTCCCCAGAACTGCGCCGAGACCGGCAGTCCCCGGGCGAACCCGGTGGGGAAGCTGACCATGGGCCAGCCCAGCACGTTGGGCACCTGGTAGCCGGCGCGCATGACGGGGAAACCCGGTTCGGGCCCTGCGCGCCTGCCGATGACGTCGGCGATGGTCATGACGAGCATGAAGTCCACCTTCGCGTCGGCCAGTGCCTTGGCGTAGTTGGCGATGAGCGTCCGCCGCCGCTGTTCGCCCTCGTACCGCGCGGAAGCCGGGATGCCGCCGAGCAGGCGGTTGGCGCTGGCGAAGCTGGGTGCGGTCTCCCCGGGCGCGCGGCGGCCGTACACCTCGGTGAGGGTGGCGACGGCCTCGGCCGAGGGGATGCCGCTCGCGCAGAACCGGTCGACGGCCTCGGCGTAGCGGACCTCGTAGTTGTTCGAGTTGATCACCGCACCCGACGGCGAGACCGGCGAACCGTCCACAGTGGCCAGTACGTCCGGGGAGCCGAGGTACGGGTTCAGCTTCGTGTTGGTGATGTCCAGCCCGGGGAACTCGATGACCCGCGCGCCCAGCGCCCGCAGCTGCTCGACGAGCCGGGTGAACACCTGCCGGTGCTCCGCGCCGTAGAGCGACTGGGGAGCGACCCCGGGCTTCAGTTCGTAGTTGACGTACATCCAGTCGGTCTGCGGGATGCCGATCGTCAAGCCCTGCAACGGCTTCTTGCCCACGCGCGGGACGAACGGGATCGCCGGGAACGGGTTCGGCGGGGCCAGCGTCTGCGGGTCGTTGACCGGGTCGGGGCCCAGGATGGCGCTCAGCACCAGCGCCGAGTCCCGCGCCGACCGGGCGATCGGCCCGATGACGTCGTAGCCGGGGGCCAGCGGCATCAGCCCGGCCGCCGACACGGTGCCCGGCGAGGGCTTGATCCCGGTGGCGCCGTTGGCCGCGGACGGGCAGATGATGCTGCCGCCGGTCTCCTCGCCCAGACAGGCCGCGGCGAGCCGGGCGACCGGCGCCACCCCGGAACCCTGGCTCGACCCGCCGGGGACGTGGTCGAGGTTCCACGCGTTGCCGGAGAAGGTCCCGACGACGGAACCGGAGAACTCCGAGCACATCGTCATGCCCAGAGGTACCACTCCGGCCGCGCGCAGCCGGGCGACCGCGGTGGCGTCCCGCAGCGCGCGGTTGCCCGCGAAGGCCGGGCTGCCGTCCTGCGCCATCATGCCCTTGACGCCGATGGAGTCCTTGATCCCCATGGGAATCCCGCACAGCGGCGACAGCGCCCCGCCGCGGCGCCGGAACTCGGCGAGCCGTTCGTCGGCGGCGCGGGCGGCGGCCAGCGCGGCGTCCGCGTCGATCCGGACGAAGGCGTTGTACAGGCCGTTGTCGCCGTAGACCTCGAAGGGGCCGTTGAACTTGGCGATGCGTTCCAGGTAGGCCCGCGTCAGTTCGACACTGGAGGTCTTGCCCGCCCGCAGGAGCGCGGCCAGCTCGACGATCTCGTAGTCCACGAGGCGCGGCCGGTGCGGGATCCGGTCGACCGGCGGGAGGATCGCCGTGTCGGCCGCACCCGCCGTACCCGGGACGACGGCGAGCGCGGTACCGGCCATGGCCGTGCCCAGCAGCGACCGCCGGGTGAATTTCGCGTGGGACACGAAGCCGCCTCACTGTGAAGGATCACTGGAACCGCCGGACGCTAACACCACATCCGGCCGGAACGTGGTGCGTTTCAGCGATCCTTGACACGAGCAGGGGCCCCGCGCTCTTCCGGTGACCGGGGAGCGCAGGTGCTTCCGCTGTCCGTCGAACTCCGTGATCGGGGATCAGCGGAATGCCGATCCCCGATCTTCTCCGGAAGCGCTAGACCGCGCACCTCACTTCGATCCAGTCGGTGGCGTTCTTGTTGTCGAAGTTGTCGAAGTCGTTTCCGCGCAGCTCCTTGAGGGTCGGAACGCTGCTCTGGCCGGGGCGCCCATAATTCCATCCCCTGAGCAACGCCCGGTCGGTGATGAAGAAGGAATTGGCCCTGTCCCACCAGCCGCTCGGCAGGTCGTGGTTGCCGCAACGGCGGATGGCGTACCGGTCACCGGCACCCCAGGTCACCGTCGTACAAGCAGCCGAGCGTGTCGTGGGGGCAGTCGATCGGATCGGCCTGCGCCCCGGTGGTCGCCGTGGTCATGCTCGCAATCGTGAACGCCGCTACAGCAGCGGCTCGCAGCGCGCGACGAATAATAATTTTACTTCCCGCCTGTTCCCGTTTCGCTAACATTACCCGGGTCCGTCGACTATCCAGGCTGATTTCACGCCAACGGCGAAGTTTCAGCCTTGCTTGAACGGGCAAACTCCATTGCGAGTTTTCCGGGAATGATGCCAACATTTGTTGTGCGGCCGGTGGGCACGGATGCGAGAACACCCGGGGCTTACGATCCCGGAGAGGCTTCACTCGAGGGAAGAAGCGTGAGATGAGTTCGATCGACGAGTGGTGGCCCCAGCGGGCGATCGATCTGCTGACCCGGGCGGGGTGGTCGCCGGGGCGCGCCGTGGACGTCGCGGGGTGGCGTGCGGAACTGGCGGAGAAGGGCTTCGTGATGCACGAGGCCGCCGAACAGGTGCTCACCGAGTTCGGCGGGCTCCTGCTGGAGGCGGACGGGGCGGGCGTGCGCAGCGGCCGCTGCACCGTCGAGGTGGATCCCTTGTACGGCGCCTCCCTGCGACCGTGGTTGGACGAGCTCGGTGCCAAGGCGGGGGCCCGGGACCTGTATCCGCTCGGCGAGGTCGACTGGGGACACGCCATCCTGGCGATCGATCCGGACGGTGTCGTGTTCAAGGTGTGGGGACCGGGCGTCACCAAGGTGGGCAAGGGCCGGGACGCCCTCGTCCGGCTGACCGAAGGCGACTACTGACGTCGTCGTCCTGTCGGTGAGGGGGAGGGCTGTCCGCCGCTCATCCGCCGAGGGTGGTCACCGCCGTCGACAGTGCCCTCGCGTGCTGGTCCAGTTCGGCGTCGGTGGGGTCGGCCTTTCCGGTGCGGCGCAGCAGCTCCTCCCGGCTGATCACTTCCAGCGCCTTCCCGCGCTGGTCCGCCGCCGCGACCTCGAACCGCCCGTGCACGAGGACGAGCGCCGGGTCCGGCAGGCCGGTGTCGAGCAGCCGCCGCAGATCCCGGCCGCGCACCGTGGCCGACGCGTCCGGTGGAGAACTCCCGGTGGAGCCGGCGAGCCACGTCCCCGCTGCGGTGAGAAGCAGACCGAACGCGAGGAAACCCAGGTCGTAAGCGAGCTGGTGCGGGCCGGCGCGCACGTGGTGCACACCGAGCAGGTGGTGGTCGATGATGCCCTCGACGAGGTTGAACCATCCCCAGCCCGCGAGCATCCACCCGGCCAGCCGCGGCCCGCGCGACGGGAGGTCCGCGGGGCGAGCCGTGGCCAGCAGCGCGACGCCGACGAGTACCACGACCAGGCAGCCCAGGTGGAACAGGCCGTCCGCGGCCATGGTGGCGTCGGTGTGCTCGGGGTACCAGCCCGACAGCATGTGGTGCCATCGCAGCAGCTGGTGGGCGACGATGCCGTCGACGAAGCCGCCGAGGCCGAACCCCAGCACCAGACCGGCGCTCATCCACGCCCGCCGGCCGGTCACGTGATCATCGCCGAGCCGAACGCGTGCCTGCCCGCGCTCACCCGGAACGGCTCCAGTTCCGCGCGTTGCCGCTGCGCCCGGTCGATGAGGTGGTCGAAGTCCACCTCGGGCAGGAACGAGGCGAGTCCGGCGAGGTCGCGGAGCGTGGTCCACAGCTGCTTCTTCCCGTCGATGCCCATCGTCAGGAACTCCAGCTCCTCGAAGCGGCTCAACGGCGAGTAACCGGTCAGCCGGCCGTTGAGCTTCAAGCGGCCCAACCATTCCGCGCCGATCACCGCGAGGTTCTTGACGGGATCGGGCCGCACGCCGAGGCAGCGCATGATCCGCCGGAACGTCTCGACGTCCTCGGCGATATCGGCGGCCACGCGCGCCAACGCCGCACCGAGCGGTGTGCCGGGGTTGTTGCGCCGAGCCCGCCGCGCCAGCGCACGCCACAGCACCCCCAACGCCAACTGGTCCTTCAGGTAGATCGGGAGAAGTCTGTCCACGGCCCTGGCGTACCCGTCGAACATCGTGGCAACCGCATCGCACCGGAATCCGCGCACCGCGTCGGCTTGCCGGCGAGGCGAGGGTCCTTGCGCGCCTCGTGGCACTGCTGCAGCGCCAGGTCCTGGGAAATCTCGTTAGGGAACCGCTGAACCTCCTGCCACCACGCGGCGTGTGCGACGGAGGTGAAGGCGTCCATGAGGGCGAGGGCGACAGCGTCCCGGCGACGTGCGCGGACGTCGCACGCTGGGTTCCCGGCTGGTCCGACGGGCGTCTGACAATCCACTGTGGACAATCACTGGCGACGGAGCCGCGCACGTCCGCACAGTGGGCTCGCATCATTCAAACCCTTGGTACAGGACGATCAGGTGCTCTAGCCAGTGGGCGGACCCGATCGCTAGGCTCACCCGCCTCCGACCGGGACCGAGGGGACGGCAGTGGGCGACGATCTGGCGTGGGCGGATGCGAGTCCGGGCGAGGGGCAGGTGCTGGATGAGATCTTCTGCCTCACCTTCGTCCGTGGCGTCGACGCCGCCGAGGCGCTGCGACGGATGGGCGGCATGCCCGACACCGTCGCGACCCGCACGTCTTCGGACCACTGGAAGCTGCACAACTTCGACGACGGCTACCCGGAGACCGCATTGGCGTTGCCGCTGGGCACCTGGACCGTCGTGTTCGAGCCGAGCGGGTTCAACGGTTCGAGTTTGACGCCGGTGGTGTCCCGTGGCACCGAGGTGGTGTCCGTGCTGCGGCACGATTACGCCACCCCCTCGTTCGACTACGCGGTCGACGGTGAGCTGATCACCACCTTCGACCCGACCTTCCCCGCCCATCGGTACGGCGCCGATCCCGACCGCCTGCTGCCCCGCATGCTCGACGTCGGTTTCGGCATCACCGAGGACGAGGAGGACGACGGGTTCGACAACTTCGACGGCGCTTTCGGGCGCAGCCTGCGACTGATCGAGCAGGTCACCGGCGTCCTACCGGCCTTCGAAGCCCTCACCGGGCCGCTGACCAGCGCTTACCTCGAACCCTGGTTCACCGAGGCACACCGGAGGCCGGCGGGCAGGCCTGGGCACGACGGACCTGTCGACGCCCTCGCGGAGGTGCGGCGGCTCAGCAGCCTGCACGGTCTGAGCGACACACCGGGCCTCGCTGACGCGCTCGCCGCGGTCGAACGCGGCGAGCAGGTCACAGCCACCCCAGACAGCCCGCTCGGCCGACACGTCCGCACCTGGCTCACCGACAGCCGGCGTGCCAGCTGGTCACTCAACGACCACAGCGCACGGCACCGCATCAACGAGACCGAACGCCGCCGCGCGTTCGAGCTCGGCTGGCTCACCGTCGCTCTGGGCGCAGCCATCCGGCCTGACCTGGTTCGCTGATCGTGGGAACGCCGGAAACCCTTCGTCCACTGTGGACTCATCGGAGGCGCACCGTCCTGGTCGCCGCGGGTACCTAGGCGCTCTCCCGATCCGGTCTCCTTCGGAGGCCGAACCGGGTCACGCCAGCAGCCGCGGCAGCTCGGCAGCGATCTGACCGGGAGTGGGGCGTTCGGCGTTCTCCCTGGCCAGCTCCGCCGCGGCCGCGCTGGTCGCGTCGTCGGTCAGGAGACCGGCGATCTGCTCGGCGACCTTGTCGACCGAACCGAGCGCTCCCGCGCCCGTCGCGGCCAGCTGGTTGGCGTTGAACCGCTGGTCGCCGACGGTGGGCAGGACCAGCTGCGGCACTCCGGCGGCCAACGCGGTCATGGTCGTGCCCGCGCCGCCCTGGTGCACCACCGCGACGCAGCTCGGCAGCAGCAGGTGCAGGGCCAGCGGCTTCTGCGCGATGTGGACCGTGTCCGGCAGCCCGGCGAACTTGGCGTGGGCGCGCGGATCGGTGGTCACCACGACCTCCACGTCCAGCTCGCTCAGCGCCTTCGCGACCCGGGGCGCGAGGAAGACGCGGTCGTCGTCCATTTCGGACATGAGCGTGCCCCACGTGACGCACACGCGCGGGCGGCTCGGGGGAGCGAGCAGCCAGTCCGGCACCTCCGCGGTGCCGTTGTAGGGAACGAACCGGATCGGCTGGCGCGGCGAGCGTCCCCCGGGGAACTGCATCGCGGGTGGGCACGGGTCGAGCACGAGGTCGGAGTCCGTGCGCAGGCGGTCAAGGCCGAAGCGCCGCACCAGGTCGCCGGTCGCGACGGCCTCCTCGACCGGGATCGTCTCGGAGAAGTCCGCCGCCCACAGGTGTTTGACCACCGGGACCCCGAGCGCCTGGGCGGCCACCGCGCCCGCCAGGTTGAACGGCTCGTGCACGAGGACGTCCGGCCGGAACACCCTGCCGAAGGCCACCAGGTCGTCGACCACCGCCTCCGCGTACCGCACCGCGCCGCCGTCGGCGGTGACCGCCGCCGCCATCCCGTCCTGACCGGGCTCCTCGTCCGCGACGCCGCCGAACATCCCGGCGAAGTCCTTGGTGAAGTCGAGGTCCCTGCCGACCGCGACCGCCGGGGCGCCGGTGGCCGTGACCGCCTGGACCAGGGCGGGTTGCGTCGCCACTCGCACCTCGTGCCCGGCGGCGAGCAGGCCCCACGTCAGCGGGACGAGCGGGTAGTAGTGGGACCGCCACGCCCAGGTACTGATCAGCACGCGCACCGCCGCAGCGTGCAATGCGCGGGCGTCGCTGTCAACCAGGGTTTCCTTTGTCGGAAAAGGAAAAGAAATCGCCGGCGCTCGTGTCCACAATGGACTGGGAAGCCGAGGTGGGCTTGTCCGGTGCGTGGTCAACCGGATTCACCCCTGGCGGAAATCCGCTCCATCGAGCCCCGGATCAGCGAGAACGGCCGAGCCCTCTGTGCGAGGATGGCGCAATGAGGCGTTCAGCCGTGTTTCTTTCCGGTGCCACCGCGGTCGTCGCCGTCGTGGCGGGCGGGTGCAGTGGGCCGATCGCGGGCGTGCCGGTCGCCGCGCCGCCCGACGCGAGTCCGACGACCGGCGCGGCGCCGACCAGCCGGACGACCGGGCCGACCACCGTGGAGCTGCCGCCGAACACCGTTGGCGACCCGGAAGGCAAGTTCTACACGGCCACCGTGCCCGGCGGCCTCGTCAACGCCACGAAGCTGGTGTCGTGGAGCGGGACCAACCACGCGGTGCTCACCCCGAGCGGCAACCCGCAGGACAACCAGAACTACATCACCATGAGCACGGACGCCCTGAACAAGGGCGACGCCAACGCCATCGAGCACGCGCTGAAGAACCCCAGGGTCGTCATGAAGGACCCACCGCCCACCCGGTACTCGCGTCAGGCGATCGACGGCCGCGAGTCGGTGGTCCAGTCCATCGGGCCGTCGAAGTCGCCGCGCGATCCCAACGTGTCCGTCTCCCAGCGGGTCTACTACATCCCGAACAAGGACCCGCAGGGACGCCCGGTCGTGGTGCGGTGCCGCTGGATCGACTCCAACAAGGAGCTGGCCAAGGCCATCGAGGGCGGCTGCGGCGAGCTGGCCGGGCAGATCAAGCTGAAGTAGCGGGGTGGTCGTGGGCAGCACCCGCAGCCGATGACCCGCGACCACATCCGGCTCGCGGAGCCCGGCGACGTCGACGGTGCCGCGGACGTGCTCGCGCTCGCCTTCGCCGACTACGCGTGGACCCGGAGCGCCAGGGCAAGGGGCTGGGTCGCGCGATCGTCGAACCCGGCCTGGCGGCCGCGGACGCCGCCGGTGTCCCGAGTTCCTGGAGACCTCCGAACGCGGCGACATCACCCTTCTACGAACGGCTCGGCTTCACGGTGACCGCCGAGGTGGAGCTTCCCGACCAGTCGGGCCTTCCGCCGCGAACCACGATGCTGATCACTTCAGGAAGCCGACCTTGGTGTAGTCGGCCGGGCGGAAGAACGCCGTGACGTCGGTGTTGACCAGCCCGGCTCGCACCGCGTAGTGGCCGGTGGAGGTGTGCAGGGGCAGGCAGAACGCTTCCTCCCAGATCGCCTTGTCGATCTCGTTGCCCAGGGCCATCCGCTTCTCGTCGTCGAGTTCCCGGCTCGCCTGCTCGAAGAGCCGGTCGATGCGCTCGTTGCCGTTGTGGCCCACGTTCAGCTGGGTCGTGCTCCCACGGGTGTAGAAGGGAACGGCGAAGCTGATCGGCCGCGCGTCGTCACCGCCGCGGGAGAACAGCGCCAGGTCGAAGTTGCCGACGTTGATGTACTCGGGGAAGTACGCCTGGTACGCGACCTCCTGGATGTCGATCACCACGCCGAGCGCCCCGAGCTGCTGCTGGATCATCTTGGCCGTGTCCCGCCGCTCGGGGTGGTCGGCCGAGATCACCGTCCGCAGCCGCAGCGGCCTGCCGTCCCGGTGCCGGACGCCGCCGTCGAGCCGCCAGCCCAGCGCGTCGAGCCTGCGGGCGGCCTCCGCCGGGTCGAAGGTCAGCAGCGCCGAGTGGTCCTGGTAGTACCGGGAGTTGACGGAGAAGATGTGGTTGTCCGCCCGGCGTCCCACGGCCGCCGTGCCCGCCAGCACCGCCCTGGTGATCGTCGCGCGGTCGATCCCCCTGGCCAGCGCCGCGCGCAGCTCCCGGTCCGCGACGATCGACCCGGGCGCCCCGTTGAACACCGCCAGCGCGAACCCCTCCATCGAGCCGATCGGGCGCACGGTGGTCCCGGGCAGCCCCTCGACCCGCACGAGCTCGTCCCAGGTCTCGACGAACGCCTCGTCGATCTCCCCGTTGCCGAGCGCCTCCGGCTGCGTGCCGGGAGGGACCGCGCGCAGGACGATCCGGTCCAGCTTGGGGCGCTCACCCCACCAGGCCGCGTCCCGCACCAGCGTGATCGTCTTGGCGACCTTGTCGAGGTGGTCGACCTTGAATGGGCCCGTGCTCAGCAACGGGGCGTCCGCCCACGCGGTGTCGAAGACCTTCGGGTCGGGGGTGAGCGATCTCGGGTACAGCTCGGTGAACAGGTGCTTCCGCTCGGCGAACCGGTCGGTGAAGCGCACGATCGCCTCGAAGTCGTCCGCGCCCCGCTCGACGCCGGCGATGTGCTCGTACCCTCGCGCGGCGATCAGCTTGTACTCCGGGTTGGTCGGGTTCGTCGCTCGCCACTGCGCCGCGACGTCCTCCCAGGTGATGGGCGTTCCATCGCTCCAGCGCGCTTTCGGGTCGAGCCGGTAGGACACCACCTGCGGATCGGTGGACAGCAGCCGGAACGACTCCAGGTAGTCCTTGTTGGGCACGACCACCCCGTGCCGGCCGACCCGGACCAGCGACGGCAGCGCCCCCTCCGGTTCGCCGGGGAGCATGGTCGCGTCGATGTGCAGCCCGTTGAACTGCGGCGAGAAGGGCCGTCAGACGGACGGGAATCGGTGTGGACACTCACGGCTCCTCGGTGCCATTTCGTTAATGAGGCTGCCGAGAGTGCCTGCGGTCAGTGGAATCGGACAACGTGTGATCAGCATTCTGACCACCCGGCGAGTCCGGTCACCGGCTCGCCCTTTTTGAACTGGTAGGAGTCCCTTCGGGTCTGTGTGGGGAATTTTCGTTCGCGTACGTCGGTGCTGTGGGAAATGACCCGTGTTCAATGCCGATAATCTGCTGTTCATCCGGCGATAAGCCGCGTCGAATTCTCAGCAGCAGTGGTCGCCGCGCCAGGCTTCGCGGCCTTCCTTGACGGCGACGGCGGCGATCACGAGGGCGGCGATCGGGTCGGCCCAGTACCAGCCGAACGCGGAGTTGAGCACCAGTCCGACCAGCAGCACGCCGGACAGGTACGTGCACAGCAGCGTCTGCTGAGAGTCCGCGACCGCGCTGGCCGAGCCCAGTTCGCGGCCCGCGCGGCGCTGGGCCGCCGACAGGAACGGCATGACCACCAGCGACACCGCGGCCAGCGCGATCCCGACCGTCGAGTGCTCGGCGGGATCGGCGCCCAGCAGGGAGCGCGCGGACTCGACGGTGACGGAGGCGGCGAGGGCGAAGAACGACATCGCGATCACCTTGAGCGCGGTGCGCTCGCGCGCTTCCGGGGCGGCGCCGGAGAACTGCCAGGCCACCGCCGTCGCGGAGGCGACTTCGATCACCGAGTCCAGGCCGAAGCCGATCAACGCGGGGGAGGAGGCGACGGTCCCGGCGGTCAACGCGACGACGGCTTCGACGACGTTGTAGGTGATCGTCGCGGCGACGAGCAGCCGCACCCGCCGCGAGAGCGCGGCACGTCGGTGCGGGCTGATCCCTCTGGTGGCGACCGGGGCTCCGCAGCAGCCGTCGGGGTCGGTGCTCATCTCGCCGCCTCCGCTGTGTCGTCCACGCACGGCTCCGCGGTGTCGACGGCGAGAACCACCTGCACGAGTTCGCTCAGCGCCCTCGCCAGGTGCGCGTCGGCCAAGGAGTAGCGGACCTGGCGGCCCTCGTAGGACGCGGCGACGAGACCGCAGCCGCGCAGGCACGCCAGGTGGTTGGACACGTTCGACCGGGTCAGCCCGAGGTGGTCGGCCAGCTGCGCGGGATAGGCGATCCCGTCGAGCAGGGCGACGAGGATGCGGCAGCGGGTCGGATCGGCCAGCGCCCGGCCGAGGCGCGCCAGCGCGTCCTCCCGCGTCTCACGCTTCAGCACGCGCACAACCATACAGCCAATGCTGAACTATCGGCAGCCGAGCGCGCGGAACAGGAACGCCGTGACGTGCTCGACGGCCTTGTCGAGGTCGTGCTTGCCGGTGCTCAGCGGTGTGCGTTCGGCGAAGAGGCAGCCGAGCACCAGTGCGGTCGTCATCGCCGGGTCGTCGGTGTCGAACTCGCCGTCGGCGGCCCCGGCGTCGATGATCTCGCGCAGCGGTGCCTCGAACATCTCCGTGTGGGACAACAGTTCCCGGTACTTCTCCGGGGCGAGCACCTGCATCAGGTCGCGGCCGGGGATCGGCGGCCGGGCGGCGAAGTCGGTGAGGTGCAGCCGGATGTAGCGCCGCAACCGCTCGGCCGCGGAGTCCGCGCCGCCCAGCTCCCGCCTGATCATCTCGACGAAGGTGGCGGACTCGCGGGTGGTGTGCGCGATGAGCAGCGCTTCCTTGTCGGCGAAGTAGTTGTAGAGCGCGGTGCGCGCGATCCCCGCCTCGGCCCCGACCTGGGCGAGGGTGATCTTCTCGTAGCCGTGCCGTCGCAGCAGCTCGCCCCAGGCGTCGAGGATGCGTTCCCGGGTGGCTTCCCGGTGTTCGGCCAGGGAGGCGGCGCTGATCTTCGGCACGGGGGCCATCGTCGCACGGTTGACTTCACGACGCCGCGTCGCAATCATTCGTCACGACATCACGTCGTGAAACGGAGGGGTGCGTGCTGCTGCGGGAAGACATCGAGTCCGGTCCACCACGGTGGGAGGAGGGGTTCCGCGCGTGGCGGGTGACCCGCTACGACGACGTGCGGCTCGTCCTGTCCGACGAGCGCTTCACCAGGGAGGTGCGCCGTGCCGCGGCGGTGCGGGCCGAACGCGGGCTGCCGCCGTTGCCCGATCGCCGCGTCGGGCGCGGTGCCACGCTGCTGGACTGCGATCCACCCCGGCACGCCGAGCTGCGCCGATCGGTGAACTTCGGCTTCGTGCCCCGGCGCGTCGAGCGGGTGCGACCCTGGATCGAGCGCGCGGCCGACGACCTCTACGCCGACCTGCGCGCCAGGGGAGAGGCGGAGCTGTCCGGCGAGTTCGCCACACCGCTGGCCGCCGCGGGCATGTGCCGCCTGGTCGGCCTGCCCGCCGAGGACCTGGACCGGTTCGCCCCCTGGGTGCGCGAGGTGCACGAGGCCGACCCGACGCCGGAAGGCGGCCGGAGGGTCGTCGCGGCGATCGAGGCGATGGACGGCTACATCGAGCACGTCATCGACGAACGGCGGCACCGAGAACAGGAGCAGGACCTGCTCGGCGCGATGATCACCGCGACCGACGAGGGGACGGGCCTGGACGAGGACGATCTCGTCGGCATGGTGCGGTCGATCCTCGTCGGCGGCTACGAGAGCACCGCCGCGCTCATGACGACCGGCATGCTGCGCCTGCTCACCGAGCCCGGGCTGTTCACCCGCCTGCGCGCGAACCCGGAACGGCTTCCCGCCTTCGTCGAGGACCTGCTGCGCGCCGATCCGCCCTTTCCCCGAGTCCAGGAGCGGTATCCGCTGCTCGACGTGGAGGTCGGCGGAGTGCTGATCCCCCGAGGAGAACCCGTCGTCGCCGACCTCGCCGCCGCCAACCGCGACCCCGCCGCGGGCGAGCGCAACCACCTCGCCTTCGGTCCGGGCATCCACCACTGCCTGGGCGCCGCGCTGGCCAGGATGGAAGCGCGGGTCGCGCTCCAGGTGCTGCTGCGCACGCTGCCGCGACCGGAGCCGGCCAGTCCGTTCCAGGATCTCGCCAGGACACCGGGAATCCTCGCCGGGCCGAGCGCGCTGCCGGTGAGGTTCGGCCCGTGATCCACCTCGACCTCACGCAGCTGAGCATGGTCCTGGTCCACCTCGTGGTGTTCGCGGTGATCTTCGTGGAGTCCGGCGTCCTGGTCGGGCTGGTGCTGCCCGGCGACTCGGTCCTGTTCATGTCCGGGCTGCTCGCCGCGCGCAGCGGGTCCTCGGTGGTGCTCCTGGTGGTGCTCGTGTTCATCGCCGCGGTCGCGGGGGACTCGGTGGGCTACCGGATCGGCCGTGTGGTCGGCAGGCGCGCCGTCGAACGAAGACCGAGGCTGCTCGCCCGCGCGCAAGACCTCTACCGGCGGCACGGGTGGTTCGCCGTGGTCATCGCGCGCTGGTACCCCTGGATCCGGACGGTCATGCCGCTCCTGGCGGGCATGGGACGCATGCCCTACCCCGGGTTTCTGGCCGCCAACGCGCTCGGCGCCGTGCTCTGGGGGTGCGGCACGGTCCTGCTGGGCTACTTCGCCCACTCGATTCCCGGTCTGTACCAGGCATCCCTGGTGCTGATGGGCCTGGCCATCCTCGCGACCCTCGGCTACCTCGTGCGGCAGCGGATGATTGCCGCAAATAGTGATTGTTTGCGGCGCGGTAGCGACCGTAATCTCCCCGCTCGATGACAGCGAACGTGAGCGATGTCGAGGCGGCCGCGCTGGCCGCGGTCGACGAGGCGGCCATCGGCAGGAACCTGTTGGAGCTCCTCGCGGTTCCCAGCGTGACGGGAACGGACGCGGAGTCGGAGCTGCAGCACGTCCTCGCCCGGCACCTGGAGCGGACCGGGCTCGACACCGACCTGTGGCCGATGGATCTGGACGCGTTGCGCGCGCAGCCCGACTTCCCCGGCGGCGAGGCCCCGCGCACGGAGGCATGGGGCCTGGTGGGCAACTCCGAGCACGGGGGAGACGGCCCGACCCTCGTCCTCCAGGGGCACGCCGACGTCGTTCCTCCCGGCGATCCCGCGCAGTGGGAGGGAGACCCGTTCCTCCCGCGGATCACCGGGGACGTGGTGCACGCCAGGGGCGCCTGCGACATGAAGGCGGGCGTGGTGGCGATCATCGCCGCCCTCGCGGCGATCCGGGAGTCCGGGGCGAGGCTGCGCGGCCAGGTGTCGGCGCACTTCGTCGTCAGCGAGGAGGACGGCGGGCTCGGCGCGTTCGGCACCCTCGCCCGCGGCCACACCGGCGACGCCTGCATCATCACCGAACCCACCAGCGGCGCCCTCATGGTCGCCAACGCCGGAGCCCTGACCTTCCGCATCGAGGTCCCCGGCAAGGCCACCCACGGCAGCACCAGGTACGTGGGCATGAGCGCCATCGACGCCTACCTGCCCATCCACCACGCGCTCGCCCGTCTGGAAGCGCGCCGCAACACCGGCGCCGACCCGCTCATGGCCGACTACCCGATCCCGTACCCGCTGTCCGTCGGCACCGTCCAGGCCGGTGACTGGGCCAGCAGCGTGCCCGACCTGCTGGTTGCCGAGGGACGACTCGGGGTCCAGCTCGGCGAGGACCCGGCCAAGGCCCGCGCCGAACTGGAGGAGTGCGTCGCCGAGGCCTGTGCGGGCGACCCCTGGCTGCGCGCGCACCCGGCCACCGTGACGTGGCCGGGCGGCCAGTTCGCCAGCGGACGGTTGCCCGAGGGGCACCCGCTCGCTGCTCTGGTCGGTGAGGCGCACGCCGATATCACCGGCGGACCGCGGCCGGCCGAGCGAGGTGCGCCATACGGCAGCGATCTGCGGCTGTACTCGGGCGCGGGCATTCCCACGTTGCAGTACGGCCCGGGCGACGTGCGTCTGGCGCACGGTCCGCAGGAGCAGGTTCCGGTCAGCGAGATCGTCACCGTCACCCGGGCGCTGGTGCTCGCCACGCTGCGCGCGGTGGGCACCAAGTAGCTACAAGGCCTGGCGCGCCCGCTCCGCCTCTGCCTCGGCCAGCTCCTGCCAGTCCTCAGGAGTCGCCTTTGCGTCGAACTGCCGAGCGGGGGTGACGCGCTGTGAGCGTTGACCGCGGTCGCTGGAGGAGTCGCGCCGAGCACGCCGAGACCGTTGGGGTTGAGCGCTTTGAGCGGCTGCGGTGCGTTGAGCGCGGCAGGGGACGGCGCGCTGGTCCGCGGAGCGATCGGCGGCGCACCCGACGTGCCGAGCGCGCTGGGCACCACGGGCGGTGCCGTGGTGGGCAGCGGCGGAGGAGTCATCGTCGGCGTCGGTGCCGTGAGCGCTGGCGTGGGTGGTGCGGGCGTCGGTGGCGTCGGTGGCGTCGGTGGCTGCTGGAGCTGCCGGAGCTTGTCGCCGAGACCGGTGGGGGCGGGCGGCGGGGGCGCGGACGCCTTGAAGCTGCCGGGACCTCCGGGACCGCCAGGAGGGCCGCCGGGGGCTCCGGGCAGGGTGGCGTCGGCAACCCCAGTGCGCCGGGGTGGAAGACCGCGTCCCGCGGGACCAGCATCTTCGCCCGGCCGCTGGAGAGCTTGGCGATGTGCGGCGAGTAGTCGGCCGCGATGTCGCTGAGCAGCTTCCTGGCCTTGAAGCTCCAGTCGTCGCGGACCCGCTGAATGGTCGTTTCCTCGTACTCGCCCATGTCCCCGATATCGACGAGACCGATCAGGTTCTCGCCCCACTCGCGGGCGTAGTCACCAAACCCGTAGTTCGCCGCGTCGCGTTCGGAGACGAACTCGTTGTAGAGCGTGTTCATCCTGGACTGCCCGTCGCGCATGACCTTGGCCAGCCCGCCGAGGGCTTCGGAGTTCTCCGTGGCGGCGCGCTTCCAGACCTCCAGAAAAGCAAGGCTCTTGCCGATCCTGGAAAGGAAACTCTCTTTCGCGAACGGCGATTCCCAGTCGCCGTCGAGCTGGTCGGTCTGCGAGCGCAGGTGCGTCTGCACCGACTGCAGCATGCCCGCGAGCGCCCGCCACTGCGCCCGCTCCTCGGCGGTGCCCGGCTGCTCGCTCATGATCTGCAGCTTGGCGGCCTCGATGTCCATGCTGTGCCCGTCGGCGGGCGGCGTCTCCCGGCGCTGCTGATCGCCCTGGTCCTGGGGGTTCGCGTGCTCCCACGACTCCGTGTAGTGCTTGCTCCACGCGGGCGTGGAGCCGGAGTGCTGCCCCGGCTCGGTGCCGTTGGACTGCTGGTCGAGTCGCGTGACGTCGTAGCCGTAGTAGTCCGAGTTCTGGTCGCCGGGCTTGCCCACGCCCACCACCCCCGCGTCCGATCCGTTCACCCCAGCCTCTGGGGCGACATCCGCGGCTTGGGACGGACTTGATGTGTGATCGGTTCCACTCCGGCCGCAGGCAAGAATTATTTCCCAGGATCCCCGGGAGGGGTGGCAAAATCGGACCAACGATTCCGAGATTACTGTCCCTTGTTTCGGTGACGTTTAGTCGTAGGAGTGGATCAGTGCCGTTGCTCTCGGTACTCACGGCCGTGCGGAATGCGATTCCGGAGTTCTTCGCGGAAGCCGCGGCGAGCGTGGCCGCCCAGGAACTCCCGGCGGGCTGGGAGCTCGAATGGCTGGTCCAGGAGGACGGGGACGACCCCGCCGCGAGCGAACTCTGCCCCGGGGCGCGGTACGAGGCCAACGGCGCGCAGCTCGGCACCGCCACCACGCGGAACCTGGCTCTCAGTCGCGCACGGGGGGAGCTGGTCGCGGTGCTGGACTACGACGACGTCCTGCTGCCGGGTGGGCTCGGCACGGTGGTCAACGCTTTCGCGGAGCATCCCGGGATCGGCTGGGCGGTCGGCCAGGCCGACGACCTCGTCGACGGCGTGACCGTGCCCTATGAGCTGAAGTACCCGTGTGGCCTCGTCACCGCGGGCACGATCGGAAAGCTCTACGAGGAGACGGGGCTGTGCCAGGTCGCCTGCGCCGGGCTGGTGATGCCGACCGAGATCGTCCGCGCGTTCGGCGGCTGGGCGGCGATCCCGCGCGCCGAGGACGTCGGCTTGTTCATCGCCATCAGCGAGGTCTACGACGGCTACCAGGAGCCCGCAGTGACCTGGGCCTACCGCAAGCACCCGGCTCAGACGACGCACGCGGGCAAGGAGGACCGCTGGGGGCCGCACCAGGACCGGTTCATCCGGCAGCGCCTCGACGTCGTCCGCGCCGGTGTCGTGAACCGATGCGTCCGTCCGGGGCAAGTCTGACTTCGCGGCCTTCAAGAAGTTGTTGTCCCATGCATGCGCCCGGCGGATGCGAATACCGTTCACTCCCCCCGGTGGGAAGGAGGCGGTCGGTATGCGGAAGATCATCCTTGTCGTGCTGGCGGTACTCGGGTCGGTGCTGGTGCCGCTACCCGCCGCGTCCGCCCAAGCCGAGCCCGACCCGCTGATGAACCGGCCGACGTTCAACGATCCGTGGGGGACCCCGGCGGCGCAGTACGCCAGCTTCACCCAGTTCGCCCGGCTCATCGACCGGGTGCCCGCCGGTGAGGAGATCGTGCTGTCCTGGTTCGGCTTCGACGTCCTGAAGCACGAGTCCGACCCCACGGCGCGGTTGCTCGCCGCGCACGCCCGCGGCGTGAAAGTGAAGGTGGTCCTCGACCACGGCCAGAACGGCAATCGCGCGCACACCCAGCTCAAGGCGGCGCTCGGGGTGGACGACACCAAACCGAGCTACGTCGTGACGTGCAAGGACAAGTTCCTGAACGGACCGGATCGCGGCTGCATCGGCACTCGCGTGAAGAACTGGAGCAGTGGGCCGATCCACGCCTACAACCACACCAAGTTCGCGGCGTTCTCCAAGGTGCGGATGAACAACGGCACGGTGGTTCCCGACGTGGTCTTCACCGGCTCGTCCAACGTCGGTGACTGGGATGCCGTCGAGGCTTACAACGACATGTTCACCTTCACCGATGCCAAGGTGTACAAGGGTTTCCGGACGTACTTCACCGACCTGACCCGCTACCGCCGCACGGCCGCGGGGAACAACGACTACTACGTCGACACCGGCAGCGGCACGCAGTTCCGCGCCTTCTTCTTCCCGCGCAAGGAACCCGCGGGCAAGGCGTTCGAGGATGCGGGCAGTGACACCATCCACAACACCCTGCTCTCCGTCGATCCCGGTTGCCGGTACCAGGAGCCCGACGGCTCGTGGCACCAGACGGATCTGCGCGTGGTGATGCTCGCCTTCAACCGCCCCGCCATCGCCGTGAAGCTCGCCGAGCTGAGCCGCAAGGGCTGTTGGGTGGACGTCGTCTACGCCGGCGCCGGCAAGGAGGTTCTCGACGCGTTCAAGGGCAGCAAGGCTCAGTTGACCAAGTGCGACTTCGATGGCACTCCCGGCAAGCGCGACCTCCAGGTGCACTCGAAGACCTTGCTCATCGACGGCAAGTACGACAAGGACATCGCCCCGCGCGTGTACACCGGTAGCCACAACTACGCGTGGTCCGCGCTGCGCCAAGCGGACGAGGTCCTGTTGCGCATCACCGGGCGCGAGATCCACGACGAGTACATGCGCAACTTCTGGAAGGTCCGCGACACCTGCAAGAGCCGTGCCTGAGCGCTACCGTCGATCGTCATGGCGGCTGAAGAGCTCGAAGCGCAGGTGGTTGTCGAAGGGCTCCGGCTCGGTGAGGGCCCGCGCCGCGGGCCGGACGGGGGGGTGTACCTGTCCGACTTCTACGACCACCACGTGCTCCGGGTCGACATCACCACCGGTGAGCGCGAGGTCGTTTGTGTTGTGCCGCAACAACCTTCCGGGCTCGGTTGGCTTCTGGACGGCCGGATGCTCGTCGTGTCCATGATCGACCGCTCCGTGCGCAGACTGGAGCCGACCGGCGAGTTGGTTCTGCACGCGGACCTCTCCGATGTGTCCGCGTTCCTCGCCAACGACATGCTCGTCGACCCCGTGGGCCGCGCCTATGTCGGCAACTTCGGGTTCGACCTGCACGGTTTCATCGCCGAGCACGGCGAGGCGAGCCTCTTCACCGGCACCACGCCGATCCCCACCGCCGACGTCGCCCTGGTCCACCCGGACGGCTCGGTCCGCGTCGCCGCCGCGGACCTGCTGTTCCCCAACGGCACCGTGTTGCTGCCCGACGGCCGCATCGTGATCGCCGAAACCCTCGCGTTGCGGCTCACCGCCTTCGACGTCGCCGAGGACGGCACCCTCGTCAACCCCACCACCTTCGCAGCGGGGTCAGCGGCGGGTGGTCGACGTAGCTCCAGTCCACGTGATCAGCCGAGGACAGGAAGTGCAGCTCGTCGCGGTGGAAGCCGTACCGCCCGGACACGCCGGTGAGCACGGCCCCTTGGAGTGCGGCGATGAGCGCCACCGTGGCGATCTCGAAGCGCGGCAACGGTTTCGAATCGGTCTCCGGCGCCATCGCAGGATCGTCGCACGCGCCGTCACCGAGGTGCGGCGCAGTCGAACAGCATTCGGCCTGAAAGGCTGACGTCGCCCGGTAGGGCCAGCCCCACCCATGATCGGCGGTCAGCACCAGGGACCGGCGGCGCTGCGGTTCCTACCGTCGGAGGCCACGACTTCTGGTGGGAGAACACGATGCTGCGACGGCCTTGGATGGCTCCGCTTGCCTTGGTGGTACTGGTGTTCCTGGCAGTCTCGCTGCCCGGCTATCTGAGCTTCGACCCCGCGCGGTCACGACTGCCGTCGCCACCGGGGTTTCCCGAGTACTACCCGATCCTCGTCGCGCACATCGTCTTCGGCGCGATCGCGATGGTGACGTGCTGCCTGCAGATCTGGCCGTGGCTGCGCAGTCGCAACCTCGCGCTGCACCGCAGGCTCGGCCGGGTCTACGTCTTCGCCGGGGTGCTGCCCGCCGGTGTGCTCGGCTTCGTCGTCGGCGTGAACACGCCCTTCGGCCCGGTCGCGCTGGTCAGCCACGTCCTGTTGTCCGCGCTGTGGCTGGGCACCACGGCGATGGGCATCATCACCGCGCGGAAACGGCGGATGGCCGAGCACCGCAGGTGGATGATCCGCAGCTTCGCGCTCACCATGTCGATCATCACCAACCGGCTGTGGTCGGCGCTCGCGGCGACCGTGCTGGAGCCGCAGCTCGCCACCACCTTCGGCGGCAGTGAGATCGCGTTGATGCACGCCATCGGCTCGCTGTCGGCCTGGCTGGGCTGGACGATCCCGCTGCTGATCGCGCAGTGGTGGCTGGACCGCGGCCTACAGCGCCGCAAGCGCGTCGATCTCCACCCGGAACGCCGGGTTGACCAGCCCGCTGACCTGCACCAGTGAACTGGCGGGCGGGTTGTCCGGCGAGATGTGCTCGTCGCGCACGCGCCGGAACACGTCGAGGTCGGCGAGGTCGGTCAGGTACACGGTCAGCTTGACCAGGTCGTCCATGCTCGCCCCGGCCGCGGCGAGCGCCGTCGCGAGGTTGGCGAACACCTGCCGCATCTGGGCTTCGGGGTCGCGCCCGATGAGCGCGCCCGCACCGTTCACCGGGACCTGCCCGGAGACCACGATCATCGTGCCCGTGGTGGTGACGACGTGGCTGTAGCCGTTGACCGGGGGCAGCCCCTCCGGCCGGACGTGGTGCTCGCGCACGCGTTCTCCTCCGCTCGTGTCTACCGGCGCAGCGAGGTCTCGCGGTCCATGTGGGACAGCTTCTCCGGGTTGCGCACAGCGTAGAGGCCGGTGATGAGGCCGTCCTCGATGCGCAGCGCCACGACGCTGTCCATCTCGCCGTCGAGCCGGAGCACCAGCGCCGGGTACCCGTTGACCTGGACCCGTTCCATCGAGGCCATGTCGGCGACCCGGCCCATCCCGCCGACGACGAGGCGCGCCACCTTGTCGGCGCCCACGATGGGGCGCGGCACGGCCTGCTTGATCCCGCCGCCGTCGCCGACGAGGACGACATCCGGAGCGAGCACGTCGAGCAGTCCTTGCACGTCACCGGTTTCCAGAGCCCGCTGGAACGCGTCAAGCGCTCCACGCGCCTCGTCGGCGGAAGGGACTCCGCGCGGGCGGCGGGCGGCGACGTGCGCCCGCGCCCGGTGGGCGATCTGGCGGACCGCGGCGGGGCTCTTGTCGACGGCCTCCGCGATCTCGTCGTAACCGAAGTCGAACACCTCGCGCAGCACGAACACCGCGCGCTCGGTCGGCGCGAGCGTTTCCAGCACCAGCATCATGGCCATCGAGACGCTGTCGGCCAGCTCGACGTCCTCGGCGACGTCGGGCGCGGTCAACAGCGGCTCGGGCAACCAGGGGCCCACATAGGACTCCTTGCGGCGGCCGAGTGTGCGCAGCCGGGTGAGCGCCTGCCGGGTGGTGATCCGGACGAGGTACGCGCGCTGGTCCCGCACCGTGCCGAGGTCCACGTTCACCCAGCGCAGCCAGGTCTCCTGGAGGACGTCCTCGGCGTCCGCGGCCGAGCCGAGCATCTCGTAGGCGACCGTGAACAGCAGGTTGCGGTGGGCGACGAACGCGTCGGTGGCGGGATCGCACGCCATGCCTGTCTCCTCGCTCTGGGCTGTGTTTCCCAGCAGACACCGGAAGCTCCCGCTGTGTGACACCCGCGCGGCGTGGCGTTCGTCACGCCGTCCCGGTGTCACACGGGCCGGGCCGCCGGCATCTGGTGTTCGTCCAGTGCACACCACAACGAGTGAGGACGAAGCGATGGAAGCCCGGATCAACCTGTTCGAGAACGCCTTCGCCGCCAAGTTCGCCAAGCGGTTCGCGGGCATGAGCACGCTGCTGGAGGAGTCGTCGCTGCCGAAGGCCACGCAGGAGCTGGTGTCGTTGCGCGCCAGCCAGATCAACGGCTGCGGCTTCTGCGCCGACATGCACACCAAGGAGGCTGAGGCCGCGGGCGAGTCCTCGGTCCGGCTCCACCTGGTCGCCGCGTGGCGCGAGGCCGTCGTGTTCACCGAGGCCGAGCGCGCCGCGCTGGCGCTGGTCGAGGAGGGCACCCGGCTCGCCGACGCCCACAACGGCGTGTCCGACGAGACCTGGGCGAAGGTGCGCGAGCACTACGACGACGACCAGGTCGCCGCGCTGGTCATGCTGGTCGCGCTGATCAACGCGGCGAACCGGCTCAACGTGATCGTGCGCAACCCGGCGGGTTCCTACCGGGCGGGCATGTTCGCGGGTATGAAGGGCTGACACGGTTCCTCACCGCGCGGGAACCGACTGGTGGAACCGGAAGAAGCCCTCCGGGTCGTACTCGGCCTTGACCTCCGTGAGCCGCGCGAAGTTGTCGCCGTGGTAGGCGCGCGCCCAGTCACGGAGGTCGGGGTCGGGGAAGTTCGGGTACACCCCGCCGGTGCCCCACGGTCGCAGGATCTCCCACGAGCGGGTCAGCCAGGCGCGTGCCCGCTCCGATCCCGCGATCACGCTGTGCTTCACCAGGAAGCGCGCGTCGCGGTGCGCGAAGGCCGTCGCGTGACGAGGAGTCCTGACATAGGCACCGCCCCAGGGAGTGAAGTCGAGTTCGCGCTTCTCGCCCGTGCGGCTGTCCTGCCGCAGGTTCGCCACCAGCGCGGTGATCGTGTCGGCGGGGAGGTGACCGGCGAAGAACTCCGACTTGCTCAGCGCGGTTCCGGGTTCGTCCGGACGGTCGGCGAGGTATCGCTTGGCGTCTCGGAAAGGCAGGCGCCGCAGCACCGAGCGGTCCGGGGCCAGTGCGGTCAGCCGCGCCAGGAGCGCGCGGGTTTCGGGCTCCGTCGCGATCGCCGCACCGAAGACCATGATGTCGTTCGCGTTGGCCAGCAGGCTGGCCGCCAATGCGTCCGGAGCGTCGGGGGCCTCCGCGATCCACGCCGTGATCACCTCCTCCGCCCGTCGCACCGGCCAGTGCAGGTGGAAGACCGTCAGCTCCGGCGCGGCGACCGTGCGGAAGGACAGCGACGTCACCACGCCGAAGTTCCCGCCGCCCGCACCGCGCAACGCCCAGAACAGGTCGCTGTCGCGCTCGTCGTCGCAGCGCACGATCCTGCCGTCGGCGAGCACGACCTCCGCGGCGACGAGGGAGTCGCAGGTGAGCCCGTGGCGGCGACCGAGGACCCCGAGTCCACCGCCGAGGGTGAGGCCCGCGATCCCGACAGTCGGCCCGCACCCTGCGGGGATGGCTCGATCGCCCAGCGCGTCATAGAGCCGGCCCAACCGGGCGCCAGCCCCGACCGTCACGACGTCGCCCACCCGGGTCACCGATCGCATCGGCCCGACATCGAGCACGATGCCGTCCGTGGTCGAGCGTCCGGCGAAGCAGTGCCCGCCGCTGCGGGGGACGAGGTGGATGCCGTGGGAACGGGCACGGGCGATGGTCGCGGCGACCTCAGCGGGGGAGTGACACGGCGCGATCTCGGTGCGGCTCATGCCACAGACGCTAGGCGCGGTCGGGAAGCCGGTTCTTGACGAAATCGGCCATCTTCAGCAACGGCGCGAAGGATGCTTCGTGGTCGTGCCCGTGGCCGCAGCCCAGTTGGGTCTCACGGAGGAACACCCGAGGCGTGACGCCGGTGAGCCGTGCGCACTCGCGGGTCAGATGTGCCTGATCCGCATAACCCGAGGCGGCCGCGAGCGCCGCGAGGCGGTCCGGTCGCGAGCGCCGGGCCAGGGCGGACTGGACGTTCGCGAGGAACACCTGGAACCGCAACACCCGGTGCAGCGCTTTCGGGGCGAGCCCGGTGGCCTCCTGGCACCGGCGGCGGAAATGCCGCTCGGAGATCGGCAAAGCGGACCTGTCCGTCCACAGTAGACGGAGTGCTGCGGACATCACGGGATCAGGCGGTCCGGTGGCGCGCAACCGGCGCAGGACCATCCGCTCCAGATCATCATCCGCCGCGGCGAGCGTTCCCCAGATCTCCGTCGCGTCGATCACCGCGTCGGTGAGTTCCGAGGCGGGCATGCCGAGCACGGTAGCCGCGGCGCCCGGGGCGAACCGCACGCCGGAAATCGTTGTGTGCGGGGGAAGAACCTCGACCACGGGAGCGGTCAACGGACCGGCGAGCTGCGGTGCCGCCCCCGCGTGGCAGCGCAGCTCGACCGATCCGTTCGGGACCTGCCGATGCGGGTAGGGCTCAGCGCCGGTGCGTTGCGTCCAGATGGCGACGACGAGCCCGCGCAGGCCCGGCGCCGGTCGGCGTTCCCGGAAGCTGTGCCCCACGGCCGTCAGCCGGTCTTCTCCACGACCAGCTGGGCGCCGGACTGGTCGATCAGCAACAGCGACGGGGCGTGCGGGTAGGGCTCGTGGGTGGACTCCGTGACCATCTCCCTGAGCTTGTCGGCCCACTCCGAATCCACACCGGCGACGTAGAGGACGTCGGGGCAGGGCAGCGCCGCGAGCAACCGCTCGGCGCCGACGATGTCCGACATCCGTGCGTGGAAGTTCGGTTCGGCGACCATCGAAGTGACGAAACCACCGGGACGGTCCAGCTGCACCAAGCCACCGGGAACACCGGGCGGGTTGGTGCAGTTGACCTGGAGGCCGTCCCGGAGGTTTCCCATCGCCTCCACCGCGAGCTCGACGAACTCCTCGTCCTCGACCTGGTTGCGCAGCACGTGGTTCATGCCGATCGTGCCGCGCGGGGTCGGAGCGCACCTGGCGAGAGTGACGTAGAGCTGCCCCGGGATGACCTCCCACGACGGCAGGTGCGGCATGTCGTCGGAGTTCCCGCTGCGCAGCACCGGCAGCAGGACTCCGTCGGCCGCGGACTCCAGCAGCCCGTTGGTCGCCTGCTCCAGTTGCTGCTTCTCGTAGAACTCGCGCACCGTCGCCTCGGCCGCCGCCAGCGCCTCCTCCCAGCCGTCCGGCTCCGGGCGGGCGAAGTTGTAGGTGGCCTTGGCGTTCGGGAAGGTCGCGCTGACGAACTCCTCGTCGGCAGGGGAGAACTGCCATTCGCTGTGCACGTGCGTCACGTCGGCGGCCGCGAGGGTGTGCTCGCGGTTCACCTCCGCCCACGCCCGCCGGGCGGCGTCCTCGTCACGAGCCTCCATGGCGGTCATGACCGGCTCGGTCTCGGGGTCGCACTGGAAGAGCACGACATTGATGCTCATGTCGGTGTTCACCAGGGCATGCTACGCGGCGTCCGCGCGGGCCTGCCTCCACAGTGGACTGTCCACGTAGTGGTTGTCGTAGTGCTGCGAGGACTCGGCGATCTCCTTGGGGTCGGCCGCGCCCCGCGCGACGCGGTCGAGCAGCCGGTAGTAGCCGAAGCGGTCCATGCCGGGCGTGAACACCACCAGCACGTCGGCCTCGGAGTCCTTCGCCGGGCCGAAGGCGTGCGGGACGCGCGGCGGCACGGCCAGGAAGTCGCCCTTGTCCAGGGTGTGCAGCTCGTCGTCGACGAGGACCTGCAGCGAGCCGTCGATGACGAAGAAGAACTCGGTGGCCCGCGTGTGGAAGTGCGCGGGCGTGCCGAAGACGCCGCGGACGAGGGTGGCGCGGTTGGTGGTGAACCGCTTCCCGGAGCTGTCGGAGTCGGCGAGCAGGGTGATCAGGCTGCCGGGCGCGTCGGAGAGGACTTCGGCGTCCGCGGCGCGGACGAGGATGTGTTCGGTCATGGGACCACTCTCACCCGTCCGACCAGGGCGAACAACGCCGAACTCGGCACCGATCGATAAGCTGTGCGTTATGGAACGCAGGGACGTCGAGGTCTTCCTGACCCTGGCCGAGGAGCTGCACTTCGGCAGGACCGCGCGGCGGCTGCGGGTGTCGCAGGCCAGGGTGAGCCAGTCGGTCAAGGCGATGGAGCGCCGGATCGGCGCCCCGCTGTTCGACCGCACGAGCCGCCGGGTCGCCCTGACCCCGATCGGCAGGCGGCTGGAGTCCGACATCCGCCCGGCCTTCGAGCAGCTGCTCGCCGGGATCGAACGCGCGATCACCGCGGGGCGCGGTATCGAGGGCACACTGCGACTGAGCTTCGAGGCACCGGCCCTGGCGGAGCTGATCGCATTGCCTCTCAAGGCTTTCCGGGCCCGGTACCCCGCCTGCGAGATCGAGATCCGCGAGGCCCCGTTCGCCGATCCGTTCGCCCCGCTGCGCTCCGGGGAGGCGGACGTGGCGGTGATGCTGTTGCCGGTGACCGAGGACGGCCTGACGACGGGACCGGTGGTGCACACCGAGCCGATGGTGCTCGCCGTCGCCGCCGGGCACCCCTTCGCCCGGCGGGAGTTCGTGACGCTGGAGGACCTCGCCCGCGACGTCGTCCTCCGCGCGGCTCATCCGCCACCCGCGTACTGGAGCGAGACGACACCGGAGGGCAAGCCGATCACCCGCGGCCGCGCCTACGGCACCTTCCAGGAGCTGCTGCTCGTCATCGGGGCGGGTGAGGGGATCTGCCCGCTTGCCGCCCACGCCGAACAGTACTTCGCCCGGCCGGGCATCGCGTTCGTGCCGTTCCGCGACGCCCCGGAAGCGCACTGGGGGCTGGTGTGGCCCACCGCGGGCGAAACAGGTCGAGTCCGGGCGTTCGCCACCGAATTCCAGTCCACTTAGGACTTGCGAAGCCGCTCTCGGACTTTTGTGAATGCGAGGGTTTGACCACGTTCTGAGCAGTAGCCTCGCGGCGTGCCAAGTGAGGTCAACAGCGCCGTGGGGGTGCGCTTCCACCTCCTCGGGCCGCTGCGGGTCACGGCGCGTCGGTGCCGCTCGGCGGCACCAAGCAACGCGTCCTGCTCGCGCACCTGCTGCTCAACGTGAACAAGCTCGTCCCGTTCGACCAGCTCGTCGAGGTGATCTGGCCGAGCGGGGAGCCGCCGTCCGCCCACGCCAACCTGCAGACCTACATGTGGCGGCTGCGCAGGCGGTTGCCCGAGTTCCCGCCGGACCAGGGGCTGATCACGCACCCCACCGGCTACTCGCCGGCCGTCGCCCCCGGCACCGTCGACGCGCGCCTGTTCGAGGAGCTGCGCGCCGCCGCGACCCGTGCCCGCCAGGACGGTTCCCCGCAGCGGGCGCTGGAGCTGGCGCAGCGGGCCGAGGCGCTGTGGAGCGGTGACCCGCCGGAGGCGTGCCCTTGTTGTACCGCTTGCCGTCCGACTGGGACTTCCAGTGCGCGATGGCGCTGGGGTGGTGGGTGCGGCGCGCCCAGGCCAACCGCGCCGCGCGCTCGCAGTAACCCTCGTAGGCGGTGCTGCCCTTGCGGCTGGAGAACCACCTGATGGCACCGGCGGCGGTCTGCATCGTGCCGACGTCGACGGTTTCGGTGGGCTGGGCCGCGGTGTCCTCGAACGCGGGGTTGGCGACGGCCGCGTCGGTGATGACGGTGGCGAGGTCGGTGACCGGAGCGCTCGGCTCCGCGGCGGCGGGGCTGATCGGCCCGCCGAGGGCGAGCACGACCGTCTGGCAGATTCGCTTGGTACGTATGGTTTCCCTTCGAGGGAGAAAGCGCTGGACGCTGTCTCCGTCTACGGTGCGTACGCCCGCTACACCGCCACTACACCCGCGCACTCACTCCTTGCGCAGCCACCGCAGAGCTGCCTTCGCGCTGTCCTCGGGGCTGCTGTTGAACGCGATCGCCGCGTTCGGCGCGTGCAGCCGGACCAGGTTGACCACCTTCTCGAAGAACTCCAGCAGCGGCTCGTGCTTGCGGATGCCGCCCCCGACCACCACACACGCGTAGTCGGTACTGGTCAGCGATTCCACGATCGTCGCTTCCGGGTTGTCGTCGAGCGTCACCAGGCACATGTCGGCCTCGATGCCGTGCTCATCGAAGCTGGCCTGGCCGCGCGCCAGCGCCGCCTGCACCGGTGCCGGGTCCCAGCCCTCGATCTTGGCCGGGTCGAGCCCGATCACCAGTACTCGTGCCACGGTCACACGTCCTTCCTCTCGCCGAGCTCGCCGTCGCGGCGTAGACGCACACTGTGGCGCGCGGGCCGATGGAGTCCAAGAGTAATCCGGCGAGCACGGGAGAGGCCGGGGCGACGAACATGATCGTGGTGGCTTCGCGTTGCTCTACAACAGGATTGGGCTCAACAGCACACCGAACGCTGACTCCACCACGGCGCACACGAAGACGTGCGGCAGCGTCAACGCGCCGGCCAGATCGGTGAGCCTCAGCACGGGCGGCAGGTAGGCGAAGGTCGACACGCTCGTGCCCAGCTGGGACAGCGCCTGACCGACCCACAGCGCGGTGAAGTCGCGATTCGCCATCCCCCGAGTCAACGGGACGCCGCGACCAGGGACTTCCGAATCGTCATCCGAGTTGGTCCGGCCGGATCAGGTCCGCACCGCGTTCGGCCCCACCGCCGGCACGGATGGCGTCGCGCATCCGGTCGAGGTTGCGCCGGATCGTGTCGCTGCCCGCGACGCGTTCGACCGCCGCGCGCAGATCTGCGTTGTGCCGCAAGCGTTCTCCGAGCCCCAGCTCCTCGGCGCGGTCGGCGTTGGCCTCCTGCTCCGGTGTCTGCGGCACCATGACCAGGGGAACGCCGAAGTGCAGCGCCTCCATTGTGGAGTTCATCCCGGCGTGCGTGACGAACACGCGGGCCCGGCGGAGCACGGAGGGCTGCGGGAACCACCTCCGGACGTCGAAGGTGGCGGGCACCGGGCCCACGTCGCGGGCGTTCATGGCCACCTGCCACGCGCCGTCGCCGAAGGCGTCGACGCATGCCCGGTAGAACGCCGGATCGGCCATGACCGAGCCGAGCGAGACGTAGAGCAGCGGCAGGTCGTCGTGCTCCGGTGACCACGGTTCGGCGTCGCGGCGGCCGAGCACCGGGCCGATGAAGTGGAACGTCTCGTCGAAGGTGTCCCCGGCGGGCTGGAACTCGCGGGGCAGGAAAACGAGGTTCCGCTTCTCCGGCAGGTCGAGGACCCCCGGCACGTCCAACGTGACGTCGTGCTCGGCCGCGAACCGCGCGCAGTCGGACTCGATCACCCGCGCCTCTTCCGGCTCCATCAGCCTGAAGGAGTCGTTGGACGCCAGGTGCGGCACGCACCGCACGGCCGGGATGCCCAGCTTCTCGGCGACGACCCGCGCGGGCCAGTTCGTCGCGTCGTAGCAGATCACGTCCGGCCGGACGGTCCGGCAGCGGTCCAGCAGCACCGGGTAGGTCGCCCGCATCGCCGCGAAGTAGTGCCGGAACCAGGCCGCCATGACGTTGCCGCCGGTCGGCCGGAACGGTGGCAGCCCGGGCAGTTCCACCCAGGCCGCCCCGGCTCCGGTCACCGCGTCGGCGTGCTCGGCCCCGGTCGCGTAGTCGACCCGGTCGCCGCGCCGGACCAGCTCCTCGACCAGGGCCAGCGTCGGGGTGATGTGACCGTGCCCGGTCAGCGTGACGAACAGCGGGTTCACCGGTCGCGGCTCCCTCAGACGATCTTGGCGTCGATCAGCTGCCGCCAGATCTCGCCCTGGTCGACGACCTCGACGCCGAGCTTCTCGGCCTTGGTCAGCTTGCTCTCGCCGACCCCGGCTCCGGTGATCAGCAGGTCGGTGTTGGCCGAGACCGACGACGCGGCCGTGGCACCCGCCTTCTCGCACAGCCGCTGGAAGGTCGGCCGGGGCACCTTCTCCCCGGAGCGGGGGTCGCTGATCGCTCCGGTGATCACCACCGTCTTGCCCGCCAGCGGTGCCCCGGCCGCGACGACCGCGGGCAGGTCCTCCTCGCGCACGTCCAGCGAGACCCCCGCCGCCCGCAGCCGCTCCAGCTCCGGGCGCAGCCGGGTGAGGTGTTCGACCAGCGAGGCGGCGACCTTCGGCCCGATGTCCTCGACCGCGACCAGCGCGTCCACCCCGGCGTCGGCGACCTCCTCCAGCGAGCCGAACCCCGCGCGGCACAACCGCGCCGCGGTGCCGTCGGAGGCCATCGGGATGGCCAGCCCGATCAGCGCCCGGCGCAGGCCGACCTGACGGCTGGCGTCGATGGACTCGATCATGCGCGTCGCCGAGGTCTCGCCGATGCGGTCGAACTCCAGCAGCCGCTCCTTGGTCAGCGTGTAGAAGTCCGACGGGCGCTCCAGCAGCCCCGCCTCGGCCAGCCGGTCGATCCACACCTGGCCGATGGCGTCGATGTCGGCGGCGGCCCGTGACGCCCAGTGGATCAGCCGCCGCACCGTCTGCGCGGGGCAGGACATGTTGGTGCAGAACAGTTCCCGGCTGTTGCCCTGTTCGGTCAGCGGCTGCTCGCAGGACGGGCAGGCCGAGGGCGGCACGATCTCGCGCTCCTCGCCGGTGCGCTTGTCGGGGTCGAGCACCCCGGCCACGAACGGGATCACGTCGCCCGCGCGGCGCACCAGCACGGTGTCGCCGATCTTGATGCCCCGGGCGCGGATCACCTCCTGGTTGGCCAGCGTCGCCCTGGTGACCGTGGTGCCGCCGACGAACACCGGCTCCAGCCGGGCCACCGGGGCGATCTTGCCGGTCTTGCCGACGTCCCAGACCACGTCGGCCAGCACCGTGGTCTTCTCCTCGGCGGCGAACTTGTACGCCAACGCCCCGCGCGGGGAGCTCGACCGGGTCCCGGCCGCGGCGTACGCGTCGCGGTCGGCCAGCCGCAGCACCGCGCCGTCGAGGTCGTAGTCCAGCTCGTTGCGCTGCTGCTCGATCTCCACGATCACCTGCTGCGCGGCCTCGGCGTCGGCGCACCGGCGCATCGCCGCGGCGGTGAACCCGAGCGTCCCCAGCGCGCGTTCGAGGTCGGCGTCGGTGCTGTCCGGGTCGGTGTGCAGGTCGAAGGCGAAGAACCGCAGCCGCCGCCCGGCGACGGTGGCCGGGTCCTTCGCCCGCAGGGTGCCCGCGGCGGCGTTGCGCGGGTTGATCAGCGGCTTGTCCGGGTGCTCGGCGTTGTACGCGGTGAAGGTGGAGCGCAGCATGACCGCCTCGCCGCGCACCTCGACCCGGCCCGGCGCGCCGATGCGCTCCGGCACCCCGTCGGTCAGCGCGCGCACCAGCGGCGTCACGTCCTCGCCGGTCGTTCCGTCCCCGCGGGTGACCGCCCTGGTCAGCCTGCCGTCGTCGTAGATCAGCGCCAGGGACAGGCCGTCGAGCTTGGGCATGACCGCCACCGGCTGGCCGGGGAACCGCGCGAAGAAGCCCGCGACCTGCTCCGGCGTCGTCGCCTTCTCCAGCGACAGCATCGGCCGCGAGTGCCGAACCGGGGCGTGCAGCACCGCGGGCGCGCCGACCTGCTCCAACGGGTTCGGCACCGGCGCGAGATCCGGGCTCGCCGCGATCAGGCGGCGCAGCTCGTCCTCGACCGCGTCGTACTCGGCGTCGGAGACCAGCGGCTCCGCCCGGTAGTAGGCATCGCGCAGCGCGACGACCCGGTCAGCGAGTTCCTGGATGCGTTCCTTCACAGGTCAGGACGCTACCTGCCCCCACCGACACCCTCCCCCCACCGCGCCACCCCGCCCCGCGCTTACGCACCGAATGAGTCGTTGAGGTACTTGAACGCACCGAATAACTCATTCAGTGCGTACAACGCACCAGACGCGGCATCGGGTTGCTATGCGGTGTTGATCTGGCTGAGCTTGAGCTGGTTGTAGGGGCTGTCGGGGCGGAGGCTGATGCGTTCGCCGACGAGCAGCCTGGCCTGGTCCTTGCGCCCGGCCCGGAACGCGGCCTCCACCAGCGTTCGCTGCACGACATCGCGCTGCGCGTGGCTGCCGCCGAACTCGTGCACCCGGCGCCGCAGCGGCCACAGCAGATCGACGGCCTCGGCGTAGCGCTGCCGCCCGAACGCCAGCAGCGCCTCGCACACGGGCAGGCCGACGTCCGCGGTCATCGCCGCGTTCGTGACGTGACCGGGAGCTTCGCTGACGTAGCGACGGCGGTCGGCGATCAACTGCTCCGCCGCCTTGTCCTCCCCGGCCCCGACGTAGCACATCACGGCGTGCATGTCGTTGAAGGCGCTGAACGGGATCGTCATCCGCGACGGCCAGGTCTGCGCGAGCGCGTGCCACCGGGGCGCGTCGTGCGTGCCGTCGAGGTACATCCGCCAGAGCAGGCTGGCGCCGTTGACGACGTCGCGAAGGGTCTCGGAACCGTCGGGCGCCAACACCTCGTCGTAGATCGCGAGCGCCTGGTCCCGCTGACCGGCCTCCAACAGGAACAGGCAGTAGTGCCACCAGATGTGCCCGCGCAACAGGTTGCCGGTGTCCCAATCCGCACGGCGCTGGTCGAACAGCGCGATACCCGCGGAGAACTGCGCCCGCATCTCGTGGGAGTGGCCGACGGCGTGGATGCTCCACACATCGGTGGAGTCCAGCGCCATCGCGTGCCGTCCGACCTGTTCGGCCTTCTCCCAGTGGCCGCACTCCTCCAGCCCGAACGCGTACATGCCGAGCAGGTTGGCGTAGTGCGGGTCCGATTCGCTCCACGAGGGCAGGGCAGCGCCGACGCGGTCGCGCAGGGACACGGCGTTTCCGGTGAGGAAGTCGATCTGGTGCCCGAAGGCGAGCGCGATCGCGTCGCGCGGCTCGGCGGCGGAGCGGTGCGCGAGCAGCCTGCCCGCGTCCGCCAGGTCGCCGTCGAGCAGCCGGGAAGCCGCCTCCACGTGCACCTGCTCGCCGGGCGTCAGCGCGGTCGTGTCGACCACGCTCCGGAACTTCGCGAACTGGTCGGCGACGACGGGCACGAACTGCGGATCGGTGCTGAGCACGGCCAGGTACACGCGCAGGGCGTTGCCCAGCGGCAGCGTCGGGTCCTCGGCCACGACGCGCTCGGCGAGGTCGCCGACGTCGGAGCGGAAGTGCAGCAGGGAGTCGACCGCGCGATCCAGTTCCTCGACGGCGGCAGCGGTAGCTGCGGTCAGCGGGACGCCGTGTTGATCAAATCGCATTCCTGAACGATACGAGGGTCGCGCCCGCGGTGTCGGGCCGGTGCCGTGAAAAGAATTTCTCACATCGAGTGTCCTCAATGGACCGGATCATCCGCCTGGTGCCCGGCGGGATGTCCTGCACTTTCGCGCACACCGTGCAGGTCAGCACGAGCCGGTCACCCGCCGTGTCCGCGCCTCGTCCGAGTCCCCGAATCCGCTCTGGGGCGCGTCGCGCATCGGAGCTATCCCGGTTCCGGACATCCGGCCGGTGTTCCGGGCTCCCGGAAAAACCAGGGTCCCCTAAGGGCGGGTGGCCGCGTCCGTCGCCGGGGACCGCCGGACCGCCGGGTGCACGGGGCCGCTCGCCCGGGCATCAGGGGAATCCCCTGATTTCCGCGTGAATTCGAAAGTCCTCCCCTCAGGGAATGCGGATGAATTCGGCCCGATTCGAAACCTTTGTGGTTGAAGTGTTCGAGTGCGCCCCGGTAGCTTCCGCTTGTCGAAATAACGGCATCCGATGTTTCGAAGGATTGTCGCCGAACGCGCGGGTGTCGCTGAAGGAGTCGGGGAAGTGATGTGAAGTCTCTTCGCGAAGTCGTGTTCGCGCGGGGCGGTGCCGACGGCTCGCTCCGTCCGGTCGACCGGCTCGTGCTCGGCTACCTCGCGGTCGTCGCGTGCATCGCCGTGCTCGGCCGCGAGCGGGTGACCAAGCCGTTGGAGCTGGTCACCGCCCTGGGGATCGGGCTGGCGGTGTGGGCGGTCGCGGCGCTGCTGGTGCGCCGCTTCCCGGGCAGCGTGCTCGCCCAGGGCCTGTGGCTGCTCTACCCGCTCTCGCTCACGCTGTTCCTGTACCGGGCGATCGAGCGCTACGTGCTCGTTCTGCACGGGCGCTTCCTCGACGCCGAGGTCAACGCGCTCGAGACCGCGGTTTTCGGCGGGCATCCCAATCTGTTCTTCGACAGCATCGCGAATCCCGTGCTCACCGAAGTGATGATGTTCGCTTACTCTCTGCTGTATCCGCTGATGGTGCTCCCGGCCGTGGTCCTGCTGTTCCGGGGTGAGCGCGAGCAGGCCGAGCGCTTCATTTTCCGCGTGATGGTCGCCGCGACCGCGACCTACGTCGGTTTCGTGTTGTTCCCGGTGCTCGGCCCACTGCACACGGTTCCGCAGTTCGTCGGCAGCGGGCTGGACGGCTACCTCTTCACCGACATGATCCAGTCGATGATGGTCGGCGACCCGCTGGGCTCGGCCTTCCCGTCCGGCCACGTGGGCATGGCCTGGGCCGTCCTGCTCGCCGTGCGGCACTTCGGTTACCGGCGCGCGTTCTTCGCCCTGTTGCCGTTCGTCTGCCTGCTGACGGTGTCGATCGCCTACAACCGCTTCCACTACGTCACCGATGCTTTCGGCGGCCTCGCCGTCGCGTTCGCGGTGTCGGCGCTCTGCGCGCGCTGGGAAGCGCGGGCCGACCAGCGGACGACGCCCCTCCTCGACTCGCCGGTCGCCGTCGCCGGCGCCGTGGCCGGAAGGCACTGAGATGACTGAGATCCTGGACAACCTGACGCTGTTGGCGACGCTGCTGTGCGCGGTGTTCGCGGTGAACTCCGTGTTCAACGCCTTCTGGGGGCGTCGCAAGCTGCGCAGCTCGCCGCCGGAGATCACCGAGATGGTCTCCGTGCTGATCCCGGCCCGCAACGAGGCGCTGCGGATCTCGCCGTTGATCCGCTCCCTGCTGGAACAGCGGAACGTGCCGCGGATGGAGATCCTCGTCTTCGACGACGAGTCCACGGATGGCACGGCGGACGTGGTCCGCGCAGTGGCCGCGGGTGATCCGCGGGTGCGGGTGCTCTCCGGCGGGGAGCTGCCGCCCGGCTGGCAGGGCAAGACGCGCGGATGCCACCTGCTCGCCGAGAACGCCGACCCCGAGTCGCAGGTCTTCGTCTTCGTCGACGCCGACGTGGAGCTGGGGCCGACCGCGGTGGCCGCGATGGTGACGGCGTTGCGCGAGCACGAGGGCGGTCTGTTGTCGGCGCACATCCGGCAGGTCGCGGTGACCTACGCGGAGCGCCTGGTCCAGCCCGCGGTCGCCTGGCTGTGGTCGGCCTTCCTGCCGCTCCGGCTGATCCAGAGCGACGCCAATCCCGGCATCGGTGCCTTGGAGGGCTGGCTGCACGTCTTCGACCGCGAGGCCTACCGCCGGTGCGGCGGGTACGCGGGCGTCCGGACCGCGGTGAGCGAGGACGCCGCGCTGGGCATGGCTTTCGCGCGCTCCGGCGGGCGGCTCGTGCTCGCCGAGGCCTCGGAGGTCGCACGGGGCCGGCTGTACACGTCCTGGCAGGAGATCAAGAAGGGCTACAGCAAGCACCTGTGCGTCGGCGTGATGGAGTCGCGGCCGGTGATGGTGCTGATCGGGCTGCTGTTGGCACTGCTGTACGTCCTGCCGCCGCTGGCCGCGCTTTCCGGCTCCATGGTCGGGTTGTGCGGTTACCTGCTCGGCGTGTTCAGCCGCGTCGTCATCGCACGGACCTCAGGGGACCGCGTGTGGCCGGACGCGTTCCTGCACCCGTTGATGGTGCTGGCGTTCCTGTACCTGTTGTGCTGCTCGTTCTGGTTGGACCTGCGCGGCCAGCGGACGTGGAAGGGCCGCTTGGTCCAGGCCACCGAGGCCGGCAAGGACACGCGGGCCACCGTGAGCCGCGACCCGGCGCCCGCCGGGGTCTGAGCGCGTCAGTCGCGAGCGGCCTCCGCGCGGAGCAGTTCCCCGAGGATGCGCACGACATCGACCTGGGCCGGGTTGTAGAGATCGGTGATAGCCGAGCCGATCGAGTAGGCGGCGAAACGCACCGGAGTGCCCGCCTTGATGTCGTCCATCGCGGGGTGCTCGACGCGGAGGTCGCGGACCGAGGGGAGCATGCGCCGCGCGAGGTCGTGCCGCGTTCGCTCGTCGGCGTCGGGTGGCAGGGCGTCGAACTCGACGGCGGTCGGTTCGGCTCTGTAGGTCTTCAGCATCGTCTTGTAGGCGTCCAGCCCCGCAGGGCTGAGCAGCGTGCCCATCACGGCGATGAAGGAGCGGTCCGCGTCGGTCAGCCGCGCGTCGGCCGCGGCGACGGCCAGATCGGGCGGCAGGTCGGTCGGCGCGGACTCGCGGAGGATCAGGCCGAGTTCCACGCGGGCCCGTCGCAGCCGCTCGATCGTCGCGGCCAGTTCGGCGTCCAAGCGGCGCAGCGCCTCCTCGGGGTGTTCGTCCCGCTCGCCCATCTCGGCGATCTGCGCGAGTGAGAACCCGAGGTCGGTCAGGCGCTTGATCCGCAGCAGGCGCACCAGGTGCGCGACGCCGTAGCGCTTGTACCCGTTGGCGCGCCGCTCGGGCTCGGCCAGCAGGCCCACCTCGTGGTAGTGCCGCACCGTCCGCAGTGTCGTACCGGCCAGCTCGGCGAGCTGGCGGGTGCTCCAGGCCACGACTGCCCTCCTCGTTCGCCGCCCAGTACAAACCGTGCCGTTGCGGCATGGTCAAGCCTTGGCGGACAAGTCCTCTAGGGGGCTTGTCCGTCGGCGCGCATGGTTCTCGGACGCATCGTCCTGGGGTTGCCGGCCATCACGCCGATGATCGGCTACGACCTCAAGCGGCGCACGCTCATCCCGGTGCGGACGAGCGCAATGCGGTGACGCAGGCGGCGATCGCGGGATGAGCGCGGGCGCCCCGCCGGTGGAAGATGTGAGTGCGTCTGCGCGCGGGCAGTGGGATCAATCGCACGTCCGGGCGCGCGGGGGAGGCGAGCTCGGGGATGAGTGCGACGCCCTGGCCCGCCGCCACGAGGGCGAGCACGGCGGTGAAGTCGTCGATGTGGTGGCGGACCGCCGGTGTGAACCCGGCCGACTCGCACAGCCGCATCGTCACGGTGTGGCACAGGGTTCCGGGGGAGCCGATGATCCACGAGTCCCGTTCGGCGTCGGCCAGCGCAGTGGTCCCGGCGGTGCCGGGCACGGCGAGGAACACGCTCTCCTCGATGAGTGGGACGGCGTCCAGACCGGCCTCCGCGATGGCGGGGGCGATGTCGTAGTCGTGTGACAGGGCAACGTCGAGACGGCGGTCGCGGAGCGCGTCGGGCATCTCGACCGGGTCGAGTTCGGTGACCATGAGGTCGAGCGCGGGGTGTTGTGCGGCAAGCGAAACCAGGGCGGAGGGGAGCAGAGTGCGCACCGCGCTGGGGAATGCGCCGATCCGGACGATGCCGGTCAGTCCGGTGGACGCGGCGGCCAGCTCCGCCTCGGCGGCCTCCAGTGCGGAGAGGATCGTCTCGGTGTGCTGGACGAGCGCGGTGCCCGCGGGGGTGAGAGCGACCCGTCGCCCGGTGTGCGCCAGCAATGGCACGCCCGCCTCGCGGCCCAGGGCGGCCAGCTGCTGCGACACCGCCGACGGCGTGTAGCTGTGCGCCTGGGCGACAGCGGCGATGGTGCCGAGGTGGGCCAGGTCGCGCAGCAGCCGGAGACGGCGAACATCGAGCATCAGCTCAGCTTACGAGTCCATTGAGGAACGTGAACTGGTTCTGCACGGTGGTCGCCCGGCACGCTCGACGTCATGACACTGACCGGACTGTTCGTTCCGTTGATCACCCCGTTCGACCGGGCTGGAGCCCTCGCCCAGGAAGCATTGGAATCCCTTGCGCACCAAGTGCTTCAGGCCGGAGCGCGGGGCGTTGTGGCGCTCGGCACCACGGCTGAGCCGAGTGCGCTGACACCGGAGGAACGCGAGGCTGTGCTCACCGTGCTCGCCCGCGTCTGCCGGGAGCGCGATGCCCCGCTGATCGTCGGAGCGAACACCAAGGAGGCGCTGCGCGAGCTGGCCGACCGGCCGGAGGTGGTGGCGGCGCTGGCCCTGGTGCCCCCGTTCGTCCGCCCCGGCGAGGAAGGCGTGCTCGCCCACTTCGCCGACCTCGCCGCGACGAGCCCGGTGCCGTTGATCGTCTACGACGTCCCGGAGCGCACCGGTCAGCGCCTGTCGGCGACGGCCCTGCGGCGTTTGGCCGCCGTGCCCGGGGTGATCGCCACCAAGCACGCCCCAGGTGGGATCGCCGCCGACACGGTGGAGTTCTTGGCTCAACCGCAAGGTATCTCCGTCCTCGGCGGTGACGACGTGTTCATCGCGCCGCTGCTCGCGATGGGCGCGCACGGCGGGATCCTGGCCACCGCTCACGTGGCGACCGAGGCGTTCGCCGCCCTGATCACGGCGTGGCACACCGGCGATCTGGCCACTGCCAGGGCGTTGGGCGGGCCGCTGAGCGACCTGTCGGCTGCGTTGCTCGCCGAGCCCAATCCGAGCGTCATCAAGGCGGTTCTGCATGCGCAGGGGCGCATCCCGGCCCCGGACGTCCGGCTGCCACTGATCAACGCCAGCCCCGCCGCGGCGCTAGATCACATCGTTAAGCTCAAAGGCTTCAGTGTCAAATGAAATCAATCCTCCACAAGCCGAACAGCCACAACCGCAAGGACGGGGGAAGATCAGCCGCGGCCGAACGCTCGGCCGATCTGGAGGCGCAGACGCCGCACGGCCAGCCGCGTCGGCGCGATCACGTAATCGCGGACCCAGCGCGCCGGTGCGGCGATCGCGCGCCCGATCGGTGTCAGCACGACTCGGTACACGTATCGGGCGATGGTCGCCAAGAACCGCCACAACGGTTGTGCCACGCGCAGATACGCCCACTCCAGTGCGGCGCCGAACAGCCGCGCGAGCGCCGACAGAGCCTTGCCGACCCACCGGCCCACCGGGGCGAGCACGGCCTGCCACAGCCAACGGAGCGGGGCGACGACGAGGGTCATCAGGCACCACGCCAACGGGATCAGCAGGACCGCGCGCAGGAAGCGCCCGATCGGCACCAGCACCGCGCGGAGACCGCGCCCCGCAGGCCGCAACACGTGCTGGGAAATCCAGACCAGCAGATCCCAGAACGGTCGAAGCAGGAACCGCACGAGCAACCGGCCGAGCGCGAGCAACGCCTTGCCGGTCGGCGCGAACAGCCAGCGCCGGAGGAACCTGGCAATGGCCGCGACCGGCCGGACGACCAGAAGCCGCCCGACCGCCTTGAACCACTCCCAGACCAGGGTCAGCGGCACCACGATCACGATCGAGATCGCGCGCGCCACCCACACGGCCCACTGCGGCGGATTCTTCTCGGCAGGTTCCCCGGTCATGACACTTGAACGCGGCGCGAGCCCGCCCGGTGCCCTCCGAGACCGAAAATTCTCACGGGCTCAGCGGAGCATGCCGCCGAACATGATGCCCGCGACCAACCCCAGCAGCCCCAAAGCCTCGGTGAACCCGATGCCGACACCGGTGCCCGGGGCGATCGCTGCGAGGCCGTAACCGATAGCGGATCCGTCACGCGCGCGGACCTGCTTCGATGGCCGCGAGGACGTGCGGCGATCCGTCTTCCCGCCGCAGCCGGGCGGCCATCGTCTCTGTCCTGTTCCGGTAGGACGGGTCGGCCAGCGCGGCGCGGATCGCGGCGGTGAGCCCGTCGGCGTTGATCTTTTTGAACGGCACCGGCTCGGGGGACAGGCCGGACCGGGCGAGGCGGTCCGCCCAGAACGGTTGATCGCCCGCGACCGGGACCGGGACGGCGGGGACACCTGAGCGCAGCGCCGCCGCCGTGGTGCCCGCTCCGCAGTGGTGCACGATCGCGGCCATCTGCGGGAACAACCAGTCGTGCGGCGTCTCGCCGATGGTGATGATGTCGTCGTCCTCGGTCGACAGGCCCGCCCAGCCGGACTGCACGACACCGCGCACGCCCGCGGCGCGCAGGGCGGTGCGGGCCAGACGGCTCAACCGCTCCCCGTCTCCCGTGGCGAGACTGCCGAAGCCCACGAAGACCGGCGGCGGGCCGGCGGCCAGGAAGTCCGTCAGCCGCGCCGGCGGTTGCCAGCCCTGCGGCCGGACCGGCCAGAAGTTGCCGACGACCTGCAGCCCCGGACGCCAGTCGGAGGGCCGGGGCAGCAGTGAGGGGCTGTAGCCGTGCAGGACCGGCCAGTCCTTCGCGGCCTGCTCGCGGAACATCTCCGCCACCGTCATCCTCGGCATCCCGAGCTTGCCCCTGGCGTCGGCGATCACCTTGTTGAAGTAGGTGAAGCCGGGGCCGAGGAGGAACCTCCCGGCCATCCGGTTGCCGAACGCGCCGAGGTCGGGGATGCCGATCGGCGGCGGGAAGGCGGCCGTGGGGTGCAGCGGGACCAGGTAGGTGCCCATGCTCGGCACGCCCATCGCCTGCGCGATGTGATAGCCGCCGATCATCGCCATCTGCGAGAACAGCATGACGTCCGCGCCATCGGCGGCCGCGTCGATGATGCCCTGGTTCATCTCGATGGTCAGTTCGGTGGTCAGCTTCAGCAGCCGGATCGAGCCCCGCACGCCCCCGCCGCCGCGCTGCCAGCGCTGCGCGTCCTCGGCGTCGCCGCGCGCCAGGGGATCACCGGGCAGCGGTGCGAAACCGAGGCCCGCGTTGGTGATCATTTCCTCGAAGGTGCGGTAGGCGACGATGGTGACCTCGTGCCCCGCCTCTCGCAGCGCGGTGCCGAGCCCGGTGAAGGGTGCGACGTCCCCCGTGGACCCCGCCGCGACGATCAGAGTTCGCATGGCGGCAGTATCGCGGCGCGCCCCGGCCCGCGTTCAGCGATCGGCGATCTCCGCGATGATCTCCGCGTGGCAGGGCAGCGGGACGCACCAGCAACCCAGCCTGCGACCGCGCAGCTCCGGTATCAGGGCCAGCAGGTCGGGGCGGTCGAGCAGCCACTCGCGGTACTTGCGCATGACCTCCTCGCGGCTGCCGTCCGGGCCGGGCCGGAACGGGTTGGCCAGCGGCGAACCGTCCAGCCGCCAGCCGCCGCGGTGCATCGGCCTGCCGACGTAGACCACGTCGGCGTAGTCGGGATCGTTGAGGTGGCCCTTGAGGTTCACGACCGTGGTGGGCATCGGCGTCCTCCTGGGAGAAGGGGCGGACGGACCTGCCGCCCCGCGGTGGTCAGGGCAGCTTCGTGACGAGCACGTCGACCGGGCGGATGTCCGGCGCACCGTCCAGCATGGTCTCCGCGGCGCCCATCAGCGCGGCGGCGATCCTGCCGCTCAGGTGGCCGCGTCGCCCGTCCTCGTCGTGGAAGGTGTCGAACACGCCGAAGGTGGTGGCGTTCTCCAGAAGGGCGAACCAACTCCCGGTGTGCTCCTCCGCCCTGGCCAGGTCGAGGGCGTCGTGCAGCAGGGCCTCGACCTCTGCGGCGTGTTCGGGCTTCGCCTCGATTCGGGCGAGCAGGCCGATGGCGCTGGCCGGTCTGGTCGCCCGCTACCTGGTGGTGGACGAACGACCGTCCCAGGCCGCGCGTTCACCATTCCCGGGGTGCTCGCGCAGAGCGATCCCACCGTCGCCGCGTTCGAGGGCTGGGTCCGGGAGCGCCTGGCCGAACCGCTGAGCGTCGGCGACGCGGCGCGGGCGGTCGGGGTCAGCGAACGCACGCTCCAGCGCACCTGCCGCGCACCACGGACCTGCCGGTCGAGGTGATCGCGCGCCGGGTCGGCTACGAGAACGGGAACACGCTGCGCGTGCTGTTGCGGGAGCGGGCCGGAGTCACGGCGACGAGTCTTCGGCGTCCGTCCTGATGGCGTAAGTTGCCCCGGTGCGCGCAGGGAAACTCGCAGCTGTCGTCATCGTGGCCGCGTCGGCCCTCGTCGGGTGCCAGGAGGAGCCGCCGCCGGACCAGCCGGGGCGCGCCTCCGGTCCGCCGGTCTTCGCCTACGCGACCTCCGGCAAGGTCCGGGTGGCGCGCGGCGAGGCCACCGTCGCCGACCTGCCGATCGCCGCGAAGGACAACGTCGTGGACGGGGAATGGACCCCCGATGGTGCTCGGTTCCTCTTCTCCACCAACAAGAAGCTCGTGTCGGTCGACGCCGCCAGTGGTGCCGCTGTCGAGGTGAACTGCACCTGCGGCGGTATCGCCGTCGCCGGGGGAACGGTGTACGTCCTCGCGGAGTACAACGGGAAGGAGCTGGCCGCCTACGACGCCGCGACCCTGGTGCCGAAGGGCACGCTGAAGCCGGTGCAGCCCAACGCCAGGGGGTTGTTGTCGGTGGCCGGGGCGGGGGACCGGTTGGTGACGTTCCAGATCACCGCGGACGGCGCGCGGCCGGTCACCGATGTCGTGGTGATCGACCCGGCGACCGGCGCGGCCACGAAGGTGGGTGACAGCTTCGACGGCGGGCTTGTCCAGAGCACCGCGTACACGCCCCGCAACTGGGCGGGCAAGCCGATGTTCGCCTACGTGGGGCTGGCGACCACCGGGGCCACCCACGGCGTCGCGTCGGTCGTCCTGATCGACCCGGTGAACCCGGCGCAGCAGATCGTCGGAGACAAGGGGCACCTGCGTGCGCGGGCGGCGAACGTGGAGGACCCGAGCATCGACCAGACGAACCTGTGGTGGTCCTGGGACGGGAAGCTCGGTGTGACCGCACGGGTGTGGAGCTGCGACACGATGGGCCGCTCCTGCACCGACCACACCCCCAAGACCCAGTGGAGCTTCGACGGCAGGGGCTGGGCGGTCGTGGACGAGCGCGGCCTGGTCTCGACGCGCGGGCTCGGCGGAGGAACCGTCGAGCTGTCCGGTGGGAACGCGTCCGGAACGGGCAAGCAGCGGATCACCCTGGTCACCGGCGAGCACCGGAAGGCGGTGGCCTCCGACGTGACGGGGCTGTGGACCCCGCCGTCACCGCCCCCGCCGCCGAAGTCCGACGGGACGGTCACCGTGGTGAACCTCAACGCCGCCATGGGTTTCAAGCTCGGCGCGGGCGAGGACCGCGGGACCAACGCCAAACTGGAGGATCTGGAGAAGCTGGCCGACGACATCCTCCGGCAGGACGGCGACATCGCCAACCTCCAGGAGATGGCCAAGCCCGCGGCCAAGGAGGTGGCGGCGATCCTCGCCCGCCGCACCGGCCGGGAGTGGCGGCTGAACTGGGCGGGCTCGGGCAGGACCAGCTACTACCGGGGCGAGCACGAGAACGAACCGCCCGTCTACGACCAGGTGTCCTCGGGCAACGCGCAGCTCGTGCAGATCGGTGACGGCGTCGTCGCGCAGCGCCCGCTCACCGTCGACACCGAACCCGCGTCGGACGGGGAGCAGGACCAGGGGATCAAGTTCGGCTCCGGCGGGCGTTCGTTCCTCGGCACCGAGATCACCACAGAGCGGCACGGGGTAGTCGACGTCTACAACACCCACCTGGCACGCGCCAAGGACGCCTCCGACGAAGCCCGCTCCAAGGACGTGGAACAGCTCCAGGCGCGGACGGAGTCGCGGCCGCACCCCGTCCTCCTCACCGGCGACTTCAACCTCGTGATCGACGGCAAGGGCGACGATGACTCGCCGCGCACCGTCGGGGCGGTGAACGCGTACATGAACCGCCTCGGCTACACCGACCTCGGCCGCGACCTCGGACCGACGAGCAACTACCAGTTCCCCGAGTACCTGGTCGGCCGCAAGCGGATCGACTACATCCTGGCGCGCGGCGTCGCGACGCACGGCACGGCCAGGTTCACCAGCCACCGCTCCGACCACTGGGGCCTGGTGACCCGCATCGGCCCGGGCTGATCAGCCTTCTGCTGCTGCGATGACGACTGTGCTCCGTGTTCCGCAGTGGCAGGGATCGGCCTCCGCCAACGCTCCTCGGCGGGGGAGCGGGACGCCGGTGTCCGCTCGTTCGACGTCATCGAGGAGAACGCGCGCCTGGTCCGGAAAGCCTTGGCGGGCACGGACGATCTCGTGATCACCGTCGGCGGCGACTGCGGCGTCGACCTGTCGCCGGTCGCGGCGGCGCGCGCTCGCTACGGCGATCAGCTGACCGTGTTGTGGATCGACGCGCACCCGGATCTCTACACGCCGCAGACCCTCCCGTCCGGCGCTTTCCACGGGATGGTGCTGCGCACGCTGCTCGGCGACGGCCACGCCGCGCTCGTCCCCGAGCAGCCGCTGAACCCGGAGCAGGTGATCTTCACCGGACGCGGGCCGGGGACGCCTCGGAGCTGGACTTCCTGGAGAAGACGGGGATGCGCTCCCACGGCGTCGACGACTTCGAGGAGGCGTTGACCGGCCTCACCGGTCCCGTGTACGCGCACATCCACCTGGATGTGCTGGACACCGACGAGTTCGACGCGATGTGCTACCCGGAGCCGGAGGGCGTGTCGTCGCAGCGCCTGATCGATCTGGTGTCCCGCCTGGACAACCTCGTCGGCGCCGCGATCACCGAGTACGCCCCCGCCGACCCCTCCGACGAGGCTGAAGCCGACGTCATCCGCCGCCTCGGCGCCGCACCGAACCCCGCCTAGGAGAGCTCGGCCCGCCCGTTGACGCCGGAGGGGCGATCGCCGTTGGTCGTGAGGCCGACGCGGCGGAGGAAGGCGTCCACGAGCCGATCGGTGAAGTCCTCGTCGATCGCGCTCGCGGTGACCAGCGCGCGGTAGTAGATCGGCCCGACGAGCTGATCGACCTCGGCGGCGATGTCGACATCGGCGGGGAGTTGGCCACGCCGCACGGCGCGCTCGATCGCCAGCCGGTCGCGGTCGTGCTGCTCGTCGAGGAACCGCGCCCGCAGCACCGCGGCGAACGCGGAGTCGTGCTGGGCGTGCCCGAGCAGGGCCCGGAGCACGGCGCCCGCGTCGCTGCGGGTGAGGAAGTACGCCAGGTGCCGCAGGTAGCCGCGGAGATCGCGGCCGACGTCGCCGTGGTCCGGAACGGGCAGGTCCTCGGCGGCGTCCTGCAGGAAGGCGTCGAGCAGGATGTCGGTCTTCGTGCTCCACCAGCGGTAGATGGTCTGCTTGGCCACCCCGGCGCCGGCCGCGATCGCCTCGATGGTGACCCCCGCGAACCCCTTCTCCACCAGCAGGTCGTCGGCGGCCTCCAGCACCGCGAGCCGGGCCTGCTCGCTCCTGCCGTGGCGGTTGCCGTGATGACGCCGCGTCGCGTCCGCTCCCATCTCCACCTCCTCCGCCCAGCCTAGGGCCACCGCACCTAGACTAGACGAGACGTTGCGTCTAGCCTAGGCGACATGACAGCCACCAGCACCCTTGAAGACCCCCGGGTCAGCGGCGCCCTCGACCGCTTGTTCGCCCGCGCCGACCGCGACGACGAGCGCCTGCAGGCGTCCTGGACCGACAGCTTCACCTCGGCGACGCCGCAGGAGCAGGCCGATCTCGCGGCGGAGGTCGTCATGCCGGTCTCGGCCGCGGGCGGGCGACTGCTCTACACCCTGGTCCGCGCCGTGCGCCCGGCGCGCGTGGTCGAGTTCGGGACCTCGTTCGGGATCTCCGCGCTGCACCTGGCCGCGGCGGTCCGCGACAACGGCGCGGGTCACGTGATCACGACGGAGTTGAACGAGGCCAAGGCGGCCTCCGCCAGGGAGACCTTCGCCGAGGCCGGACTGGACGACCTGATCACCGTTCTGCTCGGCGACGCGAGGGAAACCCTGCTCGGCGAGGAGCCGGTGGACTTCGTCCTCCTCGACGGCTGGAAGGACCTGTGCCTGCCGGTGCTGCGGCTCCTGGAACCGCGGCTCGCCCCGGGCACCCTGGTCGTGGCGGACGACGTGGATCTGCCCGCGCTCCGGCCCTACCTCGACTACGTCCGCGATCCGCGCAACGGCTACGAGAGCGTCACGTTCCCGGTCGAGGACGGCATGGAGATCAGTTGCCGTTTGTGAGCCCGCGCGGTTAGACCTCGCGCCAGTGGTAGGCCGTGGGCGCCCTCATGCCGGCGGACCGTCGACAGGTCGGCGCAGGGGCAGTAGGCGACCAGTCCGGCCCAGCCGTGCCAGTGATCGGCCCGGCGCGGCGTCCGGTTGCCTGCTGCCCTCTCCTGGCGGCGGCGTGCCGCGTGGTCCTCGTTCCGCGCTCGTGCGGGCAGTGGACGAACTGGAGGAAGCCCGCCTGATCTGGCGAGCGCGGAATCCGTACCGCGCGAAGCACAACACGCTTTCCCGCAAGGCCGGTAACCGGTCGCGCGACGACAGGCCGGCGTCGCGGACGCGGTCGGCCGCTGCGGGAAAAGCCGGTCATCTCGCGATCGTGGCCGCGGCTCCGACGGATTTTGCCCGTGTCACAAGGGAAGCGGGGTGTCCGCGAGGAACTCCAGCCGGTTGCCCACGGCATCGACCGTGTGGAAACGCCGCCGCCCTGGGATCTCCGCGGGATCGGCCCACCGCACGGGGTGGCCGGCCCGGGTCAACGCCTCGGCCACCGCGTCGACGTCGACCACGAACGCCGGATGGGCCTTGCGCGCGGGCCGGAAGTCCGCCTCCACGCCGACGTGCAGCTCGCCGTCCGGCCCGCCGACGCCCGGCACGCGGAACCAGCGGCCGCCGCGCGCGGCGAGCACGGGTGGTTTGGGCAGCTCCGCCCAGCCCAGCGTTCCGCCGTAGAACCGCCGGATCTGCTCCTCGGTGCCCGCCGGGCAGCTCACCTGCACATGATGAATCACAGTATGAGCGTACTGTTTGCGTGCGACTGCCTCGGCCAGGCGGAAGTGGTGGGGCGATTGTCCGTTTCGTCCCGGCAGTGGTTACGCTCTCCCGCGAGGGGAGTACTTCCGTTGGGTCTGCCCGGTCAGTACGGACACCCGGATGGTGTCCCCGGGAGGCCGCCCGCGCCGGGTGAAGGAGACCTCGAACGCTGAAACGTTCGAGGAGGACGTGTGCCCGCTCCCATCGTCATCGCCGCAGATGCCGCCGCCGCTCCACCGGGTTCGATCGGTTCCTGGTGGCTGTGGGCCGTCAGCATCACCGTCCTGCTGGGCCTGCTGATCGCCGACTTCGCGGTCACCCGCCGCCCGCACGAGGTGTCCCTGCGCGAAGCAGTCGGCTGGTCGGTGTTCTACCTCGCCCTGCCGCTGGTGTTCGGCCTCTGGCTGTGGTCGGCCTTCGGCGGTACCCAGGCGGTGGAGTTCATCACCGGCTTCATGGTCGAGAAGTCCCTGTCGGTGGACAACCTGTTCGTGTTCATGCTCCTGCTGGCCGCCTTCGCCGTCCCCGCGGCCGTGCAGCAGCGGGTGCTGCTCTACGGCATCGCGGGGGCACTGGTGCTGCGCGCCGTGTTCATCGCCGCCGGAGCCGTCCTGCTCCAGGCGGGCACGTGGTCGTTCCTGGTCTTCGGCCTGATCCTGTTCCTGTCCGCGATCAAGATCCTCCGCCAGGCCCTCGCCGGTCACGAGACCGAGCAGGACATCTCGCGGATGCGCTCGGTGCGCCTGCTGCGCAGGCTGATGCCGGTCACCGAGGACTACCAGGGCACCCGCCTCGTCGTCCGTGAGGGCGGGCGGCGCGCGCTCACCCCGCTGGCCGTGGTCGTGGTCGCGATCTTCGCGACGGACGTGGTGTTCGCCGTCGACTCGGTTCCCGCGGTGTACGGCATCACCGAGGACCCGTACCTGGTGTTCGCCACCAACGCCTTCGCGCTGCTGGGCCTGCGGGCGCTGTACTTCGTGCTGCGGTCGGCGCTGGCAAAGCTCGTCCACCTCAACCACGGGCTCGCGATCATCCTGGCGTTCATCGGCGTGAAGCTGGTGCTGCACTGGGCGCACGGGATCTGGCCGGAGGTGCCGGACGTTCCCACACCGCTCTCGCTCGCGGTCATCGTGCTCGTCCTCGCCGGTGTCACGGTGACGAGTTGGCTGTCCCGGCGTCGCGCTTCGAATCTCCCTGTTTGACGGGAGATTCCCGCACGATCCGCCCACCCGGGTCGGCTCCTGGCGCCGGAGGAGCATGACGCGAAGGAAGCAGATCGCAGGGGCGGCGAGGCGGTGTCACGGACTGGTACCTGGTGCCGGAGGAGGCCGCGCGGCTGGTCTCCTCCGGCGTGGTGGGCGGCTCGCCCACCAGCTCTTCGGTCGTGTGCAGACCTGGCCGGACCCCTTCGCCCGCCACCTCGTAGATGATCTCCAGGCCGTCCTCCTCGTCCCACTGCTTTCCGACCTCGACGAAGCCGTACCCGGCGGCGAGGCGGTAGGAGGCTTCGTTGTCCGGGCTGATGGTGACGCGGACCGTGCGCACGTCCGGCTCGTCGGCGGCCCGTCGCAACAGGAACTCCAGCGCCGCGCGGGCGTAGCCGCGCCTGCGATGGGCGGGATCGACCGCGTAACCGATCTCCACCATCCCCGCGGCGTCCGGCGGACCGTGGTAACCGGCGCGGCCGACCGCCAGTTCCCTGTCCTCGTCCCAGATCACGCCAGTGACCCAGTCCGCGCTCGCGGGGTCTTCGGCGACCTGCTCGCTGCGCATGCGCCACACGCTCCGCCAGTCCGGCCCGGCGAAGTACGCGGAGAGCGGCACCGGACTGGCCGCGTTCGCCGCTGCGAGATCCCCTGCCGCGAGCGCGTCGAACACGACGCCGTTCAGGTGCACGATGCGAACCCTCACACTTGCCACCTTCGACGCGCCGACCGGGCCGCGCGCACGCTATCCCGCCGCTGCCGGAAGAGCAGCCGAATTAGGGAGATCTACTCAAGGCAGGAGGCGGGCCGCGCGGTTAGCGTGCCTCGTGCCCCACACACGTCTCGTTCTCCTCGCTGCCGCAGTGCTCCTGACCTCCTGTTCCGCTCCGGCGGGCGATGAGGCGACCGACCGCCAGGCGAAGACCCTCGCCACGGCGATCAGCTATCCCCGGCAGGACTCGGCAGCGGGCTTCGCGCGCGCGGCGCTGGCGGTGTGGAAGGGCCACGGCACGCAGCTCGCCGTGCTCGAGATGCAGGAGATCCCGGTTCCCGACCAGAACCCGGCGAAGCGGTTCGCGCGCCTGGTGATCCGCATCCACCGCCCGGCCAAGGACCCGGTGATGTTCGGCTCGCGGACCGAAGAGCTCAACGCCTGCTACAGCATGGACTTCAACTTCTACGGGATCATCGACGAGCCCGAGCGCGTTTCCTGCCCGGACAAGGCCACTCCCGTGACGCCACCGCCCACGCGCGGCGTGCGCATCCCGGAGGGGGCCGAGGAGGCGCTCCGGAAGGTGCTCTCCGACCTGCCGCCGGCGCCGACCGAGGCCCAGGTGCGGGACGCGCTCGGCAGGGACATGCCCAAGCCCAGGATCGACCCCGAGACCAAGCTCGCCGACCACCCGCCCCTCGTCGACGTCCGAATCGAGGGGCAGGACGTGGGTGTCTCACTGCGGGCCGACTCGTGCCTGATCGGGTCGCGCGTCCGGGGAGCGGTCACGGCCGGGCACTTGTCCCGCAAGGAAGCGATGCCCGGCGAACGCGGCTGCTCGGCCACTACCGCGCTGGGGAAGTGACCGGCAGGGAGTCCAAGCCCGGAGCGGACAGGTGCAGAACCTCGTACCGTTCGGCTCCGGAGACCTCCGGGGCCGGAATGTCCTTCCACAGCACGAACCTCATGAGCTGCCAGTGGTGCGGGTCGACGGCCAGCGCGGCTGTGTGCACGTCGTCGTGCCCGGCGAGGCGGCCCAGTTCCTCGATCTCGTGCTGGATCACTTCGGCGTCGGCGGGCAACGGGGTGAGACGGCGGGAGGCGCCCTTGGGGGAGGTCGTCCGCGCGGGGCCCGCGTGGCAGGCGATGCCGGTCCAGTGCGGCGCCGCGGGACGGCCGAAGTCCCGGATGATGTTCTGGAACCCTCCACCGCCGACGAGGAAGTGCGCCATCGCCGCGCTGTCGTTCCACAGGTAGAAGGGCGCGTACTGGTTGACCGGTGAGCCGTCGACCCCGCGTTCGCGGATGAGGTAGGCCTTGAGCCCCAGCCCCGCGCGATCGTCCAGGAGATGACCGTTGTCCGCCACGCGCCTGCGGATGATCTTCATGTCGTACTCGGCCGGCAGGGTGATCTCGTACTGCATCGCGTCCATGCGCTGCTCGCCTTTCGCCAGGTCGACGGGTTCGGGCAGGGAGCATACATACTAGTAGGTACAGAAGACGAGCGGTCCGGTCTGGTAGGCAGGACCAAGGGGGTGCACCATGCCGGACCGGCTCGCCGACCAGATGGCGTTCGCTCGCGCGTTCGTCGAGGCCCGTGACGCGGTGGAGGAGGGGTACTACGCCGATCTCGCCCGCAGGCATTCCCCGGCCGAGCTGCGACGGCACTACCTGACGAGCATGGCGAAACCGTTGCTGGGCCGGGCGATCGGCGGCCCGGTCGAGTTCTACGACACCTGGGGCCGGATCATGCGGCACGCCTGGCTCAGCCTGAGTTTCGGCGTCTACGGCGAAGGGCACCGCGCCCTGCCCGATCCCGCGACCCGCCTGGCCGCCGCGCAGGTCAACACCGTCGACCTCGCCTGGGACCCCGCCTTGACCGCAGCTCCTCCTCAGTCGTTGCTCGTCGATGTCGGGACCGGCCGAGGAAACTCCGCCGCCCGGTTGGCCCTCGCGCATCCGGCGGCCCGCGTGGTCACCCTGACGCTCAGCCCCGAACAGGCCGAGATCGCCCGCCGCATCGCCGCACGCCTCGGCATCGCCGACCGCGTCGAGGTTCGCGTCGCCGACGTGCTCGACCCCGCGAGCACCGCCGATCTCGTCGGCCGCGCGGACGGGGTCACCGCCATCGAGGTCGCCGGGCACTTCCCCGAAGAGCGCTCCGCGGACGGCTTCCGCGCCATGGCCGCGCTGCTCAAACCCGGAGCACCGTTGACGTTGATGGACCCCGTCCTCGACCGCCCCGGCTCGCTCGTGCACGACTTCGCCGGCTTGTTCACGTGGCGCTTCCGCCCAGCCGTCCACTACCGCGATTCCCTGCGCGCGGCGGGCCTGACCGGGCTGCGCCTCACCGACCTCTCCGAGGCGTACTGGCCGACCTGGCGCGACACCGGCACCGTCATGGCCGCGCGCATGGACCGCCTGCGCGCCGAGTTCGGTCCGGTGCTCGCCCATGTGTGGCAGCGCATCTTCCAGCACCGGGCCTGGCCGTTGGGACGCACCGTGCACTACGCCCGGATGACCGGGTACGCCCAGAACGGCACTTCGGCCTGAGGTTGCGCACGGTGGTGTGGGGCGAGCAGGTTTCCTTGCCCACCACCAGATCCATCGCGACGTCGCAGCGCTTCTGATTCAGGATGTCGAGGCGTCGATGGTGGTGTGGGCCGAGCTTGCGAAATATAGTCGATCATCGCTATGGAGGGTTAATCCCCAGGCTTCCCAACGGTTTCTGTCGACCATCAGGCTGGTACCGACGCTCCCGGTAAGATCACACGACATGACAAATCAAGTAGCAGTGGTAACCGGCGCAGCAGGCGGAATCGGCGCAGCGACCGCAACCCTGCTGCGCGATCGAGGCTGGCTCGTCGCCGGAGTAGATCTCACACCGTCCACAGCGGACTCAAGCCACATCGTCGATCTCCGCGAAACGCACGCACCCACCCGCCTGTTCGACGACGTCGAAGCACGGCTTGGCCGACCCACGGCGCTGGTCAACGCGGCGGGGCTGTACCGGGCGAACGGGTTGTTGGAGACGACGAGCGATTACGCGAGCGATGTCATGGCGGTGAACGTCACCGCGCCGATCCTGTTGTCGCGCGATCTCATCGACCGGGCTGTCCGCGCGAAGAGTGGCGCGTCGATCGTCAACGTGACCTCGGTGGTCGGGCGGATCGGTAGCCACGATCCGGCGTACGGCGCCTCGAAGGGTGCGTTGATCTCGTTGACGAAGGGGCTCGCGTCGTCGTACGGCAGGTCCGGGGTGCGGGTCAACGCGGTGGCGCCCGGCGTCATCGAGACGGCGATGTCCCGGACGATTCCGGCGGATCGGCTGGGGCACTACCTGGACACGATCCCCGAGGGCCGCCTCGGCCGGGCCGGGGAGGTCGCGGCGGCGGTCGGGTTCCTGTTGTCCGCGGAGGCGTCCTACATCAACGGTGCCGTGATCGACGTCAACGGTGGTCTTGCCTGAGGACCGGTCCGCGTTCGGCTGGTTTCGGGGCATGGACGGTGTGGGCTGGGAGGTCGTCATCCCCCGCAACCGGCCCGGGTACGGCGGCGTGGAGCTGGTGGGCTACCAGGACCACACCGGCCGGGGTCTGGACATGCGGGTGCTGCCTGAGCCGGGGCTGACGATCGTGCTGGTGTTCGGCGGCGAGCTGTGGCTCGACCCGGCGCGCCCGGTGGCCGCGGGCATCGCCAGCGGGGTGGGGGTCAGCTCGAAGCGGGTGCTCGGCCGGGAACTGTCCTGTGTGGACATCCACCTGTCGCCGCTCGCGGCCTGCTCCGTGCTGGACGGGGCGGTGGCGGAGCTGGCGGGGACGGTCGTCGGCTTCGAGGACCTGTGGGGCGACAAGGCTCATCGGCTCCGCGCGGCGGTCGCGAGCGCGGACGGGTGGAAGGAGCGGTTCGACGCGCTGCGCGCGGTGCTCGGTCAGGAGCTGCACGCGAACCGTTCCGCCGATCCTGAGGTCGCCTTCGTCTGGCACGCTCTCGTGGCCAGCGGTGGCCGGCGCCGCATCGGTGATCTCGCGGCCGAGACGGGGTGGAGCCGCAGGCGCCTGTGGTCGCGGTTCACCGCTCAGACCGGGGTGACGCCCAAGCGCGCGGCGATGATCGTGCGCCTGTCGGCCGCGATCAACGCGATCACGGCCGGGATCCCGCCCGCCGAGGTCGCGACTCGCCACGGCTATGCCGACCAGTCGCATCTCACCCGTGACCTGCGGGAACTGGCCGGGTACACGCCTGCGTCGCTGCACCGGGCCTGGGACGCGGTCGACTACGGCGGGGGAACAATCGTTCAAGACCCGATCGGCTGAGTCGCGCCAGGGTCTTCGGCATGACCTCAGCACTCAGGGAAGTGCGCCGTCCTGTCGCGGGCCGCATCCGGCTGGCGTGCGTGTTCAGCGCCTTGGGCGCGCTGGCCGGGCTGGCGCCGTTCGTCGGCCTGGTCGAGTTGGTGGACGCGCTGCTCGCGACACCGGTCGACCGGGGCCGGGTGGCGCTGGTGGCGGTCTTGATCGTCCTGGGCCTACTGCTGCGGGCGACCTTGATGAGCACGGCGCTGACGATCACGCACCTGGCCGATGTGCGGCTGCAGGCGGACCTGCGGCGGCGGATGATCGCCCACCTCGGGCGCGTCCCGCTCGGCTGGTTCCCGCGCAACTCCTCCGGGCGGTTGCGCAAGACCGCGATGGGCGATGTCGACGCCCTGCACCAGCTGGTGGCCCACCACGCGGTCGAGATGACGGCGGCCGTGACACCGCTCGGCGCGCTGGCCTACCTCGTGGTCCTGGACTGGCGGCTGGCGCTGCTCGCGATCGCGATGCTTCCGGTCTACGTGGTCGCCCTCGTGTGGATGAAGCGCGGCTCGGCGGAGCTCGAACGCAAGCTCGACGAGAGCAACGCGCGGCTGGGCAGCGCCGTCGTCGAGTTCATCTCGGGCATCGCGGTGGTGAAATCCTTTGGCAGGGCTCGGAAGGCGCACTCCGCCTTCCAGAGCGCTGCCAAGGAGTACACGGACTTCTTCGTAGCGTGGGTCCGGCCGACCAACCGCGTCGAGGCGCTCGCGGGTCTCGCGATCACCGTCGCACCTGGCTCGGTGACTGCCCTGGTCGGACCGTCCGGCTCCGGCAAGCCCACCGTCAACCGGCTCATCAGCCGCTTCTAGGACGTCCAACACGGTGCGGTGCGGGTTGGCGGTGTCGATGTGCGCGACCTGCGCACTGAGGACCTGACGCGCCAGCTCGCGCTTGTCTTCCAAGATGTTTACCTCTTCGACGACACACTGGAGGCCAACATCCGGCTTGGCCGTCCCAAGGCGACAGAGGCGGAACTGGCCGACGCGGCTCGCCTCGCGGGGGTGGACGAGATCATCGCCCGGCTCCCGAACGGCATGCAGACCCAGGTCGGCGAGGGCGGGGTGGCCCTGTCGGGCGGGGAACGCCAACGGGTGTCGATCGCGCGAGCCCTGCTCAAGCGCGCGCCGATCGTGTTGCTCGACGAGGCCACCACCGCGCTCGACCCGGAGAACGAGCGCTTTCTGCGTCGCTGCATCCGGCAACTCGCCGAGCACAGCACCGTACTGCTCGTCGCGCACCGGCTGGCCAATGTCGTCGACGCGGAGCACATTGTCGTTGTCGAGGACGGACGGGTGGCCGAGACTGGCACGCATGAGTCCCTCATCGAGATCGACGGGACGTACGCGAGGCTCTGGCGCGCGAGGTCGAGCAGTTCAGGCTGGCGCCTGGAAGGAAGTCGTTGACGTCGTGGCGGCGGAGATCTCCGCCGAGGTCGACTCGTGGGCGCCGGCCGTCCAGGGGGCGGTCGGACACGTGGTCGGCCTGCGCGGCCTCGATGGCGACGAGTACGTGCTCAAGCTGTACCCGTCGTGGGCTCGGCACAAGGCCGCTGTCGAAGTGCGCGCGCTGCAGCTCACCAAGGCCGAGATCCGCGTGCCACGAGTGCTCGGCACGGGGGAGTGGGGCGAAGTGTCCTATGTGGTCATGAGCCGCGTCCCGGGCGTGCGCTGGGCCGACCGCCGCCGTGCGCTTTCCCCGTCACAGAGCCGAAATCTGCACCGCGCGGTCGGCACGATCATGCGCCGGATGCATGGCGTGCGAGGCGAGTGGTTCGGCGACGTGCTGCCCGAAGGCCCTCGCTGGTCACGGCTGCGCGAGCGGATGGCGGCACGGCGCGCTGAGCTGGTCGAACGGTACGAGGCGGTCGGCGGTCCTGCTGCTGTCGCACGCCGAGTGCGCGGGCTGGAGCTTTCCTTCGACGCGCGTCCCGTCCTCTGCCACAACGACTTCATCGACGGCAACATCCTCGTCGCGGAGGTCGGCGAGCCCCGGGTGCTCGGCGTGATCGACTTCGAGAAGGCGTCGTTCGACGACCCGATCGCGGACCTGGCCAGAACGGTGCTGCACGCGGAGCACCACGATCCGGCCGCCGCGGACGAACTCGTTGCGGCTTATGGGCAGGCGGATCGTCGGCGGCTCGCGGCGCATCGGGCGCTGCACCTGCTCGACGAGCGGATCTGGATCAGCACTGACCGGCCCGCGGGCTGGGAGGAGTCAGTCGAGCGCCTGGACGCTCTCCTCGTGGACGCCGGTTCCTGAGTCGGCGAACCAGCTCCGCGTCGGTGCGGGGAGGGCGTCGGTGACGAGGGTGTCGATCCGGTCGTAGGGACAGATGTGCACCGGGGCGGACTCCTCGAACTTGGAGGAGTCCGCCAGGAGCACGACCCGGTCGGCGATGCCGATGAACGTCCGCTTGACCTCCGCGTCGAGCGAGCCGTTGCAGTAGGCGCCGTCGTTGCCGAGGCTGCTCGCGGCGAGGAAGAAGCAGCTCAGGCGCAGCCTGCTCATCGCGACCACGGTGTCCGGACCGGTGAAGGACTGCGTCATCGCGTCGTACATGCCGCCGAGTCCGACCAGCGCGACGTCGTCTCGGTCCCGCAAGGACGTCATCACCGGAAGCGAGGCCGTCACCGCCGTCACGTCGAGCCCGGCGGGCAGCAAGTGGGCGAATTCGATCGTCGTCGTCCCGGCGTCGATGCCGATCGTGTCCCCCGGGGCGATCATCGAGATCGCCTTGGTGGCGATGGCCCGCTTGCGCTCCGGCCAGATCTGCGAGCGCGCGCGGAACGACAGGCCGGGGCGCGCGCCGGGCTTGGGCACCGCGCCGCCGTACACCAGGTCGACCCGCCCGGATTCGGCCAGCGTCTGCAGATCGCGGCGCACGGTTCGCTCGGACACCGACAGCGCCGCGCCGAGTTCGGCCGGTGACGCGTACCCGGTCGCGCTCAGTCGCCGCAGGATGGCGTCCCGGCGGGCGGGGGCGGAGTTGTAGCGCACTGCGGCACAGTAGCGCGATATGGCATAAGAGTGACAACCACGCCGTGTGTTTGTCCGAAGTTTGACAAACGCGGGTTCGGACGACAGGCTGAGGCCATGACGGTCTCCGACGGGGATCTCGTGGCCGGGGTGGACGTCGGTACCACCAACATCAAGATCGGGGTGTTCGACGGGCTCGGGGAGTGCGCGGGTCTTGTCCGGCTGCCCACTCCGTCCACAGTGGACAAGCTGGTCGAGGACGTGGCGCAGGGCATGCGCACCTGCATCGTTCAGGCTGGGCGCGCGCCGGTCGCCGTGGGGGTCGCGGGCATGGCGGAGACCGGAGCCGTCCTCGACGCCGCCGGAGCGCCGCTGACCTCGCTGATCCCGTGGACGGATCCGCGGGGAGCGAACGAGGCTGAGCAGATCAACCGAGAGTGCGGCACGGTGGAGCTTTACCGGACGACGGGTCGGTGGGCAACGGCCAAGTCACCGCTCGCCAAGTGGCTGTGGTTGAGGCGCAACGATCCTGGTGTCCTCGACGCGATGACGTGCTGGGCTGGAGCGGCGGATCTGGTGGTTCGGGCGCTGACCGGGGAGGCGCGCACACACCCGACCTTGGCGGCGCGCACGCTCGCCTACGACCTTGCACACGGGGACTACGAGCCGGATCTGCTTGCGCTGGCGGGACTTCGCCCGGAGCAGATGCCACCGTTGACCGGTTTCGACGGCGGGGCAGGTGTAGTCAGCTCGCGTGCTGCCGCGGCGATGGGTTTGCCTGCGGGAATCCCGGTGGTGAATGCGGGCCACGATCACGCTGTGGGCGCGTGGGCCGCGGGCGCGCGGGAACCCGGTGTCGGGTGCGTGTCGCTCGGGACTGCCGAAGCTGTAGTTCTGCCCGTCCCCGGGGACGTCGCGCCGGAGATGGCTCTGGCGCACGGCTTCACCAGCGATCCTTCGGCTGATGGGCGGCATGTCTGCCTCGTCGGAGGGTTGCCCACCAGCGGCGCGTTGATCGACTGGTTGCGCACTGTCGTTGGCAGCGCGGGTTTGGATGCCTCCGTACCGACCGGCATCATCGTGCAGCCCTACCTGCGAGGCCGTGTTGCGCCCGCGCCGGACGCGAGTCCCGGCTTGTCGTTCAAGGGAGTCACTGAGCGGCACGGGCCGAGCGATCTTCTCGTCGCGGCGATCGAGGGGACCTGCCTGCACACGCGGTGGACGCTCGACGAAGCCGCGCGCATCGGGAACGTCAGCCTCGATCGACTGGTGTTCCTGGGCGGTCAGGCGAACATCCCGGTCTGGATGCGGATCAAGACCGCGTTGTCGCCGGTGCCCGTGCGGATTCCTCGGACGGCGGATGCCGTGTGCGCGGGAGCCGCGCTGCGTGCCATCGGCGCATCGGCGCTGCCGAGCCGACCAGCGCCGGTCGAGCCGGCGTTGGAGCGCGCATATGTGCCCGTGTACAAGGAGTTCCTGCATGTGATCGGAGGACGATGATGGCCCCGACGCTGGACAGCCTCGCGAGGGCGAGCGGGCGGTTCCTGATGGTCGCGATGGACCAACGGGAAAGCTTGCGGCAGATGGTCACCACCGCGACCGGGCGGCGAGCCGAGGACGAGCGGCTGGTCCACTTCAAGCTGACGGTGGCCAGCGAGGTCGGCCGGCACGCCTCGGGATTCCTCATCGATCGCGACTTCGGGTTCGACCGGGTCGCCGCCGAAGGGCTGCTCCCGTCGGACTGCGGACTGATCGTGGCCGCTGACCGGCTGACCCAGCCCTCGGACGGCCCGGTCGAGGACACCGACCTCGACGAGTACGTCGACCTCCACCAGGCCCGCAATGCCGGTGCAGTGGCCGCGAAACTGCTGGTGATCTGGCGTGAGGACAGCGACCGGGACAGGCTCGTGGAGATGTCCGCGAAGTTCGTCCGGCGCTGTGCCGACGCCGGGCTGCTCTCGGTGCTCGAAGGCGTGGCCAAGGGGGGAAGCGACCTGATCAGGGAGGCCGCGCGCGAGCTGGCCGCGGTCGGCCCCAGCCTCTACAAGGCGCAGGTTCCCTTGGCGGGCAGGGGCGGACTCGACCGGCTCACCGAGGAGTGCGCCGCTCTGAACGCCGAGATCCCGGTGCCGTGGGTGGTGCTGTCCCAAGGAGTCGAGCGGGCGGACTTCCCGACCGCGGTGCGCGCGGCGTGCCAGGCGGGCGCTTCGGGAACGCTGGCGGGCCGGGCGATCTGGAGTGACCTGGTCGGTGCCGATCCGGATTCGCTCGCGGAGTTGCTGCGTTCCCGATCGGTGCCGCGCCTGCAGCAGCTGGCGTCCATTGTGGACACCTATGGTCGGTCGTGGGAGCAGCGGTGAAGGTCTTCCTGCTGTACACAGTTCCAGGTCTGGTGCCAGTGCTCTCGGGCCTGGCGGCCGAACAGGTTCCCGACGCCGAGCTGCTGCACTACGTGGACGGCAGCCTGCTGCGCGACACGATCGCGAATGGTGGGCCGCCGCAGCACGTGCACGACAAACTCGCCGCCTATGCGCGTTTCGCCCGCGAGTGCGAGGCCGATGTCCTGCTGGTCACCTGTTCTTCGATCGGTGAGGCCGCGGAGCGGTGCGTCGGCATCCCTGTGATGCGCATCGATCAGCCGATGTGTCGCGACGCGGTGCGCAGTGGGATGCGCATCGGCGTGCTCGCCACCGTCTCGTCCACTTTGGAACCTACGACGCGGCTCGTCCGGCGCGCGTCTGCGGAGCAGGGCGTCGAGCGTGACATCCGTGCTGTGCTGTGCGAAGGCGCTTTCGACGCGCTGCGGGCTGGGGACACCGAGACCCATGACGCGCTTGTCACCGCGGCCTTTCGGCGGTTGAGCACGGAGGTGGACGTCATCGTTCTCGCTCAGGCGTCGATGGCGCGCATCGTGAGCGGGCTTGCGCCGGAGTCCGTCACCGTGCCGGTGCTGTCGTCGCCGGAGTCCGGGATCGCGCAGCTGAAGGGCTTCAAGGCATGACGGGCGAGCCGTGGTTGGGCGTGGTGGCCGATGATGTCACCGGCGCGACCGACATCGCGGGAACGCTTGTGGGGCAGGGTCTTCGCGTTGTGCAGACCTTCGGCTTGCCGCAAGGGGAGATCTCCGACTGCGACTGCGTGGTGGTCGCGCTGAAGATCCGCACTGTGCCTGCGCCGGAGGCGGTCGCATCGTCGCTCGCTGCGGCGCGTCGGCTTCGGGATCTGGGCTCGGAGCAGATCTACTTCAAGTACTGCTCGACCTTCGATTCGACCGATTCCGGCAACATCGGCCCGGTCGCGGACGCCTTGCAGCTCGACCTCGGAGCGCCGATCAGCCTGGTGTGCCCGGCCACCCCGGCGATCGGCCGGACTGTCTACTTGGGACACCTGTTCGTCAACGGCCGGTTGCTGTCGGAGTCGTCTCTGCGAAACCACCCGCTGACCCCGATGACCGATCCCGATCTCGTTCGCGTGCTCGGCAGGCAGACCGAGTCCGAGGTCGCGCTGATCGGCTACGAGACCGTGGAGCGCGGTGCGGATGCCGTACGATCTGAGCTGGAAAGACTTGCTGGACAAGGTGTTCGGTACGCCGTCGCGGACGCTCTGCGCGAGTCGCACCTGACCGTTCTCGGGGAGGCGGCGCGCGATCACCAACTCGTCACCGGGGCCTCCGGCTTGGCGTGGGGCCTCGCGTCGGCGCGGTTCCGCTCGCGTGGTCCCGTGGTGATCGCACCCGCGGGGGAGGAGATCAGCCGGGCGCCCGCGGCTGTGCTGTCGGGCAGTTGCTCAGAGGCGACGCGTGAACAGGTCGCGCTGTTCGCCGCTCAGCACCCGGCTTTCGCCGTGGATCCTCTCGCGCTCGCCGAAGGGCAGGATGTCGTTGGTGCGGCGCTGAAGTTCGCCGCCGACCGGCTTGACGAGCCCGTGTTGATCCACTCCGCGGCCGACGTGCTCGGCGCGCAGTCGGCGTTGGGCACGCAGCGCGCGGCCGAGCTGGTGGAGGCCGCGCTGGCCAGGATCGCCACCGGTCTCGTCGGGTCGGGTGTGCGGCGGCTGATCGTGGCCGGGGGAGAGACGTCCGGGGCTGTGGTGCGGGCGCTGGGCATCACCGGCGTGCGAGTCGGTGCGGAGGTGGATCCCGGTGTGCCGTGGACGTTTTCGCTCGACGGGCGGCTGGCGCTGCTGTTGAAGTCCGGGAACCTCGGACGGCCGTCGCTGTTCAGCGACGCGTGGGAGGCGCTGGGCTGAGTCACTGGGCTGGGCTTCCATCTCTCGTGGGCTGGGCTTCCGGCTTGCGTGGGCTGGGCTTCCAGCTCGTGTGGCTGGGTTTCCAGCGGATTCGGCTGGGCTTCCAGCGGGTGGCGGCTGGACTTCCAGCTCGGGTGGCTGGGCTTCCAGCGTGGGGTCGGCTTGACCTGGGGCCCCTTGCGCGTGCCCTTGGGCCTCTCGGGGCACGGGATGAAACTCCGGCCCTGGCGACGAGCGTATGGCACGCGCACCCCAGGTAAAGCCGACCTGCTTTTGCGGGCGGCTTGCGGTTGGATGCGGCCTGGCTTTTCCTTGCGTGGCAACGGATTAGACACTGTCAGACTCGCCGCTATAATCGAGGTATCTGCGGGGAAGGGGGTGAATCATGTTGGATACCAAGGCAATCCGAGTCATGCTGGCCGATCAGCTGGTGGCCGATGACAGTTATCGGTTGTCCGAGGCCGATCATGTGGAGTTCCTGCAGGAGTTGGAGCGGATCGGCAATTTGTTGACGGCGGCGAAGATCGATGCCGCTCGGCAGGCCGAGGAACGAGGGCTGCACACCCGCCATGGGTGTAAGGGTCTGTCGATTCTGTTGCGAACCAAACTCAACCTCAACCAGGCGGAAGCGAAACGCCGCACCCGGCTCGTGCACGAACTACCGTCGTTGCCGCACACCCAGGATGGGGTGTACAGCGGGGTGATTAGACCTGGTCTCAAAACTTAAGGGTGTGTCACTGCATAACCTGCCGGTCCTGGTCGTCGATCGTGGGCAGTCGTGGCGAAGACGACGCAGCAGCGGCGGGTCGAAGACCGGCTCTGGGAGCTGATCGAACCCCTGATCCCGTCCCGACCAGCGCCGCGCGGTCCGGGTGGGCTGCCCCGGATCGATGACCGTGCCGCGCTAGAGGGGATCTTGTTCGTGCTCGACACCGGCTGCCCCTGGCGAGACCTACCCGAGCAGCTCGGATGCCGTTCCGGGCACACCGCGTGGCGGCGGTTACGTGAGTGGCAGGACGCCGGCGTGTGGGACCGGCTGCACCAGCTCGTGCTCGACGAGCTGTCCAACATCGACGAGCTCGACTGGACCAGAGGCTGCATCGACGCGGTGTCGGTGCGGTCGAAAAGGGGGGCGAGCTGACCGGCCGCAGCCCCACTGACCGGGGTAAAGCTGGCTCCGAGTACCACGTTCTGCGCGACGCGAACGGGCTACCGCTGCACATCATGTTGTCGGCGGCAAACACCCACGACAGCATGCTGTTCGAGCCGCTGCTGGACACGAACCCGACCGTGCGCGGCCACCACGGCCGGGCGGGCCGGCCACGATGCCGACCGGACAAGCTGCACGCCGACAAGGGCTACGACTACCGCCACTGCCGCCGCTACCTGACCCGCCGCGGTATCAAGGTGCGTATCGCCCGGCGCGGGATTGAGGGCAAGTCCCGCCTCGGCCGGGTCCGCTGGGTCGTCGAACGCACCATCTCCTGGCTGCTGCGGTTCAAACGCCTCGGGCTGCGCTGCGACCGGACCGAACGCACCACGCTGGCCTGCACCGTGATCAACGTCCGCCGGCTCATAAAGATCGAGCTCTGCGACCAGGCCTAACGCATCCATTCACTCGTTTGGGATACATCGGTAGCTCTGTGTCGTGGGTGGGGGTGACTGGTGAGCTTCTGAGCGCGGAGCAGGTCCTCGGGGCGGCAGGGGGCCTCGTCACCACGAGGGAGATCGATCTCCTGGAGGAGGCTGCAGCCGCGTTGCTGACGGCACCATTGACGGGGATGAACGAGCACTCTCGTCGGGAAGTGATCAGCCATCGGTGGGGCCGCCTCTTCAGAGGCGTTCGATGCGGTCGGCCTGCGGGCCCCGGTCGCTCTGACGCACCGCGTACCGGACCCGGTCACCCTTCTGCAGCGGCTCCGACCCCATGATCACGGACACGTGGGCGAAGAGATCGTCGCCGCCTGCGTCCGGGGTGATGAAGCCGAAGCCGCGGTCGGCGTCGTAGCGCGCGACGACGCCCTCGCCGCCTCGTACGGGCACGTCCCGCGCCGCCGGCCCTGCGGCCCGGACCAGGTGCACGTCGCGGGCCTGCGGGCCCTTGTCTCCACTAGCCACCTCGTAGGCGACGCGGTCGCCCTCCGCGAGCCACGTCAGCCCCTCGGCCAGGGCCCGGGCGTGAACGAAGACGTCCCCGGCGCCGGAGTCGGGGTTGATGAAGCCGAAGCCCTTGTCCTCGTCGTACCAGGCCACCGTGCCGTCGGCACCGTCCGCGATACCAGCCGCAGCGGGTGAGCCGGCCCCTGCTCCCAGCGGGATCACGTGCCCGGCCTGCGGGCCGCGCTCGCCTTCGACGATCAGGAAGGCCACCCGCTGCCCCTCGGTGACCACGCCGCCGGTCACGATGGCGGAGCTGTGCACGAAGATGTCGGCGCCGCCGCCGTCCGGCGACGCGAAGCCGTACCCCTTGCCCGGCTCGTACCAGTTGACGGTGCCGAGCAGGCCCACGGCGCTGCCGGTGGCCGCATCGGCGGTGACGCGAACGCGCAGCGCCTGGGGCCCGCGGTCGTTCTCGCCGACCTCGAACACGACGGCCTGACCCTCGCGGAGCACTTTCGCGCCGCCGTCCCCGACGATCTCGGAGGCGTGCACGAACACGTCCGGCGAGCCGTCCTCGGGCGCGAGGAAGCCGAAACCCCGTTCGGCGTCGAACCAACGGACGGTCCCTTGCAGCATCACAGGCTCCAGGTCGAGAGGGCGGGCACTGGCCCCAGTCTCTCTGACAGACCTCCGGCCCGTTGGGCCGGGCCCACAGGCGGGCGGTGCGGAGCCAGGGGCGGGCCGTTGGTTCACCTGGCGACACGCCGAGTTTTGAGACAAGGTCTTAGTGGTGAGCATGCGGTGGTGATCTCCGATGCCGTCAAGCGGCTCCCCACCGAGTTTGTGGGGCGGGCGAATCGGGCGTTGGCGGAGGTGGCTCCGAGGTTGACCCCGCGGGAGCTGACGCAGGTCGGCAAACGGATCCGGGCCCATGTCGATCCCGATGAGGTGTTCCGGGATGAGCAGGACGGGATCGCGAAGCGGGCGTGGCGGATGGCCACCGACCAGGATGGATGCCTGCACATCAGGGCGGTCATCGACCCGCTCAACGGGGCGAAGATCAAAGCGTTCCTACTCGCCCTGTCCAAACCGAAGACCGTCAATGGGGAAAAGGATCCGCGTAGCGCGGAACAGCGGTTGGCGGATGCGTTCCTCGAAGCCATGACCACCGCCATGACCGCGAAAGACCTCCCGGCTCAGGGTGGGTCGAAGGCGCAGTTGATCGTCACGATGTTCCTCAGCGACCTCGCGACCAACACCGGTAGCGGGCAGACGCAGGACGGTGACCCGATCAGCGCCGGGCTGATGCGCCACCGCCTGCGATGCCGGGATCATCCCGATCGTGCTCGGCGGAGACAGCGAACCCCTGGAGCACGGGCGGGAACGACGTCTCGCTTCACCCGCCCAACGCAGGGCCCTGGCCATACGCGACAAGGATGTGCGTTCCCGGGCTGTGATCGGCCACCGGCCTGGACGGAAGCCCACCACCTACAGCATTGGATCGACGGCGGGCCGACCGACCTCACCAACCTCGTGCTGCTCTGTGTGCACCACCATCACGTGCTGCACGAAGGAGACTGGCAGATCGTCGTCGAGCACGGGATACCGAGCTTCATCCCACCACGATGGGTCGACCCGGACCAGACACCGGTACGGAACGTGCGGGTGGATCTTCAACTCAAGCTGTAGGTGCGAAGCGGCGGCGATAGGCGCTGGGCGTGAGGCCGGTTCGGCGCCGCATCTGGGCGCGCAGATTGGAGGTGGTGCCGAGGCCGCTGGCCTCGGCGACCCGGTCGAGGCGTAGCTCACCGCGTTCGATCAACCGGCACGCGAGGGTGACCCGTTCCTCGGTGAGCCACGCGAGCGGGGTCGTGCCCAGCTCGGCCTGGAACCGGCGGTGCAGGGTCGCCGGGCTCAGCGCGGCGCGGTCGGCCAGGTCGGCGACGGTGAGCGGTTCGGCCAGGTTCTCCTGGGCCCAGGCGAGCAGTGGTGCCAGGGAAGCATCGGGAACCGTGGCGACGGGGCGGGCGACGAACTGGCGCTGCCCGCCGTCGCGATGCGCGGCGAACACGAGGCGGCGGCTGACGGCGTTCGCGATCTCGGCACCGTGATCACGACGGATGAGGTGCAGGCCGAGATCCAGAGCGGCGGCGCTGCCCGCGGCGGTCAGGACATCGCCGTCGTCGACGTAGAGCACATCGGGCTCCAGGAGCACGGCGGGGAAGCGAGCCGCGAACCGCTCGGCCCACAGCCAGTGGGTCGTCGCCCGGCGGCCGTCGAGGACACCGGCGGCGGCGAGCGTGAACGCGCCGGTGCAGAAACTGACCAGTCGAGTGCCGCGTTCGGCGGCTCGGCGGACGGCAGCCACGACGGCCTGGGTGGGACCTGCTCCGGGGTCCGGGCGGTTCGGCACGATGAGCGTGTCGGCGGAGTCCACCGCGTCGAGCGTCGCCACTCGGGACAGCGTGAACATGTTGCCGTGCATGGACACCGAAGGCTCGGCGGAGCACAGGGTGAACTCGTACCACGGCCGGTCCAGCTCAGAGCGCCGCAGACCGAACAGCTCCGTGGCCACGCCCAGCTCGAACGGGTTGGAGCCCTCGTCGACGAGCACCACCACGCGGTGCGAGGATTCACGCGACATGTGCGATTTCTAGCACTTCCGGCGAGCGGTGGCGTAGCCGACGCTGAAGCGGTGAACAACGAACCCCTCTCCCTGACCGCCGCGCTCGACACCTTCGACGAACTCTGGGACCCGCGGATCGTCGCCCAGGTCAACGACTACGACGTCCGGATCGCCAAGGTGGCAGGCGAGTTCGCCTGGCACAGTCATGCCGACACCGACGAGTTCTTCCTCGTCCTGCAAGGAGAACTCCGGATCGGGCTGCGCGGGGAGGACGGCGAGCGCGAGGTCGTGCTGCCGAAGGGATCGATCTTCGTCGTGCCGCGCGGAGTCGAGCACAAGCCCTCCTCCGCGGACGGCGCGTCGATCCTGATGTTCGAGCTCACCGGGACGGTGAACACCGGTGATCAGCACGAGCAGCTTCCCGCGCACCTCAAGTCCACTACGGGGCGCGCCCTGCGCTGATCACCGCGTGGGAATGGGATTCCTTCTTGTACTCCGGCAGCGCCCGGTACTACGCGCGAGGCCGCATCGCCTACCCGGCGGCTGTCGCTGACGCACTCGCGACAGAGTTGCGGCTCGACGGTTCCGGGCGCCTGCTGGACGTCGGCTGCGGTCTCGGCTCGCTGACGCTGCTGTTGGCCAACGCGTTCGAGCGGGTGGTCGGGCTGAACGCGGACCGCGGTGGCTGCACGTGCGCGCCGAGGATTTGCCGCCGGGCTCGGCCGATTCAGGTTGGTCACCTTCGCGCAGTCGTTCCACTGGATGGATCGGCCCCGGGTCGCGGCGGCGGTACGAGGGATGCTGGACGCCGGGGGAGCGTGCGCGCACGTGCACGCGACGACGCATCAGGGCGTCGAACCCACCGGTGCGCTGCCGCATCCCACGCCACCGCATGCGGCGATCGCGGAGTTGGTGCGCGCCTACCTCGGCTAGGACTCCTTGGTGGGCAACGGGATCAGCGCCTGCTGGCCGTACTCCTGCCAGTCCGGGTGGTAGCCGTCGGCGTCGTCGGGCAGCGCGAGCTGGCGTGGCGCGGGTGCGATCTCCCGCAGTTCTTCCCACGAGGGAAAGGAAATCCCGGTTCCCTCCGCGGCGAGGGCCCCGGCGGCGTGGGCGAGCCGGCTCGGGGTGGTTCCCGGGCCGAGTCCGGCGCGCTGGGCGCTGCGGGCGGCCAGGCGGGCCAGCTCGATCACGGCGAGCGGCCGTGGCTGGACGGGATGGACGAACAGCCGCCGTCCGTCGGTCTCGGGGCGTTCGGCGAGCCAGGCGGTGAGGTAGCCGAGCACCGGTTCCGGCAGGGGCACGAAGCGCGCGCGGTCCCGGATGCCGCCACGGCGGCGGAGATCGCGCAGCGTCGCGGCGGTGATGCGCTCGGGCCGCCAGTGCAGGCACAGCAGCAGTCCCAGCATGCTGGCGCCCAGGGGACCGCCGAGCCACGGATCGCGGTGGGCCTGCACGACGACGGCGCGGAGCGCGGCCGCGTCCAGCTCAGGGGGCCTGCGGCGGGGGTGCGGGACGTACGCGGCGACCGCGTCGAGCGCGCGGGCCTGCTGCACCGGGTTGTCGGCGAGCAGCCCCGTGTCGGTGCAGTGCCGGTAGAAGGAACTCCACGCCGTGGCCGTGGTGGCGATGGTGTTGCGCCGCCGCACCGGGTGCGCTTCGGCGGTGAGGTCGTGGCGGTTGCCGGTGAGGCTGCGGCAGTAGTCCAGGACGTCCTCGGCCCGGGCGTCGAGGAGGTGGCGCTGGCGGTGAAGGTAGAGCCAGGTCGCCAGCGCGCCGAGGTCGCGGCCGTAGCGGTCGCGGGTGTGGTGGGAGGCCAGGGTGGTCAGCCACGCGGAGACCAGCCGCACGAGGTCCGCGGTGGTGACCGGGGAGCGGAACGGATCTGCCATGTCCCTGATGGTGGCACCGACCCCTGACAGTCGGCGTTGTCACCACATTCCTTGAATATGAAACTTTGTTCTTCCCCGCGGTGGGAGCGCCATTTCATCGGGATTTCACCGCTTCCCCATACGGTCCGCGTCTCGAACCGCACCCCTTCGCCAAGGAGCACCCGTGAAGCGATTCACCGCCGCCGTCGGCATGACGGCGATGACCGCCGTCGTGGGAATGAACGCCGCGCCCGCCGTCGCCGCACCGTCCACCGGACACGCGCGCGAGGTCGTGGTGGCCCCCGCCGAGCAGGCCGTGGAGAGCCTGCGTGCCCTCATCGGCGGGACCACCGACCAGCAGACCGTCCGGCGCAACCTCGAACAGCGGTCGGTGATCGCCTCGCCGCAGACCTTCGAGGGCTTGGTCATCGCTGCCGCGAAGCAGAACGACCCGACCGTCTCGGCAGCGGAGCTGGAGAAGATCCTCGCCGCGTTCCGGGACCTGGCGAAGATCATCGCCAACGTCGAGCCGATGGACGTCGAGCGGGTGTTCAAAGGCGTCACCGAGGCCGCGATGGCCGTCGCCGAGTTCCAGGCCACCGGCAACCTCGACGCCGCCCGGCGGGTGCTCTGCGGCTCCGGCAGCGCGGCCGCTGGCAGCCTGGCGATCCTCTCCGGCGTCGTCCGGATGTACGAGGCGAGCGCGAACCTCCCGCAGATCGCCCAGATCCTGAACGTGCTCGACCCCAGGACCCCGGAGGGCGCGAAGCTGTTCGCCGCGCTGCCCGAGTTCGCCAGGACCCCGCAGGTCAAGGCCGCGCTGGTGGCGCTGTCGGACATCGGCCGGACGCTGAACGAGATCGACAAGCAGAAGGTGGTCGCGCTGGCCCGGGACTGGGCCGAGGCGGCGGCGCGCTGCGACGTGAGCACCGTCCTGAAGCTGCCGGAGCTGATGGTCCGCACGTTCGACATGGGCCGCGAGATCCTGCGCCTCCTGCTGACCTCGCGGCTCGGCGACCTCAGCGCGATCCTGTCTCCCGCCGAGGCCGGCCGTGTCGTTGCCGTCCGGTAGTCAACGGACGCCGTCGATGAGGCTCGCCAGCCGCGGCTGGAAGGTCGCGACCTTCGTGTAGTAGTCCGGCGCGTCGGGTTCGACGTTCCCCGACCACGCGGCCACCCCGGCGAGACGGCCGTTCACCACGACCGGCGAGCCGCTGTCGGTCGCCCGCAGGCGAATGGCGCGATCGAGGCCGACGCACAGGTACGAGGCCCGGTCGTAGCTGACGCCGTGCCAGCGTGGCGGGAGGAAGCGGACACGCTCTGCCGCCTCCCGCGCGCACGTGGCGTCGTCGCCGACGGTGGTGGGTGCCTGCCACAGGACGGGCGTGTCGTCGGGGGACATGCGCCAGCCGTAGACGGTCGCGGCCTCGCCCCCTCGCGGCGCGGTCGCCGCGTCAGCCATCGGCAGGGTCGGTGCGTCCACCGGCTCGGCGAGCGTCACCAGGCCGATGTCGGCCGACGCCAGGGGGACGCGGCCGAACGCGCCGCCGAGGAAGGACTCCTCGGCCAGGCCCTGCCGGTAGCGGGGTTCGAACCAGGTGTCGGCGACCTTCACGACGCGCCCCGCGGTCCCGCGCAGGTCGTCGCGGCCGACGATCACCGTCAGTTCCGACGGCGTGGCGCGCCCGAGGCAGTGGGCCGCGGTCACCACGGCCCTGGGCGCGACCAGAGTGCCGACGCAGGTCTTGTCCGGGTTGCCGATGGCCACGACCCACGGCGCGGCCGCGGTGGACACCGGACCGCTGCCCGGAATGATGTCGGGCTGCGGCTGTGCGCGTTCCCAGATCAGGAACGGCGAGTAGAGGACGATCGGCGTCAGGATCACCAGAAGCGGTCCGAGCACCCACCACTTCCGCAGCCCGCGACGCCTTTTCTCTGCGGACATGTCCGCAGCATAGCGATTTCTCTTTTCGGGAATTGACGCCATACAATCGAATACGAAATTTGTCGTATCCCGAACGGGATATCTTCCCGGGCTTGACCTTGACATCGGTGTCAGGCTTTACCGTTCCCGCGTCCTGTACGACGACCAGGGAGCGAAGGATGCCGGGAGCCGTAGTCATCGGTGCCGGACCGGGGATCGGCCGCGCGGTCGCGAGCCGGTTCGCGAAGCAGGGGTTGCAGACGGCCTTGATCGCGCGGTCGGAGGCGACGCTGCGATCGGCCGCAGACGTGGGTGCCGAACTGGCGCTGACCGCCGACAGCACGGACGAGCAGGCGCTGCGGAGCGCGCTCGACGCGGTGACCGAGCGGTTCGGCTTGCCGGACGTCGTGGTCTACAACGCCGCCCTCGTCCGGGCCGACGCGCTCGGCGAACTGTCGGTGCGCGCCCAGATGGACGCGTGGGCGGTGAACGTCGTCGGTGCCGCCGTCGCGGCGGCGCACGTCCTGCCCGCGATGGCGGAGCGCGGCAGCGGTTCGTTCCTCGTCACCGGTGGAATGCCCGAGCCGAAGCCGGAGTACGTCAGCCTCTCGTTGGGCAAGGCCGGGGTGCGGACGCTGATCACGTTGCTGGACCAGCAGTTCGGAGCCTCGGGCGTGCACGTGGCCAGCGTGACCGTGGACGGTCCGGTCGCGCCCGGAACGGCCTTCGACCCCGACGTCATCGCCGAGCACTACTGGCGCTTGCACACCCAGCCGGCGGGTCAGTGGGAGCGCGAGGTTCTTTTCACCGGAGGAAACTCATGAGCACCGAGCAGATCGTCGAGACGCTGTTCGAGCGGATCGGCAAGGGCGACTTCGCGGGCGCGGGGGAGCTGTTCGCTGAGGAGGTGGACTGGGACATCCCGGGTGCCACCGACGTCGTGCCGTGGATCGGTCTTCGGCGGACGGGCGCCGAGGCCGCGGCGTTCTACACCACGCTCGACGACTACCTGGAACGCGACGTGTTCGAGGTGGAGCGGCTGTTCGTCGACGGCGACGAGGCCGTGGCGGTCGGCCACCTCCGCTCGGTCGTGCGGGCCACCGGCCGCGCCATTGCGACGCCGTTCGCGATTCGGATCACCGTGAGGGAGGGCCGCATCACCCGCTACCTCCTCCTGGAGGACAGCCACGCCGTCGCCACGGCAGCTGCGAACTAGGTTCCAGCAGGTACGTCTCGACGGCCGCGCGAACGCAGTCGGTGCGGGGATAAGCGGTGTGCCCCAAGCCTTCGTAGGTGAGCAGGCTGGTCCGGTGCGGCGCCTGCCGGTGCAATCCGAGTGCCCAGGAGTGCCCAGGAGTGCCCGGTCGCCGGGTCGTGCAACGGGTTCACCAGGAGGATCGGGTCTCCTGGGCCGATGTTCGCCGGGCCGGGCGGGTTCGCGGCCTTCGCGGGCCAGCCGACGCAGCTCAGCGCGGCCTCCTGGGCCTCGGGGGAGTAGCGCAGGTTCGGCGCGGCACGGCGCTGGGCCGCTTCGAGTACCTGCCACTCGCGGTAGCTGGTGACCCTGGGCGTCCAGTCCTGGCAGAACACCGACGGGCGGGGATGGTCGAGGAGATCTTGGCTCCGTTGCCGCGCGTTGTGCGCGGGCGACGCCGTGCCGGTGCGGAGGGAGGCCAGCCACGAGGCGAAGGCCGCGGGCTCGGGGCGGATGAGAGCACCGTAGGCGCGGTTGACCAGGTAGTCGGCGGAGACCGGTGTGGCTCCGTCGGACTCCACCAGGCGGCCCGCGTCGGCGGCGGCCATCAACTCGGCCCAGCGGGGCAGCACCGGGCGGCCGTGCCAGGCGCAGCCGGACTCCCGCTCGCACCAGCGGGCGAACTCGCTCAACGCGTCCTCGCCGTTGGCCGCCGCGCTGGTGAGGAAGCGGTCGAGCGACAGGCTGTGGTCCATGCTGCCGTCCAGCACCATGGCGCGGACGCGGTCCCCGAAGCGGGATGCGTACTGCGCGCCGATCAGCGTCCCGTAGGACGCGCCGAAGAAATTGATCTTCGTCTCGCCGAGTGCGGCGCGGAGTGCGTCCATGTCCCGGACCACGCTGAGCGTGTCCGCGTGGTCGGTCAGTGCGCCCGTGCGGTCGCGGCAGTCCTCGCGCAGTCGCTGGTTGTGCGCTGCCAGGCGGTCGAACTCGGCCTGGTCGCGGGGCGCGTGCCGCGGCCCCTGGGCGAGGAGCGCCGCCGAGCAGCGGATCGGTCGGCTGCCCGCCACCCCACGCGGGTCGAAGCCGACGATGTCGAAGCGGGCCAGGACCTCGGGGCCGAACAGCCCCGGGGAGCCCAGGGCGAGCCGAACCCCGGACGCGCCAGGTCCGCCCGGGTTGACCAGCAGCACGCCGATCCGGCGCCGCGGGTCGGCGGCGCGGCGGCGGGCCACCGCGAGCGGGAAGGTCTCCCCGGACGGCGCCGCCCAGTCCACCGGCAGGGTCAGCGCCGAGCACTCCGCGGTCCGGTCCTGCGCGCACGGCTGCCAGTCGAGTCCTTCCGCTGCTGCGCTCACCGGGCTTCCCGGCACCAGGGCCGTCCCCACCGCGAGCGCCACGGCCACTGCGCCGAACCGCCGACGACTGCGAACCAATCTCATGATCGCCAGTGTGACTGAAGGTGTCCACAGTGGACAAGGCGCGTTCCGTTGGCCACAACCGAACAGGACGTCCGGACAGGCTGGCCGCATGTGGAAGATGCTCCTGGCGTTGACCTTGCTCGTTCCGCCGACGCAGCAACCACGACCACTGGACTGGAAACCCTGCTTTGACAGCAGCCCGGTCGCGATGCAATGCGCGGACCTGGCGGTTCCCCTCGCGGAGAACGGAAAGCGCACGATCACGCTGAAGGTCGCGCGCCTGCCCGCCACCGGTGCCGGGAAGGGCTCGGTGCTGGCGAACTTCGGCGGACCGAAGGGCGACCAGATCGCCGCGCTCCGCTCCCGGCCGCAGATCTTCGACAAGATCCGGCAGTCGATGGACGTGATCACGTGGGACCCGCGCGGCTGTTCGGGGCTCAGCGAGCCTGTGCTGAACTGTGGCTTCGGATTCCTGCGCACTCCGCCGCTGCCGAAGGACCGGGCCGAGTTCGACGCGCTGGCCGAGGACAACCGCATCCGCCGCGACAAGTGCCGTGCGAACGATCCGGAACTGTACGACCACATGGACGCCGGCAGCGATGCCCGCGACGTGGAGGCCATCCGGATCGCGTTGGGGGAGAAGGAGATGAACTTCATCGGCACCTCCTACGGCGGGGTGATCGCGCAGTCGTACGCGCGCCCGTTCCCGCAGCGCGTGCGCGCGGTGTACATCGACGGTTCGGTGCCACACCACGAACAGGAGTGGGATCGGGAACTCGACGCCCTGATGCGGCGGTTCTTCGACCAGGCCGCGCCGGGCACGGAACAGCGCTGGCGTGCTCTGCTGGCGAAGGCCGCCCGGGAACCGATCCCCGCCGGAACGGCTCGGCACGACGGAATGCACCTGCAGCGCTTGGGTTCCACGATGGCCTGGCGGGGACCGGCCACCTGGGCACAGCTCGCCACCGCGATCGCGGCGGCCGAGCAGGGCGACGCGTCCGGCTTCATCCCGCCGGGCAACCCGAGCCCGTACCCCGGCACCATGGGTGACCAGGTGAAGCCCTGCCTGGACTTCCCCCGGCCCGCTGATCACCGGGAGCTGTCTGAAAGGATCGAACGGCTGAACCGGATCGCCCCGAACACCGGTGCTTCGTTCGGGCCTGCTTCGCACGGCCAGACCGTCTGCGCGGGACTGCCCGCGCCGGTGAACCCGCCGAAGCCCCTGCCTCGGCGGCTGCCGCCGATGCTGGGCGCGGGCACCTGGCTGGACCACGGTTCCACCGCGCGCGTAGTGGACCAGGTTCCCGGCAGTCGCACCACTACCACGACGGCCCCGGCCACAACCTGTTCTTCGGCATGACCAACGCGTGCGTCATCGACCACGCCAGCCGCTACATCACCACGCTGGAGCTACCGCCCGCTGGTGCCACCTGTTAGCGCGCGTCCTGCAAATCGTCACATCAAGCAGGGCGCACCTTAGAAGGGCGCGGGTTCGGCGATGGGTTCGAGTTCGGTCTCGATCACCCTGCCGCTCGGTGTGGTCCACGCATGCGTCCCGTCGGGGCGGTTCTCGCAGGACCAGTTGGAGTGGGTCTTCATCCGGTGGTGGTGCCTGCACTTCGGTCGCAGGTTGGCGATGGTGGTGTTGGTGCCGTCAAAGGGACAGCAGTGGTCCACGTCGCAGCGGTGGGCGGGTTGGTTGCAGCCGACCATCGTGCACGTGGGATACCGGGCGTTGATGAGTTCCCGTTGCGCCGGGGTGGGCCGGTAGGTGGTGATGTGCTCAGCCATCCCCGTCACCGGGTCAGTCAGGATGCGCTTCCAGATCCCATTCGCCGCCACATCCGCCACGACCTCCGCGGGCAGCGGCCCGTATCCGCCGAGCATGACCGGGTCTGTGGTCAGACCCAGGATGTTGGTGATCGGCATGGTCAAGTTCACACACACCTCCCCCTGCGGCGCCGGAGTGTCCTTCCCCATCAACAAATCCGCCGCGACATCCGACCGCTTCTGATCCAGCGTTCGGTCATCCTTCGGCAGTGCCCGCGCGATGCGGTCGATCCGATCGAAGGCCAAGGCCGCGTCGAGGGCAGGCAAAACGACGCGCAGGGAGCACATGCCGTCGTCGAGGTTGAACTTCTCCACCAACCGCTGCTTGCGCTTCTCCTCATGACGCCGCAGGGCTGCTTCGGCGTCGAGCTTGAGGACATAGCGCCGGGCATAGCGTTGGCTCGCGGTGTAGTTGTGCGATGCCGCATGCGCGATCAACACGGGTTCGGCGATGGCCTGGTTGGCGGCGTCGAGGACACTGACCTGATCGATGATCATCAACGCCTTGCCCTCGTCGATCCGCCCCTCCGACAACGCTTCCAACACCGCCGGGTGCTCTACCAGCGACATGGCGCGGTCGATGAGCTTGTTGCCCTTGACCTGGGAGACACGCAGCAGCGGCATCAGGACATCCCCGGCGTACTGCTGCACTTGCGGGTCGAGGTCGTCATAGAGCTTCATCAGGGTTGAGGCGAAGTCCGCGACAGCCTTACCGATGGCGGCGTAGGCGGCGACGAGTTCGTCTTCGATATCGGCAGGGGCCATACTCCTATTTTAGCGTCTGCAAATAGTGGATCATGGCTCTACGGAGTGAACTTTCCCTTATCGCCCAACGGTTCCAGCCCTAACGCAGGTCCCAGCAAACGGAAGCCGGGAACCCAGCCGAGGCTTTACCTGGGGTGCGCGTGCCATACGCTTCCCGCGAGGGCCGGAGTTTCATCCCGTGCCCCGTAAGGCCCACGGGCACGCGCAAGGGGCCCCAGGTCAAGCCGACCCCACGCCGGAACCAGCCACACCCCGCTGGAAACAGCCAGCCCCCGCCGGAACCAGCCACACCCCGCTGGAACCAGCCAGCCCACACTGGAACCAGCCACCCCCGCTGGAACCTGTCACACCACGCCGGAACCAGCCACACCCCGCCGGAACCAGCCACCCCCGCTGGAACCAGCCACCCCCGCTGGAACCAGCCACCCCCGCCGGAACCAGCCAGCCCACGCCGGAACCGGCGCAAGCTGGAAACCCACCACCTACACCACGCGCGCCAGCCGCTGCTCGACGATCTCGTCGAGCCGTCGCCACGCGGGGCTGTCGATGCCGTTGTGACCGATGACGACCTCGACGGCCTCGCGGGGGACCTCCTTCCAGCTCGGGAGGTCCGACGGGAGGGTCATGCGCCGGGCCAGGCGGAACGCCGCGTCCGCGATCGCGTCCAGCCTTGGATCGTCGGGTTCCCAGTCGATCGCCTCGTCGTAGGAACGCATGACCGCCACGTACTCCTCGTCCTCCAGCAGGGCGGTGCGCACGGGGAGGTACGCGCGAGCGAAGCCGGGGGCGAGCGCGCAGATGAGGATCCAGCCGTCGCGGACCGCGCGCTCGTGCCGTTCGGACAGGCCGAGCGCGCGGAAGCGCTCCATGTGCTCGACGGCTTCGGGTGGCAGGCAGAGCCGGTCGGGCTGGTCGAGCTGACGGAGCTGCCTGCGGCGGTCCTGGAGTTCGCGGATGCGGTCGCGCAGCTCGCTGTCGATGCGCTCGATCTCACCGGGCCGGGCGTGCAGGACGTCGGGAATGCGGGAGAGCGGCACGCCCGACTTGGCGAGCGTGACGATGCGGGCGAGGTCGATCACGGCCTGGGCGTCGTAGCGCCGGTAGCCGGAGGCGTCGCGTTCGGGCTCGGGGAGGAGCCCGCGCTGGTGGTAGACGCGCACGGCTTTGGTCGTGCAGCCGACGTGCGCGGCGAGCTGGCTAATCGTGAGCACGCGCGGACACCTCCTGGGGTGCTTCGAGATCGCGCAGGGCGGGCCCCGTCGCGCAGGCGAGCCCGACCACGATCCAGACGGCCACGACTCCCCACGCCAGGACCGGCAGGCCGCCGTTCGCGACCACGACACCGGCGACGCCGAGCCCGAGCGGCCCGGACACCAGGGACGCGGCGTTCATCATTCCCATGACGCTGCCGAGCTGGGCGGCTGGGACGCGTTCGGCCACGACAACGCTGAACACCGGGCTGACGATCCCGCTGGACACTCCGACCACCACCGCGCCGAGCCCGACGAGCCAGAACCCCTCCAGCGTAGCGATCAGGACGAGTCCCGCCGTGGTGGCCGCGACGGCGACCGTCCACGCCAGGCGTCGCGACACCTTCGCCAGGACCGCGTACCCGGCCGAGCCCGCGATCACCCCGACGGCAAGGGCCGACATGGTGAAACCGAGCAGGTCCGGGCGGCCCGACGCGGCGAAGTGCGCCGGGAGGAGCACCTGGAGCAGCGGCGCGGACATGCCCGCGGACACCGTGGCGACGCTGAACAGCTTCACCAGGACGGGTGTCCACCGGAGCGCGCGCCAGCCGCCGCGGACACCGGGCTCCGCCTCCCGTCCGCCCATCACCGGCGGCACCCGGATGCCGAGCGTCACCAGTGCGGCCAGCGCCGAGCAGGCGGCGGTCAGCCACAACACCCGCTCCGGGTCGAACACGCCGAGCAACACCCCGGCGAGGGCCGGGCCGGTGAACAGCGAGAGCCCGAACACGCCTTGCCGCACCGAGGCGACCGTGTCCAGCGCGACCCCGGAGCGCTCCGCGACGCGAGGCATCAAGGTCTGCCGCGCGGTCATCCCCGGGATGTCGAACAGCGCCCCCGCCGCGGCCAAAGCGATCATGACCGGCAGGGACAGCCCGCCTGCGATGCCCACCAACGCCAGCGCCGCGACCGACGCCGCGGAGCCGACATCGGCGATGACCGCGAGGCGGCGGGCGCCGAACAGGTCAACGAGCCTGCCGATCGCGAAGGTCGCCCCGACCTGCACCACGCCCGCGCACGCGGCGACGATCGCGGCCGCGGAGGCGTCGCCGGTGCGGGCGAGCACGAGCCACGGCAGCACCACGTTGATGGCCGAATTGCCGAACAGGGACAGCCCTTCCGCGGCCACGTACGTGGGCAGGACCAGCCGAGAACGTGTCATGCCACGGAGCACACAGCCTTACCCCTGGGGCAAGGTCAACCCGAGCAACGCGGCCGTGGTCTCGTCGGCGTTGTGACCCGTCGTGTCGAGCACGATCTGGCCGGTGTGCCGCAGCCGCTCAGCCTCGGCGACCGCGCGGGCGGTCACGTCGAGCTGCACGGCCTGGGAGGCTCCGCGGAGTTCGTCGCCCGCCAGCAGCGCGCCCTCGCCCGCGGCTCGCCGCTTCACCCGCTCGGCCAGCGTCGCGGCGTCGGCGTCGAGCAGGACCCTGGTCACCGAGTCCTCCGGGAAGATCCCCGTGGGCAGCGCGTCGCGCGTCACGACGATCAGCACTTCGGCACCGGCCTGGTGGTAGCCCTGCCACAACGCCGAGAGGCAGGCAGCCGACAGGACGGAATCCGGTCCGGGGTGCACGAAGCCGAGCTGCGCCATGTCGACGTAGGCGGTGGGAATGCCCTTCTGCCAATGGGTTTGCAGCGCGCCCCACGCGGCGGTCGACTTGCCCACGGCCGTGGCTCCACTCACGACGATGACGCGCGGGGGCGGTGGAGTGGGAACGGTCAGCGGCTGGACCTCGCCGGGGCGCACGACGCAGTGCTGTAGCAACTCGGAGACGGTGTCCTCGGGCTGCTGACCGGTCGTGTCCATGACGTCGTCGAAGCGGTCGAACACGTCCGCCACCTCGAAGAGAGCGTCCAGCGTGTCGGGGGAGGAACCACGACCGAGGTACCGGCGGCGCAGCTCGTCCCGATCGCACCCCAGACACACGAGCGTCAGACCGGTCCAGCACGGAGGACTGTTGGGATCGACGACGCCGGAGATGATCACCTGCTGGACACCGCGGCGGCGCATCAGGTCGAGCAGGCGCACCACGTTGTCGGCCTTGATGGCATGTCCCGCGTCGCCGCCGCCCGGAGGTGGACCGACGAGGCCGAGCTGGTCGACGTCGACGTAGACGACGCTGCCACCCCGCTCGGCGATGCGCGTGTACAGGCCCCAGCCGGTGGTGGACTTCCCCGTGCCCGGAGCCCCGGTCACCCACAGCGCTTCCATGTCTGAAGAACCTAGGGAACCGGGGCAACCGAATTATCCGAAGAGCGCGTCCAACCGCTCAGTGGCCTCGGAGCCGTAGGTGACGGCACCGACCGGGACGTCCACCGCCTCGATCACCCGAGCTGTCCAAACAGGACCGAACGCTCCGCACGGCTCGATCAGCTGAGCACCCTCGGCGGCGAGATAGACAACACCCCACTGTCACAAGGCCATGACCGCACGAAACCGCGTCGCTGGCAAAGCTGTCCACGAGGATGTCCCGAACGGTTCGCACGCAACGGCAACCACTGCAGATCCGCACTGTCCCAGCGCGGTCGTAGTGCCACGAGATCACAGCCGTGCAGCAGCTCCGCGACGAACAGCGATCGAGAAGCCGATCGTGGTAGCCGGGCGCGAGATCCCGTTCGTACAGCAGCAAATCCTGCTCGGCGAGATCACCCCAGCTCACATCGTCCCGATTGGCCAGCGCGTGGTCGCGGCGGACGAGCACCCCGAGCGGGACATCGCTCACCACGAACGCGCGCACGGCGAGGTCCGCCGTGTCCAGCATCGGCCGGGCGTGGGGGAGCAGCGCCTCCGAGGCCGGGGTCGGCACCATGCCGCTCGGCGTGCGCGTGAACAGCGACGCGCCGCGTTCCTTCTCCGGCGCGATGATCGGCTGGCTCAGCGACGACGCCCGGATACCCAAGCGCTCCGCGGCCCTGGTGAGGTGTGCCTCCTCGACCACCGCGCACAGCTACCGCAACCGCCGCAGCTCCATCGCGCCATCCTACGAGCGCTAGAGGAACGTGCCGCCGGAGATCTCGATGCGCTGCGCGGTGATCCACCCGGTGCCGTCAGTCAGCAGCGCCGCGATCGAAGCACCGATGTCGTCCGGCTGACCGGTGCGTCCGAGGGCGGTCTGCGCGGCGAGGAAGCTGTTCAGCTCCGCGTTGTCCCGCACGACCCCACCACTGAAGTCGGTCTCGACCGGGCCGGGCGCGACGGTGTTCACCGCGATACCGCGCGGGCCCAGCTCCTTGGCGAGGTAGCGGGTCAGCACCTCCACCGCGCCCTTCATGCTGGCGTAGGCGGAGTATCCGTTCAGAGTGAAGCGGGTCAGGCCGGTGGACAGGTTGACGATCCGCCCGCCGTCGGCGAGCAACGGCAACAGTGCCTGGGTGAGGAAGAAGACGCCCTTCAGGTGAACGTTCATCAGCTCGTCGAAGACGTCCTCGGTCACCTCGCCGAACGGCGCGTTCCTGCCGATGCCCGCGTTGTTGACCAGGAAGTCGAAGGTGTCCCGGCCCCACCGGTGCGCGAGTTCGTCCCGCACGGCACCGGTGAACGCGGCGAAGGTGCCGCTGTCCCCGGCGTCCAGGGGCAGTGCGACGGCGGTCCGGCCCAGCTGCCGGGCCTCGGCGACGACGGCTTCGGCCTCGGCCGCCGCGGTGCGGTAGGTGATCACCAGGTCCACGCCCTGGCGGGCCAGGTGGAGCGCGGTGTTGCGGCCGAGACCCCGGCTGCCGCCGGTGATCAGTGCGATGCGTGTCATGGCGACAACCCTCGGCCGGGTGCCGACACCGCGGAAGGACTCCCTCATCCAGGGATCGGCGATCCCTGGCTGACGGCGCGGGGCTGCCTACGATCGGGCACATGGACAGGGAACAGCTCGCGCACTTCCTCCGCACTCGCCGGGAGGCGTTGCAGCCGGAGGACGTGGGCCTGCCCCGCAGACCGCGCCGACGCACCTCCGGGCTGAGCCGGGACGAGGTCGCGGTGCTCGTGGGCATGTCGACCGACTACTACAGCCGCCTGGAACAGCAGCGCGGACCGAAGCCCTCGGAGCAGATGCTGGCCGCGATCGCCCAGGGGCTGCGGCTGAGCCTCGACGAGCGCGACCACCTGTTCCGCCTGGCCGGGCACAGCGCGCCGACCCGGGTGCTGCGCTCCGACCACGTCAGCCAGGGGCTGATGCGGGTGCTGGACCGGCTCACCGACACGCCGGCGCTGGTGCTGAGCGATCTCGGCGAGACGCTGGTGCAGAACTGGCTGGCCACCGCGCTGCTCGGTGACCAGACCCACTTCACCGGGCTCGCCCGCAGCTCGGTCTACCGGTGGTTCACCGACCCGTCCTCGCGCGCGATCTACCCCGAGGCCGACCACGACCACCACGCGCGCGTGCAGGTCGCCACGCTCCGGGCGGCGTTGGTGCGCAACGGTCCCGGCTCGCGGGCGCGGGCGCTCGTGGACAGCCTGCTGGAGCTGAGCCCGGAGTTCACCGCGTTGTGGGAACAGCACGAGGTGGCCGTGCGCAGGGGCGAGCACAAGCGCGTGGTGCACCCGGAGCTGGGCGTGCTCGATCTGCACTGCCAGGTGCTGCGCACCGACAGCCAGGACCAGATCCTGCTGGTCTACACGGCCTCGCCCGGCACCGAGGGCTACGAGAAGCTCACCCTGCTCTCGGTGCTGGGCTCGACGGCGTCCTAGTCGTCGAAGGCGTCACCGAAGAAGAAGGTCTGCGTCTCGACCTCGGCGCCCTGCGGCGGCTTCGGAGCGTCCTCGGCCGGGTCGGGCGCGTTCTCGGTCGGAAACTCGGTGTTGCTCATCAGATCCCCTCGCCGGTGGCTTGGCGCACGTCGCGCATGATCCAACCGAACGACGGCGGGGTTCGGCAACCCGCGATCGGGCGATTGTCAGCCGGGCTCGAACACGCCTACGGCGTCGTAGGCGTGCCACGAACCGCTGGCCTTGCCCAGTGCGATCACGTTCTCGCCGACGCGCAGCGCGTTCCACGGCAGGGGGACCTCCACGATGGACGGACGCAGGAGCGGGCCCTCGCCGATCGTGGAGCCCTTGGTGGCGCCCTTGTCCAGGGCCACGTCGGTCACGGGCGCTCCGTTGCAGGACACCGTCAACCTGCCGGGGTTCGTGGCGTGGGTGTCGATCAGCCACACTGCGAGCACGAGCACGAGCTCGCGGACCGAGGGCAACGGGAACCGGAACCGGAAGGTGTGCGCCTTGCTCCCGGCCCACTTGTCCGCCGGGCCGGGGTGCAGGTAGGGCCAGTCGGTACCGGGCGAGCTGGAACCGAACGCGTAGTCGGGCCCGGTGGGAAACCGCGTCGAGTACTGCTGGTAGCCGTTGGGGGCGAGCGCCAGCTCCAGGCTCTTGCGGTCGTAGTCCCCGATGACCGCCACCGGTCTCCCGGACACCGTGACCGAGGTCAGCGACGAGGCACGCGACACCGGGCTCGGTCGGCTGCGGTTTCCCGCGGCGTCAACGGTGACGACGCGGTAGTACCAGGTTCGGCCGCGCGGCCCGAGGTTGTCGTGCCGGAACCGCGTGTAGACGGTCTTGCCGACCAGTTCCCCTTGCGAGAAGGGGGTTTCCGATGCGTAGACGGCGAAGTGGTCGACCAGCGGGTGAAAGGAGTTCGCCTCCCAGGTGAGGTCGATCCACCCGATACCGGGGGTGACCGCGAGTCGCCGGATCCCAGGGCCTCCTGACATCACAGCGCCTCCAAACCGGGACGCCCGGCGGTCGTGACGAAGCGGGCGGCGGTGGCGACCGGGGCCCGGTCATCGCGCCGGATGTAGTCGACGACCTTGTACTCGGAGGTCAACCGCTCCGGCGTCATCCTGCCGAGCAGGTAACCGCGTCGGCCGTCGTAGAACTTCACGTGGGGGTTGCTCAGCCAGAGATCGGTGTAGGCGTCGCGAGGAGCGCCGTCTCCGTCCGAGCCGATCGATCCGGCCACCAGTTCGGTGCCGATGGTGGCGGACGCGGGATCGTTGAAGTCCGCCTTCAGCTCGGCGGCGACATGGCGGTGGATGTCCCCGGTCAGCACGACCAGGTTGGGCGTGCGAAGGGCCAGCAACCGCTCCCGCTCGGCGCGGAAGCCGTCCCACTGGTCGTCGCTGAAGGTCTGGCCCGGCCCGGTGTCCCGGTCGATCTGCGCCATGACGACCTGCTGTGCCAACACGTTCCACGTCGCCGAGGAGGAACGGAGTCCATTGTGGAGCCACTTCTCCTGCCGTGCGCCGAGGATGCTCTTCTCCGGCACTCGGTACTGGCGCGTGTCGAGCACGTTGATGTCCGCCAGCCGCCCCCAGTGCAGGCGCCGGTACAGGGTCATGTCCGGGCCGTGCGGCAGGGAGGTCCGGCGCAGCGGCATGTTCTCGTAGTACGCCCGGTAGGCGACCGCGCGCCTGCGGTCGAAGTCCTCCGGCGTCACGCCCTGCCCGGCGTGATCGTAGTTGTTCTGGACCTCGTGGTCGTCCCAAGTGGACACCCACGGGGCCCTAGCGTGCACGGCCTGCAGGTGTGGGTCGGACTTGAAGAGCGCGTACCGCAACCGGTACTGCTCAAGCGTGCGGACCTCGGCATCGTGCACCTTGTCGAGCTGAACGCCCTCGCGCCACAGGTTCACGGAGTTGATGGCGTACTCGTAGATGTAGTCGCCGACGAAGAACACGAGGTCTATGTCCTCGGCCGCCATGTGCCGGTACGCCGTGAAATGCCCGTGGTACCAAGCTTGGCAGGACGCCACCGCGAACGACAGCGACGGTGCCTGATCATCCCGGGCCGGAGCCGTCCGCGTGCGACCGACCGGGCTGATCGAGCGTCCCGCGCGGAACCGGTAGAAGTACTCCCGCCCAGGGCGGAGCCCGTTCACCTCGGGGTGCACGGAATGTGCCAGGTCGGGGGAGGCGACCGCGTGCCCGCGCCGGACCACTCGCGAGAACTGCGGGTCCTCGGCGACTTCGTAGTGCACGTCGAAAGGGCGCCGCGGCATGCCCCCGTGCCCGTCCGCGGCCAGCGGCTCCGGGGCCAGACGCGTCCACAGGACGAACCCGTCCGGCTCAGGATCACCGGAGGCGACACCGAGCTTGAAGGGATCGGCGGGAACGTCCTCGCCGCCGGGAGTGGACGCGTGCGCCGGGGCCCCGGTGCCGAGCGCGATCGCCGCCGCGCTGACTCCTGCGAGGCCGAGGAACGTTCTTCTGCTGGGTAAGCCGGTCATTTGACACCACCCGAGGTCAGGCCGGAAATGATCCAACGCTGGAAGAGCAGGACCGCGACGACCAGCGGCACGGTGACGATGACACCGGCGGCCATCTGCGTCCCGAACGGACTGTCGTAGCCCGCGAACCCGGCGAACTGGGAGATCCGCACTGTGGCGGTCTGTATCTCCGGTTTGCTCACCATGCTGAGCGCGATGACGAACTCGTTCCACGCCACCACGAACACGATGATCGTGGTGGTGAAGACACCGGGGACCGCGATCGGCAGGATCACCTTGCGGAAGGCCTGGCCCCGGGTGCAGCCGTCCACAGTGGCCGCTTCCGCCAGCTCCACCGGCAGCTGGCGGAAGAACGTGGTCAGGTTCCACACCGCGAGCGGCAGCGCGAAGGACATGCTCGGCACGATCATGGCCTGGTAGCTGTCGATCCAGCCGATCTCGGAGAACAGCTTCAGCAGCGGCACCACCAGCGAGATCCCCGGGAACATCGAGGTGGCGATCACCAGCGCCAGCACAGCGTTCTTGAACCGGAAGTCCAACCGGGCCAACGCGTACCCGGCCAGGGTGCCGAGCAGCACGGTGAACACGGTCGTGACGCCCGCGACCACCAGGCTGTTGAGCAGTGCGCGGGTGAACTGGTTCTGCCCGCTGAACACCGCCTGGTAGTTCTCCAGCGACCACGGCGACGGCAGCACGGACATGTCGAAGATGTCACTGGTGCGGCGGAAGCTCGACACCACCATCCAGTAGAACGGCGCGAGGCAGTACAGGATGATGACGGTGATCCCGAGCAAGGGCGCCAGCCGACGGACAGCGGTCATGTCGAAGCGCCCTTCTTCTTGTCTCCCAATAGATCCGCGCCGAGCAGCTTGACGAACACGAACGCGATGACCACGACGTAGAGGAACAGGACCACCGAGTACGCCGCGGCCGGGCCGTACCGGACCTGGTTGGCCTCGCTCCACGCGAGCATCGACAACGTCTCCACCGAGCCCTTCTGCGGGCCGACGAGCACGAACGGCAGGTCGAACATGCGCAGCGCGTCCAGCAGCCGGAACAGCACCGCCACCAGCAGGGCGGGCTTGACCAGCGGCAGGGTGACCCGCCACAGCCGCTGCCACACGCTCGCCCCGTCCAGTCGCGCCGCCTCGTTCACCTCGTTCGGGATCAGCTGCAAGCCGGCGAGCACGAGCAGGCCGACGAACGGCGCGGTCTTCCAGGTGTCCGCGATGATCACCGCGACCTTGGCGGCCCAGCCGTCGGAGGTCCACAGCAGCTCCGTCGCGAGCACCTGGTTCGCCACCCCGTCGGACTGGAAGATCCAGCGCCACAACAGGCCCGAGACCGCGGTGGGGATCGCCCAGGGCACCAGGATCGACGCGCGGACGAGCCCGCGGCCCCGGACCACCCTGTGCATCACCAGTGCCATCGCCGTGCCGATCACCACCTCGATCGCGACGGTGGTGAAGGTGAAGAAGGACGTGTTGCCGAAGGCCGTCCAGAACCGCGATCCGAGCGCGTCGGCGTAGTTGTCCAGTCCGACGAACCGGTCGCCGGTCTGCAGGAAGCCGTCCGCGTCCAGCTGGTCACCGCTGCGGTAGAGCGATTCCCGAACGGCGGCCAGCAACGGGTACCCGACCACCAGCCCGAGCACGAGCAGGGTCGGCGACAACAGCAGCGCGGCCATCCTGCCGGCTCGGGCCTGCACCGGTCAGGCTCCCTGCGCGAACTCGGCGAGCTGCCGTTGCAGGGTGGACAACGCCTGCTCCGGCGTGGTCTTCCCGCCGAGCACCGCGTACACCTGCTCCTGGATCGCCGAGGACGCGTCGCCGTAGCGGACCAGGGCCGGACGCGGGCGCGCACCCACGATCGCGTCCTGGAGGACCTGGAGGTACGGGTACTTCGCCCGCAGCTCGGGGTCCTGGTAGATCGCCGTCCGCGTCATCGGGTACGCGGAGCCCTTCGCGTGCGTGCGCTGGGTGTCCACACTGGTCATGTACTTGATGAACTCCCGCGCGGTGGCCTGCTTCTTGGAGAAGGCCGACACGGCGAGGTTGTTACCGCCCAAAGTGGACACTCCGGGCCCGGACGCCCCGGGGATCACCGTCACCGCGAACTTGCCCGGCACCGCGGAGGAACCGTCCGTGGCGTTCATCAGCGCGTGGACGTAGGCCCAGTTGCGGTGGAAGAGCACCTTGCCCTGCTGGAAAGCCCGTCGGCCTTCCTCCTCCTTGTAGGTGATCGCGTCCGGCGGCACCGTGCCGTCGCGGAAACCCGACACCAGGAAGTCCAGTCCGGCCTTGGCCGCGGGCGTGTCCAGCTTCGGCTTGCCCTCGTCGTCGGTGACCTGGCCGCCCGCCGAGCCGACCGCCTCGGCGAAGTTGACCGTCAGACCTTCGTACTTGTCGTACTGCCCGGCGTAGCAGGACATGCCCGCCGCCTCGGGCAGGGCGAGCACCTTGGCGCAGGCGGCCTTCAGCTCCGCCCAGGTCTTCGGCGGGGCGACCCCGGCCCTGCCCAGCAGATCGGTGCGGTAGTACAGCATTCCGGCACCGGTGAAGTGCGGGATGCTGTACAGCTTGCCCCGGTACTCCGATCCCTTGAGCGGCGCGGCGAAGAACCCGTCCACGTCGAACTGCTCGCGGGGCAGCTCGGTGACCCAGCGCCGCGCCGCGAACTCGGCGTTCCACGGCAGGTCGATCGTGATCACGTCGTAGGTGTCGGACTTGGTCTGCGCCTGCTGGATCAGCTGCTGCCGCTGGCCGTCCGCGCCCTCCGGCAGGTCGATGATCCGCACCGTCTGGTCCGGGTGCTCGGCGTTCCACGCCTCCACCAGCTTCGGCACCGTGCCCGTGCCGTCCTTCAGCGTGGCGAACGTGATCGGGCCGCGCCCGTCGTTCGTGCCGGTGCCCTCCGGGGCCGACGTGCCGCAGCCGGTGACCACAAGGGCCGCGATTCCCAGTGCCAAAGCCCTTTTCATCGTGTTCCCTCCAGGTTGACGACGGTGCCGGTCCGGCGCGCCCGCTCCGCGGCCCACACCAGCCGGTGCGATTCCAAGCTGTCCCTGCCGTTGGTCAAGATCAGGCTCCGGTCGCCGGTGCGGACCGCCTCGATGAAGGCGTCGACGAGCCCCTGGTCCCCGCCGCCGTGCCCGTCGTCGGCGGTCGCCCCGCCCGCGGGCAACGGCCGCACGGTCTCCGGCCCGGTGAGGAAGTCGTGGACGGTGATGCTCTCCCCGTCGCCGTCCAGCGATCCGCGGGTGCCGAAGACGCGGGTCTTGCGGTGGCTGACGGGCGCGAACGCGGTCATGGTGAACGACGCGGTGACACCGCCGGTGTACTCGATGCCGACCACCTGGTGATCGACCACGTCGTTGTCGCACGCGTACACGCACCGGCCGTAAGGCCCGTCCCGCAGGGCATTGCGCACGCCTTCTTCCGTGCGGTCCGTGGTCACGACGGACAACGGCCAGACGCGGTCCGGCTCGTCGAGGAACGGCAGGTAGATCCGCGGCGCGGAGTACGGGCAGTCCGGCTCGACGGCGCAGTCCAGGCACCGGTCCGCCGCGCCCGCCGGTTTGCGCTCCGGCCGGAACTCGTAGAGCCCGCCGAAGGAGGAGACCCGCGCTGCCGGGCGACCGATGACGTGGGCCAGCCAGTCCAGGTCGTGGCAGGACTTGGCCATGAGCATGAACGTCGACTCGGCCTCGCGACGCCAGTTTCCCCGCACGTAGGAGTGGGCGTGGTGCCACCAGCCGACGGGTTCCAGGTGCTCGACGCTGACGATGTCGCCGATCCGCCCACTGTCGACGATCGACTTCAGCAGCCGGGTGTAGGGCGTGTAGCGCAGCACGTGGCAGACCGCGAGCAGCACCCCGGCCTCCTCGGCCGCCCGCACGATCGCCTCGCAGGCCGCCTCGGTGGTCGCCATCGGCTTCTCCAGCAGCAGGTGGTAGCCGCGCCGGGCCAGCTCGACGGCGGGCTCCATGTGCTCCTGGTCCTGGGTCGCGATCACCGCGATGTCGGCGAGGCGCGGCCGGGCCAGCAGGTCGCGCCAGTCGTCGAAGACCGCCTCCGGCGGCACGTCGTAGGAGTCCGCCAGCGCCTTCTGCGCGGCAGGCCGGGGTTCGGCCACCGCGACGACGCGCGCCTTCCCGGTCGCGGTCGCGCGCGCCGCGTAGGTCGCGCCCCGGCTGCCCGCCCCGACGATCGCCACGGTCACCACGCGGTCATCACCTCCCGCAGGGGTTATTAATGGAAGTTCCTTTAAATAATCGGCCATGGTCTACCATTCGCTCCGTGCGCTGGTCAAGGAAAACCGGATGAGCGGGAGCCCCTCGCTGCTGCGAGTGATCAACTCGGTCGCGGTGCTGTCGGAGCTGCGCGCGAGCAGCCCGGCGACCCTGGCCGACCTCGCCGCGGCCACCGGCCTGTCCCGGCCCACCGTCGAGGCCGCCATCGAGGACCTGATCGAGCAGGGCTGGGCCGCCGAGCTGGCCGCCGAGCCCGGCAGGCGGGTCGGGCGGCCCGCGCGCCGGTACCACTTCCGCGCCGACAGCGGCTACGTGCTGGGCTTCGACGTCGGCAGGCACCGGGTGATCGGCGTGCTGGCCGACCTCAACGGCCAGCAGGTGCACAGCCACGAGACCCAGGTGGACCCGCAGCTGGACGCCGACAAGCGGATCGCCGTCGTGCGCTCCGTCGCCACGAAGTGCCTCGCCCGCGGCAAGGTCGACCGCTCGCTGCTGATGGCCGCCGGGGTCAGCGTGCCCGGCATCGTCGCGCCGGACGGCACCGTGACGCTGTCCACCGTCCTGCCCGGCTGGAACGGCATCCAGCTCGCCCGCAGGCTGGAGAAGTCGTTGTCCTGCAAGGTGTTCGTGGACAACGACGCGAACGCCGCCGCGCTGGCCGAGCGCTGGCACGGCGTCGCCGGGGACGTCTCCGACCTGATCTACCTGCTGGTCGGGCGCCGGATGGGCGCCGGGCTGATCCTCGGCGGCCGGGTGCACCGCGGTTTCGGCGGAGCGGCGGGGGAGATCGGCCTGCTGGACCCGAGGAAGTGGGAGCTGCGCCGGGAGAAGCTGCTCGGTCCGGCCACCCAGGAGTCCATCGCCGACCGCGACCACCAGCTCACCGAGCAGATCATCGGCGACGCGCGCGCCGGGGCGCGGGAGGCCGTGCGGATCATCGACGACTTCTGCGAGGTGCTGGCGCAGCACGCGGTCGCGATGACGCTGACCATCGACCCGGAGCTGATCGTCGTCGGTGGCGGCCTCGGCGGCGCGGCCGATCTGCTGCTGCCCCGGATCAAGCGGCACATGGACAGCGCCTGCCTGCGCACGCCCGAGCTCGCCGCGTCGGCCGTCGGCCAGGAAGCCGTGGTCCTCGGCGCGGTCCGGCTCGCGCTCAACGCCGCCGACGAGGCCCTTCGGCAGCGGGCCGGAACCACCGCGCGCTGACTCCACCTGTCATCGCTGAACCTGATGACGGGGGGCCGCCGATACGGTGTGCCGCACCGGGTTTCGGCGATATCTGAACGGAGCGGGGTTCGGGGTGTCGGGCATCATCACGCCGGAGTTGCGTGAGTCCTATGACTTGTGCGAGCGCGTCAGCAAGGGCCGTCTCGGGCCTTTGTGGGCTGCGACCGAGTTGCTGCCCGCAGAGGTGAGGCCGCACTTCTGCGCCGTGGGCGGGTTCGCGGTGTGGACCGACGGCGTCGCCGACGAGGGCGAACCCGCCGACCGGGAACGGGTTCTGGCGCAGTGGTGCACGGACTCGCTGGCGGAGGCCCGCGCAGGCCGCAGTGAGCATCCGTTGCGGCGGGCGCTCGTGCACACGGTGCGCGAGTGGGATCTCGACGTGCAGATCGTGGAGGAGTTCCTGGAGGCCACGCGGGCCGACTGCGCGGCCCCGCCCGCGTTCGCGACGTTCGCGGACCAGCGGCGCTTCCTGCGAGGTGTCGCGGGAACGATCGCCGAGCTGGTGACCCCTTTGTTGCGCCCCGATCATCGGGAGGCGACCCGGTTGATGTCGCTGCTGGGCGAGCTGTGCCAGCTGGCGGACATCGCGCAGGACTTCCCGGTCGACCTCGCCGCGGGCCGTTGCTACCTACCGCGCGAGGACCTGGAACGGCTCGGCTTGGACCTGGGCGACATCCAGCGCGGTGAGCCGCGCGACGCCCTGGACGAGCTGATCGGGATCCAGGCCGCCCGTGCCCGGAACCTGCTGGAGCAGGTGACCCCGGTGGCCGGGATGGTGGACGTGTCCTGCCAGCCGTTCGTGCACGCGGTGGTCCTGGGCGCGGAGTTCCACTGGCGCGAGGTCGAGCGCCTCGGGGCCCGTGTGCTGGCCGAGGGCGTGGACTCGGAGGCGTTGCGCGAGGCCGCCCTGCGCCCGCGCCGGGAACCGCCGGGTGGCCTGGAGGTGCCCGCCCACGTCGCGGTGATCATGGACGGAAACCGGCGGTGGGCCGCTCAACGCGGTCTGCCCGCTCCCCAGGGCCACAGCGCGGGAATGCGGTCGGCGTTGCGGTTGATCGTGTCGGCGCTCCGGCTCGGCATCGCCCACCTGAGCGTCTTCGGCTTCTCCACCGAGAACTGGAGTCGTTCCCCGGAGGAACTGGCCCGCCTGTTCGACACGGCGAGCGAGGGGATCACGCGGGCCACGGAATGGCTGCACGAGCGCGGTGTGCGGGTGCGGTGGTGCGGGCACCGCGATCGGCTGGACGAGTCGGTGGCATCGGCGTTGGCGATCGTGGAGAACCTGACCTCGAACAACACCGTGCTGACGCTGAACGTCTTCGCCGACTACGGCGGCCACGACGAGCTGGTCTCCGCCGCCCGCGCGCTCGCGGCCGAGGCGGTCGCCGGGACGATCCGGCCCGAGGACATCGGACCCGCCGACATCGCCAGGAACTGCTGCGCGCCTGATCTGCCGCAGGTCGACCTGCTGATCCGCACCTCGGGTGAGCAGCGCATCAGCAACTTCCTGCCCTGGCACCTGGCCTACGCCGAGCTGGTGTTCGAGCCCGCGCCCTGGCCCGACTTCGGCCACCGGCACCTGCTGGCCGCGCTCGCCGACTACGCGGGCAGGCAACGCCGCTTCGGCAGCGACAGCCCGGGCGTGCCGGAACCGGCCGGGAGCGGTTGATCCCGGCCGGTTCCGTTGGTGCGTCAGGGCTTCGGCGGTGTGTACGTGCCCTCGGCGGTGAGGTGGCCCATGACCGTGTCGACGGTGAAGGGGGGCGCGCCCAGCGCCTCGGTGAAGGCCTTGAGCGACTGCTCGGTCGGGCGCACCGGAACACCGGTGATCCGGATCTTCATCGGCTGGCCCGGTGGCACGGGTGCCGCCACGAGACGGCCCTTGGCCAGGTCGCAGCGGCACACCGACTGTGCGCCGCCCTCGATGCCGTTGACCGTGCACTTGCCGGAGATCATCCCGTCGGTCAGCACGCTCTCCAGGTTGACCACCCGAGCTTCCCCGCTGGGCGCCCGCACGATCACGCCGCCGTCGAGGCGACCGCTGCCCTGCGCCTGCGCGAGCCTCGCCAGAGAGGGGTCACCCGTCGCCGTCCGCACCGGGAACCGCATGGCGATCCCGTCGGCGTCCTTGACCAGCTTGGCCGGCGCGACCGCCGCCACGGTGGCCTGGAAGCGGTCCAGCTGCGCCTGCGCGTGCCGGGTCCACCGGATCTCGACCCACGCGTCGGAGACCGAGCCCCACTTCTCGTTCGGGGTGGCACTGACCGCGGTTGCGGTGAAATGAGCCAGGAACGGCGCCGTCAGCGCCCCACCCAGCAGCGTTCGTCGCGTTGTACCCATCGATGTGCTGCCATCCTTCCCGGGCGCCAGGACACGGCCCTGGGATGATCTTGCTGCGCCCTCGGCGCCCCGGTCGAGCACCCGGCCGCCGACGACCCCTAAAGAAGGACAAGCGACGCAGATCGCCTTGGCTTACACCCCAAGGGCCTGCTGCCATCGCTGGTGCACGTGCTCCAGACCCGGCAGGGCGGGGTCGGTGGTGAAGCAGGCCGTCATCGTCCCGCGGTAGGTCAGGCACAGCACCGCCAGCGGGAACCGGTCCAGGCAGAACATCACCGGCTGCACGTACGTGGCCGGGACGCCGTCGAAACTCAGCTCATGGCGCAACACGACATGGGATGCCACCGGCGTCACCCGCTCCGGTTGCGAGGCGATCGACTGTCCGAGACGCAGGATTCCTCCGGGAATCCAGTCGAGGTTGTGGCGCAGCGCCAGCCGGTGCGGGGCCGACTTCAGCAGCTTGGTGGCGAGGGTGGTGCCGGGTAACCGGTGCGCGGCGGTATCCCCGCGGCCCGGCACCGCGACGCCGGTGAACGCGGTCCGGTTGCCGGGCTCATCCGCTTCCTCTGTGGCTCGAACACCGGCCGGAACCACGAACGGCACAGAATCACTGTCGTGCACGCTTCCGCCGTGTGCGGCTGACCATTGGGAAAGCGCCAGCGCGAGTCCGGCCAGGAAAACGTCGTTCGTGGACGCCCCGTGTCGACGGGCCAACTCCCGCACGCGGTCACGAGGCACCGCCGCCCACTGGAAGGACCGCTCAGAGGAGCGTTGTGCCGGGCGTACCCACGCCTTGCTCGCCCGGGCGACCGATGCAGCCATCATCGCCGCCTCGACGCGCTCTCGCGCGCCGGGAGGCCGCGCGCCCGCAAACCCGTGATAGGTCGCCGAGGACTCCGCCGCAGTCGGTGTCCGCTCGGTGAACAACACCTCCATCGCGCGCAGCATCGCGCCCGCATCCATCAGTGCGTGGTGCACCCGTAGCAGCACAGCGAACTCGTCAGCGGCGTAGTCGGCCACCAACCACATCCGCCACAGCGGCCCCGACTCCGGCAACGACTCGCGCAGCAAGTCCTGCACCGCCGCGTCGAGTCCACCCGGCGCCGTCCGCGACCTCACGTGCTCGACGAGATCCACCGATCCGACCGGTTTCCAGCGCCAGCTCTGCACATCCAGCTCGACCGCGAGCGCCGGGACACCTGCCAAGCGCTCAGTGACGTGCCGACGGAACCGATCCACCCCCGGCGACCGGCCCGCGAAGCGGACGAACAACCCGATGTACGGGCGGGTCATCACGGATGACGCCGAGACCTCCCAGAAAACCCGGTCCATCCCGGCGGCGTGAAACGACATCCCCGACAGCACCTCGATCAGCGAAACCGACAAGAAAGCGCGCAGCGCGGCGGTCGTGCGCCGGTGCGGTCGCTAGCATTTGATCATGCGGATCATCTACGCGGCACCGGAGATCACGGTCCCGGTGGGCGGCGTCCGGGTGCTGGCGAGGCACGTCGAGCTGCTGGCCCGGTCGGGATACGAGGCCGCGCTGTGGTTCCAGACGCCCGGCTACCGCTTCCCGTTCTTCGACTACGACGGGCCGGCGGTCGCCGGCGCCGAGGTCGACCTGGCCGCCGACGACCTGCTGGTGCTGCCCGAGGTGGGCATCATGCCCGGCATCGACCCGGCGCCCGGCGCGCGCAAGGTGATCTTCAACCAGAACCACTTCCACATGTTCACCACCTGGGAATCGGACTCGGATTACCCGGGCTGGGACCCGGCGCCGTCGGTGTGGGCGGTGTCGCTGGAGAGCGCGGAGGTGTTGAGCCGGATAGTCCCGGGGCTGCCCGTGGCTCTGGTGCCGAACTCGGTCGACACGGAGCTGTTCCGCCCCGGTGACCGTCGCGAGTGGACGGTCGCGCTGATGCCGCGCAAGCGCCGGCAGGAGATGTCGTTGCTGAAACGCCTGCTGCGCAACGATCCCAGAGTCTCCGTGCGGAAGCTGGCCGGGGTGCCGGAGCGCGAGGTGGCCCAGGTGCTGGGCGAGACCTCGGTGTTCGTCGCCCTGGGCGCGTTCGAGAGCTTCGGCCTGCCGGTGGCGGAGGCGCTGGCGAGCGGGTGCCACGTCGTGGGCTACCCGGCAGGTGGCGGTGTGGACCTCTTCACCGCGCCTGGGACCTTCGAAGTGCCGGACGCGCGTCCGGCTCTCCTCGCCGACGAAGTGATCCGCGTGCTCGGCGCTCCTGATGCGCGCGTGCGCGCGGAGTCGCGGGCGTGGATCGAGCAGCACCACAGCTTCGAGGTCGCCAGGGAGGCTTTGGTGAAGGCCGTCGAGGGAGCCCTCGCGCGGCCTGGCGCGGCGGCGAGGGCAACCCATCCGATGGCCGCCATGACGGAGTTCGTCGCGAAGGTGCACGCCGCGCGTCCGACATGACGGCCGCCCCCTTTTCCTAGGACACGACGAGGCCCCGTACCAGGACGCCGACGATCTGCGTGATCTCCTCCTGCGCGACGGCCTGGTCCTCGGCGGCGTTCACGTAGAGCGCGGCCTCGTCGGCGACGGCGAGCAGGATGTGCGCCAAGGGCCTGACCGGCAGCGATGGCAGCACTCCGTCCTCGGCGGCCTGCGCGAGCACGGACTGGATCAGCCCGAGGATGTGCGGCTGGCAGATCGCCCGCCACCGCGCCCAGCCGAGCACGGAAGGGCCGTCCAGCAGCACGATCTGCCGCACCGCCGGGTCCTCGCAGGCCTCCAGCCACGCTGTCAGCGCGCCCGTCATCACCGCGACCAGGTCGTCGCCGCCGGTCGGCATCGCCGCGACCAGGCGCTGCGTGACCGTGTCCTCGACATCCGCCAGGACCTCGGCGAACAGCTCGGTCTTGTCGCCGAACTGGTGGTAGAGCGCGCCCCGGCTGACCCCGGCCTCGCGTACCAGGGTCTCGGTGCCGACGCCCGCGAACCCGTGCTCGGCGAAGAGCTTCCGGCCCGCCGAGATCAACGCGGCGCGGGTCGCCGCCGTCCGGTCCGCTTGTGTCCGGCGTGACGCTTTCATACAGTCCGTCCGAAAGTTGCGTGCAGGTTGTATGTAACTTGCTGCCGACAAAGGAGTCGCATGCAGATGATCGACCTCCCCGGCGGTGCCCTCAGGTACCGCGCCGCCGGACCCGAGCGTTCCGCCGCCCCTCCCGTGGTGTTCGTACACGCCTTCCTCGCCAACGGCGCGGTGTGGTCCCGTGTGGCCGATCTCCTCGCCGAACGAGGTGTCCGGTCGTACGCGCCGGATTGGCCGCTCGGTGCGCACAGCGTGCCGCTCGATCCCGACGCCGACCAGTCGCCACGCGGCGTCGCCCGGCGCATCCTGGTCTTCCTCGACGCGCTGGACCTGCGCGACGTCGTGCTGGTCGGCAACGACACCGGCGGGGCGCTCGTCCAGTTCGTCCTCGACACCGACGCGAGCCGGGTCGGCGGCGTGGTGCTGACCAACTGCGACGCCTTCGACAAGTTCCCGCCTTTCCCGTTCAGCGTCATGTTCCGGTTGCTCAAGGGCAAGCACCGGATGAAGGCCAGCCTGCTCCCGATGCGCAGTCGCGTGTTGCGCCATTCGCCGCTGGGCTTCGGGCTGCTCTCGCGCAACCTCGACGCCGACCTGAGCCGGTCCTTGATCGAGCCCGCGCTCACCCGGCCCGATGTCCGTGACGATGCCGTTCGCTTCCTCCGAGCCGTTGATCCGCGCGACCTGCTGGACGTGTCGACCCGGCTGAAGAACTACCGGGGCCGGGTCCGGATCGTGTGGGGGACCGCCGATCGCGCGTTCACCCCCGCCCTCGGCCGGCGCCTGCAAGGAGCCTTCCACGACGCGGAGTTCGTCGAGGTCCCGGGCTCCAGGACGTTCGTGCAGCTCGACGCGCCACAGGTGCTCGTCGACCAGATCGCCGACTTCGTGGAACGCCCCTAGAAGGGTGCGGGTTCGGCGATGGGTTCGAGTTCGGTCTCGATCACCTTGCCACTCGGCGTCGTCCACACATGCGTCCCATCGGGGCGGTTCTCGCAGGACCAGTTGGAGTGGGTCTTCATCCGGTGGTGGTGGCGGCACTTGGGCCGCAGATTCTGCACCGTGGTGTTGGTCCCGTCGAACGGGCAACAATGATCCAGGTCGCAGCGGTGCGCCGGTTGGTTGCAGCCGACCATCGTGCACGTCGGATACCGCGCGTTGATGAGTTCCCGTTGCGCCGGGGTGGGCCGGTAGGTGGTGATGTGCTCCGCCATCCCGGTCACCGGGTCGGTCAGGATGCGCTTCCAGATCCCGTTCGCCGCGACATCGGCCACGATCGGGGCGGGCAGCGGCCCGTACCCGGTGAGCATCACCGGGTCCGTAGTCAAGCCCAGGATGTTCGTGATCGGCATGGTCAGGTTGACGCACACCTCACCCTGCGGGGCGGGTGTTTCCCTGCCCATCAACAGATCCGCGGCCACGTCGGATCGTTTCTGGTCCAGCGTTCGGTCATCCTTCGGCAGTGCCCGCGCGATGCGGTCGATCCGATCGAAGGCCAAGGCCGCGTCGAGGGCAGGCAAAACGACGCGCAGGGAGCACATGCCGTCGTCGAGGTTGAACTTCTCCACCAACCGCTGCTTGCGCTTCTCCTCATGACGCCGCAACGCCGCCTCGGCATCCAGCTTGAGGACATAGCGCCGGGCATAGCGTTGGCTCGCGGTGTAGTTGTGCGATGCCGCATGCGCGATCAACACGGGTTCGGCGATGGCCTGGTTGGCGGCGTCGAGGACACTGACCTGATCGATGATCATCAACGCCTTGCCCTCGTCGATCCGCCCCTCCGACAACGCTTCCAACACCGCCGGGTGCTCTACCAGCGACATGGCGCGGTCGATGAGCTTGTTGCCCTTGACCTGGGAGACACGCAGCAGCGGCATCAGGACATCCCCGGCGTACTGCTGCACTTGCGGGTCGAGGTCGTCATAGAGCTTCATCAGGGTTGAGGCGAAGTCCGCGACAGCCTTACCGATGGCGGCGTAGGCGGCGACGAGTTCGTCTTCGATATCGGCAGGGGCCATACTCCTATTTTAGCGTCTGCAAATAGTGGATCATGGCTCTACGGAGTGAACTTTCCCTTATCGCCCAACGGTTCCAGCCCTAACGCAGGTCCCAGCAAACGGAAGCCGGGAACCCAGCCGAGGCTTTACCTGGGGTGCGCGTGCCATACGCTTCCCGCGAGGGCCGGAGTTTCATCCCGTGCCCCGTAAGGCCCACGGGCACGCGCAAGGGGCCCCAGGTCAAGCCGACCCCACGCCGGAACCAGCCACACCCCGCTGGAAACAGCCAGCCCCCGCCGGAACCAGCCACCCCCCGCTGGGAAACAGCCGACCCCACGCCGAAACCAGCCACCCCCCGCTGGGAAACAGCCGACCCCACGCCGGAACCAGCCACCCCCCGCCGGAACCAGCGACCCCACGCCGGAACCGGAGACCCCTAACAAGAAGCCCAGCCAACCCCGAAAGCTACGCGTCAATACCCACCCCGGGCACATGACGCAGAACCCACTCGCGTGCAGCGGACAGAGCGGGCCAGTGCGTGCCACCCGGGCGCGGGTACACCCTCATCGCGTAGTCGGCCGGAACGTAGCCGGAATCGTAGAAGCAGCCGGTGCCGTAAGTGGCGTCGAACGCCGGGCAGGCGTCCGCGATCCCGGCGGCGGTGGGCTTGCTGCCGGTGCGAACCCACTGCGCCAGCGCCGAGATCGCGGCGGCGTACTCGGAGTTGCTGAGGCCGCTGTGGTCTCGCTCCGTGGTGAAGGTCTGCACGAGCTTGTCGGCGGTCCCAGCGCCCTGACGGCTCGCGCGGTAGGCGCTCTCGTGCTGGACGAAAGCGGTCGGATCGTCGATCGCGTGCAGCGTGAGCGTCGGGATCGATACGGCACCGGTCGGATCGCTGTCGAAGGACCGATCCCTTGCGGCGGAAGGGTTTGCGGAGAAGCGCTCGACCCCGGCGTTGAGCGCGGCGTCGTCGTGCGAACCGGTGTAGCGGATCGTCCGGTTGTCGAACGGGTTCCGCCCGCCGAGCCGGTTGTGCACGATGTCCCGGAACGTGAAGGTGGCGAAGCGCAGGTGCGATTCGAGCGCACGCTCCGGAATCCGTGTCACAGCAAGGATGTCGTCGAGGTTGCGCTGCTGTGCGGCAGTGCGCTCGCTCGGCCGTGACTCGAAGCCGGTGCACTCCTGGAGCCGTGCACTCAGCCCCGCTGAGGTCAGCGTGGAGTCCTTGCGCACTCCCATCCACAGTGGATACTGCGGTTCGGTCGGTCGCGGGTGGTTCCCGCAGTAGTACTGGTAGACCACGCGCAGGTCCAGGCGGTAGTCGTAGCCGCGCGAACCCCCGGCGAGCACGCCGTTGGTGAGCAGCACGCCGTCGTAGCCCCGGTAGATCTCGGCGACCTTCGCAGCCACGTTGCCGCCCCAGGACTGGCCGTGCACGAACGTCGTCCGCGGTCTGCCGAAGGTGGAGACGAAGAGCTTCCGCAGGTTCTCGGTGTCCTCGGCGGCCATCCGCGCGCCGTAGCCACCGCGGCGGTAGGCCGAACCGGCCCACGCGTAGCCCTCGCGCACCATCACCGCCCAGCGCCCGAGGTCGTCGATGCTGCGCTCCGGATCTGAGCCCACGGTCAGATCAGGCCCGCCGTGGCTGTGCATCACCAGCGACCCGTTCCACATCTCGGGAACCGCGATCGCGTAGTAGGCGCCGCTGGAGTCCTTGCCCGTGAAGCACTTCGCGGCCACCGTGATCTGCGCCGGACACGCGATGCCAGTCGGTCGCCCGGCCCCGATCGCGGGCGTTGCCATGCTCAGGCTCAGCGCGACCACTACCACCGCGCTCCGACGTACGCCCACGCCCAACCTCCCGCTCGGGGCAAGATGTGCCGACAGCATAGACACGAGGGGGGAGAGTGCGTGGCGTTCACGATCAGGGGTGTGGTCTTGCCGGAGCGCGAGGAGCGGGTGCTTCGGATCGACGGCGATCAGGTGCGCAACGCGACTGAGGGTGACGACGGCGAGTTGGTGGCGGACGGCGTGTGGCTGCTGCCGGGGCTCGTCGACGTGCACACGCACCCGGGCACGGAGAAGCCGGGGGACGAGTTCGACGAGGAGCGGTTCCGGCGCCACATGGTCGAGCACCGCGACGCGGGCGTGCTGCTGGTGCGGTCGCCGGGCTCGGCCGACCGGGACTCGGGCCGGGTTCGCGATGACGTGGATCTGCCGCGGTTGCGTTCTGGCGGGCAGTGGCTGGCGACGCCGGGCCGGTTCTACCCCGGTTTCGGTCGCGACATCGCCGAGGCGGACCTGGTGCCCGCGGCGGTGGAGGAGGCACGGGCGTCCTCTGGCTGGTGCAAGATCATCGGTGACTGGACGGACGGTGAGCCCGCCGTGCCGCTGGAGGTGTTGACCGCCGCGGTGGAGGCCGTGCACGCGATCGGCGGCCGCGTCGCGGTGCACTGCCAGACCGCGGAGGGATGCCGGAACGCCGTGCTGGCCGGGGCGGACAGCCTCGAACACGGCATGTACCTCGACCACGACCTGCTCCCGCGGATGGCCGCGCAGGGAACCGCGCTCGTGCCGACGTTCACCACGTTCGCCAAGATCGTCGACAAGCTGGACAACGCTCCGCCGGACTTCCGGGACTGGCTTCTCGGGGGCTGGGAGGGCATGCCCGCGACGGTCCGCGCCGCGCACGAAGCCGGGGTCGTGGTGCTGGCGGGGACGGACAGCACGCCGTGCGGCACGGTCGCGGGCGAGATCGAGTGGCTGATCCGCTCGGGGGTGCCCCCGGAGGTCGCGGTGGGCGCGGGTTCCTGGACCGCTCGGTCGTGGCTCGGCCTGCCCGGCATCGTCGACGGCGCGCCCGCCGATCTCGTCGCGTACGAGGCCGATCCGGTCGAGGACCCGGCGGTCCTGTCCCGTCCGAGCCGGATCATCCTCCGCGGTCGCCTGATCCGTTGAGCCCGGCTTCGTAGCCCGCGATCACCAGTTGTGCGCGATCACGGGCGGCGAGCTTCGCCATGAGGTGCCCGATGTGCGTCTTGACCGTGTGGCGGCTCAGGTGCAGCCGTTGCTCGATCTCGGTGTTGGACAGCCCCCGGGTGATCAGCGCGAGCACCTCGCGTTCCCGAGGGGTGACCCCGTCCAGCCGCCGCGGTGCGGGAGCGCGGATGAACTCCTCGATGAGCCGGTGGGTGACGCTCGGCGCCAGCAGTGCCTCGCCCGTGGCGACCGTCCGGACGGCGTCGAGCAACCGGGGCGGCGGGACGTCCTTGAGCAGGAAGCCGCTCGCACCCGCGCGCAGCGTCGCGTAGACGGCCTCGTCGAGGTCGAACGTGGTGAGGATGAGGACCTTCGGCGCCTTGGGGAGCGCGGTGATCCTCGTGGTGGCGGCGATTCCGTCCATGTCGGGCATGCGGACGTCCACCACGGCGACGTCGACCGGGAGCCTGACGGCCAGCTCGCAGGCTTCGCGCCCGGTGCTCGCCTCGGCCACCACCTCCATGCCGGGGTCCGCATCCAGGAGCTGCCGCACGGTGGCGCGGTACAACGGCTCGTCGTCGGCGAGCAGCACGCGGATCATGGCTTCGCCTCACCGTCGAAGGGCAGCGTGGCCTGGACCGTGAACGTGCCACCGGGCGCGGCGCCCGCGTGCAGGGTGCCGCCGTGGAGGGCGACGCGTTCGCGCATGCCGAGCAGCCCGTGCCCGGGTGGACCCGCGGGTGCCGTCGTTCCCTCGTTGACGACCGTGATGACCAGACTGTCCGGCTCGACGACCGCGCTCAGGCGGCAGCGCGGCGGACGGCAGTGTCGCCGCACGTTCGTGAGCGCCTCCTGAACGATGCGGTAGGCCGACGTCCGCACCGCGGCGGGCACCGCGGACAGGTCGGCGTGCTCGGCGGTGACGGTGACACCGGCGGACCGCGCTTCCTCGATGAGCTGGTCCAGCCCGGCGGTGGCGGAGCTGTCCCGCATCGCGCCCAGCACGGTTCGGACGTCGCTGAGCGCGGCGCGGCTGACCTGTTCGATGGTGCGCAGTGCCTCCTCCTTCTCGTCGGGATGGCTCGCCGTGATGTGCGCGGCGACGGCGGCCTTCATCGCGATCAGGCTGAGGTTGTGCCCGACCACGTCGTGGATGTCGCGGGCGATCCGCAGCCGCTCCTCGGTCACCGCCTGCTCTGTGCGCAGGGCGGCGAGCTCGGCCGCCTGGAGCCTGCGTCCGCGGACGACCGCGCCCAGCGCCCACGAACCCGCCAGGGCGAAGGCGCTGTACAGCAGCGTGGCGACCGGGGTCGTGCTGAACGACTCGGTGCCTTCAGACGGCGGGACGAGCGGCAGACCCGGGATGGTCGTCACCGCGATGCCCGCGCCCAGCACGCACGTCGCGGCTCCGGCGAACCACAGCGCGCTCGTCCCGGCCGCTGCGACCGGGTAGAGCGCCAGCACGACGGCCAGCAGCGCGGCCTCGGTCGCGGAGCCGACGACGATGCCGGTCGCGGCGGCCAGCGACACGACCACGAGGACGGGAACGGGCGCGCGTCGGCGCACGGCGAGCGGTGCGCCGAGCATGACGGCCAGGCTCCAGGCGAACGGATCTGCTTGGGGCGCACGGAAAACAGTCAGCAGCGCGACCAGGAGGGCCGCGACCGCATCGGCCGCCACGAGTTTCCGCATGGGACCACCGTAAGCGGAGCGCATCGCCGTGAACTCAGACCACGGTCTGATATTCAGGGGTCGGACCACGGTCCGATGTGGAGCGAGCCGATCCCGCCCAGACTTCGAGCGTGCTCAGTTCATTCCTGTCCGCGTTGGCCGTCGCCGCCGCTGCCGCCGTCACCCCTGTCGCGGACCTGCCTGCGGCGATTGATTCCCTTGTCGCGCAATACAAAGAAGATGCCGCCGTGCCGGGCGTCGCGGTGGCCGTCACCCGCGGCTCCTCGGTGGTGCACATCGCGGGACACGGCCGCACACCAACGGGTGAAGCAGTGTCCGACCGCACGATATTGCCGGTGGCGTCGGTCAGCAAGTCCATGACAGCGCGGGCCGTGCTGACGCTCGTGGAGAACGGCCGCATCCGGCTCGACGACCCCGTGATGACCCACCTGCCCGAGTTCGTGATGGCCGACCCCCGGGCCGCAGCGATCACGGTGCGAATGCTGCTCGACCAGACCTCGGGCATGTCGGACACGACCATCAAGTCGTTCAGCGGCCCCGAAGTGCGCACCCTGCGTGAGGCCGTCGCGGCGATGCGTGGCTCCGTGCTCGCGGCGGCGCCCGGTGCCAGGTGGGAGTACCACAACCCGAACTTCCAGGTGGCGGCTCGCCTTGTCGAGGTCGTCAGCGGACAGCCGTTCGCGGAGTACTTGTCCCGCAACGTTTTCGAGCCGCTGGACATGAAGGACAGCCGCAGCGTCAACACCGCGGATGATCTGCCGCCGAGCGCGCGCGGGCACGTGAAGGTTCTCGGCATGCCGTTCGCGTTACCCGAAACCCCGGGCTTCGGCAACGGCTCCGGGGGAGTGCTCAGCACCGCGCGGGACATGGCTGCCTGGCTGATCGCGCAGAACCAGCGAATTCCTGTCGAGACGTCGAGTTCGTACGCCCTGGGGTGGTTCGTCGGCAAGACGGAGTCGGGGCAGCCGCTGATCCACCACGGCGGCGACCTCATGACTTCGACCGCGTACCAAGCACTTCTGCCCGCATCGGGTTACGGCATCGCGGTCATGGCGAACACCGGGACCCAGTACCGCGACGCCCAGTCGATCGGCGAGCGGTTGATCGCTCTGCTCGAAGGCAGGCCGGTTCCGCCACCGAACGGCCCGCCCGTCTTCAACGACGCCGTGCTGCTCCTGCTCGCCGTGCCGATCGCGGGTCTCGCGGTCCGCGGTGTCCGTCGCGCGCGCGAGCGGCGGCGATCAGTGCTGTGGTTGCTGGTGCTCCTGGTTCCACTCGTGCTCGTCGTCTCCGTCCACCACGTGGTCGGTTTCCTGTACCGGGGCCGCGATGTCGCGTGGTCGCAGGTGTTCTACCTCTACCCGACGTTCATGGCCACACTCGTGGTGACGGCCCTGGGCTGCGCCGCCGTGTTCGGTGCCAGGCTCGCCGCGATGGTGCGGCGCGCCCGTGAGGACGCGCCGCACGCGGGGCACTAGGGAGCGACCGGGGTGAACCCGGCGCCCGCCTGCCCGCGCTTGTTCATGTCGGCGAGGATGGCGGTCATGGAGGTGCTCAGCCCGGCGGCCCACTGGTTGCCGATGAGCTTGTTGTTCAGCACCACCGGGGAACCGGAGTCACCGGGCCCCTCCCAGATGGTGTGGGCGAAGTACGGACCGCTGGTGCTCACCATGAATCCGCAGGTGAGCCCGGTGGTCTGGCCCTGCTTGCACATGCGGGTGGCCGGCGTGGGCGGGGTGCCGATCCCATCGATGGTGATGTCGCCGACGGTCGCGGTCGGAACGACCTTGGACTTGTCGAACTTGATCACCGAGTAGTCCAGGCCCGGGTTGGTGGGGCTGCCCACCGGGTTGCTGAGGCTGACGTGGACGACCTCGCCGATCACGCCCGTCGCCAGGTCGGTCTCGGAGGTCTTGGCGGGCTGCGCGGCCGTGCCCGGCTTCGCCTTGTTGTAGTAGATCTTGTCGCCAAGCACCGGCTTGTTGTCGTCGCCGTAGAAGCAGTGGGCGTTGGTCAGGCCCACCAGGTCGCCGAACTTGTCGTGGCCGATGGTGGTCATCGTGCACCAGGTCGCGCCGTGCGCGGGGACGGGCTTGCCCTTGCCGAAGACGATGCCGGAGCCGCCGCCGACGCGCACCGTCCCGGGCTGCTCGGGGGCGGCGACCGCGGAGGAAGTGGAGGCGCCCGTCACCAGCGCCAGCACGGCGGCACCGGTGAGGGCGGTCGCTCTCAGTCGATTCATGGGCGCGACCGTAGGCACGGCCGCTGAAATGCGAATGAAATCAACTGTTCGATGTCACTTGAGCAGCGCGACGTCCACCGTCGCGAGTTCGGGCGCGACCACTTGGACCGTGGTGGCCGTGTCGGGGATGAGGGCCGCGTCGCCGGGCAGACCGTTCCACTGCCCGGTGTCCGAACGCCATTGCAACCGCCCGCCCTGGCGCGCCACGATCCACCCCTGGCCGTCCGGCAGCCGCAGCTGGACCGGTAGTGCGGAACCGCCTCCGGTCGGCGCTCCGTAGAGGACCTGATCGACCACGTCGCCCCGGTACAGCACCGCGTAGATGTGGACGGCACCGTTGATCGGTTCCTCGCCCACGATGGCCGTGCGCCCGTCGGGCAGTGCGGCCGTGATGTGCCAGCCGCCGGGCTGCCCCCCGCCCGCCCGCTCGGACAGCTTTCGGCCGCGGAAGGCGGGGTCGCTGTAGCCCCGCTGGGCGAGCACGTCGGTGAAACGGCGCACGCGCTCGGCGAAGTCCAGCCGGGGTCCACCGAGGTCACCCCGAACGCTCGTCCAGCCGAGGTGGCTGAAACTCCCCCCGGTGCCTCGGCGGGTCACCATCCCCCGGGAGCGCGACGTCGGGAACGGCTGCACGCGATCCTCCGGCGGGATCGTCGCACCCGGGTCGGCTTGGAGGCGTTTGGTGAACGCCGGATCGGTCTGCAGGTACGGCGAAGGCTGGGCCGGCTGCTCGATGTCGGCGACCGCCACTCCGTCCCGGTAGTCCAGCTCCTTCCAGCTCCGCGTGACTTTGCCGTCCTTGTGCACGTCGGCCCTGTGGGAGACGTAGCGCGCCCGGCTCTCCTGGAGCGCGACCACCGTGTTCCCGGCCGGGCCGAACTGGAAGACCTCGTCCTCGTCGTGCCCGGCGCCCTTGACCACGACGCCCAGCAGGTGAACGCCCTTGTCGACGGCATCGGTGCCGACCAGTCCGACCGCGGTGGACGTGGCGTCCACGACGTCGTCGCACGCGCGTGTCGCCCGGAGCGGCTGCATGACCACGGAAGCGGGACCGTTCCCGGTGCGTCCTGCCCAGTACACGCGGGGCTCCCCGAACACCTCCCAGCAGTTGGCGGACAGGCCGGTGAAGGTGAACTCGAGCTGGGCCTGGAGCTCGCGGTTCCACAGGATGCGGGACTGGCTGAGGAACTCGGCGTCCCCGGCGAGGTCACCGCCGGTGGGCCGGGACAGCCGGGGATCGTCGGCCGGGGTGATGTGCGCCGAGTCGGCCACCCACGCCGGCACGCCGGAGATCAGGCCGCCGACCAGTGCGGTGACCGCGAGCGCGCTGCCGATCATGGCGCCTCGGACCCGCTTCCGCCGCCGCTTGCCCCGGTGCAACGCGGCCTCGGCGAAGCCGGCCGGAGTGTCCACATCGGACACCGCGGCGCGCAGCACCCGTCCGAGGGCGTCGCTGTCGGTGTTCATCGCGGTTCCTCCACGGGGGCGCCGGCCAGCTCGATCAGGCCGCGCAGCTTGCTGAGGCCGCGCGAGGTCTGGCTCTTGACCGTGCCCGTCGAGCACCCCAGCAGGTTCGCGGTCTGCTCCTCGGAGTAGTCCTCGAAGAACCTGAGCACGATCACCGCCCGCATCCGGGGTGGCAGCTGGGCCAGCGCACGCATCGTCATGTCCCGCACGACCAGCTGGTCCTCGTGGCCGTCCTCCACGGACAGGCGTTCGCCGACGACGACGTCGTCCCACTGGGCCTCGGCGACCCGCCGCGACCGGCGCCGCCACCGGTGTTTGGCGGCGTTGAACAGCGCCGCGCGCACGTAGGGCTCGGGATCGCCGACGATCCGGTTCCACCGGCAGTACACGCGAGCCAGCACGTCCTGCAGCAGGTCCTCCGCGGCTCCCCGGTCCCCGGCGCAGAGCAGCCGGGCGGTTCTGAGCAACGCCGAGGATCGCTCGCGGACGAACTCCACGAACCCGTCGTCAACCGTTGCCATCGCCACCTCGTGCCCGCGACCCCGCGCCATCCCCGGCGCCGTTCTCATGGCGACAGGCAGAGGGACCGCCAAGACCCCCTCATCGGCGGTTCTCATCGTCACCCCCCAGACCGACCTGTGCCCTCTCACCTGTTCGGATCCCGGCGTCACCGGAAAGGTTGTCACCGGGGCGCGACCGATTCCGGACGAGCAGCACCGCCAGCGAGACGACGGCGGTCAGGAAGAACGCGTTGCCCCAGGGCCACTGCGCCGCGGTCCAGGTCAGCTCGACCTTCCCGCCGCCGGGAACGTACTGGTGGGGGCCGGCGAACAGCACTGCGGCGGCCACCGCGGGCGCGAGCAGGCTCCACCTCGGCCTGCGCACCAGCGCGGCGGCGACGGCCGTGGTGAGCACCGCCACCCAGACCCAGTGGTTGCTCCACGACACCGGCGAGCACAGCAGCCCGGCGGCCGCCACGACGAGCAGCGCGGGGACCTCGCCCCGGACCCGCCGCAGGATGAGCCAGGTCATCGCTAGCGTGATCAGGACGCCGACCGCCCAGAACGGGAAGACCTGCCCGTCGACCAGGCCGAAGCGACCGATGAGCCCGCGGAGGGACTGGTTGGTGAAGAACTCCGGCCCGCCGATCCGGTCGGTGTTGAACAGCGTCGAGAACCAGTACCGCACGGAGTCCTTGGGCGTGGCGAGGAAGCCGACCGCCACGGTGCCCGCGAAGGTCGCGATCGTGGTCAGCGCGGGGCGGACGCGGCCGGAGGCGAGGAAGTACAGCACGAAGATCGCCGGGGTGAGCTTGATCCCGGCCGCGATTCCGACCAGCAGCCCGCGCGGCCACGGGGTGCGGGGGAGCAGGCAGTCCGCGACGACCAGGGCCATCAGCAGCGTGTTGACCTGGCCGAGCCCGATCGTGGCGAGCACCGGCTCCGACAGCACCGAGAGCGCGGCCACCGCGACGCCGAGCCCCCGCGCGCCCGCAGTGGCCAGCCCGCACCTGCGCGCGACGATCACGCAGGCCACCGCGAGGGCCAGGGCGCTCGCGGTGGTCAGCACGTAGCCCATCGCCTTCAACGACAGCGGTGTCAGCAGGCTGAACAGAACGGCCGCGAACGGCGGATACGTGAAAGGCAGCTGGTACACCAGCGGACGCGGCGGGAATCCTTCGTCGTACAGGTGCCGCCCGGTCAGCCAGGCCTCGCCGCCCGCGCGGTAGACGTCGAGGTCGACTAGCGCGGCGCCGGACGCCTGCCACAACGCGAGGGCGAGCACGGCCAAGACGCCCGCCACCAGCACGACGGGCCGCCGCAGGTGTGCTTCAACAGTGGTCACGCACAGGAACAGCCCGCCGGAGCGCGCCGAGTTGCGAGCGAAGCCGGTGTTGTGGAACTTCCGAACCCTCGCAACGCGACGGCCCGTCCCGGTGTCCGCGCGCGTGCTACTCCCTCCGGGAGTGAACCCAATGCGGCATCAGCAGGGCTATGAGGTGATGAGCGCGCCGACGCGTCGGGCATCGGGCAGACCGAGCTCGCGGAACAGGGCCAACGCCTCCCGCCACGCCTCGTCGGCCAGCGCCTCCTTGCCCTCGGCGTGGCGGGCGCGCCCCAGGCCGTCGAGCGCGTGGGCCTCCTCGTACCGATCACCGGTGAGCCGCGCCGCGGTCAACGCCGCCTCGTACGCGGCGAGCGCCCCGGCGCCGTTGCCCGCGGCGAAGTGCGTCTCGCCGATGTAGCGCAGCACCTCGGTCTCCACGCCGACCGCGTCCACCTCGCGCGCCTTGGTCAGCGCCCGGTCGTAGTGGTCGAGGGCTTCGGCGTAGCGGCCGGTGAGCCGGTACACCTCGCCGAGGTTGCCCAACGCGGCGGCGATGCTGCCCGGGTCGCCGAGTTCTTCGTGAATGGCAACGGCAGCAAGGCAGTCCCGCATCGCCTGCTCGTACTCGCCGAGGCGCCCGCGGGCGAATCCGAGGTTGGTGCGCAGAGCCGCCTCGCCGTGCCGGAACCCCTGCTCCAGCGCGAAGGGGAGCGCGGCGCTGTAGCACTCCACGGCGTCGGCGTAGCGGCCGAGCCGTTCGTAGAGGATTCCCAGGTGGTTCAGCGCGCCCGCCTCGTTGTAGCGGTCATCGGCCTCGCGGCAGACGACGATCGCGTGCCGCAGCACCTCCTGTGCTTCCCGGAGCCGTCCGAGCCGGGTGTGCGCCATTCCCATGTGGTGCAAGGCGGTGCCTTCGGCGCGCCGATCACCGATGAGCCTGCTGGCTTCGAGCGCGTGCCCGTGGATGGCCAACGCGTCACCGTGCCCGTGGCTGTCGACGAGCCGTCGTCGCAGCACCGCGGCGATGCGGAGGGTGTGCTCCGGCCAGCCGCGCCGCGCGCTGAACGCGACCGCGGCGAGGAGGTTCTGCCACTCGGCATCCATCCACGACTTGGCGTCCGCGGTGGTGCGCATGGGCGGAACGGCCACGTCGGTCAGCCACTCGGGCTCGATCTTGGCGCCCGGCGGGTGCAGCACCTCCATCGCCTTGGCGCCCGCGGTGACGTAGTAGTCGAGCAGTCGCGTGACGGCGGCTCGGCGCGCCGAGTCCGCGAGCGTGGCCTCGGCCTGCTCGTTCGCGTACTCGCGCAGCAGGTCGTGCATACGGAACCGGGTCTCCGAGGACCGCGCGAGGAGATAGGCGTTCGCCAGCTCGTCGAGAGCCCGCGCGGCTTCCACGACGTCCACGCCGAGCAGCGCGGCGGCGGAGAACTCGTCGACGTCGCGCGCGGGGTGCACGCCCAGCAAGCGGAACGCCTCGCCGGTCCGCGGCTCCAGGCACCGCTCGGACCAGGAGAACACGGCGCGCACCGATCCGTCCGGTTCGCCGACGTCGAACTGGTCCAGGCTCCCGTCAGTCAGCTCGGCGACCAACTCCGCCAATGACTGCTGCCGCCGGGTCGATGCGAGCGCGGCCACGATGCGCAGCGCGAGCGGCAACCCGGCGCATCGTTCGGCAAGCGCCACAAAGGCTTCCTGGGCCGCTTCCTGCCTGCCGATCAGGTGCAGCCGCAACAGGTCCACGCCGTCCCGCCGCACGAGCGGGGCGAGGCTGACCGGATGCGCGCCCGGACGCAGCTGCAGCGCGGGCAGGTCGCTCCGGCTCGTCACCACGACGAAGCAGCCGCGGCTTCCCGGCAGTAGCGGCCGGACCTGCCCGGCGTCGCGGGCGTTGTCGATCACGACGAGCACCCGCCGCTGGGCCAGCGCGGTGCGGAACCTGGCGGCCCGTTCGTCGGCGTCCGCCGGGATGTCGGCGTCGGCGAGGCCGAGCCCGCGCAGGAAACCCGCGAGCACATCGGCCGGATCACGCGGGTCGTAAGGCGCGTAGCCGAGCAGGTCCGCGTACAGGCAGCCGTCCTCGAACTGCTCGGCGACCCGATGGCCCCAGTGCACCGCCAGCGCGGTCTTGCCGACACCGGCCGGGCCGGAGATCACCGAGAGCCCGGCTCCGTCCGCCAGCACGCGGTCCAGCGTGACGATCTCGGCCGAGCGGCCGGTCAGTGGTCCGGGATCGGCGGGAAGTTCACGGGGCACCGGGTGCTCGCGCGAGGTCCGTGCGGTGCTCGCAGCCGGTTCCGCGGCGGCGCGCCTGCGTTGCAGCGCGTCTCGGGCGGTCACCAGGCGGCGGTGCTCCGGGGCGGGCAGGCCCAGTGCGCACAACAGGTCGTCGAGCACGTGGCTCGGCGGCAGGGTCGTCCCGGCGAGGTAGGCGTAGAGCGTGCTCTGGGAGACTTCCAGCCGCTTCGCGAGCGCGGCCACCTTGATCCGACGGTTCGCCCCACGCCGAAGCCAGGACTTGAGTTCGCGGCCCAGATCGACCGCCGTGACGACAGGCGCGGACGCCGACGGGCGGTCGGCGGCATCCGGAACGAGCACGTGAAGGTCCCCCTCGCGCACGGGGCTCGGATCGAGATTCCAGAGTTTCCAGATCTTACCGCCGGAGTGATCACGAGGTGCTTTGCTGCGGCTCGCCGGGGAGCGACAGGACCCGGTGGGAACACGGCGAAAGGACCTCAGCAACGTGAAGAAGACCAACCGCTTCGGGGGTGCCGGCCTCGCGCTGGCAGCGCTGGTCACGACGATTCTCGGGGTGACGCCGGGAAGCGCGGCCGCCAAGGAGCCCGAGGCGACGCGCTACTACATCCTCATCGGCGGCACCTGCGACGGCGACGCCACCGTCTACAACGACGCGTGGCTGCGCGGCGGCGTCCGGCGGACCGTGCACTACCCCGCGGGCGGCACCGGGCTGCCCAACTGCAACCAGACCCCGATGGACGTCAGCGTCCGGCAGGGGCACGAGGCCGCCAAGCGCGTCGTCATCGACAGCTACAACGCCGACCGCGGTGGCCGGTTCGTCGTCGTCGGGTACTCGCAGGGCGCGATCGTGGCGAACCACGTGCTCAACGACATCGCCGACGGCAGGCTCGGAGTGGACAAGTCCCGCTTCGAAGCCAAGATCTACGCCGACCCGATGGCCCCGGTCGGGCCGCCCGGGCTGGGCATCGGCGCGGTGGTCCCCGCCGGGGCCGGCGTCCCGTTCGGCGGTTACGTCTCGCCCGGCCCCGGCAGGCGGGACTTCGGTGGCATCCCGTTCATCCGGTACTGCATCCAGACGGACGGCGTCTGCCACTTCAACACCCTGGAGGCGCCGGGCGGGTACTTCGCCCAGCACTGGTGCTACCAGGAGCGCCCGATCATGGCGGACTCCATCGCCGACGGTGTCTACATCAACGGTTCGCACGAGCTGGGAAGGCAGAACTGCCGGCCGCCGCACCCGCGTTAGCGGATCGACCCGCGCGGGTGGGAGCTGTACGCTCCCGCCCGCGCGTTTCCCTGTCCGTGAAAGCGAAAGGCGGTGGTAATGGCGGATGAGGCACAGCCGGGCCGGGTGGTCGCCGACCGCTACCGGCTGATCAGGCGTGTCGGTGCCGGTGGTTTCGGGCGCGTCTGGGAGGCCCGTGACGAGGTGCTGGGCATCGACGTCGCGGTCAAGGAGCTGTGGCTGCCCCCGGCGCTGTCGGAGAGCGAGCAGGCCGAGCGGCTGACCCGCGCCACCCGCGAGGCCCGCAACGCCGCGCGGCTGCGCGACCACCCGAACATCGTCGCGGTGCACGACGTCGTCATCGAGGACGACGTCCCCTGGATCATCATGGGTCTGGTCGCGGGGCAGTCCCTCGAGGAGCACCTGAAGACCGGACCGCTGCCCGCCGCCCAGGTGGCCAAGATCGCCGCGGACCTGCTCAGCGCGTTGGAAGCGGCGCACGGCGCCGGTGTGGTGCACCGCGATGTCAAGCCCGCCAACGTGCTGCTGGCCGACAACGGCGACGCGCTGCTGGCCGACTTCGGCATCGCCGTGCACCACACCGACACCGCGCTCACCGCGACCGGGATGCTGATCGGCTCGGTGGAGTACATGGCTCCCGAGCGGTTGAACGGCACCGACGGGGGAGCCGAGGGCGACCTGTACTCCCTGGGCGTCACGCTTTTCCAGGCGCTGGAGGGAATCTCGCCGTTCCGCCGCAACACGCCGACGGCCACGCTCACCGCAGTGCTGATCGATGAGGTGCCGCAGCTGTCGAGCACGGGCAGCCTGGCCACTCTGATCACCAGGCTGCTGGACAAGGACCCGGTGACGCGCCCGAACCTCTCGGAGGCGCGCGCCCTGCTCCAGGCCGCGCACGAACCGACGAAAGAGTTCGAGAAGGAAAAGCCCAAGCCGACCAAGAAGATCGAGGAGCCGCCGCCTCCTCCGCCGACCCCGCCGCCGGTCGCGCGCAACCACGCCGGGTGGGCGATCGCGGCGTTCGCCGGAGTGGTCCTGCTGTTGTTCGCGACCAACAGCGAGCTGAGGTCGTTCGTGGACCAGGCTTTCTCGGCGCCCACCACGACGAAGCCGACGACGTCGACGTCCCCGTCGCGCACCACGAGCAAGTCGTCCACCAGCCGCAGCACGACGACCAAGCCGAGACCGACGACGACCACCACCAGGTTCAACTCCGCGGACCTCGACCGGGAGTCCACCGACAAGACGCCGGTGAGCGCCTCGGCACTGCTGCCGAGTTCGTTCAGCGACGCGAAGAACGTGCGCTACGACAGGAAGAGCAGCGACGTCCGCGAGTGCGTCACCAAGCACATGGACCAGGAGACCAGGAACCTCCTGCTGCGTTCCCGGTGCGGCAACGCCGTCGCCGCGACCTACGTCGACCACTCGAACCAGATCCTGGTGATGGTGTGGGTCGTTCCGATGCCGGACGCGTCGGCCGCGGACACGGCCTACAAGAGCGCGGACGGCGGCTCGTGGGGAATCCTGTGTCCTGGCAGCGGTCCCGGCTCCGAGATCTGCGACAAGAACAAGGACACCACGCGGGCCGCGCGCAGCGGCTGGAAGCGCCAGACCCACCGCTACCTGATCAAGTCGCTGGCCATGTACATCAACCTGACCCAGGACAGCACCGCCAAGCCGTGGCTCGACGCCGCCGCGCAGGAGGCCGTCCGGGCGGCCGGGCCCAGCAACTACTCCGGCAACCGCTGACCGGGCGGGCCCTGCTCGACGCGGCGCAGCACCGGGGCGAGCCGGTCCAGGTCCTCGCCAGTCTGGAGTTGCCGCTCGTCCCACCACGTGGCCCCGGCCTCGGCGAGCGGCGCGATCAGGTCCTGCGCCGCGCCGGGGTCACCGGGGCTGGCGCCGCCGAGGACGATCTCGAACGGCCCGTCCTCGCGGTGCTCGCGGACGTAGGACACCAGCTCGCGGACGTCGTCGACGGCGGGAACCTGCCCGTGCCGCGCGTTGGTGAACAGCGGAACGACGCCGTCCCAGCGCGCGGCGCGGCGCATCGGCCTGCGATGGGGCCAGATACCGCCGACCCAGACCGGCGGGCGCGGGCGCTGCACCGTCGCGGGCAGCAGGGTGACGTCGCGGACCCGGTAGTGCTTCCCGTCGTGGGTCACGGCTTCGCCCGACCAGTAGCGGTCGAGCAGGTCCAGTCCCTCGTCGAGGCGTTCGGCCAGCACGACCGGGTCGGTGGGTTCCCCGAAGCTGCCGAACTCGTCCTCGATCGGCCCGCCGAGACCCGCTCCGAAGATCACCCGTCCGCCGCTGATCGAGTCCAGGGTGGCCACCTGGCGGGCGAGCTGTTCCGGGCGGCGCCGGGCGACCGGCGTGACCAAGGTGCCCAGCCGCAACCGCGAGGTCGCCAGCGCGGCAGCGGTCAGCAGCATCCAGGGGTCGCCGAAGGGCTTCCCCCTGCGCTGCTGCTTGTCGTGCACCACGTGGTCCCAGATGAACAGACCGTCCCAGCCCGCCTGTTCGGCCGCCGCAGCCACGCGCGCGACCGTCCTGGCGTCGGCGAAGTCACCGAAGTTCGGGATGTTGACCGAAAAGCGCATCCTCGAAGAATAGGCTGCCACAGCATGATCACCTGTGTTGTCGAGTACGTGATCGATCCGACGAAGATCGACGCCTTCGAGCGGTTCGGCCGCCGGTGGATGGAACTGGTCGACCGGCACGGCGGGACCCACCACGGCTACTTCCTGCCGGGCGAGGGGGCCAGCGACAAGGCCCTGGCGCTGTTCAGCTTCCCCAGCCTCGCCGCCTACGAGGAGTACCGCGCGCTGTTCGGCGTCCACCCCGACTTCGTCGACGCCGACCGCATCCGGGACGAGAGCGGCTGCGTGCTCCGCTACGAACGGACGTTCATGCGCCCGCTGCTGCCGGGTGACGGTGTCGTGAAGCGATAACTATCGATTGACAGTCGATAGGCGCGTATCGATACTCGATGCATGTCCCTGGCGCAACGGGCGGTCGGCCCGCTCCGAGTCTTCCTCGTGCTGCTCTTCGCAATCCTGGTCGTGTTCCAGGTGATGTCGTTTCCCGGCCAGTTCGCGCACATGGCCGAGACGCATCCCGAACGCGCGCACCTGCGGTGGCCGCTGACGGCGATCGCGGTGTTCTTCGTGTTGTGCGTGCAGCTGGTCGTCGTGTCCACCTGGAAGCTGCTCACCCTGGTCAAGAAGGACCGCATCTTCACCAGGGCCTCGATGGTCTGGGTGGACGCGATCGTGTGGGCCATCGCGGCCGCGTGGGTGGTGCTCACCGCGATCTTCCTCTGGGTCGGCTTCCACGCCGACGACCCCGGCGCGCCGATGGCGCTGTTCCTGATGGTGGTCGGCCTGGCCGTGGTCGGCCTGCTGATGGTGGTGATGCGCGCCCTGCTGCAGCAGGCCACGGCGCTGCGCACCGATATGGAAGAAGTGATCTGATGCCGATCGTGGTGCGCATCGACGTCGAGCTGGCCAAGCGCAAGATGAGCGTCGGCGAGTTCGCCGAGCGGGTCGGGCTGACCCCGGCGAACGTGGCGGTGCTGAAGAACGGCCGGGCCAAGGCGGTGCGCTTCAGCACCCTGGAGGCGATGTGCCGGGTGCTGGAGTGCCAGCCCGGCGACCTCCTGGAGTGGGTCGAGGACCCCGAGGATGAGTAGTCGTACGGAATCGCCCGCCCGCGCGCTCGCCCAGGCTGGTGCGCATGCACAACGATGGAGATCGACTTCTCGGCATCGCCGAGGAGATCGACGATCTTCGGAACCGGCTCGAACGGGTCGGGGACGAGCTGTGGGCCCTGCGGGAGGACCTGCGCGCCGAACAGGAGCCCCAGACCGCCCAGGACGGCGAGCCCGAGCCTGAGCCCGCCCGGCCCCAGGACGAACGGCCCCGTGACGAGGAGCCCCGGTACCTGGAGCCCGAGCCGGTTCCGTCGCTGACGGCGGCGTGGGGCACGGCGCTGGGCAAGGAGGGCGCCGGCAGCAGGCTGCTGGCCTGGATCGGTGGCGCGGTCACGCTGCTGGGGATCGTGCTGCTGCTCGTGCTGGCGATCCAGCGCGGCTGGCTCGGCCCGCTGCCGCGCGTGCTCGTCGGCGCGGCGTTCGGCGTCGGCCTGGTCGGCGCCGGGCTGTGGCTGCACCGCAACCCGGTCGGCCGGACCGGCGCTTTCGCTTTGGCCGCAACGGGAATCGCGGCGCTCTACCTCGACGTGATCGCGGCGACGACGCTGTACGAGTACCTGCCGCCGCTCGGTGGCCTCGCGATCGGCCTGCTCGTCGCGGTCGGCGGGTTGTTGCTGGCCTCGCGCTGGGAGTCGTCCCTGCTCGCGGTCGCCGTGGTGATCGGGTGCGCGGTGTGCGCGCCGATCATCACCAAGGGCTTCCGCCCGGACCTGGTGACGTTCCTGCTGGTGCTGCAGGTGGCCACGGCTCCGGTGCAGCTGCGCCGGGACTGGTCCGCAGTGGCCGTCGCGGCGGGCGTTCCGCCGCTGATCGCCTCCGTGCTCAGCACGCTCAGGGCGCCGTTGTCCGGCTCGGGGACGAACACGGCCGCCGCGCTCGCCGCTGCCGTCGTCGGGATCGCACTCGCGCTGGTCGTGATGCGGCGCAGGCCGGAGGATCCGGCCGCGCTGACGCTGCTCGTCACGTCCGCGGCCCCGGCGTTGATCGCCGCGCTGGTCCTGCCGAAACCCGATGCCGTGCTGGTCTCGGGCGGGGTGGCCGTGGTGCTGCTCGCGGTGTGGGCCGCGGGTCGCCTGCTGCCCGGCCGCGCGGGGGACTTCGCAGGGCTGGCCGGTCTGGTCGCGGCCATGCAGGCGACGGTGACCCACTTCGACGGGACGGCCCGCGCGGCGGTCCTGCTCGGTGAGGCGGTCCTGCTGCTGCTCGCGGCGTTGTGGAGCCGCAACCGGTTCGCTCTGGTGGGAGCGGTGGGCTTCACCCTCATCGGCGGCGTGATCGCGGTGGGCCGGGAACTCCCGCCCGCATTGCTCGTCCTGGTCGGCGACCGCACGCCCGGCCAGCTTGGCGGCGCGTTGGCCGTGGCCGCGCTGATCCTCGCTGTCTCCATGCTGCTGCCGTGGGTGGCGTTGCGGCTCGGCGAGCTTCGCCCTCCGTCGAAGGTTCTCGCGCCGTGGTTGGCCGCCGGGATCGCCGCGCTCTACGGAGCGGCCGGAGTGGTGCTGTGCACGGCGTTGCTGATCACGCCCGGGCGGACCGGATTCCTGGTGGGCCACGTGGCGATCACGGTGTCGTGGACGGTGATCGCGCTCGTGCTGCTGGTTCGCGGCATCAACGTGGCGGCGATGCGGGTGACCGGACTGGTCCTGGTCGGGGCGGCGGTGTTCAAGCTGGTGATGTTCGACCTGTCCGCGCTCGACGGGATGGCGAGGGTGGCCGCGTTCCTGGGCGCCGGGCTCGTCCTTCTGGTTGCAGGAACTCGATATGCGCGTTTGGTCGCGGCGCAGCAGACCTGACAGGCTGCGCGCCGTGATCGCGGACAACGGCGGGTGGGACGGCCTGGGGCGGAACAGCTGGAGCGATCTCGCATGGGTTCGCGAAAGGCTGGCAGCGGGAGCGGATCCCGGCAGCACAGGCCGTTGCTCCCCGCCGCCGCTGTTCGCCGCGGCGGAGCGCGGTTCCGCGGATGTGGTCGCGGAGCTGGCCGGTCGGGTCGAGGACATCGACGTGGAGTACGGCGGGCGGACTGCGTTGTGGGAGGCCGTTCACGCCGACCGGCCGGACAACGCTCGCGCCTTGGTGGCGGCGGGCGCGGACCCGTGGCGGCCGATGATGGCCGGGTGGTCTCCCGGACGGCTCAGCCTGGCGAGTCCCACGCCGGACCTGTTCGCGCCCAACAGTTCCGTGTCACTGTCCACAGAGGAGAGTGACGCGGTCGCGGAAGCCAGGCGGCTCAAGGAGGCACTGGGCAAGCTGTGGGTCGAGGGACTGGGGCTGGCGTGCGTCGCGGACTTCGACGTCGAGGAGTCCGCGTGGCGACTGGGCGCCGAGGTCGTCGAGGACATTTCGGCTGTGCAGAAGGACATCGAGGTCTACCCGCCGAGCACCGAGTCGTCGTTGGCCGTGGGGGCGACCGATGTGCCAGGCGGCTGCGTGTTCGCGCAGCCGTGGGGTTTCGCGCCGACGATGCCCGGCGTGCTCGCCCGGCTGTCCGTCGACACCGTGTGCTACGGCCTCTACGCCAATCCGAAGAGCGGCAACCAGGGCAGCATCTACCGCGACGGTGAGTTCGTCGCCGGTGACCTCCATCCGGGCGGAGGCCCTGATGACGGTGATGGGCCCGAAGAGATTCTGGCGTCCTACCTGTATCAGCACAACGCCGTTGCCTACAGTTGCGCGTTCGCCGGACTCCAGTTGACCGACGCCCGTGCCGTCAACGGCGCGCCGGACGTGTGGCTGCGCCTGCCCGAGCGCGACTACTGGGACTGAGCGCTCAGGGCGCGGCGATGGTTCCTGGGCACGAAGGTCGACACGTTGCGCCGCCCGGGAGACGTTGCCGGGGTTGCGCTGGACAGCAGTAGCCTGCGCGGCGCAATTACTGCTTCACGCAGGTACAAGGAGCTGGACCATGGGCGTTGTGCTGGCGGCGATCGGGTCGCGGGGCGAGGCGCAGCCGGTGGTCGCGTTGGCGTTGCGGTTGCGGGAACTCGGCCGTGACGTCCGGGTGTGCGTCTCCCAGGACTTCCGGGACTGGATCGAGGGGCTGGGGATCCCGGTGGTGCCGTTCGGCCCGTCGATGCGGTCCGGCGCGTGGGACCTGTCCACGCCGGGAGGACGGCGCCAGGCGGCGGAGAACGCCGTCGCGGTGCAGTTCGCCGCGCTCGCGGAGGTTGCGGGTCGGGGCGATGTCCTAGAGGGGGCGGCGCCGTTCAGGTCGGTGTGCGTTCGGTGGCCGAGCTTGTGGGCGCCGCCTACGTCCACGTCTGTCCGGTCACCCTGCCGTCGTCGCACCACTTGCCCGCGGCGTGGGCGGGCTGGCCGCAGGACGGCACGGGTGGCTGGGACGCCGAAGCGCGGCAGTGGAACGACACCTGGGCCGCGCCCTCAACGCCCACCGGGCGGCTGTCGGACTCGCCCCGGTCGATGACGTCCTCGGCCATGTGCTCACCGACCAGCCCTGGCCCGCTCCCGGCGGAGGTTGAGGCGTTCCTCGCCGAGAGCGACTCGCCCGTCTGCTTCGGCATGGGCAGCTACTCCGCCGACGTCAGCCGGGTGATGGTCGCCGCGGCCCGCGTGCTCGGCCGCCGGGCGATCGTGTCGCGCGGGTGGGCCGGCCTGTCATCGGCGGAGGACGACACCGACTGCATCGAGGTCGGCGAACTCAACCATCGCGCGCTGTTCGCCCGGGTCGCCGCGTCGTGCACCACGGTGGCGCGGGCACAACCACGCCCGCCGTGCACGCCGGAGCTGCTCAGGTCGTGATCCCTCAGCACTACGACCAGCCGTATTGGGCCGAGCGCGTCAACCAGCTCGGAATCGGGGTCGCGCATTCCCGCGGCGTGCCGACGGTCGACTCGCTGACTGATGCCCTGAAGCGCGCTCTTGAGCCTTCCGTTAGGCCGGTAGCCGGCGCGCCAGGTCGGTCAGTGCGAGACCGAGCGGCATGTCTAGGCGACCCCTGGCGTGGCTGTCGCCCCGCGTCCGGCCCTGGTTGATGATCAGCACCGGCTTGCCCGCCTTGGCGGCGTGGCGGACGAAGCGCAGTCCGGACATCACCGTCAACGAGGACCCGAGCACGAGGACGGCCTCGGCCGAGTCCACGAGGTCGTAGCACCGGCGGACCCGCTCGGCGGGCACGTTCTCGCCGAAGAACACCACGTCGGGCTTGAGCACGCCGCCGCAGTCGGCGCAGTCCACCAGCGCGAACCCGCGCACCGCCGCCGCGGGCAGCTCCACGTCACCGTCGGGGTTGATCCTCGTCGTCTCCGCGGTGAACCCGGGATTGGCGGCGCGGAGCCGTCGATCCAGGTCCTCACGAGGGCTGGTTCGCTTGCAGGCCAAGCAGACCACCCGGTCCAGGCTGCCGTGCAGCTCCACGACACCCGTCGCGCCCGCGGCCTGATGCAGGCCGTCCACGTTCTGCGTGAGCACCGCGTCCAGGTACCCCCGGGCCTGCAGTTCGGCGACGGCGCGGTGCCCGCTGTTGGGCTCGGCGCGGGCGATGGTGCGCCAGCCGAGGTGGCTGCGCGCCCAGTAGCGCTGCCGCCCGTCCTCGCTGCCGACGAACTCCTGGTAGGTCATGGGGGTGTGCCGGTGCAGGCTGCCGGTGTCGCCTCGGTAGTCGGGGATGCCGGACTCCGTGGACAGCCCGGCCCCGCTGAGCACCAGGACTCCGCCCGCCGCCACCACCTCGACCACGTCGTCGAGGCTTGCCACCGCGGCAGCGGACTCCTCGGTGGGAGTCCAGCTCAACGTCGGCCGCATGCGCACAACGCCAGGTTAGATGACGTCGCAGCTCCTGGCCGCGTTCGTCGCGTCACGCCAACGTGAAACCATTGCATGTCGTTCGACGTGCGCGGCTAGCTTCCGATGGTCGTCAGTGAACCGAGCTGAGGGAGTACTGCCATGCGAGCACGGAAGTTGGCCGCCGCCTGCCTGATCGCGGGCTCAGTGGTCACCATGACCGGTGGTGCGGCCGTCGCCTCCGAGGTGACCGCCCAGGGGCACTGGAAGGTCTTCGAGAGCTATCCCGCGACGCCCCAGGGTTGGCGGGACTGCGGGAACGCCGTGGTGAACGTCGCGAAGGGGGACTGCAAGCTCAACAGCGACACCGGCGCCACCGTCGATCTGTGGGGCTGGGAATCCTGAGCCTGCCCGCGCACCGTTCTGAGGGGGTCACCGTTGGGTGATCCCCTTTGCGGTTGTGCTGCCTAGAAGGGCGCGGGGTCCGCGATGGGCTGCAGTTCCGTGTCGTAGGTCTTGCCGTTGGGCGTGGTCCACGTGTGCCGTCCGTCCGGCCGGTTCTCGCAGGACCAGTTGGAGTGGGTCTTCATCCGGTGGTGGTGCCTGCACTTCGGCCGCAGGTTCTGCACCGTGGTGTTGGTCCCGTCGAACGGGCAACAATGATCCAGGTCGCAGCGGTGCGCCGGTTGGTTGCAGCCGACCATGGTGCACGTCGGATAGCGGGCGTTGATGAGTTCGCGTTGTGCTGGGGTGGGCCGGTAGGTGGTGATGTGTTCGGCCATCCCGGTGGCGGGGTCGGTGAGGATGCGCTTCCAGATCCCATTCGCCGCGACATCCGCCACGATCGGAGCAGGCAGGGGTCCCCGTATCCGGCCAGCATGACCGGGTCTGTGGTCAGGCCCAGGATGTTGGTGATCGGCATCGTGAGGTTCACGCACACCTCGCTTTGCGGGGCGGGTGTTTCCTTGCCCATCAACAGATCCGCGGCCACGTCCGACCGCTTCTGATCCAGCGTTCGGTCATCCTTCGGCAGTGCCCGGGCGATGCGGTCGATGCGATCGAAGGCGAGGGCTGCGTCGAGGGCGGGGAGGACGACGCGGAGGGAGGCCATGCCGTCGTCGAGGTTGAACTTCTCCACCAACCGCTGCTTCCGTTTCTCCTCATGACGCCGCAACGCCGCCTCGGCATCCAGCTTGAGGACATAGCGCCGGGCATAGCGTTGAGAGGCCGTGTAGTTATGCGACGCCGCATGCGCGATCAACACGGGTTCGGCGATCGCCTGATTGGCGGCATCGAGGACACTGACCTGATCGATGATCATCAACGCCTTGCCCTCATCGATCCGACCCTCCGACAACGCCTCCAACACCACCGGGTGCTCCACCAGCGACATGGCCCGATCGATCAGCTTGTTGCCCTTGACCTGAGAGACACGCAGCAGGGGCATCAGGACATCCCCGGCATACTGCTGCACTTGCGGGTCGAGGTCGTCATAGAGCTTCATCAGGGTTGAGGCGAAGTCTGCGACAGCCTTACCGATGGCGGCGTAGGCGGCGACGAGTTCGTCTTCGATATCGGCAGGGGCCATACTCCTATTTTAGCGTCTGCAAATAGTGGATCATGGCTCTACGGAGTGAACTTTCCCTTATCTCCCAACGGTTCCAGCCCTAACGCAGGTCCCAGCAAACGGAAGCCGGGAACCCAGCCGAGGCTTTACCTGGGGTGCGCGTGCCATACGCTCGTCGGCGAGGGCCGGTTCCTGACCGTGCCCGCCCGGCAGGCCCTCGGCACGCGCAAGGGGGCCCCAGGTCAAGCCGACCCCACGCCGGAACCAGCCGACCCCACGCCGGAACCAGCGCAAGCTGGAAGCCGAGCTAACCCTTGCGCCGCAAGCGAAGAACAGAATCCTGACGCGATCCGGGCTCCCCGTCCGGCCCGGTCAGCGGCCGCTCGACCACCTCCTCCACCTGCACCTCCCACGCCTCCGGATCCAGTGCCAGCGACTCCACCATCTCCCGAGTGCCAGGGAAGTGGTACTCGAACGGCGGTGTCTCGACCCACGACGGCCACCCCGAGTGGCTCATGATCAGCAGCACTCCACCAGGTACGACGGCGCGGGACGCGTTGCGCAGGATGTCCTCGCGTTCACCGGGGGCGGCGACGGGGGAGTGGAGGAACTGGGCCGACACGAGGTCGAACTGCCCGGACGGGAACGACTGCGAGAGGTCGTGGCGCTCCCAGGTGATCCCCGCCGGGGCGCGGGCGGCCGCGCGGCGCAGGACGGTCTCGGAGACGTCGACGGCGGTGACCTGCCAGCCGCGCTCGGCGAGCCAGATCGCGTCGGCGCCCTCGCCGCAGCCGAGGTCCAGCGCTGTGCCGGGGGTGAGCGAGGTGGCCTCGCGGACGAGCAGCGGGTTGGGGTTGCCGCTCCAGACGCGGTCCTTCTCCTGGTAGAAGCCTTCCCAGTACTGCTGGGCGGTCTCGGTCATGCCGGTTCTCCTGTCGAAGTCGAGGTGACCAGGGTGTCCCGGTCGCGCCGAGACCGGCAAGCTTTGTTGCCGTTGTGGCAAAATGCGCCCGGCGGGTGCTGTTCGACCCGGCGGAGCATCCCTTCCGCATCACCACCGTGACGCCGAAGTGAGAAAAGCCGGGGCGATCGCGGCGTGCGCTGGCTACGATCGCTATCACGCCATGGAGTAGATCAGCGGCAGATCACCCGGCTCCGGACCGGGAGGGCGCGGGTTCGAGTCCCGCCTCCATGTCAGTCCTGATGTAGATCAGCGGTAGATCGCCCGGCTGTCAACCGGGAGGGCGCGAGTTCGAATCTCGCCATCAGGTCCAGTCCCACTTCTGGAGTTCTCATGACCGATCAGCCCGCGCACGTCGTCCCTCCGTCCTACGCGACGACGCAGTTGTCGCGTGCCTTGACCAGGCTGGTGGAGTCGGGCGACGAGCGCGCGCTGAAGAAGGTCCGGCAGTGGGAGGACGTGCTCGCGGGTATCGGCTCGGGCCGGATCACCGTCGGATCTCGCGCGCCGGTGGCGGACACGCCGGTGTGGGTGACGCTGGAGGTGGCGCACGGCGGGTTCGCGACGGGACGCGCGCTGTCCGAGGTCCCGCTGACCGACGACGAGATCGCCAAGCTGCGGCAGTTGCCGGGGGACGTGCCCGGTGGGACGGACCGGGAGCGGCTGAACCTCTGGTACCTGGGCGATGCCGGGCAGGCCGAGCTGGTGGCGGCGCTGCGGGCGGGCCACTACCGGATCGACGTGGCCGAGGACGCGGCGCTCCCGGTGGTAGCCCTGTTGCTGGACAAGGGCTTCGCCGAGCAGGCCCTGGACCTCGTCGCGCAGCTGCGACCGTTGATGGGCCGCCTGCGGATGACGCCGAGGTTCGAGCCGGTGTCGCGCCCCTCCGGCGCCGCGGTGCGCGTGGCCTCGGTCGGCGAGGTGGCCGAGTCGCTGCGGGCGGTCACGATGCCGCCGCAGCTGACCGCGATGCGCGAGACGCTGGGCGTGTGGACTCCGTTGTACGACAGGCTGGTCGCACTGTGGTGCCGGACGGTCGACGGCGAACTGCCCACTGTGGACGATCAGGTCGTCCGCGGTGGCTGGCCGTGTGCGCGCTACCCGGACGACTGGGCGGACGAGCGCGCGCGGTGGATCGCGGACTTCGACGACACGGCCCGCAGGCACCTGCTGTCCGGCCGGCACGCTCATCCGAAGAGCAACTTCGCGCGACTGCATGCGGCGCTGCGCAGCAGTGAGCCGTTGTCCGCCAGGGATGTCGGCTGGATCCGCCGGGCGATCGCGAACACCGTGACACGGCACGGTGCGCCGGGTTCGGCCGACCGCGAGCACGTGCGAGCGCAGCAGGCGGCCGTAGTGGCGGCGCCGACTCACGTCAGCCTGGCGAACGTGCTGCTCAAGCGGCTCGACGGGGTTCCGGTGGACAGCGGTGTGCCGTCGCTGGACCAGCTGGTCGCCGAGCTCCCCGAGGGCACGCCGATCCCACTGCACCTGCAGGACAAGGTCGCTCGCGCGTGGGAGGCGCCGGTCGACGAGCTGGTGCGCCGTGGCGTGATCACCTCGGGCGAGGTGCTCGCGATCGTGCTGCCGCAACTGACCTCGCGGCTGATGGCCTCGGGCATCGACGATCCCGTGCTCGCCGGGCTCTACGAGCAGACCTACACGGCGTTCCGCCGTCGCCGCAGCCTGTTGCTGCTGAACCTGGAGCACCAGGTGCGGTTCGAGGAGCTGCCGTGGACCGGCGCGCTGGCGCCGTTGCGCTCGGCAAGCTCGGACAACGCGGCCTTCCGGTCGCTCCAGCAGGTCACCATGCTCGCGCTGACGGAGTTCCCGCAGACGTTGCTGCCCAACCCGTTGGTCGGTGAGCTGGGCGCGCTGGCGAACCGGGCCGGGGTGGAGCTCCCGCTGGTCGAGGAGGTGGCAGCGGACATCTTCATGGGCACCTTCACCACCAAGTGGCGCGACGCGGCGGCAGTGGCGAGCCGGACCATGGCGGGCACGCTGTACGCCGACTACTACGACCTGCCCGCCGCAGCGCGGTGGGAGAGCCCGCTCCGCTGGGGCAGGAGGACCGCGGACGACTTCGCCAAGGTCTGCGCCGAGCGGGCGAAGGAGGCCGGGGAGCCGACGCGGAGCTGGGTGGCGCGCAACGGCGCTGTCCTTGAGCAGAGCCAGATCCTGACCACGCACAACCTCGCTGTCCTGGTGAACGGGCTCGGCCTGGCCGGGCAGGTGGGCGAGCGCGCGGAGGAGCTTGCGTTGCGGGCTTTCGACTGGACGGTGCGCAGGCTCGCGCAGCGCCCGGCCACCCGGCACGCAGCGCTGATCCAGGTGAAGAACGCGGCCCACGCGTGGCGCCAGGCGATCTACCTGCTCAGCTTCTGCGAGCCGGCGCGCCGGCGAACGATCGCGCAGCGGCTGGAAGAACGCGTTGCCGCACAGGGCATCCCGTGGTTCCAGCCCGCGGTGGGCGGCCTGATCGGCGTGCTCGACGGCAAGCGGTTCGACGCCGCCGGCGCGGTCGCGGGCGGTCGCCGGTTCCTGGGCTGGGCGACCGGGAAGCACTGGTGCCTGGAGCGGTAGCCGGGCTGACATCGCCGGGTGATCGCTTCGTTGTCGTGCTTCATCCCGTTGGCCGTGTCCGGACGGGCGCCACTGCGGAATCGTCGTCTGGCGCCCGTACGGACGCGTGTCGAACGCGGGGGAAGCATGGAGCTGCGTCATTTCCGGTACTTCACGGCCGTCGCCGAGCAGGGTGGGTTCACCAAGGCCGCGGCCATGCTGTACGTGTCACAGCCGACCCTGAGCCAGCAGATCCGCGCGCTGGAGCGGGAGCTCGGTGTGCCGCTGTTCCTGCGCGCACCGGACGGGGTCCGCTTGACGGCCGCCGGGGAGGTCTTCTACGGGCACGCCGGGGCCGTGCTGCGGATGGTGGACGAGGCCGCTCGCGCGACGCGGCGGGCAGGGGCCGAACCGAGCGTGCTGCGGATCGGCTGGAGCCCTCCGATCCCGCATGCGCTGCACGTGCCGATCGCGAGCGCGTTCTCGGCGGCCTACCCCCAGGTGCGGCTGTCGTGGCGGGAGACCTCACTGCCCGACCCCGAGCGGCCGTTGCTCGACGACGACGTCGACGTAGCGCTGCTGCGGCTGCCGGTGGACAGCGAGCGGGTGCTGTGGGAGCCCATCAGCGACGAGCCCTGCGGTCTGGCGGTTCCGGTCGGACATCCGCTGTGCGAGCTGGATTCCGTCGATGTGGCCGAGGTGCTCGACGAACCGATGCCGAACGTCGGTGACGCCGTTCCCGAGTCCATGAAGCGGTGGTGGCTGCTGCCCGGATCGCGCAACGGCGAGTACCCGGAGGCGGTGGGCGATCCGGTGAACACCGTGACGGAGCTGGCGCTGTCGGTCGTGCTCAACGGCGTGGTCTGCCCGGCGCCGTACCTGTACGTCAAGACCGCTGCGGTGCACGGGTTCCGAGCTTTGGAGCTGCGCGGTGGGCCGGACTCGGCCACCGGCGTCGCGCGCAGGCGGGACGACGAGCGCGCGCTGCCCCGCCTGTTCTGCGAGCTGGCGGCCCAGGTGGCGGGCTCGGCCGGGGCCGGTCTGGGGCTATAGCCCGCACCGATCGCCGCATAGGCACGGCGACTTCGACGCGGCTGGTGTGCGGCTCGATCCTCGGAGTGATCGGGAAAGACACCACGACGGGAGTTCGCCGACCATGACCGGAATCCGGCACGCCGCGCTGATCACGGTGGCTGCGGCCACGCTCGCCCTGATCCAGCCGGTACCCGCGCACGCGGGAACGGAGCTGTCGCTGAGGCTGTGCCAGAACAACCAGATCGGGTCCGTCCGCGACACGCACCTGACGGTGGTCGACGGTCAGCCGGTGAGCTTCGGCTACCGGGACCCGACGTTCCACGGGCCCGGCATTCCCCTGCAGGACGGGGACGTCGTGCGGATCACGGCGAGCGGTTCGATCAAGATCGACTCCTGGCCGTGGGGGCCGTCCTACTCCCCGGCGGGGCACCCGACCGAGCGATTGCGGACGTTCCACGGCGGGATCTCGGCGCCCTTGTACGGCCTCTACGGGTTCTTCAAGTCGACGGGGACCGCGTTCCCGATCGGGGGCGACAGCGGGTGCGTGGTCTACCGCGGGCCGCAGACCTGGCTGTGGCTGCCGCAGAACGACGACAGGACCGTCGACAACAGCGGTCGGTGGGACCTCACGGTCCGGCTCTGGAACTTCTAGCGCGGCATGAAACGCGCCCTGGTGCTGCTGGTCGCCGGGCTGGGCGTCATCCTGACCCTGGCCGCGGCGCCACCGGCGGCGGTGGACGATCGCTTCGTCTACTCCAGCAACCAGGCGGTCAACGGCTGGTTCACGGTCAACGTCCTGGCCAACGACACCCTGCGGGGCGCTCAGGTCCGCGCGGTCGAGCTGGTCTCAGGCCCGACGGAAGGCGTGGTGGAGCCGACCACGCGCCCGGTTGGGTTCCGCTGGCGCATGGGGCCTTCGCTGATCGCGCAGTGGAGCTACCGCATCGTCGACACGGCGGGAGGCCGGAGCAACACCGCGACCGTGTCCGTGGGTGTGCGGCTCGCCCCGCATCCGCGCGACGACAGCTACCAGGCGATGTCAGGCGAGCTGCTGAAGGTCCCCGCGCCCGGCGTGCTGGGAAATGACGCGCATCCCGCAGGGGAGCGGATGACCGCGGAAGCCGCGGGGGCGAGCACGCGAGGAGGGAAGGTCTTCGTGCGGCGGGACGGCTCGTTCGACTACGCCCCGCCGAGCGGCTTCACGGGAACCGACACCTTCGTCTACCGGGCGGTGGACCCGCAGAGCGACGCGGCTGAGGCGACCGTGTCCATCGCGGTCCGGCCGAGGCCGGCCACCACCACGACGACGCACACGCACTCCCCGCCCGGCGACCAGCCGTCGGGCAAAGCCGAGGTCACCGCGCACCTGCACGGATATCCGGGAGACTGCCGCTCCGGCGTGATCATCATCGGCGGCCGGGTCCTGGACACCTGGCTCGACGAAGCACGGCAAGGGCAGGCCGGAGCCTGGGAGTTCATCGACCTGCACGCCCACCTCCCGGCCGGGCTGCCGACAGGCGTGCGCACCGTGGAGTTCCGGTGCGCCGGGACGACCTATCCCGCGGGCACCATCAGGCTGCCGACCGGCCCAGTGCTGACGACCTTCGAACTGACCTGGAAGCCGGTCCCCACGACCACCACCCGGCCGACGACGGCGACCCCTTCTCCGCCCACGACGCCGCTCCCCAAGCCTGGGGAGCCGCGCGAGCCGGGAATTGCGGACATCCCCGTGCCGAGCGAGGTCCGGACCGATCTGGAAGCCCTCGCCGTGACCGCGGCGCAGTCGGCGGGGCTCATCGCGCTCGTGCTGCTCCTGGAGACGGCGTTTCCGCCGGATCTGGTGAACAAGATCATCGAAGTGCTCCGGACGAAGAACGAGCAGGAGCGGCTGAGCCGGGCGCGGCCGCGCGCTCCCACGTGGGTCCGGGCGGTCGCTTACGCCGGGAGCGGCGGGGCGTTACTGGTCCTGGCCGACGCGGAGATCAAGGGCGAGAACTGGGACTGGGGCACCGTCCTGATGAAGGCGGCGGCGGGAGCGGTGTCCCTGCTCCTGGTCGTCTTCGCCTACGAGAAGCCCAAGGACGCGCTGCTCAGCGCCAGTCGCGGTCGCGGCCACCTGCGGGCGATCCGGCTGGGGTTCGCCCTTGCCCTGATCATGGCGATCCTGTCCCGGGTCCTGAACTCGCCGGTGCCCTACGTCTACGGCCTGGTGATCACCTTCATCGCCTTGAAGAAGCCGGAGGACGACGCGCAGGGGCGGGCGACGCTGGGCGGCGGCATCGCCGTTCTCGTCACCTGCGTCGGTCTCTGGGTGGTGTGCGCTCCCCTCGTGGTCGCGGGCAGGGACGCCCATCCGGGGTCACCGGCCTACGCGGTCGCCGTCGCGGTCTGCGTCGTCCTCGCCGCGGGCATCCAAGTGGTCGTCTTCGGGCTGCTCCCGATCAAGCCGCTGGACGGATTCGCGCTGAAGAAGTGGAGCAAGGTCGCGTGGTGGGCGCTGTACGTGCCCGCGATCGTCGTCTACGTCCACGTCGTCAACGCGAGCGTGCACCCCGCACTCGATCAGGGGCCTTCCGACGAGAAGATCTTCGAGGCGGCGTGCCTGTTCGTGGCGGCGGGCGTGGCGAGCTTCCTGTTGCGCCGGATCAGGAAAGCGTCCGAGCACGACCAGGGGTGATGCCGAAGTCGCGGTCGAAGTCGCGTGCAGCGTCTGCACGCTCGTGAGCAGGCGGTTCGCCCACTCGTCGAGCTGTGCCCGGTCCCCGGGACCGCGCGAGCGCTGGCGGGCGATCCGCATCGCGAAGCCCGAGCCGGTCGCGTGGTGGCAGACGAAGCCGGACTCCGACACCGCCAGCCCGTCCATGATCCGCAGACGGGCCGCGAGCGCGTCGGCCTCGCTCACGCCGTCGCGACCGATCGACCGCAGCAGCTCGGCAGCCTCGGGCGCGAGGGAGACGGTGCCGGTACACCGTCTGCGCGCCCGCGGCGGCGACCTCGTGGGTGACGGCGCGGCCGGTCGTGTTCATCGCGCTGGCCGCGCCGCAGATCGGCCGGAGGCTGTTCGCGACGTCGGGTGTCGGGTTGCTGCCCGCTGCGCTGACCGGCGCCGTCCTGCTGCTCGCGGCGGTTGCGCTGTCGGTCGGAGTGGTGACCACGGCGATCGGCGGCTGCTACCTGCTCTGGCTGCTGGTCAAGGAGATGCCGGGCGCCCGCCTTCGCTGACGCCCGGCAGGAGGGTCAGTCACTCACGTTGGTGCAGACCACCGGAGCCCAGCCCTGCTTTCCCTTGTACCTGAGCAGGACCCACCTGTCCCACTTCTTACCGCCGCAGACCTTGTACTCGCTCCCTGCGCGGATCAACTCCGGGGCGCGGCAGGCGGTCGCTCCCGCTGGCCACTTCACGACGAGCGCCGAGTCGATGTCGCGCGTGTGGCGGAGCCAGATGGTGTGGTGAGCCTTGGCGGCGATCCCGTCACACGCCCGTGCCTCGGCGGGGGGAGCGCCCACGGTCGCCATCGTGCCCGAGGCGATGACCGTGGCGGCCAGCACAGCGGCGGAACGGGCAAAGTTCTTCACCATTTACCTCTTCTCTCGCTAGGGAAAATGGGTGGACCTGTATTACCGCGAGGCTCGTCGAGCTGTCCACTTGTCCCGGTGCTGTCCGAAATGACAGTCACTCGAGCGAGTGAAGGGCGTCGGTCAGCAGCTTGTGTGCTTGGGAGACAGCGCTTTCGTTGTCCGCGAGCCAGTTCCGCACTACGCGATCGGCCGCTACTGCGCGACGTTCGTGCAATCGCGTGACGGCCCGACATTCGGCATCCGCCGAAGCAATAGCGATTTCCTCGGTTTCGTGGGACTTCGCCAATTCCACGGCCGCGGCCGGTGTGGCGGCGGGGTGGCCTTTGTCGCTCATGCACTGCGCGTATGAGCCGTACGCGGCGCGGACGTCGGGGTCGTCATCGGCCTCCGCGGCTCGTCGCTGCGCCAGTTCGGGGACGTAGTAGACGGTGAGGAAGTTCGCCACCGAGCCGTAAAGCCGTTTCCGCGCGCTCCCGACGCATCCGCCGGACGAAGCGGCCGTTTCGAAGCTGCCGGCCAGCGTCACGCGGACGTCGTTGCCGGTGTTTCCGCGCAGCAGCTGGTGAAATCGGTCCCTGGCGCCGGGCGGCAGCGCCTCGGCGTGCGCCTCCACCAGGCCCTTGGTCGGCCGGGGCTTCATCGACGTGTCGGGGTATCCCTCGCGGCGAGCGTCTTCGAGGCGGAGCGGGGCCGCCATCTTGATCAGTCCGACAACCGGGCGGTCGTCGCGCGGCGGCGGAACGTGCGGGTAGGACATGCCCGCGCGGCTCATGCACTCGCTGATCAGCAGGTTCTCCGCCTCGGCGAGCGCCGCTGGCCGGTCCACCAGCTCGCGGAGCTGGTCGGCCGCGGGCGTGGTCGGTGCTCCGCCGCAGGCCGTCACCAGGACGAGCACGGCCGCGAGCGGACTGGCCAAGCGGGCCATCTCTTCCCTCCCCAGCGGAGCGGGGGCGCCGCGCGGGCGCCCCCGTGCCGTCGGACTACCTGACGTCGAAGTGGTCGATCTTGTCGTTCGCGCTGCCGATGGTGCTGGCGTCGGTGTAGGGAGCCCACTTGTAGACGTCGTCGTCCGGGATGCCGGTGCGCGAGTTGACGCCCACCCACTGGTTGCCGGTGTTGTTCGAGCCGGATGACGTCCGGTCGTTCGGCGCATCGACGGTCGAGCCCCGCCCGGCGCGAGACTGCACGAGCACGGCGCCGGTGAAGTTGATGTGCTCGTATGCGCAGAAGTAGCCGGTCGCGCACTTCAGGGGTGCGGCGGTGGCCGGAGCGGCGGCGGAGAGCAGGCCCGCGGTGGCCAGGGCGGAAACCGCCAGAGCGCTCAGGACAGAAGGCTTCATGTTTCGTTCCCCTCGGTGGGTTGGTGGAGCTGGGAACACCGTGGGACCTCTATCGTGTGTTTCGCTTGCGCGATTCTGCAACGCGCAGGTCCGAGCGGTATTTCTGTTGTCCGCACATGCACGGAACAGGGGGCGGCGGGGTTGTTGCGTCTGTTGGGCGAGGTGGCCGTCGACGCGGACGGGCGGCCGGTGGACCTCGGCCCGGCCAAGCAGCAGTGCGTGCTGGCCGCGCTCGCCGTCGAGGCGGGGCGGCTGGTGCCGGCGGACCGCCTCGCCGTCCGGGTCTGGGGCGAGGACGTTCCCCGGCGCGCGCGGGCGACGCTGTACAGCTACATCTCCCGTCTGCGGCAGGCACTGGCCGATGTGGACGGTGTCGTCATCGAGCGGCGCTCCGGCGGATACGCCCTGCTGGCCGATTCCGTGGACCTGCACCGGTTCCACGCCCTGCGCGCCGCTGCTCGGGAGCAGGCCGACGACGAGCGCGCCGTGCGGCTGCTGACCGAAGCCCTGGAGCTGTGGCGCGGAGACGCGTTGACCGGCCTGGACAGTGAGTGGGCGGAGGCCGAACGCGCCCGGCTGGCCAGGGAAAGGCTTGCGGCGCAAGGAGATCTGGTCGACGCCCAACTGCGGTCGGGTCAGGGGGAGCGGCTGGTGGCCGAACTGGCCGCACGGGTCGGTGAGCACCCGCTGGACGAACGCGTCGCCGGGCAGTACATGCGGGCGCTGAACCAGGCCGGGCGGACCGCGGACGCGCTGGAGCACTACCGGCGGCTCCGCGCGCGCCTGGTCGACGAGCTGGGCACCGACCCCGGTGCCGCGCTCCAGGAACTGCACCGGAAGCTGCTGGGCGCCGATCCCGCGCTGACCGTCGCTCCTGGTGGGCGGCTCGTACCGCGCCAGCTGCCCGCCGCGCCGGTGCCGTTCGTCGGCCGCACCGACGAGCTGGACCGGCTCGGCGGGACCGTGGTGATCGCCGGGGCCGGTGGGGTCGGCAAGACCTGGCTGGCGCTGCACTGGGCGCACCGGCACATCGACCGGTTCCCCGACGGCCAGCTGTTCGTGGACCTCCGCGGCTTCAGCCCGGAGAACTCGCCGATGGACCCCGCGGTCGCGGTGCGCGGTTTCCTCGGCGCCCTCGGGGTCGATCCCGGTCAGGTCCCCGCCGATCCGCACGCGCGATCGGCCCTGTTCCGCAGTCTCGTGGCCGATCGGCGCATGGTGCTGGTGCTGGACAACGCCGTCGACACCGCGCAGGTCGCGCCGCTGCTGCCCGGCAGCGAGCAGTGCACGGTGATCGTGACCAGCCGGTACCGCCTCACCGGGCTGGTCACCGGGCACGGCGCGCAGCACGTGCCGCTCGACGTGCTGGCCGAGACGGAGGCCCGCGATCTTCTGCGCGACCGGCTCGGCGCGGCCCGGGTGGTGGCCGAGCCCGCCGCGGTCGACCTGTTGATCGCGCTGTGCGGCGGGTTTCCCTTGGCGCTGACCATCGTCGCCGCACACGCGCAGACGCGGCCGCGACTTCCGTTGGCGGAGCTGGCCGATGAGCTGCACGACCTCGGTCTGAGCGCGTTGGACGACGACGATCCCAGCGCCAGCCTGCCGAGCGTGCTGTCCTGGTCCTATCGGGCGCTCACACCCGAGGAGGCGAACGCGTTCGCGTTGCTGGGCATCGCTCCCGGTCCGGACATCGGCGTTCACGCCGCCGCCGCGCTCGTCGGGCTGCCGCTGAACACCACGCGAACTCTGCTGCGCGGCCTGGAGCAGGCGTCGTTGACCAGCAGGGACGCGCGTGGCCGCTACGTCATGCACGACCTGGTCCGACGTTACGCGGCCGACCTCGCGCAGGAGCTGCCCGATGCGGCTCTGCGGCGCGTAGCCGACTTCTACCTGCACACCGCGTACGCGTGCGATCGGCTGCTCGCCCCGCACCGCGAGCCCGTCCCACTCGATCCGCCCGCGCCGGGTGTCCACCTTCAGAACCCGGACCACCGCGCGGCGGCCATGGTGTGGTTCGAGACCGAGCACCAGTGCCTGCTCGCGGTCCAGCAGCTCACCTTCGAACGGGGATGGCAGCACAGCACGTGGCGCATCGCCTGGGTGCTCAACACCTACCTGCAGGTTCGCGTGCTTCCCCGCGACTGGCTCGGCGTCTGGCAGCTCGCCAGGAAAGCGACCGAGGACATGGCCGACCCGGGCATGGACGTCGTCGCGTTGCAGTACATCGGCCTGGCGAACGCGAACCTGGGGCACACCCGGGAGGGCATCCAGCACCTCGAACGGGCGCTGGACCTGGCCGAGCGGCACGGCGACCAGGTCAACCGGGGACACCTGCACCGGGCGCTGGCGCGGGCGTGGGAGCAGCAGGGCGACGACCACCGGGCACTGGAGCACTCCGCCCAGGCGCTGAGCGTCTACCAGCGCTCCGGGAACCCGGTGTGGGAGGCCATCGGTCTCAACAGCGTCGGCTGGGACCTGGCCAAACTAGGGCACTACGACGAGGCGAGGCAGCGGTGCCGCGCGGCGCTCGTCCTGCACCGCCACCTCGACACGCCCGCCGAGCGCGCGAACACCCTCGACAGCCTCGGCTACATCGAGCACCACGCGGGCAACCACGAGGAAGCGATCACCTACTACCGCGAGGCCCTGGCGCTCTACCGCGATCTCGGCAACCGGCTCGGCGTCGTCGACCCCTTGGTCGGGCTCGGCAACGCGCACGCCGCGCTCGGCAGGCCGGAGCAGGCCCAGGCGGTGTGGGAGGAGGCGCTGGAACTCTACGTCCAGCTCGGGCGGGACGAGGACGCGCTGCGCGTGCGACAGCGACTGCTTTCCTTGTCCGGCACCAATTCTTTGCATCCTGGTATGAAAAGTGACAGTGCCACCCCGGCTCACCCGTAATTAGACTCGGCCCCGAAGGGGGTCTGGTGTCGGTCTGTGTGAGCGGTATGGCGTGGCACACCGCGCTGGGTACCGGTCTGGACGACGTCTGGCGACGACTCCTCCGCGGCGACACCGCCGAGAGCACGGTGAGCGAGGACGCGGCGGAACGACTCGTGCGCCTGGCGACGCTGACCGGGAAGGCGGCGCTGGAGGACGCGAAGACCGACGTCGACCTGCTGGTGCTCGGGAGCAGCCTCGGGGCGAGCTTGGACGGCGCGCCGGGGAACGCGTGGACCGGCGATGTGGCCGGGGCACTGGGAGTGCCGAAGGCGCCGGTGTCGCTGAGCACGGCGTGTTCCTCGGGCTCGGACGCGGTGCTCACGGCCGCGGCGCTGATCCGGGCGGGCGTCGTTGACCGCTGTCTGTGTGGAGGTGTGGACGTGCTGAGCGAGGCGAAGCGGCTGGGGCACTCCGCGCTCGGCACCTTGTCCCCGACGGCAATCCGGCCCTTCGACGCCGAGCGCGACGGCACGGCGCTCGGTGAGGGCGCGGGATTCCTGGTGCTGGAGTCGCGGGAAGCCGCGCAGGCACGAGGCGCGCGGGTGTGGGGCGAGGTGCGGGGCTGGGGCTCGTCCAACGACGCGTCCGGGCCGACCGCGCCGGACCGCACGGGCGGGGCGGCCGTGCTCGCGGTGCGCAGAGCCCTGAGGCGGGCCGGGGTGAACGCCCAGGACATCGCGGTGATCAACGCGCACGGCACGGGCACGCCCAGCAACGACGCGACCGAGGCCGCCTGCTACACGACCTTGTACGGGGACGGCGAGGCCAGCCCGGTTCTGTTCGCCACCAAGGCTTCCTTCGGTCACACGCTCGGGGCGACCGGTGCGATCGAGGTGATCGCGTTGCTGTTGGCGTTGCACCACAAGCAAGTTCCGCCGCTGGCGCGCACACGCTCGGTGATGGCCGGGCTTCCCCTGCCGGTGCCCTCCGGTGGTCCGTTGCCGGTCGCCGGAGAACTCGGGTTCAGCCTGACGCTCGGCTTCGGCGGCTTCAACACCTGTCTGGTGGTGGCCGCGTGATCAGGATCGAGTCGGCCGATCCCACGACGGCGCCGCGCCGGATCTCCGGGATCTACGCCGACCCGGTGGCCTGGCTGATCACCGACGCGGTGGCCGGAGTGCTGAACACCCGCGCGGTCCTCGATCCCACCTCGGTCGGGGTGCTCGTGGTCAGCGAGCACTCGACCGAGCACACCCAGCGATCGGTGGCCGAGGCGGTCGCGCGGGGGCGGATCTCCCCGATGCGCTTCGCCGCCGCCGGGCCCGGATCGCTGGTCGGCGTGGTGTGCGCGGCGTTCGGCTTCCAGGGGCCGACGTTGCTGCTGTCCGTGCCGGTCGAGCAGGCCAGGCCGGTGGTGGACGCGCTGCTGGCCGACTGGTTGCACGACTCCGCCGGGCACGTCGTCCTCGTGATGCACGAGGTCGCCGAGGACGGGCGGCATTCCGTGACCTGCTCCGTGGTCGACGGGAGGGGTGAACCCGGGTGAACGAACAGCAGATCGACGACTTCCTCCGCCGGGTCGTGCAGACCGAGCCCGTTGAGCACGACGGTGACGTCTCCGGCCTGGTCGAGGCTCTGCGCGCCGAACCCGGCTCGGTCGTGGTCATCGCGCTGCCCAACGGGATCCGGACGTTGCGGGTGTTCTTCGCGGTCCACTTGGCCGGTCTCGTTCCGGTGCTGGTCTCGCCGTCCACCCCGCCGGCCCGGGTGTGGGAGGTTGCCAGGTACCTCGGTGCCCGTGCGCTCGTGCGGGCCCGGATCCGCCCAGCGGACTTCGGCGAGCACGAGGTGTCGCGGCACGCCGGTGCCGACGTGCTTCGCTTCACCGGCCACCGCCTGATCCGGCACGAGCCGGGCCACGTCATCCTGATGAGCTCCGGGACTTCCGGTTTGGCAACGGGTTGCCTGCACAGCATGTCCGCCCTGTTGCGCAACGCGCGCCGGCACACCGCATCCATCGGCCAGACCGCCGAGGACACGGTGTTGGTGAACCTGCCGGTGTACTACTCGTTCGCCTTGGTGGCACAGGTGCTCAGCTGCCTCACCGCTGGTTCGCGGTTGGTGCTGTCCGGCCCGCCGTTCACGGTAACGGACTACCTGAACGCCGTCGTCCAGCACGACGTCAGCATCTCGTCGTTGACCCCGATCCTGGCGAAGACCGTTGCCGCGACGGGGGAGGAGCTGCCGAAACCGTTGCGCACGTTGACGGTCGGCGGCCAGGCGCTCGATCCGAACTACGTGTCACGGCTGATCAAGCTCAATCCCGACCTCGGCGTGTACCTCACCTACGGGCTGACCGAAGCCGGTCCGCGAGTGTCCACTTTGGCGGCTCATCGTGAGCCCCCGCATCGTTTCGGCACGGTGGGGAAGCCCTTGGACGGTGTGGAGGTGCTGGTGCGCGGGAGCGAGCTGCTGGTGCGCTCCGACACCGTCTACCGCGAGCGGGTCGGCGAGCCCGCGCCGTCCAAGCGGGGTGAGCTGATCGAGCCCGGGTTGATCGCCACCGGCGACATCGGGTTCGTCGACGACGACGGCTATGTGGTCGTGCGTGGTCGGTCGACGGACTTCGCGGTGGTGCGCGGTGAAAAGGTGTCCCTGGCCGGCGTGCGCCGGGTCGCCGAGTCGCTGCCGCACGTGGTGCGTGCGGCGACGCGGGTCGGCGAGGATCACGGCACGGTGGAGCTGGACGTCTACGTCGACGAAGTCGATCTACCCACGGAAACCGAGATGCACCAGCGGTTGCGACCGCTGCTGACGCGCAACGAGCGGCCTGGCGTGGTGCGGGTGCACGCACTGCCCGCCGGGGAGTTCCACAAGTGACAGAGCCGCTCCAGGTGTTCTGCGTGCCGCACGCGGGTGGCTCGGCGCGCACGTTCCTGAAGTGGCAGCGCACATTTCCCGCCCCATTGCGCATCGTGCCGTTGGAGATCGCGGGCAAGGGACGGCGCAGTCGCGAACCGCGCCACGCCACCGTGCGCGAAGTCGCCGACGATCTTGTTCAGCGGATGGACCCGACCGGCCGCTACGCGCTCTTCGGGCACAGCATGGGCGGGCTGATCGCGTACGAGATGGCGCGGTCGCTCGCCCCGGAGTTCGTGGTCGTGGCCGCGACGAGACCCCCGCACCTGATCCCGTCGGATCATCGCGCTTCGCTGGCCGGGCTCTCCGACGACGACCTTCTCGACGCGATGGCCGCGGCGGGGACCGTGCCGGAGTCCGTGCGGAACTCGCCCATGCGCGACCTCTTCGTGCCGAACCTCCGAGCCGATCTCGCCCTGGTCGCGAGCTACCGCCCGTCGCCCGGTGCCGCACCACTTGGTGTTGATCTCAACGTCTGGTACGGCACCGAGGATGCGACGACACCCGCGTCGGTGATGGCCGAATGGGACCGCTACACCGAGCGCGAGTGCCGGACGCGGGCCTTTCCCGGCGACCACTTCTTCCCGCACGCGGACCCGGAGCTCCTCGCCCGAGCCCTCAGTGGGTGACCGGGCACGTCCCGGGGTCGTGGCGGGTGCCGAGGGTCCAGTAGGCCTCCTCCGCGGAGCGCCACAGCTCGGGGAACAGCGGCACATCCGACCGGGTTTCCAGAGTGGAGACCGATCGGCCGCCGAGGCTCTGCGGGAGCGTGGCCCTGCCCTCGTCGCGCAGACCGGGCTGACCGCCGAGCTGCGACCACACCATGATCAGGTGGGTGTGCTTCCACGACAGGAAGCCGCTGTCCAGGCGCAGCAGGCCCTCCCGGACCGACGCCAGGGCCTGGGAGTCCTCCGGCGAGCCCGAGGTGTCGTCCTGGGCGGCGATCAGGTCGGGCAGCTTCAGGCCCGCGCGGTCGAGTGCGGCCTCGAAGGACTTCGACACCGCGCGTGCGACCCGCTTGAGGTTGCGGTAGCCGGGGGAGTCCAGTCCGGTGGCGTCGTCGGGCAGGGCGTTGCGCATCATCAGCAGGCTGTGCTGCGGCAGGTGGTCACCGATCATCCGCACCGACTGCACGGTGATGTCGCTGAGCCCGACCGCCCGCGCGAGCAGCCGCGACGCCCGCTGCGGCCGGTCGGCGTCGAGGTGCTCGATGACCCGCCGCAGCTCGTAGTGGATCTGCACCCACGCGTACTCGCTGATCAGGTGCACCACTTGGAAGAAGCGGTGGTCGGGGTGGCGGGTGTCGTCCTCCGGGATGAGCGCGGACAACGCCGTGGTGAGGCGCAGCTCGTCCTCGTAGTTGCTGCCGCGGTCGTACTCGTAGGACAGCTGGCCGTTGGTCTCGTTCGGGTTGAGCGAGCGCTTCACGAGCCCTTCCCTTCTGTGGTCGCGAGAAAGCGGTGCAGGGCGACCAACGTGTGGTCACGGGGGAACGGCGAGCGGGCGATGATCTCGGCCCGGTCGTCGGCGGTGCGGAACAGGTCGACCACAGTGGACAGATCGTCGCGGGCGGCCTCGACGAAGGAACGGGACACCTGCTTGCCGTGCCCGGGGATGATCGTGCCGAGCGCCGAACGCAGAAGGCGGTCCAGCGCGGATGGCCACTGGGCGGGCCAGGAGTCGCCGAACGCGGGCGCCATGCCCTCCTCCAGCAGGTCGCCGGTGAAGGTGACGTCGGCGTCGGGGATGTCCACCACCAGGTCGTGATCGGTGTGCCCGACGCCGGGATGCCACAGCACGACGGTCCGGCCACCGAGGTCGATCTCGGCGCGCGTGTCGACGAGACGAGTCGGGGGAGTGATCGTGACCTCGGCGCGGTCGGGCAGCGCCTTCACCACCATCGCCTTCTCCGCCTCGCCCTCCTGGAGCATCCGCGAGGCGCACAGCCGGTGGCCCCAGATCGCGGCCGGGAGGAACGCCTCGTTGCCGAAGCAGTGATCGAAGTGGAAGTGCGTGTTGACCACATGCCGCACGGGAACCGGTGCCAGGGCTTGGACCTCGGCGAGCATTTCACGGCCTTCACGGGCGGAGGACCGGGTGTCGACGACGAGCGCCGCCTCAGCGCCCACCACAAGACCGACGTTCGTGGAGAAGCCGGAGCAGGTGCGGTAGTAGACGCCCTCAGCGACCGAGATCCAGGTGTCAGCCACGGTCGCACCTCCGCGCGGCCAGTGCGCGAACCACGCTGGCGTTGGCCTCGCTGACGATCCGGCGCAGGCCAGCCGGGCGTTCCGCGGACAACCACTGCGTTGTCAGGGCAACGGTTTCCTCGTGCACATGCCACTCCGGAAACAGACCGCGCACGACCGTCTGCGCGGACTCGCTGGATCGCCGCTCCCACACGCCGTCGACATCGTCGAAGTACCGCGTCACGTACGGGCGGAGGAGGTGTGGCTGGGCGGGATGCCAGAACCCGCCGACGATCGCCTCACTGGTCGCGTTCGACAGCTCGCCCTCGACCAACCGTGCCCATACCGTTTCCTTGGCCTGTGTGGTCGGGATGAGCGCACGGGCACGCTCAGCCGCCAGATGCCCTGTCGCCGTGGGATCGCGCTCCAGCTCCGCCGCGATCGCTGCCGGGTCGGCCGCCCCGTGCGCGACGAGGCCGCACAGGATGTGCCAGCGCAGATCGGTGTCCAATGCGAGTCCGGGCAATGTGCCGGAGAACCACCCGCGCAGCACTTCGCTGTGCCGAGGCGACAGCACCGATCCGGCCAGCGAACGCACGAACGCCAGCTGGTGGTCCGAACCGGGCTCAGCCGCCGTTGCCAGCTCGACGAGCCGATCGCTGACGATCTCCCATCCCTGTGCTTCCCAAGCGGGATCGGCGAAGTACGACAAGGATGTGCCTGCCTGCCACAGCACCCGAGCGACCACGCTGACCTCGGACTCAGTGCCGACGTGCCGCATCACCAGGTCGACGAGGTCGCGCGCGGGCAGCTCGGCGTCGCGCACCATCTCCCACGTGGCCGACCAGCACAAGGCCCGAGTGAGCGGCCGTTCGATGCTCGACAGCCCTTCCCTGACCGCGGCCAGCGATCGCGGGTCCAGCCGGATGTCGGCGTAGGTGAGGGTGTCGTCGTTGAGCACCACCAGGTCCCCGGCCGGAACGCCGACGAGCGAGGGAACTTCGGTGCGTGGCCCGCTGATCTCCACCTCCACCCGCCGCCGCGATGCCCCGGCGTACACACCGACCGCGAGCCGATGAGCCCGCGCAGCGGATTCTTGGAGGATCGCGAAACGCGTGTACTTGCCGTCCTCAACAGTGAACTCCGGCCGCAGCACCGAAACACCCGTCGTGGTGAGCCATTCCTCGGTCCAGGAGGACAGATCCTGATCAGCCGCCTTGGACAGCGCGGTGATCAAGTCGGCCAAGGTCGCGTTACCCCAGGCGTGCGCGCCGAAGTACTCACGCAGTCCGACCAGGAACGTGTCCAGCCCGATGCGCGCCACGAGCTGCCGCAGCACACTCGCGCCCTTGGCATAGGTGATCCCGTCGAAGTTCACCTCGGCCGCGTACAGGTCCGGTGTGGGACAGGCAATCGGATGCGCTGAAGGCAGCTTGTCCTGCCACCGCGCCCAAGCCTCCTCGTGCACGGCGAAGGTTGCCCACGCCGACCGGTACTCCGTCGCCTCGACCAGCGTGTGGAAACCGACCCATGTGGCGAAGGACTCGTTCAGCCACAAGTCATCCCACCACTGCATGGTGACGAGGTCGCCGAACCACATGTGCGCCAACTCGTGCAGCACTGTCTCCGCACGCCGCTCGAAGTCGGTTCGCGTGACTCGCCCGCGGAAAACGTACTTCTCCGACAAGGTGGTGCACGCGGCGTTCTCCATCGCGCCACCGTTGAACTCCGGCACGAAGCACTGGTCGTACTTCGCGAACGGATACGGCGTGCCGAACGACCGGGTCAGGAACTCCAACCCCTGCTTGGTCTCGGTGAACAGGCGCGATGCGTCGAGGTGCTTGGCCAACGACGATCGGCAGTACAGGCCGAGCGGCACCGAGCCGCTGTCGTCACGGAACTCCGCGTATTGTCCCGCGACCAGGGACACGAGGTAGGTCGGCAGCGGAGGAGTCTGCTCGAACGTGACCTCGACGAAGTCACCGACCGGACGTCGTTGGCGCACAGGCGTGTTCGACACCAGCGTCCACGATGGCGGCGCGACAACCGTCAACTCGAAGCGGGCTTTGAGATCCGGTTGGTCGAAGCAGGCGAACACCCGCTGTGCGTCGGCGGGCTCGAACTGCGTGAACAGGTACACGCCGTCGTCCACCGGATCGACGAACCGGTGCAGGCCCGCGCCTGTCCTCAGGTACCGGCAGTCCGCGCGCACCACCAAGTGGTTTTGCTCCTGGAGATCCCGCAGCAGCAAGTCGTTCTGAGCGAACCCGTTGAGGACCACCTCGTGGACCGCGTCCGCGACCAGGTCGATGCGGACGGTGGACCGGGGACGGGCCGTGCGGAACCACACCTCCGTCGTGCTGGCGAAGGTGTGGTCGCCGGTCAGGTCCAGCCTCACCCGGTACTCGTCGACCTCGACCAGGCGGGCGCGTTCGCGCGCTGCCACCTCGGTGAGGTTGGTGCTCACCACCGCAGGATCACCTCTCAGGGGCGGACGACGAACTCCAGCAACCACATTCCCGGCGTCTCGAACCGCAGCGTCTCCGTCAGCTCCAGGCCGACGCGCCCGCCGATCTCCCGGAAGTCCTCGGCCGTGCGCTCCCTTGCGCCCAGCAGCACCAACATGAGCAGGTCGGCGTAGGCCGCCATGACCGGGTCCTTGCCGCTGTCCAGCAGGCGCTCCACGACCACGACGCGGTTGCCCGGCCCGGCCGCCTCGACGCAGCGCCGCAGGATCTTCTCGGCGTTGTCGTCGCTCCAGTTGTGCAGGGTGTTGGCGATCAGGTAGACGTCGGCGCCCGCGGGCATCGGGTCGAAGAAGCTGCCGGGAGCCGTCTCGCAGCGGTCGGCGACGGGGGCGAGGACGTCCTCTGCCTGCTCCACCACGTTGGGCAGTTCCAGCAGCGTGCCGCGCAGTTCGGGGTGCTCGCCCAGCAGCCTGGCCAGCAGCGCGCCCTTGCCACCGCCGACGTCCACCACGTGCTTGACCGAGGCCCAGTCGTAGATCCGGGCCAGTTCCGGGACGATCCGGTTGGCGGTGCGGGCGATGCCCTCGTTGAACGACTTGTCGATCTCGGGGTTGGCGGCGAGGTCGGACCAGAAGTCGCGGCCGTAGACCTTCTCGTAGACCGGCCGCCCGGTGCGCACGGCCTCCAGCAGCTCGTCGACGGCCGGTTCGAAGCGCTTCTCGACCAGGCGGCTGCGCTCTTCGAAGTCCAGCCACCGACGCAGGCCGCTGGGGTGGTCGTCGAGCAGCACCCGGCCGACGTCGGTCAGCTCGTAGGTCTTCTCCGGCGTCTCGGTGAACACCCCGAGCAGGCTCAGGTAGTGCATCACCCGGCCGAGCGCGCTCGTGTCGCAGCCGGTCCTCTCGGTCAGCGCGTCCACAGTGGAGTGTCCTTCGTGGACGAGGCTCGGCAGGCGCAGCGTGGCGGCCGTCCGCAACGCGACCGGCGTGAACCGGGACCCCAGTGCCATGATCGTGTTCAACGGGTCTTGACGGAACACCGTTCGCTCCTTAGTCGTTTTCGTGTGCGGGACAGCGGGATTCGGGCGAGGGGTCGAAGAACGACAGCCCCTCGCCGAAGCGCAGGATCGCCCGCCGGTTCAGCGAGGCGCAGTCCCCCGAAGCCAGGTACTGGCAGACGTCGTGCGCGAGCATCGCGGCGATGACGCTGTTGGACGGCCCGAAGGAGTACGGCGTCGGGTCGGTGAGCGCCCGGCGCAGCTCGTGCTCCAACGGGCTCATCCGGGCGCGCTTGGCGTGGTCGAAGCAGTCGAGGCAGCCCCCGCGCCCGGGCACCACCAACGGACCCCAGTAACCACTGCCCAAGCCGACCGCGCCGGAGACCAGCGCGACGCCGGCCGGACCGGCCCAGCGCCAGCAGATCAACGCGATGTCGGTCGGCACGTCGGCCGCGCACACCAACAGGTCCAAGTCGTCGGGGAGCACGCTCAGGTCCTCGGCCGAGCGCACGGCGAGCCGGATCGGGTGGTAGCCGGTGTGCTCCGACTGCGCGGTCAGCGCGTCCACCGCCGCCTCGACCTTGGGACGGCCGAGGTCCTTGCGGGAGAACAGGTACTGCCGGTTGAGGTTGTGCGTGGCCACCACGTCGTCATCGATCAGCCACAGAGCGCCGGCTCCCGCGCCGACGAGGTGCTGGGCGACGAGCCCGCCGATCCCGCCGACACCGAGGATGCCGACCCGGGCCGCGCGCAGCCGTTCCTGCATCCGCCCGGCCTCGGTGCCGAAGAGGGTGAGGTAACCGAGCTGGCGCTCCCACGGCATGCCGGGTGCTTCGGGCGTGGAAAGCTCGCTGCTGAGCCAGTTCTCGGCGTCCAGCCGGGCGAGGAACGCGTCGATGACGTCCGCGGGGGCGTGCAGGGTCAACTCGTCCCTGGTCGTTCCCCGTTCGAGCGCGGAGGCGATCAGGGTGAGTGTTTCCCTGTCTCCCTTGACCCGCACGGCCTTGGTGTCCCGCAGCAGGGTGAGCGCGTCGTCTTGGCACACCCACCGCAGCGTGGGCACCAGGCGGATCGGGCGATCAGGCATCGTGGACCACCAGGTTCCGCATCGGCATGGTTCCGTCCATGGCCAGGTCGAGTCCGCCGACCCGCGGTGCGCACAGTCCGTGCGCGCGCACCTGGAGCAGCGAGATCTTGGGCATCACTTCGCACCACCGCCACGCGGCGTCCATCCACGGCGCTGCCGCTTCGGAGTCGGGCAGGGCGCACGCCTCGGTGACCAACGCGTCGAACTCGGTGTCGGCGAACCCGGCATGCCGCGCCTGCGCTCCCGTCGAGGCCCACGGCCCCAGAACAGCCGCAGGATGCGGGTACTCCGGCGCGGTAAGGGTGTAGAGCAGGCAGTGCTCACGGGAAACGGCGAGCTTGATGTAGTCCTCAAAGGGATGCGCGGCGCTCGTCACCTCGACACCGATGGCCTCGCGGATCTGACGGGCGATCTCTTCGACCACCTCCGCGTTGGGCGTGTAGTCGGCGTAGTCGATGTGCAGCCGACCATCCGGACATGCCGCACGCAGCTCGGCCGCGTCGAATCCGTCCTGTTCGGACACTTCGCCGAACCACGGTTGCAGTGGCGACCAGCAGGGACGTGCGGTCCCGCCCGTCGCGGCGGCGATCTCCGCGCGCCGCAACAACCTGCCGAGCGCGGCGCGCAGCCGGGCCGCGGTGCCCAGTTCTCCGCTCCGCGAGCCGAAGTCGAGCGAGCCGTACAGCAGGATGTCGCGCCGCACCAGGTCTGGCCGGTCCGCGATCGCCGAGAGCTCGTGCGGGCCGAAGCTGGTGATCGGCGTGACGTCGATCTCGCCGTTGGCGTAGGCCGCCAGGATCTCGTCCGGGGTCTTGGTGAGCCGGAAGACCAGGCGCTTCGGCTGGTCAGGACCGAAAGCGTGCCAAGGGTTGCGCTCAAGCACGATCTCGGACGACGTCCACGAGGACACCGCGTACGGGCCGAGCACGAGGTCATCCCGCGACGGCGCGAACCTCGGCATCGACAGCACGTGCTGCGCGTACCCCACCGGTCGGTCGAACTGGTACTCGACGGTGCGGGAGTCCACGGCACGAACGGCACTGACCGATCCAGGTCTGCGCTCGATCGCCCGACTCGCCGCACGCACAGCGTCTTCCGCTGCCAAGGGCCGGCCGTCAGACCACCGCAGCTCGTCGGAGAGCGTTACCCGCCAAAGCTTCGCGCCATCCAACGACTCCGCATCCACGGCACTGCCGAAACCGTTGTCCCACAGAGGGCGCAGCAGCGCGCCTGCGAGGAGCCGGCCGTTGACGTCGACGGGCCAATGCGGGTCACGGGTGACAGGAAGGGCGTCGAGCCCGAACACGATCTCGCTCACGCCGACCACCCGCCGAACGCGCGTCGGTCGAGCTTCCCGCTCGGCGTCCTCGGCAGAGCGGAGACGACGTCGATGCGCGACGGCACCATGTAGTCCGGCATCCGATCCCGGAGCCGGGCGAACACCTCCGCCGCGCTCAGCGCCGGAGTGCGCGGCACGACGACAGCCGCCAGATGCCGGTCCAAAGAGGACTCCCCGGCCACGTACACGGCCGACTCGGCGACGCCGGGCACATCGTTGATCACGTGCTCCACCTCGCTGGGCTCCACCCGGTGGCCGCGGATCTTGACCTGGTCGTCCATCCGGCCGAGGCATTCCACCTCGCCGCGCTCGGTGATCAGGCCCAGGTCCCCGGTGAGGTAGGCGCGCCCGTCCAGGGTGCACGGGTCGGGGACGAAGCTCGCCGCGGTGCGCTCCGGCAGACCGTGATAGCCCCGCGCGACGCAGTCACCCGCGACCACCAACTCGCCACGCTCACCGGGAGGCAGGATGGCGCCGTCGGAGTCGCGCACGTGCACGTGGATGTGCGGCAGCGGCATCCCGACCGGCGGGTGCAGCGGCCAGGCTGCCGGATCGCCGGTGAGGCGGTGGTTGGTCGCGATCAGCACCTCCACCGTGCCCCACTGGTTGATCAGGTCGCACCGCGGCAGCTCGGCGAACATCCGCCGCACGTCGTCGTCGCAGCGCAGCCGTTCGCCACCGACGACCACCTCGCGCAGCGGATACGTGGAGATGTCGCGGTCCTGTGCGAACACCGCCAGTGACTTCAGCCCGACGAAGGTCAGGAAGACCCGGTGGACGCCCTCGCGCTCGATGAGATCCCACAGCAGATCGGGATCCAGCCGCTCGTCCTCCTCGCAGCACACGAGGGTGCCGCCGGAGCACAGCGTCGCCAGGATCTCCTCGTAGGCCACGTCGAAGGAGATCGGGGTGAGCTGGAGAGTTCGGTCGCCGACCCCGCACACGCTGTCCGCGACCTGCCACTCGACGAAGCTCGTCACGCCCGCGTGCCCGTAGACCACGCCCTTCGGACGCCCGGTCGAGCCTGACGTGTACGCGATGTAGCACGTGTCCTCGTCGACCTGACCATCCATAGTGGACAGATACGGGAAGTCGCCGACGACGAGCGCGCACTGGGCGTCCTCGCACATGTACCGCAGCCGGTCCTCGGGGTAGGCGGTGTCGAGCGCGACGCAGGCGCTGCCCGAGCGGAGGATGCCGATGAACGACACCACGAGTTCGATCGACCGCTCGATGTGCAGCCCCACCGGCCGGCCGGGCCCACCACCCGACGCGAGGACCTTCTCCGCGACGTGCCCCGCCCGCTCCCACAGCTCGGCGTAGCTGATCGCCTCGCCCCTGAAACGCACCGCCTCGACCTCGGGGTGCGCGAGGACACGCCGTTCCAGCAGATCAACGACGGTTGTCACTGGCCCACCTCGTCCAGCGCGTCGAGCAGGCGGGCGAGGTCTGTCCGCGTCCCGAGAGAAACCCTTATGTGGTCAGGAAATCCAAAGAGGCTCGCGTCACGCACGAGCACCCCGTGCCCGGCGGCGAGCCGGTCCTGTGCGATCGCGGGATCGGGCACCCGGACAGCGACGAAGTTGGTGACCGAAGGCAGGTACTCCCGGCCGCGTTCGCTCAGCTCGCCGTAGAACCACGTGCGCGTGTCAGCGTTGGCCTGCCTGGTCTGGTGGAGGAACTCCTGGTCGGCGAGGGAAGCCACGGCCGCGGCCTGGGCGAGCCGGTTGACGCTGAAAGGCAGTGCCCGCAAGGTGTCGCGCAGCTCAGCCAGCAACTCCGCCGGGCCGAGTGCGTAGCCGATCCGCAGCGCGGCGAGCCCGTACGCCTTCGAGAAGGTCCGCAGCGCGAGGACAGGGACGTCCCCGTCCAGGTAGTCGCGGGCCTGCGGGGTCGCGTCGTCGGCGAACTCCATGTACGCCTCGTCGAACACCAGCGGCACCCCGGACCGCTCAGCGGCCGACACCAGCGTGTCCATGTCCTCGCGGGACAGGACGGAACCGCTGGGGTTGTGCGGGTTGCAGATGTAGCCGATGCCGTGCTGCGGCAGCTGTTCCGCGAACTCCGCCACATCGAGCGGTACGACGCGCGAGCCCCGGCCGATGCGGTCGAGGCAGGTGCGGTATCCGGGAAAGGTGCCGTCGGTGACCAGCCCCGGCGAGCTGCGATCGCCCAACGTCAGAGCAGACGCGAGCACGAGCTCGTCGCTGCCGTTGGCGACGGCGGTCCGGTCGGCTGGCAGGTCCCAGTGCCGGGCAAGGGACTCCACCAGCTCGTCGCGCTCCGGCGCCGGGTAGACGTTGACCCGGGCCAGCTCCCGCTCGGCCGCCTTCACCGCGAACGCGCTCGCGCCGTGAGGGCTCTCGCTCAGGTGCAGCCGCACGAGGTCGTCGGCCCCGGCGATGCTCGCGTTGAAGCTCACAGCCCGTCTCCGACCAGCACGCCGAAGCAGTAGCTGCCCACCTCGGCCTCAAGGGTCAGGAAGCAGTGCTCGCTGCCCGCGGGGATGCGCATCGCCGCGGGGGAGGTCAGCTCGTGCCGCACACCGTCGAGCAGCACCTCGATCCGCGCACCACCGGGGTTGGGCGAGAACAGCAGGTAGATCTCGTCCACCTCGTGGGTGTGCGGCGCGGCGACCGGTTTGCCGACGAGGCCGCTCAGCTCGCCGCCCGCCAGCTGCACCGGCAGCCCACCGAACATGTCCGCGGTCAGGTAGAACGGCGCGGGCTGGTGGTGGCCGGCCACCGCGAGCGGGATCGGCAGGTCCGTGACGATCTCGCTCACTGCGCCTCCAGGACGAACAGGTAGGTGTGCGGGGCGCCGAAGGGCACGGTGCGGCGGACGGTCAAACCGCCCCGCGCGAACAGCTCCTCGTAGTCCTCGCGGGTGTGCAGGGGAACACCCATGAGCGCGTGCGCCAGCTCGAAACCGCTGGAGAACACCGGCAGCGTGGTGTGGGCGCCGTCCCGTGGGCGGAGCACCGTGTCCCCGATGAGGAAGGTGTGCGCGTTCGGGAACGCCGCACGCAGGAGGGGAACGACGTTGTCGCCGTGCACGGGGTCGGCCAGCAGGTCGTGGAAGAACATGAAGCTCATGACCACGTCGACCTCGTCGGCGCCGTCCACCCGCTGCGCCCCGGCGAGCACCTCGCGCACGTCCGCGCGGATCGGCCGCACCCGCTCGCCCAGGCCGTAGGAGGCGACGTTCTCCACCGCCAGCTCGGTGGCCGACGCGCTGATGTCCAGCCCGATGCCCCGGCCTCCGTGCGCGGTGACCAGGCGGCAGAGCCGATCGCTGGTGCCGCTGCCGAGGTCGGCGAGCACGGAGAAGTCGACGTGCGCCATCTCCTCGTCCAGCAGGTGGCGCATCAGCGCGGTGTCGGCCTGGGTGGAGCCGAGCGCCACCATGGCCTCGTCCCGGAGCACGTCCACGCCGAACTTGCGCCGCCCGCTGGCGATCGCGGCGGCCCCGGCGAAGACGTCGTGGTAACCGCCGACCGCCCAGGTGAAGAAGCCGACCAGGTGTCGGCACCGCTCGCCCTCCTCGGTCAGCTCCACTGCGCCGCCGTGCACCCGGAGCAGCCCGAACGCCTCGGCCGAGGAGATCAGCGCGGTGAAGACGGCGTCGTCGAGCCCGTGCCGCGCGCAGAAGGCCGCGCCGTCGAGGACCGCGCCCGCCTCCAGCTCGGCGAACAGCCCCAGCCGGTCCAGCGCGAACACCACGTGCGTGCCGACGAACCCGTTGAACGCGGTGTCCGCGGTGAGCGGGGTGAGCGCGCTGCCGCGCCATTCAGGCGGTTCGGCGATGCCGGTGTCGGATTGAGCGTGCACCGAAGTCACAGGCGTATCCTCTCTGTTTCCGGGCGTGCGCGGTCGACTAATTCTCAACGACCTTCGATGCGGCTCCACCCGCTCCGGCTTTTTCTGCTAATGCGCCCGCGAGTGCGCGGATCGTCGGGTTGTCGAAGACCGTTCGGACCCCGACCGCCACACCCGTTCGGCGGCGTAGTGATCGCAGCATTAGCGTAGCTCGAAGAGAATGTCCGCCTACTTCGAAGAAATTTGCTTCGTCATCGAAATTCCCGTGCCCGAGAACCTCGGTCCAGGCGTCGCGTACCGGGGCGAGCCACGGCTCCACCCCGGCGCATTCGGTGCTGAGCTGCGCTGGTGCGGCCGATGGCGCCCGTGATGCGTCATCGAAATCGTTGATTTTTATTCCCCAGTGGTCATCACTTTTGTCATCTCGGTCGCGTGTCGTCGGCATGCCGTGGCACGCGGCTCCCCGTTTTGCACTGTAGGACTGCGATTTTGGTCGGTCAAGGAAGCGGCGCTGCTCTGCCCGGGTGGATAATTACCGGTATTTTTTGTACCAGGATGCGGGTTCCTGGCCGTTGCTGGAAACTCGGATAGGGGGCTTGACCGCCGAATCGGGATCTGGGTAGCTTTCGTTCCGGCGGCGAAAGCGCTTTTCGTCGCGAATCTGATCCTGGGGTGGAAACCCCTGGTGATGATTCATTCCCTTGATGAAGGAGGATGTCATGGAGCGCATCGAGACGGTCGAGCTGAACGAGGTCGCGGACCTGCTGCACCGCACCTGATAGCTCGGCCGGGGGCCCGGCCCGGGCCGGGCCCCCGGCACACGTCCACCCCGAGCAGCGAGGAGCGCCGTGCGGCACGCGATTCTCGGGGCCGGCGGCGTCGGCCTGGCGCTCGGCGCCGCGCTGGCGCGGGCCGGACACCCGGTCACGCTGGTCATGCGGGAGTCCTCGCGCGCGGCCTACTCCGGCACCATCACCGTCCACAGCAGGCTCAAAGGCGGTTCCGCCGTCCCCGTCCCGGCCGTCGACCGGCTCGACGAGGACGTGGAAGCGCTGTGGGTGACCGTCAAGGCGCCCGCGCTGGACAGCGCTGTGCGGCGGATCGGCCCCGCGGTCACCTCCGCCTCGGTCATCCCGTTGCTCAACGGGATCGACCACATCGACGTCCTGCGCGCCCGGTTCGGCCCGCGCGTGCTGGCCGGGGCGATCCGGATCGAGGCCGAGCGCGGCGCACCGGGGGAGGTCACTTGGAACTCGCTGTTCGCTTCGGTCGAACTGGCTGGTGCGGACGAGGCGCTGCGCGCGGACCTGCACGCTTCCGGGATCGACTGCGAACTGACGGACGACCCGGCAAAGGTGTTGTGGCACAAGCTGACTCTGTTGCTGCCGTTGGCACTGGCGACCACGGTCGCCGCGGGCACGCTGGGTGTGGTGCGGCGCGATCCCGCGCTCGCCTCGCTCATGTGCGAGGCCACCCGTGAGGCCTGCGCCGCCGCCGCTGCGCACGGTGTTCCCGTGGACGCCGAGGCGAGCGTGCGGGCCTTGAGGGCGTTGCCGGGCCGGACGGACACCTCGCTGCGGCGGGACGTCGTCGCGGGCGTCCGCCCTACCGAACTGGACGCCATCGCCGGTCCGGTGCTGCGGCACGGCGCCGCACCGTCGGTCGCCGAGCTGGTCCGGCTGGCCAGGGCCGCCGGTGCCTGAGCGTTCGACTGGTTGACCTGCCCACTCGTACGAAGGGAACTGCCATGACGATCGGAACCGACCGGACGTTGGAGGACGACGTCAGGGACATCCTGGTCTTCGACGTCTACGTGGAGGCCTCGGCCGAGGAGATCGGGCTCGACGACGGCCTGCGCGACACCCTCGGACTGGACTCGCTGGGGTTCGTCGAGCTGCGCGCCCAGTGCGAGCAGCGGTTCGGCGTGAAGATCACCGACGCCGACTTCACCCAGGTCCACTTCCGGTCCGTGCGGACCGTCGCCGACCTCGTCCGCAAGCTGCGGGGCGGGCAGCAGCGTTGACGTCCGCACCGATGGGGCAGAGCGCACCGGCCTCGGTCGAGCAGAGCGAAGTGTGGCTGGCCTGCCAGCGTGAGCCGGAGTCCGGCCGCTACAACATCACCGTCGACGTCGAGTTCACCCCCGCCGTCGACGTGGCTGCCTTGCGCGGGGCCTTCGCCGACGTGGTGCGCGCCAACCCGACGTTGCGCAGCCGCTTCGACACCGTCGACGGCCGGCTCACCCGCGTGGTCGAGGCCGATCCGCCGCCGGCCTTCCTGGAGGAGCGCTCCGCCGATCCCTACGACCGCGAAGCCGCACAGCGGTGGGCGGTTCTCGTCGGACGCGCGCCCCTCGACCTCACGGTCGCCCCGGCTGTCCGCGCCGCGCTGTTCGTGGCCGAAGGCGGGGCGCTGCTGGCGGTCACGATGCACCACATCATCTCCGACGGCTGGTCCGTCGACGTCTTCACCCGTGAGCTGGTCGCCGCCTATCGCGCCCGGCTGGCCGGGGAATCCTTGCCCGTCAAGGAAGAAGTGCCGATCGAGTCGGAGCCGGGCAGCGAGAGCTACTGGGCGGACCTGCTCGACGAGGCCCCGTCTCCTTTGGTGCCGTTGCACGATCTGACCTCCGAGGACGGCTTGCCGGGTGAGTCGGCCTCCTTCGAACTGGCGCTGCCCGCGGACGTCGTCGCGTCGGTGCGCGCGGTGGCGAAGGCCGAGTACAGCTCTCCGGCTGTGGTCCTGCTCAGCGGCTGGTCGATCCTGTTGCACGCGTGGAGCGGTCGCGCCGAGGGCACCTTCGGCATGGTCTTCGCCGGACGCGAGCCCGGCACCGAGGATCTGATCGACCTGCGCAGCCGCGTGCTGCCGATGCGCGACAGGCTCGACCCGGAGCGGTCGTTCCGCGATGTGCTCGCCGCGCTGCGCGATCAACTCCTTGACTCGCTGGAGCACTCCGCGCTGCCCGTTGAGCGGTTGCAGCACGTGGAGCGCACGGTGTTCATGCACACCCCCGCACCCGCGGACGCCTGGCCGGTCGGCGAGACCACGATCCGTCGTCTCGAACACCTCACGGACACGACGAAGTACGAGTTCTCGCTGAATGTCCTTGAGGGCGCCGACGACATGCGGCTGCTCTTCTACTACGACGCAGCGCGCTACCGCGCGAACTCGGTGCAGCTGTTCGCCGAGCAGCTTCGGGATCTCCTCACCGCCGCGACCGCCGATCCGGCGATGTCCTGCGGTGACCTGCTCGTCGCCTGCTCCGACCATCCGTCCACTATGGACTTGGACGCTCCGTCGCAGCTGATCCCGGACATGGTGCTTGAGTGCGCGTCAGAGCAGCCGAACGCGGTCGCGGTCCGACACGGCGACGACACGATCACCTACGGCGAACTCGTCGACCGAGCATGCGCGACCGCCAACTGGTTGCGGGACAACGGAGTGCGCGAAGGCGACATCGTCGCCCTGCTGCTGCCGCCCGGCATCGACCCGCCTGTGTTCTGGCTGGGCACGGTGCTGGCGGGCGCCGCGTACCTCCCGCTCGACCCCGCCTACCCCGCAGCTCAGCTCCAGCTGATCGTCGACGATGCCAAGCCCCCGGTGCTCGTTGTCGATCCGGCGTGGGCGGGCGAGGTCACGCTGGCCAGCGGCACCGTAATCTCCGTTGCCGACTTGCTCGCACAGGCGCCGATGGGTGGTGAGCCGCCCGAGATCGAGCGTGACGGCGAGTCCACCTTCTGCGTGCTGTACACCTCCGGCACCACCGGCCGCCCCAAGGGAGTTGTCGTCCCGCACCGGGGAATGGCGCGGCTGATGGCACAGCCCGAGTTCATCCCGTTGAACGACTCGGACGTTGTGGCCCAGTTGTGCCCGTTGAACTTCGACGGTGCCGCGTACGAGGTGTGGGGCGCCTTGGCGCACGGCGCGCAGCTGGTCGTCTTCGACAAGCACCTCGTGCTCGACCCGCGTGCGATGCGCGCGATCGTCCGCGAGCGCGGTGTGACCACGCTGCTCGTGACGACGCCGCTGCTCAACCGGATCATCGAGGACGCGCCGGACCTGTTGCAGTCGCTGCGTCGCGTGTACTTCGGCGGTGAGCTGATCTCCGTGCCGCACATGCGCCGCGCGCTGAACTGGTGCCGCCCCGGCGTGTTGCTGCACAGCTACGGCCCCACGGAGAACTCGTTCACCTCCACGTGGTTCCCGATCACCGAAGTCGACCCGAAGGCGCGGACGCTGCCGATCGGCGACCCGGTTCCGGGTACTGAGGTCTACGTCGTGCAGGAGGGCACCACGCGCCCGGCCCCGCGCGGAGTGGCGGGGGAGCTGCTGCTCGGCGGTACCGGGTTGGCCCACGGCTACCTCAACGATCCCGAGCTGACCGCGGCGCGCTTCGTCCCGAACCCGTTCTCCGCCGATGAGCGGGCGCGGCTGTACCGCACCGGCGATCGTGTGCGCTGGACCGCGGACGGGTTGCTGGAGTTCATCGGCCGCACCGACAACCAGGTGAAGATCCGCAGCCAACGGGTCGAGCTCGGCGAGGTCGAGGCCGTCGTGGACGCCCACCCCGCGGTGCGCTCGGTGTTCGTCACGGTGCGCCGCAACCAGCGCGACGAGAAGGAGATCGTGGCGTACGTGGTTGCTGAGCGGGCGACGTCGGAGTCCGAGCTGCGGCAGCACGCCCAGGCCAGGCTGCCGGGCTTCGCCGTGCCGCGGCACATCGTGGTGCTCGACGAACTTCCGCTGACCCCGACCGGCAAGATCGACCGACGCAGGCTGCCCGACCCGGAGCGCGTGGTGGTCACGGCGGCGCCCAGTACGGACGCGATCGCGGGCGTCCGCGCCGCGTGGCGGGCGGTGCTGGGGCAGGAGTCCTTCGGGCACGACCAGAACTTCTTCGACGCCGGAGGCCATTCGCTGCTGCTGGTGCGGCTCCAGGACGAGCTGCGCGTCGCGACCGGCGTGACGCTGTCGATCATGGACCTGATGCGGCACGCGACCGTCCGCGAGCAGTCGAATCTCCTCGCCGGGCAAGCGACCTCGCCAGGCACCGCACCTGTGGTGGCACGTGCGCGTACCACCGTTGTGGTGCCGCGCGCGGTCTCGTCGGCCGACACGGAGAAGCCGCAGGTCATCGCGCTGTCGGCGAGCACGGGCGAGATGCTTGCCGCGGCCCGGCTGCGCCTCGCCGAGCACCTGCGCACCACACCCGGTCTGGCGCTCGACGACGTGGCGCACACCCTCGACGTGGGCCGGGAGCCGTTGCCGCACCGCTTCGCCGTGGTCGCCGCCGACCTAGAGGAGGCCGTGCGCGGACTCGTCGGCGAGCCCGGCGCGCGGGTGTTCCTCGGCGAAGCCGTCGCGCCCCCGCCCGCGGCTGCCGAGCACGACTCGCTGGACAGCGTCGCCGAAGCGTGGTGCCGGGGCGCCGAAGTGCGCCTCACCCCGGCCGGGCGCGGGCGCCGGATTCGCCTGCCCGGCCACCCGATGGCCTGGGCGGTCCTGAAGATGAGAGGTCAGAATGTCGCAACTGCGCGGTGAAGCCGCGATCCTCGTGGGCCCCGGCCGCCTCGAGGTGGAGGAAGTCCCGGTCCGCGAGCTGGCCGACGGCGAAGTCCTCGTGCGCAACACGGTCGGCGCCATCTGCGGCAGCGACGTGCACCGCGTGCGGGCCGAGTCGCCGTTCTTCCGGGACATGAACGACCACCCCTTCCCGTGCCCGCCGGGCTACCCCGGGCACGAAGGCCTCGGCGAGGTGTTGGAGAGCCGGTCGCCGAAGTTCCGCCCCGGCGAGATCGTGCTGACGGTGCCGAACCACGCGTACATGGCCTCCTTCGCGAAGTACCAGACCATTTCCGACCAGTTCCTGCTGCACGTGCCGTCCGACGGCTCGCCCATGCACTACCTCATGGCGCAGCAGCTCGGCACGGTCGTCTACGCGCTCAAGAAGTTCTGGCCCGAACCCACCCCCGGGCGCAGCGCCGCGGTTGTCGGTGTCGGCTCGGCGGGCATGCTCTTCGTGCAGATGCTCAAGCACCGCGGCTTCGAGCGCGTCGTCGCGGTCGACCTCGACCCGGGCCGGCTCGCCCTGGCGCGCAAGCTCGGCGCGGACGAGACGGTTCTCGTGCCTGACCAGTCCGTGTCGGTGCTCGACCCCGCAAGCGGGTCTCCGGTCGAGAACTTCGACGTGGAGTTGGCGATCGAGGCGGCGGGGACGGACTCCGCGCGCGACTACGCGATGGCGATGGTGGGGCTGCGCGGACGGCTGGGCTTCTTCGGCATGCCGGAGGCGCACGGGATGCAGGTGCCCTACGCGTCGCTGTTCGGCAAGCAGATCACCCTCGCCACCGCGGTCGGCGCGCAGCTCGAACCGAACCTCGCGTCCTTCCGCGAGTCGCTCGAACTGATCGTGGCCGACGAGATCGCGGTCAAGGACCACATCACGCACACCTTCGACCTCAAGCGGATCGACGAGGCCTTCGAGCTGGCGCACTCCCGCGCCGACGGCGTGGTCAAGGTCGGCATCACCTACGACTGAGGGGACCGCCGTGACTGCTGTGACTGCTGTGTCGGAAGACGCCGTCGCGATCATCGGGATGGGCGGGCGCTTCGCCGGATCCCCCGACGTGCCGGCGTTCTGGGACAACCTGGTCGCGGGGCGGGACTGCCTGAACCGCGATCCCGTTCCGAAGGTGGAGGACCTGGGGGAGGGCACCCTCCGCGTGCACTCCTGGGGAACAGCGCCGGACCGGGACCGCTACGACGCCGACCTGGTCGGGCTGGACGGCTTGGACCCGCAGCACGGCATCCTCTACGAGGCGTGCTGGCAGGCGGTGGAGGACGCGAGCCTGCGGATCTCCGCCATCGGGCCGAGGACCGCGGTCTACGCGGGATGCGCGCGCACCAAGCACATCCCGCGCGCGGCCTTCGACGAGGTGGCCAACGTCGACCCGACGTTCGCGGGGCCGCACTTCTCGTACCTGCGCAACCTGTGGGGCGAGAGCATCATGATCGACTCCGCGTGCGCCACGTCCACGGTCGCGGTGCACCTGGCCTGCCAGAGCCTGCGGCTGCGCGCCTGCGACTACGCGATCGCGGGCGCGGTGGCCATCCAGGACGACAACGACGGCTCGTACCTCCGGCCGCCGCGCAGCATCAACTCCACCGAGGGGATCTGCCGACCCTTCGACCGGGCGAGCACCGGGGTGGTGCCGGGTGACGGTGCGGGCGCTGTGCTGCTGCGGCGGCTGTCCGACGCCCTTGCCGACGGCGACCCGGTCCACGCCGTGATCACCGCGAGCGTGGTGGACAACGACGGCAGGACCAAACCGGGCTTCACCGTCCCCGGCGTCGACGGCAAGGTCCGGGTGGTCCGCTCCGCGCTGGCCATGGCCGGGCTGACCGGGGCGGACATCGGCTACGTCGAGGCGCACGGCGTGGGCATCCCGATGAACGACCAGATCGAGGCCACCGCGCTGACCGAGGCCCTGGGCACCGGGGGCCCGCCGGTCGCGGTCGGCTCGGTGAAGGCCACGGTCGGCCACTGCGACACCGCGGCGGGCATGGCCGGGCTGATCAAGACCGCGCTGGCGCTGCGCGAGGGCTTCCTGCCCGCGACGCCCAACACCGCCGATCCGATCGACGAGATCGCCAAGGCCGACCGCTTCCACATCCTGCCGGAGGGCCGCCCGTGGCCCGAGGGCGAGCGGCCGCGCCGGGCGGGGCTGATGTCCGCGGGCATCGGCGGCACCAACGCGTTCCTGATCCTGGAACAGCCCCCGCTTTTCTGAGGCGTTGTTCTGTTTTGTCCGTTTTATCGAGGAGTTTCCGTGTCACAATCCCTTCAGGCTTCCCCGCGGGTCAGTGCCGATCTCTACGTGGAGGTGATGACCTTTTATGCGCGGCAGATGCGGTTGCTCGACGAGCTTGATATCGACCGATTCGTGCAGACCTTCACCGAGGACGGCTCGGTGGCGCACCCGCACCGCGCCGAGGAGGTCCGAGGCCGGGCCGACATGCGGGTCAAGATGGGCAGGGCGCTGCCCGAGTACGTCGACGTGGTCACCCGGCACTGGTTCGACCACTTCCTGCTCGACCACGACGGCGACGAGCTGCAGGTGACCTACTACTCCCTGGTCACGGAGGCGGACATGGACGGGGCGGTGCGGCTGAAGACCTCCTCGGCGGTCGAGGACGTGCTGGTCCGGGAGGACGACGGGCAGCTGCGCATCCGGGCACGGGTCATCCGTCGCGACACGCCGGAAGCGGTCCGTCCGAGGGGCTGAAGCCCGCCCGGTCAAGGACTGTCGAAGCAGGGGCCGCGCGGGTTCCGCCGTGAAGAACCTGATGTGCCCAGATCAGCCGGGTGGCGGCGAAAGCCGAGATGAAGTCAATACCCTTCACTGTCGTCGAATTTTATCGTGGTTTGCTGATTTGTTCTGTGGTATCCGCTTCGGCGAACGGTATTAGAGTGGATTTCGTGAATCCAGTCGATCGGCAGCGGCGGCGCGCGTTGGGCGAGTTCCTGCGGATGGCCCGGTCCCGGGTGGACCCGGCCACCGCGGGCTTCCAGGTGGGGCGGCGGCGCACGCCCGGGCTACGCCGCGAGGAGGTCGCCCAGCTCGCCAACGTCTCGGCCACCTGGTACACGTGGCTCGAACAGGGCCGGGACATCCAGCCCTCGGAGCAGGTGCTGGTCGCGCTGGCGAACGCCCTGCGGCTGAAGAAGAGCGAGCGCGACTACGTCTTCGGGCTGGGCAGGCGCTCCGCCCCGGCGATCGCCGCGCTCTCCCCGCAGGCGCCGACCGCGGAACCCGCCCCGCGGCAGCTGGAGACGGCGCTGCAGGAGTTGATCGCGGCGATGTGGATCCCCACCTACATCACCGACCGCCGGTGGAACATCCTTGCCTACAACCGGGCCGCGGACGCCTTCTTCGGGCTGGACCGGCTGGACGACCGCAACCTGCTGCGCGCGCTGTTCACCCACCCCCGCGCGCAAACGTTTCTCCTCGACTGGGCCGACTCGGCGCGCAGGCTGGTCTGCCAGTTCCGGGCGATGTACTCCTTCTGCTCCCACGACCAGGAGTTCCTGGACCTGGTCACCGAACTGTGCGCGGCCTCGCCCGACTTCGACCGCTGGTGGCACGAGTACCAGGTGGAGACCAACCCCTCGACGCGGCACCGGTTCCGGCACCCGGTCGCCGGTGACATCACCCTGGACTCGGTGCCACTGCGCAGTTTCAGCGACTCGGACTTCTTCGTCGCCACGTACGTGCCGGTCGGGGCCGGGGCCAGGAAGGCGTTGCGGGGACTGCTCTCCTGGGACCACGCGATACCGGAGCAGTACGACCGCACCGCTTCGTAGGCTCCTGTGTTTCGAGCGTGGGGTCTGCTTGACTTGGGGTCCTCGCACGAGCGTGTGGCACGCGCACCCCAGGTAAAGCCGACCGTCCCAGCCTTCCCTCGCGCCAGCTGGAACCGGCATTCGTTTGCTGAAACCGTTGGGGCGTAAGGGAAAAGTTCACTCCGTAGAGCCATGATCCACTATTTGCAGACGCCAAAATAGGAGTATGGCCCCTGCCGATATCGAAGACGACCTCGTCGCCGCCTACGCAGCTATCGGTAAGGCCGTCGCGGACTTCGCCTCAACGCTCATGAAGCTCTACAACGACCTCGACCCCGAAGTGCAGCAATGTCCTCATGCCCCTGCTGCGTGTCTCCCAGGTCAAGGGCAACAAACTGATCGACCGCGCCATGTCGCTGGTGGAGCACCCGGTGGTGTTGGAAGCGTTGTCGGAGGGGCGGATCGATGAGGGCAAGGCGTTGATGATCATTGATCAGATCAGCGTCCTCGACGCGGCCAACCAGGCCATCGCCGAGCCGGTGTTGATCGCGTATGCGGCGTCGCACAACTACACCGCCTCTCAACGGTATGCCCGGCGGTTCATCCTCAAGCTGGATGCCGAGGCGGCGTTGCGGCGTCATGAGGAGAAGCGGAATCAGCGGTTGGTGGAGAAGTTCAACCTCGACGACGGCATGTGTTCCTTGCGTGTCGTGCTGCCCGCCCTCGACGCGGCCTTGGCCTTCGATCGCATCGACCGGATCGCCCGCGCGTTGCCGAAGGATGACCGAACCCTCGACCAAAAGCGATCCGATGTGGCCGCGGATCTGTTGATGGGCAAGGACACCCGGGCCCCGCAGGGCGAGGTGTGCGTGAACCTCACGATGCCGATCACCAACGTCCTCGGCTTGACCACAGACCCGGTCATGCTGGCCGGATACGGGCCCCTGCCTGCTCCGATCGTGGCGGATGTCGCGGCGAATGGGATCTGGAAGCGCATCCTGACCGACCCGGTGACGGGGATGGCCGAGCACATCACCACCTACCGGCCCACCCCGGCGCAGCGGGAGTTGATCAACGCCCGGTATCCGACGTGCACGATGGTCGGCTGCAACCAACCGGCGCACCGCTGCGACCTGGATCATTGTTGCCCGTTCGATGGCAGCAACACCACGGTCGCGAATCTGCGGCCGAAGTGCAGGCATCACCATCGGATGAAGACCCACTCCAGCTGGACGTGCGAGAACCGGGCGGACGGGACGCATGCGTGGACTACGCCGAGTGGCAAGGTGATCGAGACCGAACTCGAACCCATCGCCGAACCCGCACCGTTCTGGGAAAGTCCTGCTTGCAGGACACGCGCAAGGCGCTAGCGGTGCAGGTTGGTCGCCGCTGTGGTGGCCAACCGCTCTGCCTCCGGGCACAGTTCCGGACCCTGGCGGTCGCCCCGGACGGTCAGCCGCATCACGTCGACGTGGGCGCGCGCGGTGGTCGAGTTCCGCGGCCGGTACGGCACCTGCACCGTGCACGTCTGACCGGAGTGCGTGTCGAGTTCCACGTATGCCTCGTGGCCGCCGAGGCGCTTCGCCCGGCCCTTGATCGAGTCCATCGCGGCGTGCTGGTCGTAGCGCAGGTGCACCTCGGTCCTGGTGACCGCGGTGAACCACTTGCACGACCAGTCCCCGAACACGTCCACCCCGGGGTTCATCCCCTCCAGGTGGGCCAGCGCGGAGGCGGGCAGCAGCTCGCACGCGTTCACCCGCGCCAGCGAGTCGGGCGGGAAGTCCTTGGCGCGCCGGGGGATCGGACCCTGCTTGAGGACTTCGCGCACGGTCTCCACGGCGACGTCGGCGACCTCGCACAGATTCCTGGGGGAGTTGGGCAGCTTCGCCGACACCCGCACGCCGTAGGTCTCGTCCACCCGCACCAGACGGTTGCACTCGGTCTCGTCCGACGGTGCCTCCAGGACGTCGAACGGGTTCCCGGCGATGACGCGCCATTCCTTCTGCCCGGTCTGCGACGCCCGCTTGACCAGCTGCACCTCGACGTCCAGCTTCTCCTCCCGGCCGACGTCGACGAGGACGTCGCAGCGGTTGAAGTTGCCGTAGTTCGTCTTCATCTCCGGCGGTCCGAAATCGCGGAAGACCGAGAGCTTGACCAGCGAGCACGGGTCGGCCGTGCGCTCCTCGCCGATCAGGCCCGTGACCGCGGTCGGCGCCGAGTTGCTCTGTGTCGCAAGGAAAACCGCCGCTGTTGCGATGACGACGGCCGCGGCGAGGAGAACCGGCCGCCGCCGCGCCAACGGAACCCGAGGGGCTTGCGGGGCCGCGGGCTCCCAGTCGCCGACGATCTCCCGGAGCCGCTGCCGCACCTCGTCGGCGTTCGGCCGCTTCCTCGGGTTGCGCTCAAGCATCCGCGTGATCACCTCGGCCAGCGGGCCCGAGGCGGCCATCGGCTCGGTCCGGCCCTCGCGGGCGCGCGCCAGCACCACGGCGGCCTCGCCCTTGCCGAACGGCGGAGTGCCTTCCAACGCGGCGAACAGCGTCGCGCCGAGCGAGAACACGTCCGAGGCCGCCGTGGCCGCGCGGCCCGCCGCCACCTCGGGTGCCATGAAGGCCGGTGTTCCGGTGATCCGCCCGTCGTCGGTCCCGGTCACCTCGCACCAGATCGAGATGCCGAAGTCGGTCAGCTTCGCCAGATCGTCCCCGGTGACCAGGATGTTGCCCGGCTTGACGTCCCGGTGCACGATCTTCTTGGCGTGCACGGCCGCCAGCGCCGCGGCGATCTGCACGCCGATCCGCGCCACCCGGAGCGGCGGCAGCGTCCCGTGCTCGGCGAGGATCTTGTCGAGGCTGTCGGTCGGCAGGTGCTCCATCACCAGCCAGCACTCGTCGCCGTCGATCGTGTCGAACACCGAGATCGCGTTGGGGTGCTGCACCTGGGCGGCGTTCTCCGCCTCCCGCCGGAACTGCGCGCGGTCGGCTGCGCCGGCCATCGTGTGCGGGCGCTTGAGCGCGACCATGCGCTTGAGCTTGCGGTCGAACGCGGTCCAGACGAGCCCGCCCGCGCCGCCACCCCTGGCGTCTTCGAGCTGGTAACGCCCGCCCACTAAGTCACCCGTGCGCACTCTGCGTACCTTAGCCGTCACTATGCTCACCTCGTGAGGGAGCAAGCGACGCTGGCGGTGTGCGCGGGTTCGTTCGACCCCGTGACCCCCGGGCACCTCGACGTGATCATCCGTGCCGCCGGGCTGTTCGACCGGGTGATCGCGCTGGTCGCGGTGAACCCGGCCAAGGAGGGGCGGCACCCGATTCCCCGGCGCGTGGCCATGCTGCGCGAGGAGCTGAGCCATCCCCGGGTCACCGTCGACTCCTGGGACGGGCTGCTCGTCGACTACTGCCGGAAGGTCGGCGCGGACGTGCTCGTGCGCGGCGTCCGCACGCACGCCGACGTGGCCCAGGAGCTGAGCATGGCGGAGATGAACCTCGCCGTCGCCGGCGTCCGCACGGTCTTCCTGCCCACCTCGCCGGGGCTGGGGCACGTGTCGTCGACGCTGGTCACGGAGCTGGGGGACTCCGATGGCGGAGCGGCCGCCCCGGCTTGATCATTGCCGCCATGACCTTTGTCGAGGCGTTCAGCATTCTCGTCGCCGTCGTCGGCCCGCCGAAGATCCTGCTGGCGTTCGTCAGCGACACCGAGCACGCCGACTCCCGGCGCCGCTGGCGCGTCGCGCTGACCACCACGGCGATCGCGCTCGGCACCGGCCTGTTCGTGATCGTGGCCGGGCGGCTGCTCGTCCAGGTGTTCCACATCAGCGGCGGCGCGCTCGTGCTGGCGAGCGGGGTGATCCTGTTCGTGCACGCGCTCGACCTGGTTCTCGACCGCAAGCAGGAGCCGCACGTCGACCGCACCGGCGGCACGCACGAGCTGGCCACCGCGTACTACGCCAACCCCGTCGCGGTGGCCTACCTGTTCCTGATGGCCGACGCGAGCACCCTGCCGTCGAGCTTCGTCCTCGCCGGGGCCTACTCCGCCGTCATCGCGCTCGACCTCGTGGCGATCCTGGTGCTCGGCATCCTGCTGCGCTACGTGAAGATGACCTACACCTGGGTGCTCGTGCGCATCCTCGGCGTGCTCCTCGCCGCGCTCGGCGTCGACCTGATCATCAACGGCCTCGAACAGCTCCAGATCATCGGCGAGGTCAAGTGACCGTGTCGGTCAGCTGGCGATGCGCGCGGCGTCGGCGCGCTCGTGGAAGGACCTGCGGTACGTGGTCGGTGACACCCCGACGATCCTGGCGAAGTGCGCGCGCAGGCTGGCCGCCCCGCCGAACCCGCACGTGTCGGCGATCCAGCCGACGGGCCGGTCGCTGGTCTCCAGGAACTGCTGGGCCCGCCGCACGCGTTGCTGCAACAACCACTGCAACGGCGACATCCCGAGCGCTTCGGCGAACCTGCGCTCGACCGTGCGCACGCTGACGTTGGCCCGTGCGGCCAGGTCGGCGTTGGACAGCGGCAGGTGCAGGTGCTCGTCGGTCCAGGCCAGCAACGGGGCCAGCCAGTCCTCGCGGATCGCCGGAGCTGCCGGGCGGTGGTACTGGGACTGCCCGCCGTCGCGGTGCGGAGGGGTGACCAGGCGGCGTGCCAGCTCAGCCGCGACCGCCGCGCCGTGATCGATGCGCACCACGTGCAGGCAGGCGTCGATCCCGGCCACCGTCCCGGCCGAGGTGATCACGTTCGCGTCTTCGACGTAGAGCACGGTCGGGTCGACGCGGACCGCCGGATAGCGCCGGCTCAGCTCGTCCGCGTGCAACCAGTGCGTGGTGGCCCGGCGCCCGTCGAGCACCCCGGCCGCGGCGAGGACGAAGGCACCGGAGCAGATCGACAGGATGCGGATGCCGCGCTCGTGGGCTTCCCGGACCACCCCCACCAGCTGCGCCGGTGGGGCGTCGTGCACGTTCTCGCAGGCCGGGACGACGAGCGTGTCCGTCGAGTCGAGGTCCCACCCGTCATCGGCAGGGCCGAGGGCGAACCCCGGGCTCAGCCGCACCGGCCCGGGCCCGACCGGCACGACGGAGAACCGGTACCACGGATCGGCCAGGTGCGGCCGGTCCACGCCGAAGACCTGGCACGGCACCGCCGCCTCGAAGATCGGCATGCCCTCGGTGACGGCCATGACGACGCGATGGGGACGCATGACGCGAACCTAGCGCACGGTGACGCCCTGAACGGTGTTCCTCCAGGTCTCTGACCAGCAACATTCTCGTCATCACAGACAGGTCCACGACAGAGGAGAAGCGATGACGAAGCCGGTGATCGCGGTGTTCGGCGCCTACGGGCACACCGCCCGGTTCGTGACGGCGGAGCTGCTGGAGCGCGGGTGGACGCCGATCCTGTCCGGGCGCGACGCGGCGAAGCTGACCGAGGTGGCCGGTGACCTGGAGGCGCGGGTCGCCACCGCCGACGATCCGGCCTCGCTGGACCGCGCGCTGGCGGGTGCCGACGCGGTGATCAACTGCGCCGGGCCGTTCGCGGAGACCGCGCCGCCACTGATCGAGGCCGCGCTGCGCGCCGGAATCCACTACCTCGACGTCACCGGCGAGACCCTGGTCGCGATCGACACCTTCACGACCTACCGGGAAGACCCGCGGGTCAAGGCGGCGGGCATCGTCATCGCGCCGGTGATGGCGTTCTACGGAGCACTCGGCGACCTGCTCGCCACCGCCGCGATGGGGGACTGGTCGACCGCCGACGAGGTCTCGGTCGCGGTCGCCCTCGACAGCTGGCACCCGACTCGCGGGACCCTGCTCGCGGGCGCGCGGCGGGCCGGGCGGCGAGTCGTGTTCGCCGACAACCACCTGAGCGTCGTCCCCGGGGACGTGCCGCAGCCGAAGTCGACGTGGACGTTCCCCGAACCGTTCGGGACCCAGGAGGTCGTGGGGGAGTTCTCCACCACCGACGTGATCACCATCGCCCAGCACCTCGATGCGCCGCGCATCAACACCTACGTGAACACCGCGCCGCTGAAGGACCTCAGCGCCCCGTCGCCCGAGGCACCCAAGGCGGCCGACGCCAGCGGTCGCTCCGCCCAGATCTTCGTGGTCGACGTCGTCGTGCGGCGCGGCGACGAGGAGCGGCGGGTGTCCGCGCGCGGTCGCGACATCTACGCCTTCACCGCGCCGATCGTGATCGAGGCCGCATCGCGGATCCTGTCCGGTGACGCGCGGATGACAGGTACCGTCACCGCCGGGGAGCTTTTCGACGCCGAGTCCTTCCTGCGGTCGTTGCCGCTGGAGGACCTGTCGCTAGGGGGATGACAGCATTCGCGTGATCGACCAGCCGGGGTTCGCCCGGTTCTGGGCAGCCGACACGGTGTCGCTGGTCGGGACGTATGTGACCACGCTGGCCCTTCAGGTGCTCGCCGTCGTGCACCTGAACGCCAGCGCGACGGAACTCGGCGTGCTCGGCGCCGCGCGCTGGGTGCCGTACCTGGTGTTCGGACTGTTCGCCGGAGTACTGGTGGACCGGTGGCGCCGTCGCCCGCTCCTCGTCGGAACGGATCTCGCCCGAGCCGTGGTGCTCGGGCTGATCCCGTCGCTGGGCATGGCGGGGCTGCTCGACATGCCGACGCTCGTCGTTCTGGTGACCGTGTTCGGGGCGCTGTCGCTGATCTACGACGCGGCGCACCAGTCCTTCCTGCCGCAGCTCGTCCCCACGGCGCTGCTCACCACCGCCAATGCGCGGATGGAACAGACCAGGGCGGTGGCACAATCCGCGGGACCCATGCTCGCCGGTTGGCTGGTCAAAGTGGTCGGTGCCCCCGTGGCGATCGTGGTCGACGCGGTCTCCTACCTCGTTTCCGGGCTTGTGCTCGCCACGTTGCGCACGCAAGAACGGTTCGAACCCGCCGAGTCCCGTGACCTCCGCCGCGAGGTGCGGGAGGGACTGTCGTGGGTGTACCGGCACCCGACGCTCTCCCCGCTCACGGTCACGTCGCATGTGTGGTTCCTGTGCACCGGCATGGTCAGCACCGTCTCGACGTTCTTCGTGCTCGACGAGCTCGGCTTCGACGCGGTCGCACTCGGCACCACCTATGCACTGGGAGGTGTCGGCGGTCTCCTCGGCGCGTCGTTGTCCGACCGAGCCGGTCGACTGCTGGGAGTCGCCCCCGTCCTCGTCATCGGTCGCTGGCTCACCCCGGTGGCGTACGCGCTGATCCCGATGGCGACGAACGGGACCACCGGCCTGGTCCTGCTCTGCGCCGCCCAGTTCCTCTTCGGGTTCTCCCTCGGCTTGGACGGGCCGGTGGAGATGGGCTACCGGCAGACCGTGACCCCGGAACGGTTGCTGGGCCGTGCGAACGCGACGATGCGCTCGCTGAACCGGGGCATGATCGTGATCGGTGCGCCACTGGGCGGAGCGCTGGCCGACGCACTGGGGAACCGGACCGTGCTGTGGATCGCCGTCGTCGGCCTGGTCGGTCAGGCGATCGCCTTCTCCCGCACGCTCAACCGTCCACAGTGGAAGGTGTGAGCTCTCACCGGTTCGCGCGTTCGACGGAGCGCCGGACGAGGCCGCGCAGCCCGGGCAGCCGGATGGCGCGGATCATCAGGTCGTTCGCGAACACGTGCGCCTTCGTCGGCGGTGCGAACTGGCTCATTCCCCTGCGTGCCAACGCTTGCCGCTTGGCGACCTCCGGGCGGAGCTGAGCCTGCCAGCGAGTCAGCGCCGCCGGGATGTCGTTGTCCGCCAAGGCGACGCCGAGCTGATCCGCTCCGCTGAGCGCGAGGGCCGCGCCGTAACCGGCGAACAACGTCACGCACCAGGCGGAATCACCGAGCAGCACGACCCGGCCCCGGCTCCAGGTGTCCATCACGACCTGGCTGACGGAGTCGAAGTACGCACCGCTCGGGTTCGCCGCCAGCTGGCGAAGCGCGTCGGGCACGCCGCCGCCCAGATCCCCGAAAGCGTCGGAGAGGGCCTGCGCAGGTCCCTTCGCCAGTTCAGCCGGATCGGCGCTGCGGTAGGTGAAGAACGCCGAAGAGCGCTCGGGACCGAGGTTCATCACCGCCGCCGTGCGCCCCGGGCCGATGAACGTGGTGCCAGCACCTTCCGGCACATCCTGCGGAACCCGGTCGAGCGGGAAGGCCCCCACCAAGTGGTGCATGTCTGCGCGGAACTCGGATTCCGGGCCGAACACGACCTCGCGCACGCCGGAGTGCAGGCCATCGGCCCCGACGAGAAGATCGGCGCGAACGGACGTGCCGTCGCTGAGCCCCACCTCGACGCCGTCAGCGTCCTGGGCGACAGCGCGCACTGTCGTGCCGAACCGGATCTCGACGTGCTCGTGCACAGCCTCGTACAGCACGGATTCCAGGTCGCCGCGGAACACGGTGAGCGCCCGCGATCCCACCGCCGCCTGCGCGAGCGCGGCGGGCACCGTGAACTTCTTCCTGCCATCGGCCTTCACCAGGATCGAGGTGAACATCCCCAGATCCCGGGGGGCGAGCGCGGGCAGCAAGCCCAGGTGCTCCACCGCGTCGTAGCCCTGCCCGACCAGGTTCACCATGTAGCCACTGCTGCGGCGGCCCGGGGCGCGCTCGACCACGAGCACCTGCCAGCCGGACCGGTGCAGCCGCAGTGCCGTGGCCAACCCGGCGATCCCGGCGCCCGCGACGACCGCTCGCCTGTCTTCCGTCACTGTCGCTCCTCCAAGTATGAACGCGTGTTCAAACTGAGTATGAACACGTGCTCATACTGGGTGCAAGTCCCGTAGACTCGGCGCGTGCCCAGAGGTGTCGCCATCCCGGAGGTCCGGCAGCAGCTGTTCGCCGCCGTCGAGCGGGTGATCGCCCGGGACGGGCCGGGCAGGCTCAGCGGCCGCTCGGTCACGGCCGAGGCCGGTGTCGCGACCGGGCTGCTGCACGCGCACTTCGCCGACCTCGACGACTTCCTGGCCGCCTATGCCGTCGACCGCGCCTTCCTGGTCTCCGCGGGAGCCGGGGCGCTGGCGGACCGGTCCGGAAAGGGGAGCGTCGTGGACAACCTCTGCGACGCGATCACCGCGACGCCGCTGCCCGCTGTCGGCACGCTGGTCAAACTCCTTGTCGCACGGCCGGAACTGGCCGGGCGCGTGCAGGCCGTGCTCGGCGATCGGACGGCCGGTCTCGGCGCCGTCGAGCACGCCGCCGCGGCCTACCTCGCGGCCGAACAGCGGCTGGGCAGGATCGCCGCCACGGCCGAGCCGGAGGCGCTGGCCCTCGCGCTCGTCGGTGCGTTCCACCACCTGGTGCTCACCGGAGCGGCCGACGTCCGCGCGCGGCTCCAGGCCGTGATCACCGCTCTGGTCGGCTACAAGAGGTCGAACACGTTGGGCAGCCCCAAGCCGTAGTTCACGCCGTCATGAACCTTGAGCAGTTCGAACTCCGGCGGCCGGTACAGCGTCCGGACGCGTCGAGCAGGGCGTTGACCGCCTCCCGCGCTGCCTCGTTGGCGCCCTCCATGGTGGCCAGGTCGATGTCGTTGCGCACGTAGTCGGCGGCGAGGAAGTAGTTGGCGATCCGCGTCTTCGCGGTGGGCGGTTGGCCCAGGTGCCGACCGGGTGGATCAGCAGCGGCTCGTCGTTCCTGGTCCGCCGGCAGCTCCGGCATGATCAGCCGACAGCGCCCGGCCAGCTCCGCGAGGGGATCGCGCAGGTAGCTGTGGTCCCAGTCGGGGCAGCCGTGGACCACCAGCAGCGTCCCGTCCCGGGGCCCTCGGTGCGCGCGACGAACAGCGCCACCTCGGGATCGGTGGCCACCCCCACGACGTCCTCGGCGAACACCCGGCCAGTCTCCCATGATCACGATCTTTGCCGGGTGGTCTTGCCTCGCCGGAGGCCGAGCCGCTTCACTGGCAGGCATGCGACGATCCCGCCTGCCGATCCCGGCGGCGTTCGGCTTCCCGCTCGGCGCGGCGCTCGCACTGCTGGTGACCGGCGTGCTCGCCACCATCGAAGCGGCACCGTTGTCGTTCCTGGCGATGGTCGTCATCGTGGACAGCATCGCCGTGCTGTCGACATACCGGGCCGCCCTGCCCACCGCCGCCGTCTGCTGGGCGCTGCACAGCACGTTCCTGATCGGCGAGTACGGCGTGCTCACCCTCAGCGCCGAGACCGGCAACAACGCGCTCGTGCTGACCCTGTGCGCCATCACCGCCTTGGCGTTCGCGTCGGCGTTGCGCCCCGGCTACAAGCTCCTGCACCGGCACTGGTATCACCCGAGGACCTGGCGGATACCCGAGCAGCGCACCAGGTCGAGGTGGTAGCGGTCGTAGTCGTCGAAGCTCGCCACGCGGCTGAACCCGAGGCGTAGCAGGACGGCCACGCTCCTGGCGTTGCCGTGGGCGACCCCGGCGAACAGGTCCGTCGCGGCGAGGTGCGCACGGCGATCGTCGCGACGCCCCACGCGTTCTCGGCGAGCAGATAGCCGAGCCCGTACTTCGGCGACTCGCCCAGCACGAGGGTGACGCTGCCGACCAGGACTCCCGCCTCGTGGATGCCGAAGTCGAGCGAGGGATCACCGGCGGCGAAGGCGGCGCCGTCGGAAGGCTCGAAGGACCGCGGCACCAGGTCCGTCACGGCTCGTCATCAGTTCCGCGTCCCCGTGCTGCGGTCCGTCTTGCCGGCAGGCAGGTCGTTTCGGGGAAAACGGCGATGAGCGCGACCTCTGCCTGCTTATGCTCGCCCGCATGGTGATTCGTCGGATGTCGCGGACGTTCGTGGTCGTGGCCGCAGCCCTCGCGCTCTCCCTCGTCGGGAGCCTCGCGAGCGCGGCCGTCGCAGGTCGGCAGTTGCTGTTCTCCAACCACGCCTACGGGGTGTTTGACCGCGAGACCGCCGACGCGGTCGAGCATTCGGCGTACCTGCGCACCTTCGCGAACTTCCAGGTGCGCACCACCACCGGCGCGGGCGGATCGAAGTGGACCGGTCGCTACCTGATGGGCCGGGAAACCTACCTCGAGGTGTTCGGCGTCGGTGACCTGCCCGGTCAGGACGGGACCATCGGACGCGCCGGGCTGGCCGTGTCGGCCGAGCGCGCGGGTGACCTGCCGACGGTGCTGAACCGCTTGCGGGAACAGGGAATCACCGATCCGGTGGTGTTCAGGCAGACCCGGGACTTCGGCGACGGCGTGCCGGTTCCGTGGTTCGACGGCGTCTTCACCAGCGCCCAGTACGACGCGTTCGGCGCCTGGGGGATGGAGTACCGGCCCGAGTACTTCGCCGACCCGCGGAGCAAGACCGAACCGGCCGCTTTCCCCGGTGACGTCGGAAGGGAGCGCTACCTCTCCGACGACTACGAGAAGCACCTCCTGCGGGACGTGACCGGCATCCGGATCGCGATCACCGAACGCGATCTCGCCAACACCGTGCCGCTGCTGCGGGCAGGAGGCTTCGTCCCGCACCCCGTCGCGGGCGGCGGCATCGTCGCGCAGCGTGGCGGGACCACGATCCGGCTCGATGTCGCCCCGCGGGAAGAGGTGGGCCTGCGCCAGGTGGACATGTCCCTCAACCGCGCCGTCGCACACCGCCACGAGGAGCGGCTCGGCCGGTCCACGCTCGCTGTCGGCCCCGGCCCGCGCGCCGTCTGGACGTTCGACCCGAGGCGCTGAGCGGGACTCGTGTGGCCCGCCCGCCCGGTCGTGCTGTTGACTCTGTGCCTACGGCGGACGGGGACGGAGCAGGCGGATGGGCGATACCCGAAGCTCAGGCATGCGGTTGCGCGTGTTGGAGACGATCACCGACAGCGCGCTCAGGGAGCTCGAGCTGGAGAAGCTCTTCGACGTCCTGCTGCCCCGGGTGCGTGCGCTGTTCGAGGTCGACACCATCACCGTCCTGCTGGTGGACCACAGCGGTGAGCAGCTGGTGGCGCGGGCCACCTGCGGTCTGGAGGAGGAGGTCTTCCAGGGCGTGCGGATCCGGATCGGCGCGGGCTTCGCCGGCCGGGTCGCGGCGCTCCGGGAGCCGGTGCGGATCGAGCACGTCGACAGGTCCACGGTGGTCAACCCGCTGCTGTGGGAGCGGGGCCTGAGGGTCCTGCTCGGCGTGCCGATGGTGGCTCACCAGGGTGAGCTCACCGGCGTGCTGCACGTCGGCAGCACGGTGCCGCGCGAGTTCACCGACGAGGAGATCGACCTGCTGCAGCTCGTCGCGGACCGGCTGGCGATGGCGGCGCACGCCTCCCGGGCGCGGTCGGAACAGGCCGCGGCGGCCATGCTCCAGGACAGCCTCCTGCCCTCGCGCCTTCCGGTCTTCGAGGGCTGGCAGATGGCCGCGCGCTACGTGCCGGGTTCGGGCAGCAGCGTCGGCGGGGACTGGTACGACGTGTTCGACCTCCCCGACGGGCGCATCGGCCTGGTGATCGGCGACGTGGTGGGCAGCGGCCTGCCCGCCGCGATCGTGATGGGCCGCCTGCGCAGCGCGCTGCGCGCCTACGCGCTGGAGTTCAGCGACCCGGCGGTCGTGCTCGGCAAGCTCGACCGCAAGGCGAGCCACTTCGAGGACCGCACGATGGCCACGGTCACCTACGCGGTCATCGACCCGGTGTCCGGGCGCGTGGAGCTGGCCCTGGCCGGTCACCTCCCGGCGGTGCTCGCCCAGCCCGGGCAGGACACCGGGTTCGTCGAGGCCAAGGTGGGCCCGCCGGTCGGCTACAACCTGGCGGTCACCGGTCGCGAGGGCGCCGTGGTCGACCTGCCGCCCGGCGGGCTGATCGTGCTGTACACCGACGGGCTGGTGGAGCGGCGCGGGGTGGACCTGGACAGCCGTCTGGAGCTGCTGCGCGGTGCCGTGTCCACGGCGCCCGCGGAGGACACCTGCGCCCGGATCATGGCGTCGCTTGTCGGGGACCGGGCCTCTACCGACGACGTCGCGGTGCTGGTCGTCCGCCGTGAACCGGAGGACGGCTGACCCGTCAGGAATCGAGAAGCACCCGCACCCGGCGGCGCCCAGCGTCTGCGGGCGTGGACATCACGTTGCAGGTCAGCACCATCATGTCGGGCGTCAAGGACGTCGAGCGCGCCAAGAAGTTCTCCGTGGAGGGCCTGGGGTGCGCCCTCCAGCAGGACCACCCGGGCTTCGTCACGTGCGGTCTCGGCGAGGGCACGCCGCCGGTGGCACCGTGGTCAACGCCGCCGTCGCCGCCGACTGGGGCGGGTGCTCCGGCTATTTCAGCGATCCCGACGGGTACCTGTGGAAGGTCGCCACCGCCTCCTGAGCGGGCGCTAGGGCACGAGGCGGCGGAACACCTCGGCGAACCCGCCGTCCACGTGCACCTCGATCGTCTTCTCCTGCTCGTCGTGCTTGGTCAGCTGCTGGAAGACGCCGTTGTCCCACCAGTAGACGTACGGGCTGATGGGACCGACCTCGTCGGCGAAGCCGTTGAGCGCCAAGCTCGCCATGGCGTTGAGCGACTCGATGATGCCGTGGTCGCGCGGCACGTGGTAGAGCAGCTGGTTGCGGAACGGCATCGCGACCAGCACTCCGTTGGGCAGGTCCTGCTCACCCGTGGTGCGCCGGATCACGTCGTCGAGGACGAGGGCGGTCGATGCCATGTACACCGAGCCCATCAGGATCTGCACGCCGTCGTAGACCGTGTGCTGATCGGGCGTCACCTGGCGCAGATTGCGCAGACCCGCCTCGCGCAGGACGTCCAGCCCGTGCCGCTCGACGCGGTCGTCGTTGAACATCGACACGGTGTCCGGCAGGTCCAGTGCCAGCAGCTCGCGCACGCCGGGGAAGGGCTCGCGCGCGTAGCTCAGCCAGTCGACCGGCGGTAACCCCGCGGCGTCGTAGAGCCGGAGGTAGGTGCGGTCGAGCAGGTCCGCAGTGGGCACGTCGAACTCGTCCGGCCCCCGCATCGCGGCCTGCATGGTCGAGATGTGGCGCTCGACCGCCGCCGGCCAGTCCTTCACCGGGAGGTCGCGGACGGTGCGGGACAACGAATCCAGGCCGTACTCGCTGTCGTCGGAGTCCACCACGTGATCGGCGTGCACCGTCACGTCGCGCCCGGCGCGGGTCATGGTGCTCTTCACGAGCACCCGCAGCATTCGCGCCTGGTTCACCGTCAACGCGGGCAGGGCCGGATCTCTGTCGTTGTTCTTCAGCACCCCGCGACCCTAGATCGACGGGCGTGTGCACATGGCCTTTTCGGCCACAATCGGAGTGTCAGGCGAACTCCGCGAGCGGTGCCTCGGTGAGCGCCTGGTCCAGGATCCGCAGTCCCTCGGCCAGTTCCTCCTCCGTGCTCGTCAGCGGCGGTGCGATGCGGAAGACCCCGCCCATGCCCGGCAGCTGGACGACGTTCATGTGCAGTCCCAGTTCGAGGCAGCGACGCGTCACCCAGCCGCCCAGCGCATCGGAGCCCCGCTTGGTCTCGCGGTCGATCACCAGCTCGATGCCCTGGAGCAGGCCGCGCCCCCGGACGTCACCGACGATCTCGTGCTTGGTGTGCAGCTTCTCCAGGCCCTCGCGCAGCTGGGCGCCGGAGGTCCGCACGCGCGCGGCCATGTCGTCGCGCTCCAGCACGTCGAGGACGGTGTTGCCGACCGCCGCGACGAGCGGATCGGAGACATGCGTGGTGTAGAAGAGGAATCCGCGTTCGTGCGCGCGTTCCTCGATCTCCGCACTGGTGATCACCGCGGCGAGGGGCAGGCCCGCGCCGAGGGTCTTGGAGAGCGTGAGGATGTCCGGCACGACGCCGGAGGACTGGAAGGCGTACCAGTCGCCGGTGCGGCACAGGCCGGTCTGCGCCTCGTCGAGGATGAGCAGCATCTCCCGTTCGCGGCACTTCGCCCGCAGCGCCGCGAGGTAGCCCTCCGGCGGGACGATCAGACCGCCGGAGCTGATGATCGGCTCGACGATGCACGCGGCGAGGCTGCCGACCGACTGGGCGTCGACGAGGTCGAAGGCGTGGTCCAGCTGGCGCCGCCAGTCCAGTTCACCGCCGGCGGTGAGGAAGTCCGGGCGGTAGGGGTTGGGTGTGGGGATCGCGATGTTGCCGGGCACCGCGGGGCCGTAGCCGTGGCGGCTCGCGCTGTAGGTGGCGTTCACCGCGGCCTGGGTCATGCCGTGCCAGGACCGGCTGAACGAGACGATCTCGAACTTGCCCGTCACCAGTTTGGCGAGGCGGATCGCGGCCTCGTTGGACTCCGCGCCGGTCGACAGCAGCAGGACCTTCTCCAGCGGCTCCGGCAGCGTCCCGGCGAGGCGCCGGGAGAGCTCGACCACCGGCCGGGAGAGCATGCCGCTGTAGAGGTGGTCGAGCCTGGCGACGCCCTCGCGCACGGTGGCGACGATCTCCGGGTGACCGTGGCCGAGGATCGCGCTCATCTGCCCCGAGGTGAAGTCCAGGATGCGCCGCCCGTCCTCGGTGACCACGTGGCTGCCCTCGGCCCGGTCGATGATCTCCGGGGTGAAGCCGCCGCCGTAGCGGAGGACGTGGCGGTCGACATCCGCCCAGAACGTGTTCGCCATGCGCCTCACGCTAGGTCGAGCCGACCGTGCGGGTCCATCGATGATTTATGCTTAGCCTGTTCGGAAGAGCCGAACATTCCGGAGGTGCGAGTGCTCAGCCCGTGGCGCCTGCGCCTGCTGGTCCAGCTGGAGAGCCTGGGCACCATCCGCGCCGTCGCCGAGGCGCTGGCGATGAGCCCGTCCTCGGTGTCCCAGCAACTGTCCGTGCTGCAACAGGAAGCGCGCGCGACGCTGCTGGAGCAGCACGGGCGACGGGTGAGCCTGACGCCCGCCGGGCTGCGCCTGGCCGCGCACGCCCGGCAGATCCTGCGCTCGATCGAGGCGGCCGAGGCGGACCTGACCGAGCGCCGCACCGAGCCGGTCGGGGAGGTGCGCGTCGCCGCCTTCTCCAGCGCGCTGCGCGCGGTCGTCCTGCCCGTCGCGGCCGAGCTGAACCGCACGCATCCCCGGCTGCGGATCACCGTGACCGAGCTGGAGCCGCACGAGAGCCTGCGGATGCTGCGACGTGGCGAGGTCGACCTCGCCGTGGTCTACGACTTCGCCGACGGCTGGCTTCCCGTCGATCCGCAGGTGCGGTACGTGCCGCTGGGCAGCGACCCGGTCGTTCTCGTTCTGCCGCAAGGACATCCGCGCGCCGAGGAGGACGTACTGGAACTCGGCTCGATGGCGGGGGAGCGGTGGGTGATGGACCGGCCCGCGTGCTACCTGTCGGACCTGGTGCTCAGGCGCTGCCGCCAAGCCGGGTTCGAGCCGGAGATCGCCGGGCACTACGGAAGCTATCCGCTGCTGCTCGACCACGTCCGTCTCGGACTGGCCGTCGCGGCGCTTCCGGCGCTGGCCGTGGACGAGCGCGACGGCGTGGTGGTCCGGCCGATCACACCCGGTCTGACCAGGATCATCCGCGCCGCACTCCCCGCGGGTCCGACCCCTGCCGCCGCGGTCGAGGTCGTCCTGGACCGGTTTCGCGGCCACGGCGTCTGAGCCCGATCAAGGCTCTCGTCCGGGTCCCCCCTTGTCCCCCGGCCCCGGCCGCTTGCCGCCGCCGTCACCGCCCTTGCCGCCGTTGTCCGGAGGGTTCTTCGGCGGCTTCCTGTCCTTGGGCTGTTGCGGCTGGGGTTGCGGAACCAACACGACTTCGCGGGTGATCGGGGCCGGTGGCTGTCCGGTGATCGGCGGGCCGGGCGGTGCGGGCTGGAGGGGCCGGGTGCTCGGTACCGCCGGAGGCGCCTGCGGTGGAACCGTTGTCGTCGTGGGCTCGCCGGCCTTGCCGTTCTCCGAGCGCGGCGATCCGGCGTCCAGCACGCTGGCAGGGAACAGCAGCACCGCCGCGGCGATCGCCGCTCCACCCGCGACGAGGTAGGCGGGCCGGACGCGCCGGCGCCGGGTGATCCGTTCGGTGATCCGTTCGGTGATCGGCTCGGGAGTGGTGACCGGTGGGATCGTGACCTCCGGGGCCTCGCCCGCCGCCGCCGCGCGCAGCAGTTCCGCGCAGCTCGCGGCCGTCGGCCGCCGTGCGGGGTCCTCGGAGAGCATCGCCTTGAGAACCGCGGCGACGCCATCCGGGATCGTGTCCGGGATCTCCGGGGCGCGGTTGAGCTTGGCGACGGCAGCGGCCGACTCCGGCCCGTCGAACTCCACGCGCCCGGTCAGTGCTTCCAGCAGGACGAGCCCGAAGGCGTAGACGTCCGCCGCGGCCGTCGCCTGTGCGCCCTGGATCTGCTCGGGGGCGGTGTAGGCGATCGTGCCCAGGAACTGGCCGCCCTTGGTGAGCCGCCGGGCGCCCGAGGGCAGTGCGATGCCGAAGTCGGCGAGGTAGGGGACCTCGCCCTGCCCGAGCAGGATGTTCGAGGGCTTGATGTCGCGGTGCACGACGCCGCTGGCGTGGACGTGGGCGAGCGCCTGGGCGACCACGGCGCCGACCTCGCACACCCAGCTGGCCTCCAGGGCGCCCCAGTCCAGCTTGTCCGCCAGCGTCTTGCCCTCGATCAGCCGCATCACGAGGTAGTCCCGGCCGTTGTCCGTGCCCGCGTCGTAGACCGTGACGAGGTTCGGGTGGTGCAGCCCGGCCGACAGATGGCACTCGGCCAGGAACCGCGCGCGGTCCACCGAGCCAGAGCCACCTCGGAAGATCTTCACCGCGACGTCCCGGCCCAGAACGGTGTCGACGGCGCGGAAGACGTCCGCCATGCCGCCCTGGCCCAGCAGCATGCCGAGCTCGTAGCGGCCGTCCAGCGTGGTCAACGACATGAGGACGATGATGCCCTCGGCCCCGGCGTCTGAAACCTGTACTGCGGGCCCAGTTGGTTGGCCCGTTCGGACCAATCGCGGCCGCCCCGCTGCCTTCTTCGACCTGCGTGTTCGCCCTGCCTTCCTCATGATCGCCCTCGTTGTCGCCTGCACCGCGACCACGGTCGAGCCCGTGGCCTCCGCCGCGGCCGAGGTCGAACAGGTGCTGCGGGCTGCGGGAGCCCGCGAGATCCGGCGGGGTGGCCCGGCGCCCCGGCCGCACGCTACGTCCTGACGCGCGGGCGATCGCGGCCAACGGCGAGGGCAAGGCGCTGGTGGTGATCTCCTCGACATCGGCACGAAGTTCCGCGACGTGGCCGTGCCCGTGCTGACGTGGGAGGCGTTCGTCCTCGACGATCTCGGGATGGCGCAGGACGTCGGCGAGACCTGGCGCACCGCGCGCGTCGGCGTCACCGACCCGGGCACGCCCTTCGCCGCGGTGCTGACCGGTGAGCCCACCGTCTACAAAGGACTCAACCCGGTGAGGTGGGGGGTACCCGGGGCGGCCTGTTCCTCAGCGATGACGGGCTCGACCCCGGCGGCATCAGCGCGGAGGGGGTGAAGCTCTTCGACGGGGCCGTGCGCTGGCCGACCGCGTCCTGATCATGCTGAATCGATTGCCATCTAAATAGAGAGCTGTCAAAGTAGACGCATGTCGAAGCAGGCGGAGCCGTGCTCCACGTCGCTGGCGCGCGAGCCGCTGGGCGAGGACAACGCGGCCGACTTGGCGCGGATGTTCAAGGCCCTGGCGGACCCGGTGCGGTTGCGGTTGCTGTCGTTGATCGCCTCGCATGCCGGGGGTGAGGCGTGCGTGTGCGATCTGACCGACGCCTTCGAGTTGACCGGGCCGACGATCTCCCACCACCTGAAGGTGTTGCGCGAGGCCGGCCTGGTGACCGGCGAGCGGCGCGGCACGTGGGTGTACTACCGCGCGGCGGCCGAGGTGCTGGCCCGTTTGTCCGCCGTGCTGGTGCCCGGCGAGGATCGGGTGGTGTCGGCGTGAGCCTGGCCTCCGGCCCGGCTCCGGCCGTGCCCGCGCCGGGCAGGCTGTCGACGCTGGACCGGTTTCTGCCCGTGTGGATCGGCGCCGCGATGGCGGCGGGCCTGCTGGCCGGACGGTGGATCCCGGGACTGGACGTCGGGTTGAACGCGGTGACGGTCGACGGGATCTCGCTGCCGATCGCGATCGGCCTGCTGGTGATGATGTACCCGGTGCTGGCCAAGGTCCGGTACGACCGGCTCGGCGACGTCACCCGGGACCGGCGGCTGCTGTGGTCCTCACTGCTGCTGAACTGGGTGCTCGGCCCGGCGCTGATGTTCGGGCTCGCCTGGGCGCTGCTGCCGGACCTGCCCGCCTACCGGACCGGGCTGATCGTCGTCGGCCTGGCCCGGTGCATCGCCATGGTGGTCATCTGGAACGACCTGGCGTGCGGTGACCGGGAGGCCGCGGCGGTGCTGGTCGCGCTGAACTCGGTGTTCCAGGTGCTGGCCTTCGGCCTGCTGGGCTGGTTCTACCTGGCGGTGCTGCCCGGGTGGCTCGGGTTGCCGCAGAGCGATCTGGCGGTGTCGGGGTGGCAGATCGCCAAGAGCGTGCTGATCTTCCTCGGTATCCCGTTGCTGGCCGGGTACCTGACGCGCAGGCTGGGGGAGAAGGCCAGGGGCCGCGACTGGTACGAGACGAGGTTCCTGCCGAAGCTGGGCCCGGTCGCGCTGTACGGGTTGCTGTTCACCATCGTGGTGCTCTTCGCACTGCAAGGCGCGCAGATCACCAGCCGCCCGTTGGACGTCGCCCGGATCGCGCTGCCGCTGCTGGCCTACTTCGCCCTGATGTGGGCCGGTTCCTACGCCCTCGGCGCGGCACTGGGGCTGGGCTACGAGCGCACCACGACGCTGGCGTTCACCGCGGCGGGCAACAACTTCGAGCTGGCGATCGCGGTCGCCATCGCCACCTTCGGCGCCGCCAGCGGCCAGGCCCTCGCGGGGGTGGTCGGCCCGCTGATCGAGGTGCCCGTGCTCGTCGGCCTGGTCCATGTGTCGCTGGCGCTGCGCCGCCGTTTCACCACCGTGTCCCGCTGACGATCGAGGAGTCACCGTGTCCGCTGTTCCCGAGGTGCTGTTCGTCTGCGTGCACAACGCGGGGCGATCGCAGATGGCCGCCGCGCTGCTGCACCACCACGCCCAGGGCCGGGTGCTGGTCCGCTCGGCGGGCTCCGCCCCGGCGGAGTCGGTCAATCCCGCGGTGGTGGAGGTGATGGCCGAACTCGGCTTGGACCTGTCCGAGGAGTTCCCCAAGCGGTTGACCACGGAGGCCGTGCAGGCCGCCGACGTGGTGATCACGATGGGCTGCGGTGACGCGTGCCCGGTCTTCCCCGGCAAGCGCTACCTGGACTGGCAGCTGGAGGACCCGGCGGGCAAACCGGTGGAGCAGGTGCGGCCGATCCGGGACGAGATCGACCGCCGCGTGCAGCGGCTGCTGGCCGAACTCGCCTGATCGGCGGGGGCGGGCACCGCGCCGCGACTCACGAGTCGAACCAGCGGAGCCACATGGGCCAGCCAGTCGAGATGCCACTCGGCAAACGTCGCCGGTCGACGCGACGCCGAGGTGTTCCTCCGTTGACGCACTTCCAAGCGCCGCTTCAGTGCTGCGATCTAGGAGGTTCGGGCCAGCAGCCGGGACACCACGTAGCGGGCGTCGCGGCCGACGCCGCGCAGCGTTGCCAAGGCGAGGCTGCGTTGCCACTCCAGGCCGACGAAACCCAAGCCCGGGTGCGTGGTGGACAGGCCACGCCGTTGGTGTGGCCTGCCTTCGCCGTCGAGTGCGCCGAGAGCGGTGATGTAGGACAGGTCGGGGCGGTAGCCGGTGGCCAGGATGATCGTGTCCACGTGCTCGCGGCTTCCGTCGGGCCAAATGACCCGGGTGCCGTCGAGCGCGGTGAACAGCCGCCGCTGATCCGGCGCTCCGGCGGTCAGCGCCGCGCGGTAGCGACCGTGGTCGAGCACCGGCTGGTGCGGCGGGGTGCGCAGCAGGTGACCGACCGGAGCGCTGTCGATTCCCGTTGCTGTGGCCCAAAAATGCGCGTCCCGCCCGAGAGGGCGTTGGGGGACGAACCGGATGGGCTTGCGGGTGGCGAGGGTGACCTGGGCGTGGGCGGCGAGTTCGACGCCGATCTGCACGGCGGAGTTCCCCGCGCCGACGACCACGACCCGCTGCCCCGCGAACGGCGTGGGCTCCCGGTACTCGGAGGCGTGCAGAAGCTTGCCGGTGAAGGATTTCAGGTCCGGTCGATGAGGGCGGCCGAACGAGCCGGTGGCAGCGACCAGGACGCGCGTGCGCACTTCGGCGCCGTTGGTCAGTCGTACCCGAAAGCCTGGCCCGTCGTGGTGGACGGACTCGGCTCGGTGGCCGGTGCGGATGTCCACGGCGAGGTGCTTGGCGTAGCGGCGCAAGTAGTCCACAACCTCGTCGCGGTGCGGATAGTGCTCGGGATCACCGGGGAAGACCATGCCCGGCAGGCCGCTGAAACGGGCCGGGGAGAACAGGGTGAGGCTGTCGTAGTAGGACGGCCACGACCCCACCGCCTCCGGCCCGGCTTCCAGCACGACCGGTTCACGCCCGGTGTGGCGCAGGGCGTGGGCGGTGGCGAGCCCGGACGGCCCGCCACCGATCACGAGAGCGTCGACCTCGGTCACGAGCGCTGGCCCTGCACGGACAGCGTGAGGTCCTGGACACCGGCGGGTGTTCCGCAGCAGCCGCTGTTCCGGTTGGCGGCGGGCTCGTCGAAGACGCCGGAACCACCGCAGACCCCGGTCTCGGGCAACACCAGCTCCACGCGCTCGGCGGACTCGCGATCTCCGGCGAGCGCGGCGGCGATCGAGCGGACCTGCTCGTAACCGGTCAGCGCGAGGAAGGTCGGCGCGCGGCCGTAGCTCTTCATCCCGGCCAGGAACACGTTCGGCTCCGGGTGTGCCAGCTCCTTGACGCCGTGCGGGTAGACGGTGCCGCACGAATGCACGTTCGGGTCGATCAGCGGCGCCAGTCCCACAGGCGCCTGCAAGGTCGCGTCCAACGCGAGGCGCACCTCCGACAGCCACGACAGGTCAGGCCGGAATCCGGCCAGCACCACCACTTCGTCGACCGCTTCGACCTGCCGGCCCTCCGAGGACAGCAGCACCAGAAGGTCGTTCTCGTCCCGGGTGACGGACTCGGTGCGGAAGCCGGTGACGACGTGGATGTGCCCGGCTTCCACCGCAGCCTTCGCCCGCAAGCCCAGCGCGCCGCGCGCCGGAAGCTGATCGGCCTCGCCGCCACCGAAGACCGCTCCGACCACGCCCCGTCGCAGCAGCCAGGTGATCCTCGTCGACGGGTCCCGCTCGGCGAGCCCGGCGAAGGCGACGAGCGCGGTCAGCGCCGAGTGACCGCTGCCCGCGACGACCACGTGCCTGCCCGCGTACCGCACGGCGGTCGCGGGATCGGTCAGGTCGGGGACGCGATAGGCGATCCGGTCCGCCGCCTCCGCCTCGCCGATCGCGGGGAGACCTTCCCCGCCAAGCGGATTGGGCGAGGTCCACGTGCCGGACGCGTCGATCACTCCGCGCGCGGTGATCCTTTCCTGGCGGCCGTCGCCGGTGCGGACGTGCACGGTCAGCGGCTCGGACTCGCGCCCGGCGTCGACCACGCGGTCCCGGCCGCGCCGTGCCAGGCCGACCACCTCGGCACCGAAGCGGATCCGATCTCCCAGCACCCGCGCGAGCGGCGCCAAGTACGACTCGACCCACTCCGCTCCGGTCGGATAGGCGTCTGCACGGGGCTGTTCCCAGCCCGCTGCCTCCAGCAACCGGCGCGCGGCCGGGGCGACAAGCTCCGACCAGCGGGAGAACAGCCGCACGTGGTGCCACTGCGCCACCGCAGCCCCCGCCCGCTCGTCCCGCTCCAGCACCAGTGGCTCCAGCCCCCGCTCGACCAGCTCCGCGGCGGCGGCCAAGCCCACCGGTCCCGCTCCGACCACCACGACGGGCACCACGTTCATCCCGGCACCTTTCATCGATCCAGCTCGATTGATGAGCCGCACAGTATCGACTCGGATCGATGGATGCAACCATCGATCCGAGTCGATACACTCGGCGCCATGCCGATCGCGCTGCCCCAGGCCCAGGTCCTGCCCGCCGCCGAGGCCGCAACCTACGCGGACTGGTTCGCCTGCCTCGCCGAGCCCGTCCGCGTCCGGCTGCTGCACGCCGTCGCCACCACCCCGCAGGGCGTCACGGTCGGCGCGCTCACCCAGATCCTGGGCACCAGCCAGTCCACGACCTCCCACCACGTGCGCAAGCTCGCCGACGTCGGCTTCGTCCGGCTCCGCAAGGAGGGCACGGCCACGATCGTCACGGTCAACGAGGCCTGCTGCGCCGGGCTGCCGCACGCCGCCGACGCCGTGATGGGACTGCTCGCCCCGCGACCCTGCTGCCCGGAGGACGTGCCCGCCGACATCACCGTCCGCGCCCTCGACCCCGGCGACTGGGCCGCGGTGCGCCGCATCTACGCCGAAGGCATCGCCACCGGGATGGCCACCTTCGAGACCGCCGTGCCCAGCCGCGCCAGCCTCGACGCGAAGTGGCTGCCCGGTCACCGCTGGGTCGCCGAGCGCGAGGGCGAGGTCGTCGGCTGGGCGGCCGCCAGCCCCGTCTCGGCCCGCGAGTGCTACTCCGGGGTCGCCGAAACCTCGGTCTACGTCGGCGACGGCCAGCGCGGCAGGGGCGTCGGCAAAGCCTTGCTGCGCAAGCAGGTTCTCGCCGCCGACGAAGCCGGGCTGTGGACCCTGCAGACCTCGATCTTCACCGAGAACCGCGCCAGCATCGCCCTGCACCACGCCGCCGGTTACCGCACTGTGGGCATCCGCGAACGCATCGGCCGGCTCAACGGGGTCTGGCACGACACGGTGCTGATCGAACGCCGTTCACCGGTCCGGTGAGCCGTGGTCAGGGGAGTTCGTAGACCTGGCCGGTCTGCGCGCCCTCCACGGAGCGGACGTAGGCCTGGGCGACGTCGGCGAGGTCCACGGGCGGCATCCCCGGGAAGTAGTCGCTGTAGTCGGCAAGGCTCTCGGTGAACACGGAGGGGCTGACGGCGTTGATGCGCTGCGGGGCGATCTCGATGGCCGCGGCGCGCACGAACGCCTCGACCGCGCCGTTGGCCATCGACGCCGCGGCGCCGGTCGGGACCGGTTCACGGCTGAGCACGCCGGTGATCAACGTGAAGGAGCCGCGCTCGGCGACGTGCGCGACGCCCTGGCGCACGAGGTCGATCTGGCTGACCACCTTGCCGCGGAAGGCCGCGAGGTAGTCCTGGGGTGCCAGGTCGGCGAGCGGCTTGAACGGAACGTCGCCCGCGGCGCTGACCACGGCGTCGACCGGGCCGGCCGCCGCGTAGAGCGCGGCCACCCCGGCCGGGTCGGTGATGTCGTGGCGCAGGTCTCCGGCGCTGCGTCCCACCGTGCGGACCTCGTGCCCGCGGCCGGTCAGGGTCTTGTGCACGGCCGCGCCGAGCTTCCCGGTCGCGCCGATCAACAGGATTCTCATGAGCCCGACGCTAGGACGGTCCCCGGCGGGAGTGAAATGCCGTCTGCGCGGTGTTTATGCTTGGCGGTTATGAATGTTGAGGTGCGTCACCTGCGGGCGCTCGCGGCGATCGGCGACGAGGGCACGATCACCGACGCGGCCATCGCGCTGCACGTCAGCCAGCCCGCGCTCTCGCGCACATTGGACCAGCTGGAGCGCCGTCTCGGTACGCGTCTGGTCGAACGCACCACGCGGAGCCTCGCACTGACCGCGGCGGGCAAACGCCTGTGGGAGCACGCGCACCGCATCCTCAACCAGCTCGACGACGCGCTCGCGGAGGCATCAGCCGACGCCGCGCCACGCCCTCTGCGCGCCGCGTTCGCGTGGGCGATGCTCGGCAAGCACACCGTGCCGCTGCTGCGAGCCTGGCGAGCGCGACGGCCGGACGTCCCGATCGAGGTGCGGCGCGTGGACGATCCCGAAGCATCGCTGCGCCGGGGCGAGGCCGACGTGGCCTTCCTGCGGACCGAGCCGAGCGGCGAGTTCGCCCGCCTCGCGTTGATGAGGGAGGAGCGGATGGTGGCCCTCCCCGAACACCACCCGCTGGCCGCGAAGGACTCCGTGCGCCTGGTGGACCTCGTCGACGAGTCCGTCGTGCTGTGCTCGACCGCGGCGACCTCCGGGGCCGAGCTGTGGCCGGAAACCGCGCGGCCGCACGTCTTCCAGGTCCCGGGCGTCTACGAGTGGCTGACCACTGTCGCCACCGGGGAAGCGGTCGGTGTGACCACCGAAGGCACCAGCCACAGCCACCCGCATCCCGGCGTCCAGTACCTCGCGCTCGCCGACGCCGATCCGGTGACCGTGCACCTCGCCTGGCCGGGCACCAGCGTCCATCCCGCGACCGCCGAGTTCCGCGAGCTGGTCCGGCGTCAGCTCACGCCGTCCACGCCACGATCCCGTCCGGGCGGATCAGGACCGGACCCTCGGCCAGCCGCCACCCCGAATCGTCCAAAGAGGACACTGTCTGCTCGGGGTCGAGCCAGCGATGGGGATATCGGGCGCCGACCGTGACACTGTCCACGAGGACGTCGGGGTACCCGTGGAACATCATCGCGCGCAGGTAGGCGTCCGCGATCGCCGCGGGCGGGTCTGTGAGCCGTTGCAGGTACGCCTCGTGCATGCGTCGCGACAGGTCCAGTGACGCTTCGGCGGCCGCGCGGCGTTCCGGCTCGTAGGTGTCCAAAAGAGACGGTTTGCTCTCGCCCTTGAGCACCGCGGCCAGCTTCCACGCGAGGTTGTGCCCGTCCTGGATGCCGGTGTTCATCCCGAGCCCTCCGGCCGAACTCTGCACGTGCGCGGCGTCGCCCGCCAGGAACGCCCGTCCGCGCCGGAACTCCGAGGCGATGCCGAGCGCCGCTGTCCACGCGTTGACCGCGTCCAGCCGGATCTCCGCGGTCGCGTCGCCGATCATCGCGCGGAGCAGGCGGATCGTGTCCTGTTCGGACAGCTCGGCGGGGCCTTCCGGTTTGCCGGGGTAGTCCATGATGTGCGAGGACCACTGGTCGCGGCCGTTCTTGGAGAAGATCGTGCCGTAGACCTGTTCGTTGCGGACGAAGCACAGGTTCGTCCCCCACTCGTCGACGATGTCGCCGAGGTCGGCCTGGTAGAACGCGGTGGTGAGGTGCCCGACCACCGTCCGATCCGGCATCGTGATGCCGAGCCGTTGGCGGACAGGGCTTCCCGCCCCGTCAGCGCCGATCAGGTAGTCGGCGGTGAGCTCCTCCTCCTGGCCCGTCTGCTCGTCGACGACCCGGGCGCTGACCGCGTCATCGTTCAGGGTGAAGTCGAGCAGCCGCACACCGAACCGGGTGTTCCCGCCGACGTGCCGCAGGAGGACGCGCTGGATCTCCCGCTGCGTGAGGGTGAGGCGCGCGTCGACCGGGCTGCACGTCTCCAACCGGCCGCTGTACTCCGGCGGCAGCTCGCTGAGGTGCAGGACGTTGCCCTTCGCGCTGTCCTTGTGCACCGTGCGCATGGGCGGAGCCGCCAGCCATCCCGCGGCGGCGAACTCCTCGCCCATGCCGATCGACCGGAAGATCTCCAGCGTGCGCAGGCTGGCGCCGGCGCGCGGCGGGGCGGTGGTCGGGTCGCGCTTGTCGATCACCAGGGCGCTCACGCCCCAATGCGCGAGGAACGCCGCGGTGGACAGTCCGACCGGTCCGGCGCCGACGACCAGGACCGGCACGTGTGTGGTTCGCATGCCGCCACCCTGTCCGCTCAAGTCGGCTTGAGTGCAAGATGTGCGCATGTACTCGATCAGCGTGGTGGCGAAGGCGTTCGGCGTGCCGATCTCCACGCTGCGCTACTACGACGAGCTCGGCCTGCTCGCCCCTGCGGAGCGCAGGGGCAACGTCCGCTACTACGGCCGCGGGGAGCTGGAGCGGCTGGCGTTGATCCAGCGGTTGCACCACCAGGGGCTGGTCAGCCTCGCCGACACGGCCGAGCTGCTGGGGGAGGGGGCGCGGGGCCGGGAGGTGCTGACCGCCGCCGCGGCCACGATCGCCGGCCGCATCGCCGAGCTGACCGGCGCCCATCGCCTGCTCGAACACCTGTTGACCTGTCCCAACGCCGACCCGGTCCGGGACTGCACCGTCATGCGCGCGGAGCTGGGTGAGATCATCGACGCAGCTCTGGCCGATCAGGAGACCTCGTGACACTGCCCGGATTCGACGCGCTGCTCGTGGAGCAGCCCTGGAGCGCCTCCCGTCACCTGTGGGGAACGCGCTACGAGTGCGCCGTCTACAGCGAGCAAGGCGCCCTGCTCGCGAACGTCGCCGAGCGCAAGAGGCTCGGGCCTCTGCGGAAAATGCTGCGCGCCACCGGTTTCTCCGGGCGCACGGTGTTCGATCTGGTCGTGGCGCAACAGGGATTTCCGTTGCTGTCCCTGCGGAAGGGGGCGGGGCGGCCGCCCCTGGAGGTCACGCGGCCGGACGGCTCCGCGATCGGATCGGTGCGGCAACTCCGGCGCGGTGCGTACGCGTTGCTCGATCCGGCAGGGCAGCAGCTGTGCCTGTTGCACGAGGTCGCGGCGTTCCGGCCGGGCGCGATCGGCAAGCGCGACGGGCGGAGGGTGCGCCGGGATTCCGTTCGGCTGCAACCGAATCTTCCGGAGCCCGTTCGGTCTCTGGCGCTGGCCGCGTGCGTCGCGTATGACGTGGTGCGGGGGATCGGAACGAACCACACCAGCGGTGCGTTCGACTTCCCCACCGCCTGAGTCGACTCCGGGAGGCACTGATGCGCCGTGCTTTCGGCATCGCCCTGCTCTTGCTGATGGCGTCCATGCACGGCGCCGCCGCCGAGTTGCCGCACGGAGGGCAGGTGCGGACCGCGTCGGCCCCTTCGCCGGCGCTCGGCGAGGACGTCCGCTACACCGTCTACCTGCCGCGCGGCTACGACCACGACAAGGCCCGGCGGTTTCCGGTGCTCTACCTGCTGCACGGGCGCGGGGACACGATGACGGCGTGGACGCGGGTCAAGCCGGAGCTGGATCGCATGATCGCTCGCCGCGAGATCCCGCCGGTGCTCGCGGTTCTGCCGGACGCGCCGTGGAGCAGTCGCGGCAACTACTACGTCGACTCCGCGCACACGGGAGGCCGCCCGGTCGAGACGGCGCTGACCCGCGATCTCGTGTCCCATGTCGACGGTGCATATAGGACGGTCCAGCAGCGCGACGGTCGCCTGATCGGAGGCTACTCGATGGGCGGAGCCGGAGCGCTTCGCTACGCGCTGGCCCACCAGGGCACATTCGGCAGCGCGGTGGTGCTCTCGCCCGCCGTCTACACGCCGCTGCCGCCCGCCGACTCCTCCGCGCGGGAGTTCGGCGCCTACGGCTCGGGCGACCGGCTCTTCGACGAGCAGGTCTACCGGAGGCTGAACTACCCGGCGCTGTTGCCCTTGCTGCGCAAGGATATTCCGACACGCCTCTACATCGCGGTCGGCGACGACGAGTGGCCGAACCCCGATCCGGCCGAGGCCCGGCACGACATCGACTTCGAGTCCGCGGCGCTCTACAACGCCGCGCGGCGCGGACCCGGGGTAACGGCGGAGTTGCGAATCGGCAACGGCGGCCACGACTGGAAGGTCTGGACCCCGGCCTTTGAAGACTCGTTGCGGCACTTCGCGCCGAATTTGCGAGCCGCATGCGGCTGTTGAGCAGCCTCGGTTGGGCCGATGGGCCGTGCCGGTGACACGCATTGTGCACGCACGATCACGGAGAGCACCATGATCTTGCGTCGGCTTACCGACTGATAAGTAGGTGAGCCGCCCTTGGGCGGAGGGGGCACGATGTCCGGGACAAGGTGGAGGATCGGTCGACTTCTTCTCGCAGCAGCGCTGGGCACGGCGTGGCTGACCGGCGGGCCGGCTCCGGGAGCGGTTGCCGCGCAACGAGAACCCGTGATCCTGGTGCACGGGTGGATGAGCAACTCGTGGTCGTTCCACGGCATGAGCGCCGTGCTGCGCGAGGCGGGCCACCCCGTCTACGCGATGGACCTGCCCGGCCAGGACAACCTGGTCAACGCGGTCGCGGTCGGGCGTCTGGTCGACGACGTCGTCGCCCGGCACGGCGGCAAGGTTCACCTGGTCGGGCACAGCATGGGCGGGCTGTCGACCAGGCACTACCTCAAGTTCCTCGGCGGAACCGCGCACGTGCGCCACTATGTGTCCATGGGCTCACCCCAGTACGGCAGCACCGACGCGTGCCTGCTCCCGGAGCTGCTGGGCGGGCAGATGTGCCACTCCAGCCGGTTCCTGGCCGGGCTCAACGCCGGGGACGACACGCCGGGGAGCGTGCGCTACACGACGATCCGGAGCACGCTGGACCGACCGGCGGAGGCCAACCGGTTGGACGGCGGGGCGTGCTTCCACGACATCCCCGGCGTGCCGCACGCGGACGAGCCCTCGTCACCGAAGTTCAGCGCGGCGGTCCTGGCCACCATCGGCGGCGTCTGCCCCGGCCGGTTCGTCGTGCTGCCACCATTGGCGGACAACGGGATCCGGAGGGGTACACGATGAACGAGGCCGAGCGCCACGGCGGGATCTTCGGCGACTGGACGGCGGACGAGGCGGGCCTGCCCGCGTTCGAGTACACCCTGGACCAGCGCTCCGATCCCCGTGCGGAATGGGACACCCGGCTGCACGGCCCGTCCCGGCTGCACTGGCACCAGCTCGGCAACGACCGGATCGTGGCGATCTCCACGAACGAGGGATGGACCCAGCTCTACTCCCACGAACGGGGGCCGCGCTGGATCAACAAGCACCGCGAGGCGGACGGCGCCTTCGCGGGCGGGGTGTCCTACCTGCGCGACGACGAGTCCGGCTCGGTGTGGTCGACCTTCTTCGCCGACCTTCCCGAGGAAGCCTTCGTTCGCCGTGTCTTCGGCTGCGGGTACTACCGGATCGTGGTGCGGCACGACGACATCGAGCTGGACCGCGTCGTGTTCGCGCCGTTCGGCGAGTCCCGGCTGCTGTGCTCCTACGTGGTGGTGCGCAACGTGGGTGAGACGACGCGGCGGCTGCGGCACGGCGAGTACTGGGACGTGTGGCTGCACAACCTCGACCTCGCCACGTTGGGGCTCAACCCCGAGAAGGCCAGGGAGATGACCTCCGCCCAGGCCTACAACGGCTACCGGGCGGACTGGGACGACTCGCTCGGCGGTCTGCTGGCGCGCCATCCCAAGGGGCGGTTGTCGCACGAGATCCCCTTCCCCGTGGGAAGAACCGCGCGCACGCAGCCCGACGTGGTCTGCGTCCCGATCGGGACGGGCGTCGACGGGTGGACGGCCGAGCGGGCCGCCGTGTTCGGCGACGGCGGGCGGGCCTGCCCGGACGGGCTGGTCGATCCGGCCCGTCAGGCGCATCCCGGCGGGCGCCGGCAGGAGGTGGCGTTCCTGCTCACCACCGACTTCGAGCTGGAGCCCGGTGCGGAACGGGTCCTCGGTTTCGGTTACGGCGCAACACCTCCTGTGGAGACCGCCGACGAAGTGAAGCGGCTGGGCGATGATCCCGCCGCGCTGTTCGAGTCGACCATGCAGGCCTGGCGCGCCGTGGTGCCGAAGGTGGACTTCGGGCGCGAGGGCTGGGTTTCCCGGGAACTCGCGTGGAGCGCCTACTACCTGCGGTCGGGCGCGACGTACCACCACGGGTTCCGCGCGCACACGTTGTCCCAGGGCGGTGCGTACCAGTACCTCGGCGGCTTCAACGCCGGGCCGCGCAGCACCATGCAGAACGCGCTGTCGCAGGTGTGGCTCGCCCCGGAGATCGCCGCCGACGCGGCGCGGTTCACGATGTCGGAGACCACGCCGGAGGGCGAGATCGCCTACGCCGAGGTGGGCACGGGCTCGTGGGAGCACATGCTGTGGTGCCCCTCCGACAACGACATGTGGTTGCTGTGGCTGATCTCCGAGTACGTGCTGGCCACCAGGGACCGGGCGTTCCTGCGGCAGTCCGTCTCGTACTGGCCCGCGCCCTACACCCGCCCCGAACCCGTGTGGGAGCACTGCCTCCGCGCGGTGCGGCACCTGCTCGACGACGTCGGGGCCGGCGAGCACGGGCTGATCAAGATCCGGCTCGGCGACTGGAACGACATGGTCGTCAGCGAGTCCGGCGTGCCCATCGACCGGGTCTGGGAGGAGGGCGAGAGCACGCTCAACACCGCGATGGCCGTGCACGTGCTGCGCCGGTTCGCCGAGCTGGCCGAGTTCGCGGGGGAGCCGCAGGCCGCCGCGGACGCGCGCGCCCGGGCGGAGGGCTTCGCCGAGGCCGTGCGCGCGTGCTGGCGTGGACGGCACCTCAACCGCGGCTGGACCTCGAGTGACACCGAGGTGGGGCACAGCGACCTCTTCCTTGAGCCGCAGCCGTGGGCGCTGATCACCGGCCTGCTCGACGAGGACCAGGCTTCCACACTGGTCGAGGAGATCACCACGAGGTGCGCGGACCCGTTGGCGGCACGGGTGTTCGCCGACGGCGGGGAGCAGCGGACGCCCACGGTCGGCGGCGGCCAGTGGTACGCGATCAACTCCACCCTCGCCTGGGGATTGTCCACTGTGGACCGCGCGCGGGGCTGGCAGGAGTTCCTGGCGAACACGCTCGCCCACCACGCCGAGACCTACCCGGAGATCTGGTTCGGTGTCTGGTCCGGCCCGGACAGCTACCTGCCGTCCAACGCCGACCGACCGGGGGAGACCTGGTCTTCGCCGCTCGGGTTCTCGATGCAGGCGTGGCCGGTGCAGATCCTGTTCGCCCACTCCGAGCCGTTGAACGCGGCGTTGTGGCTGGCCGGGATCGAGCCGACCGCGCGGGGTCTGCGGATCGCGCCGCTGCTGCCCTTCGAGGGCTGGAGCTGGGACGGCGGCCTGCTCGCCGTCTCCTACCACTCCGACGCCGTGCGCGGCGAGCTGGGCGCTCTGGCGGCCGAGGTCGTCGAGGTGGAGCTGGTCCTGCCGACGGGCCTGCGCGGAACCTCCTTGACGGTCACCGTCGACGGGGTGAAGACCACCGCGCGCCAGTCCGACGACACGGTCAGCTTCCGCCTCCCCGTGGGCCCCGGCCGCCGCACTCCTTTCGAGATCACCTAGGGCGGGCCCATCGGGGATTCTGGTAAAGGTGAGGTATGGCGTCCCAAAGTCACGTTGCCTCCGAGAACCCGTCAGGTTTGTACGACTACGACAGCCTTGCCGAGGCTTACTCGGCCGAGAACGAGACCAGCCTCATGAACGCCTACTACGAGCGGCCCGCGACCCTGGCCCTCGCCGGGGACGTGGCCGGTCGGCGGGTCCTCGACGCCGGGTGCGGCTCGGGACCGCTGTCCTGCGCGCTGCGTGAGCGGGGCGCCGTCGTGTCCGGGTTCGACGCCAGCGCCGGAATGCTGGAGCTGGCCCGGCGGAGGCTGGGTGCCGACGCGGACCTTCGGGTCGCCGACCTGGCCGAACCGCTGCCCTATCCCGACAACTCCTTCGACGACGTCGTGGCGTCCCTGGTGCTGCACTACCTGCGGGACTGGGGACCGCCGCTCGCCGAGGTGCGGCGCGTGCTCAGGCCCGGGGGCCGGCTCATCGTCTCCGTCGACCACCCCTTCGCGATCAACTTCCTGCAGCACCAGACCGGGCCCAGGCCCGACTACTTCGCGACGGAGCACCGGATCGAAGAGTGGACCTTGGGCGGGCAGACCGCGAAGCTCAGCTTCTGGAACCGGCCGCTGCACGCGATGACCGACGCCTTCACCGCGGCGGGCTTCCGGATCTCCGTCATCCACGAAGCCAAGCCCGTTCCCGCCGCGCGCGAGGCGTCCCCGGACGACTTCGACATCCTCAACACCTTCCCGAGCTTCCTGTTCTTCGTCCTCGAAGCCCCAGAGCACGGCTAGGCCGTGTTTTAGGTAGCGGGTGAGTCTTGGGCGGATAGCTCTTCGGCCAGTTCCATACAGCGCAGGCGGGCTGGGGAGAAGTCGTAGGGCGTCTTGCCGATGGCTTCGAACGCGCTCATGGAGTCAGCCTCCCGCCTGCCAGAGCTGAGGTCGGCCTCGTCCTCGCCGTCATCGGCGGTAGCAGAGTGCATAGTGTCCCAGGCGTCGCAGAGGGCATCGTCGTCCTTACCCAGGCCGGATTCCTCGATGACGGCCTGCAGGGCGCTTTCGAAGGCGTGCCGCTCGGCGGCCACTTGAGCTACCCGTGGATCCTCGACGGCGACGCTGTCATCGAGTGCCTCCTCGGCGTCATCGATGCGGTCGGAATCCTCCCGCAGAGCGGGATGCGTGGCCAGGACGACGAAGCGGGTGGCCTGGACGGCCGCGCCGAGCGGGCCGAAGATCCGCTCAGTGACCAGCAGACTGTCCAGGTCCGCCTGACGCAGGGAGCCTTCGGGCAGGCTCTTGAGGCGTTCGGTGACGAAGTCGGAGAGCAGGCCCATCCGGCTGCCTTCGGCGCGCATCCGCTGCACGGCGGTCCGTTGCCGCCGCAATTCCGCCTCCTGCTCGGCGAGGGTTTCCTCCAACCGCTCCAGGATGCCCGCGATACCGTCTCCGCTGTCCGCACCGGCGGAAGCCACGCCGGTGGTAAAGGCGTCACGGATGTCGTCCAGGGCGATCCCGGCGTTGGCCATCTTGCGAATCCACAGCAGGCGGATCATGTCCTCGTACCCGTAGCGGCGGCGGTCATCACCGCCCCGCTCAGGCTCGGGGAGCAGGCCGATCTCGTGGTAATGGCGAATCGCCCGTGGCGTGGTGCCGGCGAAGGCCGCCGCGTCACCGATCTTGACCTGGCGGGGTGGCATGAAAGACGAACGCATGGGCAGGGACCTTCCCTCAAGGGATCGGGACGTACGTCCACTGGACCACATGCCGCTACGGAAGGTGCAACCCTGTACACACCGCCCCGCGCCCATGCCAGGAAATGTGCCCTTCCTCCGTAACGACCGCAGGGCCGTCGTTTCCTGCTGGGGCATCCGCACGACGGCAGGCTGAGGGTTCACAGCCACTGATGAATCGCCGCGACCTGAACCGTCGCCTCGAACCGAACCGCAGGTTTGTCAAACCGGGTTGCCACGGCCCGGTGCTGCTTGAGACGGCTGATCCCGCATTCGACCACGTGCCGGGCCTTGTAGTCCTCGCGGTCGAAGAAGGGCGGACGGCCACCGCCACGTCCGCGGCGCCTGCGGTTGCGGACCTGATCGACCGGCTCAGGAATCGTGCACCTGATGCCACGTCTGCTCAGGTAGGCGCGATTCGCGCGTGAAGAATACGCCTTGTCGCCGCGCACCCGCAGGGGGCGGCTTCTCGGCCGGCCGACACCAGGCCGGGGCACCCCGATCGCGTTCAGGACCGGCTCGAACTGCGGACTGTCGCCGCGCTGCCCGGCGGTGATCAGCAGCGACAACGGCTTCTGTCCCTGCTCACACGCCAGATGAATCTTCGTGGTGAACCCGCCTCGCGACCTGCCCAGTCCATGGTCTTCAGATTCGGCGCTCACTCCGCCTGGCGGTTCCTTCTGCACAGCACCGCGCCGACGGGCACCGGCAGCGTGCTGGTGTGCCCGGCAGATGGTGGAGTCGACATTGACCTCCCAGAAGATCAGTCCGGCCGCATCAGCCCTCGCCTGCAACAACGTCAGCAGTCGGCCCACACGCCCCGACGCTGCCATCTCCGGAACAGTCCACACACCGTCTGCCACGGTCCGTACTCGAACGGCAGATCCCGCCACGGAACTCCGGTCCGAACCCGCCACCGCACACCGTCTACCAGCCGGCGACAGCCAGGCCACTCGCGGCTTATGCCCACCGCAGGCAGCAACGACTCCAGCACCGACCACTGCTCATCAGAAAGATCGCCTCGCCCCACATCTTGATCATCATCGTGCAGGGCGCGCACAGGAATCCGAACCTAAAACACGGCCTCGCCCTTGTCCTGTAAGTCATCGCGGCCAGAAGTGCCTCGTGACCGCCCTCTCCTTGACGATCACGAATGGCAGGGCGCGTTCTGACGTTAGAAGGGCGCCGGGTCGGCGATGGGTTCGAGTTCGGTCTCGATCACCTTGCCACTCGGCGTGGTCCAGGCATGCGTCCCGTCCGCCCGGTTCTCGCACGTCCAGCTGGAGTGGGTCTTCATTCGGTGGTGGTGCCTGCACTTCGGGCGCAGGTTCTGCACCGTGGTGTTGGTGCCGTCGAAGGGACAGCAGTGGTCCAGGTCGCAGCGGTGGGCGGGTTGGTTGCAGCCGACCATGGTGCAGGTCGGGTAGCGGGCGTTGATGAGTTCGCGTTGTGCTGGGGTGGGTCGGTAGGTGGTGATGTGCTCGGCCATCCCGCTCACCGGGTCGGTCAGGATGCGCTTCCAGATCCCATTCGCCGCCACATCCGCCACGATCTCCGCGGGCAGCGGCCCGTACCCGGCGAGCATGACCGGGTCTGTGGTCAGGCCCAGGATGTTGGTGATCGGCATGGTCAGGTTCACGCACACCTCCCCCTGCGGTGCCGGGGTGTCCTTGCCCATCAACAAATCCGCGGCCACATCGGATCGCTTTTGGTCGAGGGTTCGGTCATCCTTCGGGAGCGCCCGCGCGATGCGGTCGATGCGATCGAAGGCCAAGGCCGCGTCCAGGGCCGGGAGGACGACGCGCAGGGAGCACATGCCGTCGTCGAGGTTGAACTTCTCCACCAACCGCTGCTTGCGCTTCTCCTCATGACGGCGCAGGGCTGCTTCAGCGTCGAGCTTGAGGACATAGCGCCGGGCATACCGTTGAGACGCGGTGTAGTTGTGCGTGGCCGCATGGTTGATCAGCACCGGCTCGGCGATCGCCTGGTTGGCGGTGTCGAGGACACTGACCTGATCGATGATCATCAACGCCTTGCCCTCATCGATCCGCCCCTCCGACAACGCCTCCAACACCACCGGGTGCTCCACCAGCGACATCGCCCGATCAATGAGCTTGTTGCCCTTGACCTGGGAGACATGCAGCAGTGGCATCAAGACATCCCCGGCATACTGCTGCACTTGCGGATCGAGGTCGTTGTAGAGCTTCATCAGGATCGAGGCGAAGACCGCGACAGCCTTACCTATAGCTGCGTAGGCGGCCACGACGTCGTCTTCGATATCGGCAGGGGCCATACTCCTATTTTAGCGTCTGCAAATAGTGGATCATGGCTCTACGGAGTGAACTTTCCCTTACGCGGCAAGGGAAACCAGGTTCCAGCTACCGCAAGCCGGGGCTGCCAGCTGAGGCTTTACCTGGGGTGCGCGTGCCATACGCTCGTCGCGAGGGCCGGAGTTTCATCCCGTGCCCCGTGAGGCCCAAGGGCACGCGCAAGGGGCCCCAGGTCAAGCCGACCCCACACCGGAACCAGCACAAGCAGGAAAGCCAGCCCACAGAAACTAGGCCGTGTCCTGTAAGTCGTTGATCAGGTCGTCTGGTAGTTCTGGTGTGGGGTGGGCCGTGGTGAGCTGACTGACCGAGCCTGGGCTGCGATCGAGCCGTTGTTGCCGCCGGTCTCTGGTGGTGGCCGTAGGTGGCGTGATCATCGGCAGGTGATCAACGCGATCTTGTGGAAGCTGCGCACCGGCGCCCCCTGGCGCGACCTGCCCGAGCGGTACGGGCCGTGGAAGACCGCGCACGAGCGGTTGCGGTTGTGGAGCAAGGACGGCATCTGGCAGAAGATCCTGGACGAGGTGATCGTCAAGGACGACTCGGTCGGCGCCGTGGAGTGGGTCATCAGCGTGGACTCCAGCGTCGTCCGGGCTCACCAGCACGCTGCTGGAGCCCGGAAAAAGGGGGCTGCGGGGAGGAAATCGAGGCCCTCGCGGTCGCCGGGGAAGGACTCGGGCGATCCCGCGGAGGACTGAGTACCAAGATCCACTTGGCGGTGGACGGGCGCGGACTGCCGATGCGGATCATCCTCACCGCCGGCCAGGCCGGGGACAATCCGCAACTGATCCCGTTGCTTGACGGCATCCGGGTTGCCCGGAGCGGACCGGGACGGCCTCGCACCCGGCCGGGTGCCGTGATCGCTGACAAGGCTTATTCGCATCCCTGCACGCGCCACGCGATGCGGGCACGCCGGATCCGGTTCCTCTGCCCCGAACGCGATGACCAGACCGCCCACCGCAAAGCCCAGGGCTCACACGGCGGCCGCCCACCCGGCTTCAACACCGAAACCTACAAGCAGCGCAACGTCGTCGAACGCTGCTTCAACCGGCTCAAGCAGTTTCGACCTGGCCACTCGCTACGCCAAACGCGCCGCCTACTACCAAGCCGAACTGGTCATCGCCGCCATCGTGCTGTGGCTGCGATGACTTACAGGACAGAAACTAGTCAGGACACGGGCAAGGACACGCGGGGGAGACGAGGTTGGCGGCCTCGGGGAGCCGCGGCTGCGGGTGGGCCTGCTGCCAGTCGTGGTGACCGCGCATCCAGGAACCGAGCCCGGTCACGTACCGCTCCACCGCGTCGATCTCCGACTTGTCCAGCTCCAGAGCCGCCATCATCTCCGGCAGGTCTTCGCGGACGCGCTCGAAGGCGCGGATGTCCTCGCGGACCCGTTCGAGGGTCTGCTGGTCGTCGGCGCCCGAGGCCGACCAAGCGGTCACCCTGCTGGTGATCCAGCGAAGGCTGCGCAGCTGCGGGCTGTCGTGCGCGGTGAGCGGGAGCTCGCAGTCCAGCAGCGACTCCAGCAGCACGGGGACCAGTTCGAAGTCGAGCCTGCCGCCGTGCAGGTACGAGACGGCCGATGCGGTGAACGACCGGATCGCTCGGACGTCCCAGTCCCTGGTCATGCCCTCGAGCAGCTCCGACCAGAGCCCGGCCCACACGCACACGCCGTGGCTGTTGCCCCGGACCGCGCGGGCTGTGTGGCACGACGCGACGAGGTCCTTGACGTGCTCGACGGCCAGCCGCGGTTCGGCGGCGGCGAGGCGGGGCAGCTGGTCGCGCCAGACGAAGGCCCAGCCGAGCACGCGCATCGCCAGGTCCAGCCGGTCCGGTGCGGCGGCGGGCACGGCGTGCGCGGCCAGGGCCGGGATGTCGGCTTCGTCGTAGTCCTGGTACCAGGACTCGGCAGGGGGGAGCAGGCCGATCGACCGCGCCCATCCCGGGTGGTCCTCCGAGACGGTGCTGCTGTGCGGATTCACGGTCAGGTCGAACGGGAGGGGGAAACCGAGGGAAGTGAGCATGGCGCTGCCGTTCTCGTGATGAGCCGGGCGGAGTCCGCCGACCACCATCCCGCGTTCGCCACGCACCGCGAAAGCGGCCAATTCGGGGTTGTCAGTGAACAGGCTCCCGGTGGTGGCGGCTGATGTTGCGGCTGAGCAGGCCGAAGGAGTCGGCGACGGTGATCGACTCCTCGGGCAGCCTGCCGTCGGCGGCGCGCAGCCGCGTCAGCTCCTCGTCGATCGCGCTGTGCGCCGCGAACAGGCACGGCGTGCTGTAGATCGCCACGTCCACGCCGATCTCGGCCAGCTCGCTCAGCGACAACCGGGGCGAGCGGCCTCCGGCGATCTGGTTGAACAGCAGCGGTTTGCCGCCGAGCACCGACTTGATCTCGCGCATCAGCCGCACGCTGCCCACCCCGTCCACCAGCACCACGTCGGCGTCGGTCGCGGCGAGTGCCGCCGCGCGGCGCAGGATCTCGTCCTCCTCGGTGGCGTCGGTGCGCGCGACCACGACGAGGTCGGTGCGCGTCCGCAGCACCAGCTCCAGCTTCTCCAGGTACTGCTCCAGGGGCAGGATCTGCTTGCCCGAGACGTGCCCGCAGCGCCGCGGCCGCTGTTGGTCCTCCAGGATCACCCCGGACGCGCCGAGGAGTTCGAGGTGGCCGATCACGTGGCAGGCGACCTCCGGGTCCACGTAACCGTCGTCGATGTCGACGAGCAGGTGCTTGTCCGGGAAGGCCAGCCGCAGCCGCTGCACGAAGCCCACCATGTCCGGCCAGGCGATGTAGCCGATGTCCGGCAGCCCGTAGTAGGAGGCCGCGAACCCGAAGCCGGAGACGAAGAACCCGTCGAAGTGCCGTGCGGCGATCGAGGCCGAGACCATGTCGAAGACGCCGATCAGCGGGGTCACCCCGGCCGAACGCACCTCGTCGCGCAGCGCGGACCCGTAGTGCGGAGTTGCCATGCCTCGAACCTACGAACGCCCTCGGGGCAGCGTCGAGGTATCGAAGGAATGGATCAAGATCACCCGGTGGCTACTTGTGCTCGTCGAGGAACCGCTGGGCCAGCCTTGTCGGCGCGCGGTCCAGCCAGGCCTCGGTCAGCAGCTCCTCCAGCGCGGTGACGTCGATCCGGTCCAGCCGGACGAGCACCGAGGCGTGGCCGTCGAAGTGCGGTGTGGTGAAGCACGGGCCGCCGGGCTCGGCGAGCAGGGCCTCCTTGGCGCCCAGGTCCGGCACCCGCACCCCGAGGACCGGGCCGGTCGGCGCGGAGTCCCCGAGCGCGTCGAGGTCGGCGCGGCGCAGCGGGCGCTCCCAGGCGAACGCCTTGTCCTTCACCCGCCACGCGGGCGCGGCGTCGTAGGTGGGGCGCTCGGTCGTCTCCGGGAGCGCGAGGGCGATGCGACGGACGTCGTCCCAGGTGGCCATGGCTAAATGTAACGCGGAAGGGGCTCCTGCCACGGTAGCGCGAACCGCTCGGCGATGATCTCCGCGGAGGTCTCGGCGTCGCAGGTCTCGGTGTCGATGTCCACATCGGACGGTGGCTGCTCCGAGGCGTCGTGGGACTGCCGGATCCGCCGCAGCACCTCGACGTCGGCGAGCTTGTGGAACTCGGCGCGGCTCGGGGCGCCGATCCGCCGCTCCTGCTCGGCCCGCCCGACCAGCAGCCGCACGAAGCGGACCCGCCCGCCCGCCGACTCCACGGCCGACCGCACGCGCCCGGGGAACCCGGCGGGCACGGTGGGCTCGGGGGCGAATGTGAAGATCAGTGACGTTCCGGTCCTGGCGGCGTCCGTGATCACGTCGAGCCACATGCGTTCCCGCAGTCGCACGAAAGGCTCGGTGCCGAACGGGAACACGGTGGTCAGCAGGTCCACGACGAGGTGGTTGTGGAACACCGGATACCCGACCCGCTCCGCGAGGGCGCGCGCGACGGTCAGCTTGCCCGACGCGGCGGGCCCGTGGAGGAAGACGAGGTCCATGCGACAACGGTGGCAGCACCGCGCCCCGTCGTCGATTCGGTTTCCACGGGTTGACTAGGATCGGAGTTCTTGTCCGGTGTCCTTTGACACACAACGAAACACGACAACCGATCGGTATTACCGAGTGTGAGCCGTTTCAACCGCTTTCTCCCTGCGCTGGTCTACCTGCCGCTCGCCGTGTTCGTCTACCTGCACCTGTGGCGCAGTCCGGCGAACAGCTACCTGACCTTCAGCGGTCAGGACCAGAACATGTTCGAGTGGTTCTTCGCCTCGGCGGCCAAGGCGGTGACCGACTTCGGCAACCCGCTGCACTCGGAGCTGCAGAACTACCCGCTCGGCGTGAACATGATGGCGAACACGACGGTGCTCGGCCTCGGCGTTCCGCTGGCCCCGATCACGTTGCTGTTCGGGCCCACCACGACGTGGACGGTGGTGCTGACCGGCTCGCTCGCGGGCACCGCGTGGGCCTGGTGCCACGTGATGACGAAGGAGTTCGGGTACTCGCGGGCGGGAGCGCTGGTCGGCGGCGGCTTCTGCGGATTCGCCCCCTCGGTGATCTCGCACGGCAACGGGCATCCCAACTTCGTCGCGCTGTTCGTGCTGCCGTTCATCGTCGCCCGCGCGCTGCGCATCGCCAGGGGAGCGCGGCCGGTCCGGGACGGGGTGATCCTCGGGCTGCTGGTGACCTACCAGATCTTCATCGGTGAGGAGCCGCTGCTGCTGTGCATGGTCACGCTCGTGATCGCCCTGCTGGTGCACGCCGCGGTCCGGCCCGCCGAGGTCCGCCCGATGCTTCGGCCCCTGGCGAAGGGTTTCGGTGTCGCGGCCGGACTGTCCATTGTGGTGTGCGCCGTTCCGTTGTGGTGGCAGTTCTTCGGCCCGCAGAGCTACGCCTCGCTGCGGCACGGCGGTGGCAACGACGTCGCCGCGCTCACCACGTTCGCGACGAAGACCTTCGCGGGCAACAAGATGGACGCGGCCGTGCTGTCGATGAACCGCACGGAGGAGAACGCGTTCTTCGGCTGGCCGCTCGTCGTGTTCGTCATCGTGCTGGCGATCGTCCTGTGGCGGGTCACGACGGCTCGGACGCTCGCGATCACCACGGCGGTGATGGCCTTGCTGTCCTTCGGCGCCGTCGTGGTCGTCTACGGCACGGAGACGGTGCCCGGCCCGTGGGCGCTGCTCGGCGGACTGCCGCTGTTCGAGTCCGTGCTGCCCTCGCGGTTCGCGATGGCCTGCGTGCCGCTGATCGGGCTCCTGCTCGCGCTCGCCACGGACCACCTGGCCGGAGTGGGCAAGCACCGCGTGCTGTGGTTCGGGATGATCACCGCCGTCCTGCTGCCCATCGCCCCGACCCCGCTCGACACGTTCGGCCGTCCCAAGCCGCCGGCGTTCTTCGCCGACGGGACCTGGCGGGACTGGGTGGACGACGGCTCGGTCGTCGTGGTCCCGCTGCCCGACCCGGGCGACGCGCGCGCACTGTCGTGGCAGGCGAGGACGGGGATGGGTTTCCGGCTCGCCGAGGGGTACTTCGTCGGGCCCGCCGGACCGGATCGCGCGGGCACCTACGGCGCGGTGCGGCGGCCGACGTCGGAACTGCTGGCCAAGGTGCGCGGCAGCGACGAGGTCCCGATCACCGAAGCCGACCGGGAGAACATGCTGCGGGATCTGCGGTACTGGGCCGCGGACGTGGTGGTGCTGTCTCCGGAGGAGCGCAGTGGCCGCGTGGGCAGGGCCGTTGCAGACCTGCTGCGGCGGGACTCGGTGTACGTGGGCGGGGTGTGGGTCTGGGACGTGCGCTCGCTCGTCCCGGCGTGACGCAGGTCTCATCCGGGGCTGAATCCTTCGGCTCGCCCGCCGCCTCTTGTAAGCGTCGGGAGATCCCCGGTGCTGGAGGAGGTTGTCGTGGCTGATCCCGGTTGGCCGAGGGAGCCGCTGATCGTCGCCGCCCAGGGCGGGGACGAGGCAGCGATCGCCGCGCTGATGTCGGGCTCGCACCCGCACATCCAGCGCTTCGCGCGCTCGCTGTGCGCCACCCCGGAGGACGCGGAGGACTCGGCGCAGGAAGCGCTGATCATCCTGTACCGCAAGATCGGCACCCTGCGGGCATCCGCCGCGCTCGCGTCGTGGATGTTCCGGATCGTGCGCAACCTGTGCCTGCGTCAGGCCGCGCGCGCGTTGCGGGGCGACGACCTGGCGCGCCCGGCCGCGATCGCCTCGGCGGAGGACGACGTCATGCAGCGGCTGGAGGCCCAGCGAGTGGCCGCGGCGATCGCGGCGCTGCCCGCCGACCAGCGCCGCGTGCTGATCATGCGCGACATCCAGGGCTGTTCGGGACGGATGACCGCCGACGCGCTCGGGCTGAGCGTGCCCGCGATGAAGTCCCGCCTGCACCGGGCCAGGGCGACGGTCCGCCAGCTGCTCGAGACCTCACAAGGAGAACCCCATGCTTGAAACCGGTTCCACCGTCGCTGACATCGAGTTCGAGGACACCGCCGGGCGCGCGGTCCGCCTCGCGGACTACCGGGGCACGGACAACGTCCTGCTCTACTTCATGCGCTCGACCGCCTGCGCCGTCTGCAACAGCCACGTCAAGGACCTCGTGCGGCGGTCCGCCGAGCTGACCGCGGCCAACGTGCGCGTGCTGATCGCCGTCCCCGAGGGCCGAGCCGAGGCCGAGGCCTGGCGGGCCAAACGCCAGGTCCCGTTCCCGGTGGTCACCGGCCGTCGCGGCACCCCGCACGAGGCGGTCGGGCTGATGAAGAAGGTGTTCGGCGCTCTGCAGCAGTCCGGTTCGCTGCTGATCGACCGGAACGGTGTGATCCGCCATGCCCACTCGGCGACCGTGCCGACCAACAGCTACGACAAGAAGGGAATCGCCAAAGCGATCACGGAGCTGCCGACCCGGGCCTGATACTGGGCTGATGCGCAACGAGCTGTCGGGGACGGTCGCGGGCCACAGCGTGCAGGCGGGGGAGATCCACGGCGATGTGCACTTCCACGCAGCTCGTGCCGAACCGCTGGTGCCGCGTCAGCTCCCCCGCCCGACCGCGAACTTCGTGGGCAGGGCGGAGGAGCTGCGCGCGCTCGCCGGCTCGGACGCGCCGGTCCAGGTGATCCACGGGACTGCGGGCGTCGGCAAGACCCAGCTCGCGTTGCAGTGGGCGAGCCAGGTCGCGGAGCGCTTCCCGCACGGGCAGCTGCACGCGAACCTGCGTGGCTTTGACCCTTCCGGTGAGCCGGTCAAGCCGGATGAGGTGCTGCACGGGTTCCTCGACGCCCTTGGCGTCCACCCGCAACGCGTTCCGCCCGGTCTCGACGCGAAGACCGCGTTGTACCGCAGCCTGGTGGCGCGCCGATCCGTGCTCGTGGTGCTCGACAACGCGCGTGATGCCGACCAGGTCCGGCCGTTGCTGCCCGGTGGCACCAGCTCCCTGACCCTGATCACCAGCCGGGAGCGGTTGACCGGTCTCGTGGTGCGCGAAGGCGCGCGTCCGTTGGAGGTCGGGCTGCTCACCGACGCCGGTGCCGTGGAGTACCTGACCCGGATCGTCGGTGCGGAACGCGTTGCGGCGGAAGAAGAATCAGCGCGAGTGTTGTGTTCGCGGTGCGCCGGCCTGCCGCTGGCCTTGTCCGTCGTGGCCGCCCGTGCCGTGGAGCGGCCGACGTTCTCGTTGCGGGACTTGGTCGCGGAACTCGACGAAGAAGCGCAGCGCTTGGACGCGTTCGAGGACGGCGATCTGCGCGCGGTCCTGTCCTGGTCCTATCGCGCTTTGAAGCCCGGCACGGCGCGCCTGTTTCGCTTGCTGGGCAACCATCCTGGGCCGGACGTCGGCGTGCACGCTGCGGCCGGCACGGCGGGTATCGCGGTGTCGGAGACTCGCACGATGCTCGCGGAGTTGTCACGCGCCGGGCTGCTGCAAGAGTGGCGCCGCGGCCGTTTTCGCTTCCACGACCTACTTCGGTTCTACGCGGGGGAGTTGGCCCACGACGCCTCGGACGACGTGCACGCGGCCCAGCAGCGCTTCGTCGACTACTTCCTCACCACGTCGATCGCCGGGTACCGCTACCTCGAACCCCATGGCACCGCGGAGTTGCTTCCCCCGGCTCCTTCGCCCGACGTCGCCGTGTTCGCGATCTCCGGCTACGACCAGGCGATGGCGTGGTTCACCGAGGAGCATCCCGCACTGCGCGACGCGGTCGGTGTCGCGAACGGTTCCTCCGTGTGGCGGCTGGCTTGGGCTTGGGCGGTTTTCCTGCGCAGGCGCGGACACCGCGAGGATCGGGTGTTCGTGCACCAGAAGGCAGTGGCCGCCGCTGTCGAGACCGGGAACCGCCAGGAGGAGGCCCGTTCCCGGCGGTTGCTCGGGCACGCCCACCGCAAGATGAGCGACCCGCGCACGGCGATCGGCGAGCTGACTCTCGCATTGGAGATCTTCCAGGAGATCGGTGACCGCGAGGGCGAGATCCTGTCCCGCCTCGCCATCGGTCGCGTTCACGAAGTGCACAGGAACTATCCGGAAGCCCTCGCGCACGCGCGCAGTGCCTTCGCTCTCCTCGATTCCGCGACGGGCCGGGCCGCACGCGCGGACACCCTCAACGCGCTCGGTTGGTTCACCGCGCTGTCCCGGCCGTCCCACGCCGCCCACGCGCACTGCGTCGCGGCCCTCGATCTGTACCGGACGCTTGGTTTCCTTGAGGGGCAAGCAGATGCGCTGCTCGGTGTCGGCTACGCCGCGCACCGCCTCGGTCGCACCGAGGAGGCGATCGCACACTACTCGGAGTCTCTGCGGCTCGACCAGGAACTCGGCGACCTGTACTACGAGGCGTTCGCCCGTGAGCACCTCGGCGATGCCCATGATTCCCTGGGGCACCGCGCCGACGCCGACCGGGAATGGCGGAGCGCCTGCGCCATCTACACCTCGCTCGGTCATCCCGACGCATCGCGCGTCCGGCAGAAGCTCAGCCCCGGGTCTTGAGCAGCCAACCGCGCACGTCGGCCATCGCGGTGCCGCCGCTGTCCTCGTCGATGCCCTCGGCCAAATCGGCGACGGTGACGCCGGCGAGCGCGTGTGACCACGCTTGCTGGGCGGCGGCCATCGTGCGGGCGATCGCGCACTGGCGCACGCATTGCTCCGGGGGAATGCCCAGCGGGCCACGCTGCCGGATCTCCGCGCACCGGTAGGCGGGTTCACCGCCGTCGATCGCCTGCACGACGTCAAGCACGCTGATCGCCGCGGCGGGTCTGGTGAGGGTGTAGCCGCCCACCTGACCGGCCGTGGACCGGACGATCCCGGCTCGGGACAACGCCTGCAGGTGCTTGGCCGTGTACGCCGGCGGGGTGCCGTGCAGTTCCGCCAGCCGCGCCGCCGGTACCGGCTCCTGGCTCTGGCTGAGCGTGACGCAGCTGTGCAGGGCCCACTCCACGCCGTTCGACATCTTCACGAGCTCCATCCTACCGATCTCGGACACAAAGCATCCGAGTTGTGGTAGAACTCGGACAAGAAATATCCGAGATCAACGACTGGGGTGCTCATGACAGGCATTGCGACCCGTACATCCCTGGGAGCCGCGGCGGTCGCGCTGTTCGCCGCCGCGGCGAACCTGCGACCGGCCATCGCCGCGGTCTCGCCGCTGGTGGATCGCATCCGGGCCGATCTGGATCTGTCCGCGACCGGAGCGGCGTTGCTGACCACCATTCCCACGCTGGCCATGGGTGTTTGCGCGCCGCTGGGCGCGTACGTGGGCCGTCGCTTCGGGTTGCAGCGCGGGGTGCTGTTCGGGCTCGCGGTCATCGCGGTGGCCACCGCGGCGCGGCTGGCCGGTGCGTCCACCTGGCTGCAGTTGAGCAGTGCGGCGGTCGTGGGGGCCGGGATCGCGATCGCCCAGACCTTGTTGCCTGCCGTGGTCAAGACGCGGTTCGCCACGCGAGCGAGCCTGGTGACCGGCGTCTACACCGCGGGTCTCGGCTTTGGTGGAGCGGTGGCGGCCGGCGTGAGCGCACCGCTGGCCGACCTGCTGGCGTCCTGGCCGGGAGCGCTGGCGTCGTGGGCGGTCCTCGCGGTGGCGGGGATGGTGACGTGGTCGGCTGCGAAGAGGTCGCTGGGGTTGGACGAGGTCGCCGCCCTTGCCGGGCCTGCGACGCGGGGTCTGCCGTGGCGCAGCGGCCTGGCTTGGCGGATCACGGTCCTGTCGGCGGTCAACTCGGCGCTGTACTACTGCGAGCTGGCTTGGGTGGTGCCGCTGCTGCACTCCGACGGGGGCCACGGTGCCGCTGCTTCCGGGATCATGCTGACGGTGATGATCTCCATCCAGGTCGTCGCGATGCTGGCCGTGCCCGCGCTGCTCGGCGAGAACCGGGACAAGCGAGGTGGCCTCGCGTTCACGATGACGGTGACCGCCGCCGGTTTCCTGGGGCTGGCGATCGCGCCGGGCACGGCGACGTGGCTGTGGATCATCGCTCTGGGCCTCGGGCACGGCGGCCTGTTCACACTCGTGTTGACCATGCCGGTCGTGGTGAGCCGTGATGCCGGTGAGGCCGGGCGGATCAGCGCGATGGCGTTCTTCGTCGGCTACGGCAGTGCCGCGCTGGCTCCGGTGCTGGTGGGAGCGCTGCGGGACGGCACGGGCGATTTCCGTCTCGCCTTCGGCCTGCTGGGCGTGCTCGGCCTGCTGACGCTGCTGCCCATCGCCCGCCTGCGCGCCGCCGACCGGCCCTGACGAGAAAGGCTGGACCGATGGATTTCGCCGAAGTGCTGCGGGGCCGCCGGATGGTGCGCCACTACCGGACGGATCCGGTGCCCGCCGAGACACTGCGCCGGGTCGTGCGGGTCGTCCGCCGGGCTCCCAGTGCCGGTTACAGCCAGGGTCACCGACTGGTGGTGATCACCGATCCGGCGCTGCGCCGACGACTGGCCGCGGTAGCCGAGCCCTGGTACCGCGAACACGGCTACCAGCCGTGGATCTCACAGGCCCCCGTGCACATCGCCATCGGGATACGGGAAGCGTCCTACCACGAGCGCTACACCGAATCCGACAAGCTCACCTCGGACGGCAGCGAAATCCCGTGGCCGGTGCCATTCTGGTGGTTCGACGCCGGTGCGCTGTTCATGCTGCTGCAACTCGCCGCGATCGACGAGGGCCTGACTTGCGGCTTCTACAGCCCCGCCCCACCCGAACAACTCCACGCCCTCGCCGAGATCGCCCAGTTCCCCGACGACGTCGCCCTCGCCGGTGTGCTCACCCTGGGCTATCCCGCCGACCCGGACGCGCCACCCAGCCGTCGCCTCACCGAGCGCCGCAAACCGTTCGACGAACTGGTCACCTGGCGCGACTGACCTTCGATCACCAGTGCCGCCGACAATCCCGACCCACGGAGGCAGTCCCGCGCCCGCGAGTCGCCCGCGCGAACATGTCGTCGAACCCGGCTCGCACTGGGAGGGCGCGGGTTCGGCGATCGGTTCCAGATCCCGTCCACTGCAACCCCCTCCCGATGTGCGCGGGCAGGTAGCCGTAGCCCGCTTCCGACCCAGAGTGCGATGGTCCTTCGGCAGTGCGCGGGCGATGCGATCGATCCGGTCATCCGCCAGGGTTGCGTGAGCGGTCAGCTCCGAGGCGCGGTGCAGCAGCCGGTTGGCCTTGGACATCGGCAACTCAAACGCCGGCACCTCCTCCGCGAAAGCGGCTGCAGCTTCAGCCGGGGCAGCATAGGAGGCCTATCGGATCCATGCTTTCGATTTTGGTCGAACAAGATGGACGATCGCGGCTCTAAGGGTGAATTCCCGGGCGCCCGACAAGCCCGAAAACCTGGGGTTCGCCTGCCATGCGCTTTCCCGCGAGGGCCGGTTCCTGATCGTGCCCGCCCGGCAGGCCGTTGGCACGCGCAAGGGGCCCAGGTCAAGCCGACCCCCAAGGCTGGAAGCCCAGCCGTTCCCAACCCGGAAAATCCCAACCCCAGAAGCTTCGGATCAAAGCGAACAGTGGTCAGGCCCACCGCGTTCCCGCTTGTCGCAACCCCGCCCGGTCAAGAAAGCTGGGCGGAATCAGAGTCTGAGAGGAAACAGCACCGTGCAGCGCAGGATCGCGTTCGCGTCGTTCGCGGGGACGGCGATCGAGTTCTACGATTTCTTCGTCTACGGCACGGCGGCGGCGCTGGTGTTCCCGACGTTGTTCTTCCCGGCGCTGGGGGCGACGGCGGGGACGGTGGCGGCCTTCGCGTCGTTCGCGGTGGCGTTCGTGGCGAGGCCGCTCGGGGCGGCGTTGTTCGGGCACCTCGGGGATCGCTTGGGGCGCAAGCGAACCCTGACGTACACGTTGCTGCTGATGGGCTTGTCGACGGTGGGGGTCGGGCTGTTGCCGAGCGCGGCCTCGATCGGGGTGGCGGCGCCGGTGATCCTGGTGGTCCTGCGGTTCCTGCAGGGGATCGCGGTCGGCGGGGAGTGGGGTGGCGCGGCGCTGCTGGCGGTGGAGCACTCCGAGCCGGGCAGCCGGGGGCGTTCGGGTATGTACCCGCAGCTGGGGCCGGGGACGGCGTTCTTCCTGACGAGCGTGACCTTCCTGATCAGCGGGTTGACGATGAGCCGGGAGTCGTTCGTCGCGTGGGGCTGGCGCATCCCGTTCCTGCTCAGCGTCGTGCTGATCGCGGTGGGCCTCTACGTGCGCCTGCGGATCGCCGAGACGCCGGTGTTCCGCGCGGCGGAGCCGAGCAGGCGGTGGCCGCTGCGCGCGGCGTTCACGGCGCACACGCGGCACATCCTGCTCGGCGGGGGAGCGCTGAGCGCGGCGTTCGGCCTGAACTACATCGGCACGGTGTACCTGACCAGCTACGGCACCGCGGTCCTGCGGCTGTCGCAGCCGACGATGCTGCTGCTCGGGGTGATCGGCGGGCTCGTGCTGGTGGCGGCGACCGCGGCCGGGGCCCTGTACTCCGACCGGGTCGGGCGGCGGCGGGTGATCCTCGGCGGGAACGTCGCGGCCGTGGTGTGCGGGCTGGTGGTGTTCCCGATCATCGACAGCGGCTCGGTGGCGCTCGTCGGGGTCGGCCTCTGCCTGCTGCTGGTCGTCGGAGGCGCCGTGCTGGGCCCGGCGGCGGCCTACATGGCCGAGCTGTTCGAGACCGAGCACCGGTACACGGCGGTCGGGTTGAGCTACAACCTGGCGACGGTGCTCGGCGGGGCGGTTCCGCCGCTGGTGGCGACCGCGTTGCAGGCGGCCTACGGCAGCATCGCGGTCGGGGTGCTGATGGCCGCGTACGGGGTCCTGTCGGTGGTGTGCGTGCTCGCGCTGCCGGAGACCCGGGATCACCCACTCCGGTGACCTGCGGAATGCGGGTGATCTTCACGGTGTTGCACCAGGGGCAGAAGCCTCGATGTTAGGAGCGTTGCCATGCCGTTGACCGGCGAGTACGAGCCCAGCCCGACCGAGTGGGTGCGCAACCAGGTCGAGCTGTACGAGAGCTCGGGCGGCACCGAGGGCACGACGATGCGCGGGCTGCCGGTGATCATTCTGACCACCAAGGGCAACAAGTCCGGCAAGCTGCGCAAGACCCCGCTGATGCGCGTGGAGCACAACGGTTCCTACGCGGCCGTGGCCTCGCTCGGCGGGGCGCCGAAGCACCCGGTCTGGTACTACAACGTGCTCACCGAGCCGAACGTGGAGCTGCGGGACCGCACCGAGGTCGGCGACTACGTGGCGCGCGAGGTGACCGGCGAGGAGAAGGCGCTCTGGTGGGAGCGCGCGGTCGCGGCCTTCCCGGACTACGCCGACTACCAGAAGAAGACGGATCGGGAGATCCCGGTCTTCGTGCTCGATCCGGCCTGACAGCGCCGCGTCACCGATTCACGGGGCGTGACCGGGCGGGGGTCCACCGCTAGCTTCGGACTCCCCCCGGCCGCCAAGGAGAAGTCGTGACCGCCCAGCAGGACGTCGGCACCCAGCCGCGCGAGCGTACCCGGGTGCCGATCGCCGAGCTGCGCGGAAGCGACTCGCCCAGGCTCGGCGGGGTGGACGAGGAGCTCGCCCGGCGCATCGCCGAGCAGCCCGATCCACTCGCGCCGATCCTGGTGTGCCGGTCCACCATGGCAGTCCTCGACGGAAGGCACCGGCTGCGCGCCGCGGAGCTGCGCGGTGAGGACAGCGTGGAGGTGGAGCTGTTCCACGGTGACCCCGACTCCGGCTTCCTGCTCGCCGTCCGCCGCAACACACTGTCCACAGTGGACCGCAAAGCGGCGGCGCTGCGGTTGGTCAGCACCTATCCCGAGTGGTCGGACCGGCGGATCGCCGCCGCGGCGGGGCTGTCGCCGAAGACCATCGCCGCCGCGCGGGCCGGCGCGCCCGTCCCCCGGCGCGGCAGCAGGATGGGCCTGGACGGCCGGGTCCGCCCGCTCGACCGGATCAGCGGCAGGCTGCGCGCTGCGGAACTGCTGGCCAGCGCGCCCGGCTCCTCCCTGCGCGAGGTGGCGGCGGCCGCGGGGATCAGCATCGGCACCGCCAAGGACGTGCGGGAGCGGGTCCGGCTCGGTCAGGACCCGGTCGGGCCGCGCCGCCGCGCGGAGGAGCCCGCCGCGGCCCGGGGCTTCACCGACTCCCTCGACCTGCTGAACAACCTGCGCCGCGACCCGTCGCTGCGCTGCTCGGAGGTGGGCCGGGGCGTGCTGCGGTTGCTCGGCGCGCACTTCCTGGACCGCCGCGAGTGGGAGCGTTTCGCCGAGGCCGTTCCCCGGCACTGCGCCAAGGGCATGGCCCGGATCGCCCGGCAGTGCGCCGAGGCGTGGAACGACTTCGCCGACCAGGTCGAACGCCGGGCGGCTAACGAGCGGCGGTGAGCCGGTCCAGCACCAGGGCCAGCGGTGGCCAGGTGCGGCGGCCCCGGCGGATCACCGCGTAGGAGCGCAGCCGCACCTCGGGCTCGGCGAGCGGGACGAGCCGGACACCGGCCCGGTGCGGGCGCTCGACGGGCAGCAGGCCGACCCCGAGCCCGGCGACGATCAGCTCCTCCACCAGGTCCAGGCTGTCCGCCTTGTGCCGCACCGCGGGCCCGGCCCCCGCCATCGAGGTGAGCACGCGCACCACGTCCTCGTCGGCGCGGTTGCGGGAGTTGCCGATCAGGTCGTGCTCGCGGAAGGCCTCGAAGACCGCGAGCGAGTTCCCGGACACCCCGGCCGCCAGGTGCTCCGGCACACCGAGACCCCACCGCGCCGTCCACAGTGGAATCGACTCCAGCGAGGCGTCCAGCGGTGCCGGCGCGAGGTTGTAGTCGTAGACCATCGCCAGGTCGATCTCGTCGGCGCCGAGCAGCGCGACGGCCTCGGCGGGTTCGTGCTCGTGCGTGATCAACCGCACCCCGGGGTGGCTGTCCGCGAACTCCAGCACCAGGGGCAGCAGGGAGCGGCTGATCGCGGTGGCGAAGCCCGCCGTCCGCACGGTGCCCACCGGATCCGTGCTGGGGTGCAGGTCCGCGCGCGCCGTCTCGACCGCGGCCAGGATCGTCACCGCGTGCTCGGCCAGCCGCCGTCCCGCCGGGGTCAGCCGGACGCGCCTGCCGTGCGGCTCCAGCAACTGGGCCCCGGCTTCCCTTGCCAGCACGGCGATCTGCTGGGAGACCGTGGACGTCGTGGTGCCGAGCGCGTCGGCGACCGCGCGCATCGAGCCCAACCGGGACAGTTCGAGCAGCAGCTGCAGCCGTCGCGTCTCCATCAGCGCATTGTCCATAATCGATGGACATTTCGTCCATATTCGCGTGGTGGACGCGAACGGTTCCGGTTTCGTTTACTGGCCGCATGACCTCCACCTCGACCCGCTCCGGCGCCGCGATGGCGCTCGTGGCGATGCTCTGCGTGCAGCTGGGACTGGCGTTGTCCGTGGGCCTGTTCGACCGGATCGGCCCGGACGGCGCCGCCTGGTTGCGGCTGGCGTGGGCCGGCGTGCTGCTGCTGGTCCTGGTCCGGCCGCGGCCGTCGAGTTTCGCCAGGCCGACGCTGCTGGCGGGCCTCGCGCTCGGCGTCGCGACGGCGGGGATGACCATGCTGTTCATGGCGGCGGTCGCGCGCATTCCGCTCGGTACCGCGAGCGCGCTGGAGTTCATCGGCCCGCTCGGGGTGGCCGTCGCCAGGGGACGCGGCGGGAACAAGGCGTGGCCCGCGCTCGCGGCAGTGGGCGTGCTGCTGCTCACCGAGCCGTGGCACGGGGGAGCGGACCTGGTCGGCGTCGCGTGCGCGCTCGGCGCCGCGGCGTGCTGGGCGGCCTACATCCTGCTCACGCAGAAGGTGGGGGACGAGGTCGCTGGAGTGCGTGGCCTGGCGATCTCGATGCCGACGGCCGCACTGGTCGCGACGCTGTTCGGCGGACCGTCGTCGGTGGGGCTGCTGACCTGGGAGCTGGTGCTGGTGGGTCTCGGGCTGGCGCTGCTGCTGCCGGTGATCCCGTTCAGCCTGGAGATGCTCGCGCTGCGCAGGCTGACCACGACGGCCTTCGGCACCATGATGAGCTTCGAGCCGGTGATCGCCCTGGTGACCGGATTCCTTGTGCTGCACCAGGTTCCGAGCCTCACCGCGCTGGCCGGTGTCGGCTTCGTCGTCGTCGCGTGCATCGGCGCGGAACGCACGGGTGAGCGCGCCGCGGCTGTGGTGTGAGGTGTGGTGGCCGGGGTAACCGGTCGGCATGACCGAACCCAGCCCTCTCGAATCGGAACCTCGGGAACCCCACGCCGAGGACTACGAGGACCCCGAGGAGTTCGCCGACGCGGTCGGGGTGGACCCGACACCGCAGCAGGTCGACGACTACAAGGAGGCGACCGAAGAGCCGCCGGACTGAGGGAGCGCAGTGGACAGCGTCGTCGTGCTCGGCCAGATCGCTCGCGACCTGGTTCTCACCCTGGACGAGTTGCCGGAGCCGGGCAGCGGGGCGCCGGTGACCTCGCGGCGCGAACTGCTCGGGGGCAAGGGCGCCAACCAGGCTGTCGCGCTCGCGCAGCTCGGTGCCGAGGTCGCTTTGGTCGGCGCCGTCGGCACGGACGACGTCGGCGAGGACTTGCTTCGCCAGGCCACCGCGGACGGCATCGACGTGTCGGCGGTCGTACGGCGCGGCGCGGACAGCGCGCTGATCGTCGACGTGCTCGAACCGGGCAACCAGTGGCGCTACCTGGAGTACGTTCCGCGGGAAACCCTTGTGGCAGAAGAGGATGTGCTCGCCGCGGAGAAGCTGATCGCGGACGCGGGCACCGTCCTCGTGCAGTTGCAGCAGCCTGCCGCGGCGTGCCTGGCGGCGGCTCGGCTGGCACGGGCGGCGGGAGTGCGCGTGGTGCTGGACGGAGCGCCGCCGACGACCGGGACGCACGGGGCGGAGCTGGTCGAAGAGGCGCATGTGATCCGCGCGGATGCCCGGGAAGCCGAGCAGTTGACGGGTGCGCGGCTCGACGACGCCGACAGCGCGTGCGCCGCGGCGCGAGAGGTGCTGCGCCGAGGGCCGGAGCTGGTGGTGCTGGAAGTCTCCGGTAAGGGAAATGTGTTCGTCACCAACGAGAATGAGCTGTTTGTTCCCCTTGAGGACACACCCGTCGTGGACACCACGGGCGCAGGGGATGCGTTGATCGCCGCGCTCGTGGTCGGCCTGCACCGCGGCGCCCCGCTGCCGGAGATCGCCGCCGCCGCGGTGACCGCCGCCGGTCGGACGACGGGCCACCCCGGCGGACGCCCTTCGCTGGGCTAACCGGTGCGCTTCGCCCGCTTGTTGTTGTGCTTGCGGGCGGCGAACTCGTACGCCTCGGCCAGCATCGGCCGAATCGTGTCCATAGTGGACTGAGTGGGGTTCACCACGCTCACCCAGTACTGGCCGGCGTAGATCGGATGCGGGACCACCTGGTCGCGCGCGGCGTGGTCGTAGCCGGTGGACAGCACGCCGTGCTCGTCGCGTTCCGTCGGCGGGGCGCCGAAGAGCGAGGTGTAGGTGGCCTTCGTCAGCCCGATGTTGAGCCGGTAGGCCCCGGGTTCGTCGAGCCGGGAGACGCTGTCGTAGTTGTCGCCGGTCACGATCGTCACGTACGGGAAGGTGCGCTCCGGCGGGATGTCGCCGTCCGGGTCGTAGATGAAGAACAGGTCACCGGCGTTCTCCATCGTGGTGGTGCCCTCGAAGCTGTCCAGGATGTGTCGCCGCAGGTCCGTGGCGTCGATCGGTCGAGAATCCATGCTTCAAGTTTCTCATTGAACTCCTTTTTGAGGGTTTGTCCGCGCTGCTCTGGGGACAGGGGGAGCAAAGCCTCAAATCGGGGAGAAGTTCGAAGGTCGTGGGGCGACGGACCGACCTCCAGCGCGGTGGGACGAGAGGTTCCGGCGTCACCCGCACGAGGACCCGGAGGAGTCGCCACGACGCGGGAGGGCAGCTCAGTCGACGGTGAGGACGATCTTGCCGCGCGTGCGACCCTCCTGGTTGAGCCGCCACGCCTGCGCGGCCTCGGCGAGCGGCAGCGCCCGGTCCACGTGCACGGTCAGCTTTCCGGCGTCGGCGAGCTCGGCCAGTTCGGCCAGGCCCGCGCTGTCCGGCCGCACCCACACGTAGTGGCCGCCGCTCGCGAGCACCTGGGGGTCCACAATGGACGCGATTCGGTCCGCCTTCTTCAGCAGGGGCAGCGACGCCTCGATCGCGTCACCGCCGACGAGGTCCAGCACCGCGTCGACCCCGTCCGGCGCGAGGTCGCGGACCCGCTCGGCCAGCCCGGCACCATAGGTGACCGGTTCCGCGCCGAGGCCGCGGAGGAAGTCGTGGTTGCGCTCACTCGCGGTGCCGATGACGCGGGCGCCCCAGGCGAGCGCGATCTGGGTGGCCAGCGAGCCCACGCCGCCCGCTGCCGCGTGCACGAGCACGGTGTCGCCCCGCTGCACGTCGACCCTGCGCAGCGCCTGGTGGGCGGTCAGCCCGGCCAGCGGCACCCCGGCCGCCTGCTCCCAGGACAGCGCCGAGGGCTTGCGCGCGAGCATCTGCACGTGCGCGGACACGAACTCCGCGTAGGCGCCGAGGTGCACCTTGTCCTTGCGCACGTACCCGTAGACCTCGTCGCCCACGGAGAACTCCCCGGCGTCCAGGCCGACCCGTTCGACGACACCGGCCACGTCCCAGCCGGGGACCAGTGGGAACCGCGTCTCCATGAGCCCGTCCAGCGCTCCGGTCGCGAGTTTCCAGTCCACCGGGTTGACCCCGGCCGCCCTGACCCGGATCAGGACCTCGCCCGGAGCGACCTTCGGCTCCGGCAGCTCGGTGAGCCGCAGCTGGTCGGGTCCGCCGTACTCGGGCAACGCGATCGCTCTCATACGGGGTGGAACGCATCGGGGGTACCGCTGATTCCCTCCGGCTCAGCCGTCGCGGTAGGTGGTCAGTTGCGCGCGCTCGTCGACGTGGAGCGGCGGCAGGCCCAGGAAGACGTCCTTCGTGGACACCGGCCCGAACGCGAGGTTCAGCGTTTCCAGGCTGTAGTACCAGGGGCCGGTGCCGGAGAACGAGGCGCGCCGATAGGTGATCTGCCACCGCACCCACTCGCCGGGGCGCAGCCGCACCGCGGGCGGGCGACGCCGGATCGCGCCGGGCGTTCCCCGTGGCAGCAACATGATCCGCAGCAGGCCGTCGGCCTCCCGCAACTGCACCTCGTCGCGGCTGGGCGGGCCGTGCAGCACGGAGAACTGCGGCTCGAAGTCGTGATCCCATTCCCGTTGGGTCACCGTGTGCACCAGGGGCCGGGTCGTCTCCGGCAGGGTGAACGCCACGGGCAGGGCGTTGCGCCGCGCGGCCTCCTCGCCACCGCGGGACTGCTTGGTCCACGTCGTCCGCACCCACTGCGCTGTGACGTCCACGGCCGAAGCATGCCAGTTCCCACCGCTCCGTACCGCGATTTTTCTTCAGCTGTGGTGTTCAACTGCGACCGTGGGAAATGACCTTCCACTGTGCACAATGACCGGCCCTGACCGTTGATTCAGCCCGCCGGAGCACACCGATGACGACCCCCGACCCGATGCCCGTCCAGCAGACCGCTGACTGGGTGGCCGCGCGGCGCGCGATGGAGTACGAGGAGCCGGAACCGTTCATGCGCGACCCGCTCGCGGCGCTGCTGGTGCCCGCGGGGGCCAGGGCCGTGATCGTGGGCATGCACGGCATGGGCATCTCCACGAGCGCCGCCGTCATCCGCGGCAGGCTCGGTGACGAGGCGGTGCTGCGGGCGGTTGCCGAGGGCGGCAGGCAGGTGGTGAGCCTCGGCGCGGGTTCCGACACCCGCGCGTTCCGGCTGAACCTGCCCGCGGAGCTGGCCTACTTCGAGCTCGACCTGCCCGGGCAGCTCCTGGCGAAGTCCCGCAGGCTGGAGGCGTTCCCTCCCCGGTGCCACTACACGATCGTGGAGGCCGACCTCACCGAGGACTGGGTCCCCGCGCTCGCCGCCGCCGGGTTCCGAGCGGAGCTGCCGACGCTGTGGATCGTCGAGGGGCTGCTCCACCACCTGCCGCTGCCGATGTGCGACTGGGTGCTCGCGGGCCTCAGCGGGGCGTCCGCGCCGGGGTCCCGGTTCATCGGGGACGCCTTCGACACGGAGTTCCTCACGTGCCCGGACAACGCCCCAGTCGTGGAGCTGGTGCGCTCCATGGGCCGGTCGCTGACCGCGATCGACGATCCCGTCGCGTGGCTCGCCGGACACGGCTGGTCGGCCGAGGCGCACCGAGCGGACCGGCTTGGCACCGCGGGTCACCCGCTGCTCGACGAGCCCGTCCCGCCGCGCCTGGCCGACGCCCAGACCGGGTTGAACCACCTGTACGCCACCTTCGGCTGATCAGCGGAGGTGGCTGCTCAGCACCTCGGCCGCGCCCAGCCCTGACGCCGCGGCTCGGGCGGCACTTCCGGTTCGCGCCACCTGTGCGGTCGCCTTCACGTCCAGCGTCAGGTGAGGAGTTTGGCGAGCTGGGTCATCTCGGCGGCTGGGTCTGTCACGGGCTGGATGAGGAGTTCGTCGATGCCCGCCTGTTCCAGGGTGGCGACGCGGGTGCGGAGGTCGTCGCGGGTGCCCACCAGGGCGAGGGTGTTCATCAGCGAGGGCAGGACCAAGTCCCGGTCGCGCGGCGCGATGCGTCCGAGATAGTTCGGGTAGAGCTTGGTGTGCCGGTCCGGTGCGGTGGCGGTGGTGCCACGCCGGTCGAGGAGTCGCCGCACCGCTTCGCGTTCCTCGGGGCCGAGTTGGTCGGCGAAGGCAGGTGTGTCGGCGGCTGTGTCGGCGGCGAAGGCCAGCAGCGACAGGACGAGGTGGCCTGTCGCGTCCCGGGCGGCGTCGCTCTGGGGGTCCTCGTCCTCGTCGAGGACGTGCAGAGCGGTGACCACGTAGGAGTCCGTGCGGGAGCCGGGGTCGTGGGGTGTGCCTCGGGCGGCGTGGCGGCGGGCTTGGTGCAGTGCGTGCCAGGCGATGGGGTCCAGCAGGCCGAAGGAGATGAGGCCGGTGCCGCGGCGGCCGGCGACGGCGGCGGCTTTCGGTCCGAGCGCGGCCACGACGAACTCGATCGGGTCGGTGGTGTTCACGTGCGCCCCGGTGTGCAGGAACCGGATGTCGCGGGCACGGTCGCCTTCGCGGTGTTCGGTCGAGCGTCCGGCGCACAGGTCCTGCAGCGCGGCGGTGAACTTCTCCAGTGCGGCCGTCGAGGTCGGCGGCATGCCCAGGGTGCGCCGGGCGGTGTTCCCGGTGCCGACCCCGCAGATGATCCGGCCTGGTGCCAGGGCGTTGAGGCTGGCGAACCCGCTCGCGGCGGCCGGGGCCGAGCGCAGCGCCGGGGAGGTCACGCCGATGCCGAGCTTGATGCGCCGGGTGGCCTTCGCGCACAGGCTCAAGGCGACGAAGGGGTCGCCGTGGACCATCGGGGTGTCGTTGAGCCAGAAGCTGTGCAGGCCCAACTCCTCGGCCTGTTCGACGAGGCCCTCCACGCCTGGGTGTGCGGTGACGACGACGCCCGCGCGCATCACGACCTCCAAGGCACGAGGATGGAATCGAACGCGCTCAGACTGGCAGGTCCGGCGGCTGAAGCGCACCCGGCCCGGTGTGCGGCACCAATCTCACGGCGATGGCTTGTGTCGGTGCACGACATCGTCGGCTGGTCGATGGAGGTCGAGCGCGTCCTGCGCGTACCCGCTTGGCTCGCATCCGCTCAGCTCTGCCGTGATGGCCCGTGGCGGTGCTTGTGTGCAACCTGGCACACCGACGCTTCCGGTGGTTCGGCGCGCTATGTCCACTGTGGACTCAGTGCGTCGGTGACACCTGCGGTTATGGTGATCCGGCGGGATTCCCCCTTGTCGCTCAGCGGGTTTGGCGAACTCCTGTCCGAATAACACGCGTGGTGGAATGCTCGATCGAACTAGGCCGCAAGGCGCAGCGCAGTACTCGACACGCTCTACAGGTGATGTCACACTGACCGCCGCACCCGATCACAGTGAGTGCACAGGGCGCAACACTCCGTGCATGGTAACGCGAGCTTCCGTGTCACGGCGTGTAGACCACGCTGAGGGGGAACGGCACAGTGAGGCGAACATTTCCAGGAATGGCACCAACAATGCTCCTGGCGCTGATGGTGACGGTGACGACGGCGTGCTCACCCGGCAGCGTGTCGGCGGCAACAGGGAGGGCGATCAACCCGACCACTACCACCTGCCCAGCGGTACCGGCTTCCCCGTCTGCTTCCGCCGGCGATGCGGGAAGCGGATCCGGCGGTTCCGCCGCGGTTCTCCTGAGAACCACAGCGTTCCTGAACATGCTGGACGACAAGCAGAGAACCGCGGTGATGATCGAGCGCACTCAGGCCAACCTGGCGCAGTGGTCGAACCTGCCGGAGAACCTGGTCAAGCGGACCGGGCTGCGGATGGACAAGCTGAACCGGGCGCAGCGGGACGCCGCGATGGCGATCCTGAAGGCCGCGCTGAGCCCAGAAGGCTACGCCCAGGTCCAGCAGATCAACACCGCCGACGGCGTGCTGGCCTCCTCAGAACCCGGGAACCCCGGCTTCAGCGCCGACCACTACTGGATCCGCATCCTCGGCACACCCGCGGACACCGGGAGGTGGACGATCCAGTACGACGGCCACCACCTGGGACTCAACATGACCCTGAACGGCAGCACCATGACGCTCGCGCCGTCCTTCTGGGGTGCCCAGCCCGCCTCCTACGAGCTCGCCGGCACGGCCGCCGAACCGCTGTGCGGAGAAACCGTGAAGGCGTTCGCCGTGATCGGCGCTCTCGACGCCGCCCAGCGAAAGCAGGCCGTCCTCACCACGCCCATCAAGGAGATCGTGCTCGGACTCGGACAGGACGGCAAAACCCTGGCCGCGGAAGGAATCCGGGCGTCCTCCCTCAACGACAACCAGAAGAAGCTGCTGCTGGACCTCATCTACGAGTGGATCACCCATCTCAACCCGACCAGCGCCGCGGCCAAGCTCGCCGTGGCGAAGCAGAACCTGGACCAGGTGTCCTTCGCCTGGTACGGCAAGGTCACCATCGGCAATCCCGTCTACTACCGGGTCGTGGGTCCGACATTCGTCATCGAGTTCGCCCACCAGCAGGGCGAAGGCCGGTTCGGGGGTGGCGTCACCCACATCCATTCCATCTACCGCGAGCCCGGCGGCGACTACGGCGCGCAGTCCGGCTCGTGACCGCCCCACGGCCCTCGACCCGATCGGCAGCCGCAGGAGTCCTCGCCGTCCTCGTGACCGTCCTCCTCGCGGCGCAGGCACAAGCGCATCCCAGCGACGAGATCATTCAACAGGCGTACCTGACCCCTACGTCCGACGGCGTCACGATCCAGCTGGACCTCACACCGGGTGTCCTGGTCGCCCCTCGATTCAGCGCCGAGCTCGACATCAACGGCGACGGCCGACTCGACGCGGGCGAAGTCGACACGCACGCCGCCGCGGTTCGTTCCGCGCTGCACGCGAAGGCCGACGACAAGCCCCTGACGTTGACGCTGACCGACCGCAGATACCCGCCGCTGGAACTGCTCCGCGCGGGCGGCGGCGTCATCACCGTGGTGCTGACCGCGCCGCTGCCCGCCGGCGCCGGGACCGTGACCTTCACCGACAACTACGAGCCCGGCACCACCTCGACCGTCCAGATGAGCGTGCTCACCGGCATTCCGCCGCTCGACCTCGGCCCCATCACCCGCGCCGACTCCGGCCGGACGATCGGCATCGTCCTGCGTCCGGACACCGGCGCGGCCACCCGCGGTGGGATCGACACCGCGCCACCATCGGCACCCCCGAGCGGATCCTCCATGCTGGAGGCCCTGCGTCGCCCGCTCACCTCGCCATGGGCGTTGCTCGCCCTGCTCGGCGCCTGCACCCTGCTCGGCGCGTTGCACGCGCTCACACCCGGGCACGGAAAGGCACTGCTCGCCGCGTACCTCGTCGGCGAGCAGAGCCAACCGAAGCACGCGATCGCACTCGGCGTCGTGATCACCTTCACCCACACCGCCACCGTTCTGGCCTTGGGCGGCGCGGTTCTCCTGCTGGGAGGACGCATCCTGCCCAGCTTCGTCGTGCCAGTGCTGACCATCGTCAGCGGAGCGCTCGTCCTGGGGCTGGGCACACGGCTGCTGCTCACCCGGTGGCGCGACGCCCGATCACCGGGCCACCACCACGGACACGGTCATGGGCACGGGGCCACCAGTCTGAGGGAACTCGCGACGATGGGTGTGTCCGCGGGCATGATCCCGTGCCCGGAAGCCCTCAGCGTCATGCTGCTCGCGATCGGGCTGAACCGCACCGCGCTCGGCATCCTCATGATCGTGGCGTTCAGCATCGGACTCGCCGCGGTGCTCGTCGGCCTGGGCCTCGTCCTCGTCGCCGGCGCCCCCGCTGCCGCCCGCCTCACCCGCACCCGTCCGCACTGGATGACCGTTCGGGTTCCTCTCATATCGGCCTTCGTCGTCACCGTGCTCGGCGGCACGATCACCGTGATCGGCTTGACAAGCCTGGCCGGTTAGAACACCACCAGTCGATGCAGTCGACGGTGGCGAACGAATGTGGCTTTCTACAACGAGTTGAATGCCTCAGCCATCTCGTTGTCGCTGGAATCTCCCTTGCTGCCAACGGATGTGACCGCGCTGCGGCGTTGAGCGCCAGATCCGTGTAGAGGCTGGTGGCGACCTGCCAGCCCACGATCACGCAGGAGAAGACATCGAGCACGAACGCCGCGTAGACCCAGCCGGCGGCAGTGCGCACGTGGGTGATGTCCCGCCACCCACAGCTCATTGACACGCGTGGCCGTGAAGTCACCTTTTGCCAGTTCACCCGGCCTGCTGGTCTCCGCTGCCGGTTGTGTCGTGCGCGGAGACTTGTCGCGCGGCAGGCCACGCAGCCCGCTCTCGCGCATGTGCCGCTCGACCGTGCACCTGGCCACGTCGACACCCTGCCGGTGCAGCTCGGCCCAGATCTTGCGAGCCCCGTAGACGCCGTAGTTGTCCTCGTGCACCCGCTTGATCGTCCCGGCCGGCTCGCGGCACCCGACGATGATCATCGATCAGCGGACCGCACCCGTCATCGGGTTACGGTGGTGAGATCGATGCCGCACTCGCGTAGGGTTCGTTTCCGTCCAAAACAGATAAGGTCTGCCCGTGCAACCGGACACTTCTCCTTCATCGCGTCACCTCACGCGTACGTCGGCCCCCATCCTGCGCTACGCGGTCGTCGGCGTGCTCTCCTGCCTCCTGCTGGCCTCGTGCACGAGTCTCGTTCGGGGCGGTGCCATTCCTGCCCTGGGCGGCGTCACGATCCAGTCCGTCAGCACCTCCTCCAACTCATCCTCGACCAAACCTTCCACACAGCCTGGAACGCCAGGCGAGAGGATTGATCCCTGCCTGGTGGCCAGCAAGGTCCAGGGCAAGCTCAAGCTGACGAAGGAGGGGCAGAAGGAGGAGCCGCAGCTGAGCACCTGCCAGTTCAGCGGTCCGTCGATATCCCAACAGGACACCAGGCCGGCATATGTGGTCATCCTCGGGGTCGCCTATGACGGTGGTCTGTCTTCCGTGCAGGCCAAGCAGGGACAAGTGTTCAGGGAACTGGACATCAACGGCAGGAAGATGAACATGTTGGCACCTGTCGGGGAGAGCAAGGCCTGTCGCATCTCGCTCGATCTGACCGCCACCAGTCGGTGGGTCGTCCACCTGCTGGGCACGGTCGATAATACGTTTGAGAAGGACTACATGTGCCCCGATGCCGGTGTCATCGCTGAAGCGATCGAACCGGAGCTGCCACCAGTCCGATAATGCGGCGTTGTCGACAGCCGGGAAACGTGACGTCAACCGGGTGAAGCTCCTCGTGTGACACCGTGCTGTGACACAAGGGTTGAGCCCCAGGGTCACTGTCACGGAAAGCGGGTGTGGGATGGACGCCCTCATCAACTGACCGGAAACCTGAAGTCGTTGGTGAGAAAGTGTTCGGTTGCCCTGCCGTCGCGTCATCGGTAGTCGCGGGACTCGCCGAGGCCCGCGAGGGCGAGGGGCTGGAGGCGGTCCGCGGTGAGGGTGACCGCGCCGTCCACCTGCTGCACCACCCCGCGCACCAGCAGCGCCCGCGCGGTCATGGCCTTGCGGTAGCGGGCGATGATCCCCTTGGTGCACACCACGTTGGCCATGCCCGTCTCGTCCTCCACGTTGAGGAAGACCACCCCGCCCGCGGTCTGCGGCCGCTGCCGGTGGGTGACCGCGCCGCCGACCAGCACCCGCGTCCCGCTGTCCACTGTGGACAGCTTGGCGGCGGGCAGCGCGCCGAGGCGGTCGAGGTGGGCGCGGACGAACTCCACCGGGTAGCGCCCCGGCGAGATCCCGGTCGCCCACACGTCGGAGACGGTCTCCTCGAACTCGGTCATGCCGGGCAGCGCCTGCGGGGCCGCTGTCCCCACGGTCGTCCCCGGCAGGTGGGACGGCCGCCGCGCCGCGACCACGCCCGCCGCCCACAGCGCCTCCCTGCGACCGATGCCGAAGCCGGCGAACGCGCCCCCGGTGGCCAGGGCCTCCACCTGGGCGGTGCTGAGCCGCACCCGCTCGGCCAGGTCGGTCATGTCGGCGAACGGCCCGTTCGCCGCGCGCTCGGCGACGATGGCCTCGGCGAGGTCCTGGCCGATGGTGCGGACCGAGGCGAGGCCGAGCCGCACCGCCGGCGCGGGGTCGCGGGCGCCGACGGGTTCCAGGGTGGCGTGCGCCAGGCTCGCGTTGATCTCCGGGCGGCGCGTCACCACCCCGTGCCTGCGGGCGTCGGCCACCAGGGACTGCGGCGAGTAGAAGCCCATCGGCTGGGCGCGCAGCAGCGCGGCGCAGAACGCGGCGGGGTAGTAGTGCTTGATCCACGCGCTGGCGTAGACCAGGTGGGCGAAGGAGATCGAGTGCGACTCCGGGAACCCGTAGCCCGCGAAGGCCACGATCTGCGCGTAGATCCGGTTCGCCAGCGCCTTGTCGATCCCGTGCCGGGCGCGGGCGCCCTCCTGGAACCGCGCGCGCATCGCCTCGACCCTGGCGTAGGAGCGCTTCGAGCCGATGGCCTGGCGCAGCTCGTCGGCCTCGGTGGCGGTGAAGCCCGCGACGTCGATGGCCACCTGCATGAGCTGTTCCTGGAACAACGGCACGCCGTAGGTCTTGCGCAGCGCCTCGCGCATGGACTCGTGCAGCGGGTCGGCGGGCTCCTCGCCCCGGCGGCGGCGGAGGTAGGGGTGCACCGAGCCGCCCTGGATCGGGCCGGGCCGGATCAGCGCCACCTCCACCACCAGGTCGTGGAACTTCCTGGGCCTGAGCCGGGGGAGGGTGGCCATCTGCGCCCGGCTCTCCACCTGGAACACGCCGATGGTGTCGGCGCGGCAGAGCATCTCGTAGACCTCGGCGTCGGCCAGGTCCAGCCGGGCCAGGTCGACCACGACGCCGTGGTGCTCGGCGATCAGGTCCACGGCGTAGTGCAGCGCGGAGAGCATGCCGAGGCCGAGCAGGTCGAACTTGACCAGGTCCATGGCGGCGCAGTCGTCCTTGTCCCACTGCACGACCGTGCGGCCGGGCATCCTGGCCCACTCCACCGGGCAGACCTCACCGATCGGGGTGCCGGTGAGGATCATGCCGCCGGAGTGGATGCCCAGGTGCCGGGGCCGTCCCTGGAGCTCGGCGGCCAGCTCCCGGACCAGGTCGGGGATCTCGTCGTCGGCCTCGCCCGCGCTCGGGGCGAACCGGTCCACCTTCTTGCTCCAGGCGTCGGCCTGGCCGGGGGAGTGACCGAGGGCCTTGGCCACGTCCCGCACCGCGGAGCGGGCCCGGTAGGTGATCACGTTGGCCACCTGGGCGGCGTGCTCGCGGCCGTAGGTGCGGTAGACGTACTGGATGACCTCCTCGCGCCGGTCGGACTCGATGTCCAGGTCGATGTCGGGCGGACCGTCCCGCGCGGTGGAGAGGAACCGTTCGAACAGCAGCTCCCACCGGATCGGGTCGACCTTGGTGATGCCGAGGGCGTAGCACACCGCCGAGTTGGCCGCGGAGCCCCGGCCCTGGCAGAAGATGTTCTCCTGGCGGCAGAACTCCACCACGCGGTGCACCACCAGGAAGTAGCCCGCGAGGTCCTTGGCCGAGATCACGGCCAGCTCCCGCTTCAGCTGCGCATGGGCGTGCGGGGCCTCGCTGAACGTCCCGTACGCGGTCGCGGCGCCGAGCTGGACGAGTTCGCGGAGGTAGCTGTCCTCGTTGTGCCCCAAGGGAACCGGGTACGGCGGCAGCGCGGGCGCGACCAGCTTGAGGTCGAAGGCGCACTCCCGTCCCAGCGCCGCGGCCGTGCCGACCGCACCGGGGTGACGCGCGAACCGCCTGGCCATCTCCGCCCCGGAGCGCAGGTAGGCCACGGGCGCGGCGGGCAGCCAGCCGTCCATCTCCTCCAGCGGCAGCCGCGCCCGGATCGCCGCCACGGTGGCCGCCAGCCTGCCCTGCGCCGGCGTCGCGTAGTGCACGTTGTTGGTGGCCAGCACCGGCAGCCGGAACCGCTCGGCCAGGTCGGCGAGCGCGTCGTTGACGGTGCTGTCCTCGGGCTGCGAGTGGTCGATCAGCTCCACCGCGACGTTGTCCCGCCCGAACAGCGCGATCAGCCGGTCCAGCTCCCGCGCCGCCCCCTCGGTGCCCTCCTGCGCCAGCGCCGCCCGCACCGCGCCCTTGCGGCAGCCGGTGAGCACCAGCCACTCACCGCGGCCGGACGCGGCCAGCTCCTCCAGGTGGTAGGCCGGTTTTCCTTTTTCCCCTTGGGTTTTCAGATTGTTCCCGCCATCGCGGAGGTGGGCCGCCGTGACCGCCCCGGCCAGCCGCCGGTACCCCTCCGGCCCGCGCGCCAGAACCAGCAGGTGCCGCCCACCGGGATCGGGCACCCCCGGACCGGCCTCGGGCAGGTCGAGGCTCAGCTCGGAGCCGTAGACGGTGCGCAGCCCGGTCCCGCGGGCCGCCCCGGCCAGCCGCGCGGCTCCGGGGAAGCCGTCGTGGTCGGTGATCGCCAGCGTCTCGACGCCCAGGCGCAGCGCCTCCTCGGCCAGGTCCTCGGGATCGGAGACGCCGTCGAGGAAGCTGTAGCTGGAGTGGCAGTGCAGTTCCGCGTACGGCACAACGGTTTCCGGTCGTCGCGCCGGGGGCCGCGGGCGTGGCTCGGCGGCCCGGCCGGGCTCGGTGGGATGCCCGGACAGCAGCCGCTCCAGCGCGCGCCACGGGATGGCCGGATTGGTGAAGCCCACGACGCCCTCCCTCGGATTCGAACAGGTGTTCGACCCGGAGTGAAGCTCGTGTCCGCGGAGTCGTCAAGTCGATCTCCGTCAGCGTCAGGGCACGAAGGTCAGCTCCGGGAACGCCGGGGACGGGCCGTCGAGCAGCCGGGTGTCCCTGCCACGCAGGTGGAGGTCGAAGAACGCCGCCACATAAGCGCGTTGCGCGGCCACCGAACGCGTGGGATCGACGGTTCCGATCGCGGCCTCGCGCGCCGCAAGGGACAACCGCGTGCCCAGTTGTGGCAGCAGCACCTGCAGGTCGCTGAAGCTGAGATGCCTGCCCGCGTGCAGGGTGAAGTCACGGCGATACCCGCGCTGGTTCGGCCAGAAGTCCACCCAGGTGCGGTCGAAGGAGCCTGGGCGGTGGTCGTGCATCCCGTTCACCCCGGTGTCCGGATGCCGCATTTGCTCGCCCAGCAACAGGAATGGGCGGTCGAGGCCGCGGGTGACGACCTCGCCTGGCAGGTACGGCGTGCCGTCGATCCCCGACGAGTAGCACATCGCGCCGTCCAGGTTGATCCCCGCGCCGATGCGCCGGTCCCACACCATCGTCTCGCCCGCGGTGTACTCGCCGGAGGAGTGGCCGAACGCGCCGATCCGGCTGAGGTCGGCGCCCTTGAAGCGCCCGAGCTGGTCGAGCACGAAACGCGTGTCCGCGACACGGGTGTCGATGACCCGCTTCATGCTCTCCGGGCTGCCGGAGATCTCCACACCACGCTCGACCCGGCCGCCGGGGAACTCCACGGCAGCTGCCTCGTAGGTGTGCGACATCGAAACCACGAAGTAGCCGTGGCTGGCCAGATCGTCCGTGAGCGCCGAGTACGGCTCGCGCGGTGCTTGTAAGCCCGGGGAGAACAGCACGACCGGGAAGCGGCCGCTGATCGGCGCGCCATCGCAGGCGTACCGCGTGCTCTTGGCCCAGTCGACGGAGTTCAGCGCCACACCCATGGCCGCGAGCTGTGTGTCCGCGTAGTCGGCGACGGAGGGTGGTAGCCATGCCGTGTGGCCGGATCGCCGCGCGGGGTAGGTCAGGGTCACCATCAGCTCACGGGCACGTTCCGGATGCCACGGGTCCCGTCTGGCGTGGTCGACCAAGTGTGCGGTGGTGGTACCGATCGGATGCACGCCGGTCGGGCGCGGCAACGCGATCCGCACCCCTCGCGACGACGGTGCCATCAGTGCGGCGGCCAGCAGCAGAGCGCTTCTCCGGTTCACGGCGATCAACATTCGCATTCATCTCCTGAGGAAACCGTCAGCCGTTGCCCCGAAGGGCATCTAGGCTGTGCGCCGTGCTGAGACGTCTCGTAGCCGTGGCGGCAGCCGCGGTCGTCGCTGTGACCGGCCTGGGGGTCCCGGAGAACGCCAAGGCGGCTCCGGCGAAGGTCACCGACCCGGTGCCCATGATCGAACTGCGCACTCCGGCGGGCGGGCGGTTCTACACGCTCTCGCCGCGCGAGGCGGCGGGCGCGGTCAGCGGGCACGGTTTCACCCGCGAGCCGGGCCAGGCGGGGTACTGGCGCACCGCGCCCTTCCCCGGTTCCCAGCCGGTGTTCCGGCTGCGGGGTGGCAGCGGCTACCTGCTCACCGCGTCGGTGTCGGAGCGGGATGCGCTCGTCAAGAACGGTTTCACCGACGAGGGCACTGCCGGACACCTGTGGAGCGCGGCGCAGCCCGGCATGCAACGGTTGCTGCGCTTCAGCAAGTCCGGTGAGTGGCGCGTGGCCGTGGAGTCCCGCAGCGCCGAGCTGACCGGGCAGGGCTACCGGGTGGACGGCCCGCTGGGCTGGGGGCACGCGGAGTGGATCCGCGCGGGCGCGATCTACTTCGGCACCTTCAACCCGGCCTCGACCGACGTCATCGCTGCCACGAAGCGGGTGTTCAAGCGCGAAGGCGACTTCTGGGGCGGAGTGCGGGACTTCTCCGGTCGCGATCCCGCAGTCCCGCAGAACACCCAGGGCTGGACCGGTGACTTCTCGCACCTGAGCCCGTCGATCGGGTTCTACGACGATTCCCAGCCCGCGACGCTGGAGAAGCACATCAGCCAGGCCACCGGCGCGGGCCTCGACTTCTTCCAGTTCTACTGGTACTGGGACACGGGCCGGAAGAAGCAGCCGGAGCGCTTCGAGGTCTCCCTCAACGCCTTCGGGGCAGCACGCAACCGGCTCGACATCGACTACACGCTGACGGTGTGCGCGCACCCTTGGGGCAACCTGGGGATTCCCAAGGAGGACTTCACCACGGTCGCCGACGAGTTCATCCGCCACTTCCGGCAGCCGAACTTCTTGCGCGCCAACGACGGCAGGCTCCTGCTGACCCTGTGCGACCGGCGCGGCATCGGCAGCGGCTCGGACGCCGACACCCGCGAGTTCGTCTCCCTGGTGCGTGAGCGCACCAAGGCGGCGCTGGGTGAGGACGTCATGGTGCTCGGCTACTGGGAGGCCATGCTCGATCCCACGGCCCCCGAGCGGTGGGGAACGGAGGGCGCCTACTGCGGCGTCCGCATCGACCACGAGAAGTCCTACGCCCGTTATGCCGCAACGCTTCCCGAGTACCTCGCCAAGGGGCCCGCGCAGTTCATGCGGTGCGCGGCGCAGAACTTCGACGAGCGGCCGCGCTACCCGCACCTGATCGCGGACCGGTCGAAGATCCGTTTCTACCCGGATCAGACACCGGAGCTGTTCGCCGACGTGCTCTCCAAGCTGCGCAAGGACATCGCCGGGTCGAAGCGGATCTCCGCGGTGGACAACTTCGTCAGCATCTACGCGTGGAACGAGTGGCACGAAGGCGGCATCATCGAGCCGAACGCGCGGGACGGCTGTCGCTACCTAGGGATCATCCACGACTCGCTCGGCCTTCGTGGCGGCACAGGCTGCTAGGACGCCGAGCCCGGCGACGTCGACCCAGGCCACCCTGGTCAGCTCCGCGTTCAGCTGCCCGCCGACCAGTCCACAGAGGACGAACGAGCCGAAGCTCACCGCGTTCGCGGTGATCGCCGCGGCGCGCAGGCGGGGCCGGAACGCGGCGACGACCAGGGTGGTCCCGACGATGCCGAGCAGCACCGCGCGGTGCCGGAACAGCGCCTCCATGTCGGCCCCGGCGATGTCGACCCCGTAGGCCGACCGCGCCAGGTCCAGGGAGATCGCGCCGAAGGAGGGCGCGATGTTGATGAGCCCGGCCACCACGAGCAGCGCCTGGGCGATTCGTTCCCTTCGCATTCTGCGATCATCTGCGGTGTGGACACCGCCGCGCTTCCGGAAACGTGCTGTCCGCCGACGCTGTGGTTGCGGCCAGGACGGGCGGCCTACCTGGGGCCGTCGTTCCGGTTGGACACCCACTCCGGCTCCGTGCACTGCTTCGCCCTCGGAGTGGACGCGCCGTTCGTCCTCCGGTCCGCCGACACCGGGGAACGCCGGGTGCGCAGCGCCCTGATCGGCGCGCGCACCCCGCACCACCTCGTCGCCGGGGACGGCAGGATGCTGTTCTGCTACCTGGATCGCGTCGGTGAGCTGCGCTCCGCCATGACCGAGCGGCATTCATCTGTCCACTTCGGACACCGCGACGAGGACCGGCTCGTCCGTGATCCTTGCGAGGCGGTGGAAGAACTCCTCGGCGAGGAGCCGGGGGAGATCGACGAGCGGGTGGGGGAGGCGTTCTCCCTTCTGCGGGTTCGCGATGCGAGCGCCGCCGAGATCGCCGCGGCGGTGAACCTGTCCACGTCACGGTTCCTGCACCTGTTCTCCGAGCACGCCGCGACCAGCTTCCGGCGATACCGGTTGTGGGCGCGGATGTTGCGCGTCGCCGAGTCCGTGAGCGCGGGGACCAACCTCACGACGGCTGCGGTGGAGGCGGGTTTCGCTTCACCGGGGCACTTCAGCGATGCTTTCCGCGCGATGTTCGGCTTGACCGCGAGCACGTTTCTGGCCTCGCGTACAAGGATTGTCACTCTGGTTTAGAAAAGCGAACTCCGGAGTACTCTCCGCGGCATGGCCCCAGAGCTGAAGCGGTCCGTGACCACGCCGTTGCTGTTCCTGTTCATCCTGGGCGACATCCTCGGCGCGGGCGTCTACGTGCTGGTCGGCAAGGTGGCCGGGCTGGCGGGCGGTGCGGTGTGGGCGCCGCTGCTGGCCGCACTGGCCCTGGCGATGCTGACCGCGGGGTCCTATGTGGAGCTGGCGACGAAGTACCCGCGCGCGGGCGGGTCGGCGCACTACGCGCAGCGGGCGTTCGGGCCGTTCGCCGCGTTCGTGGTGGGTTTCTGCATGCTCGCCGCCGGGGTGGTGTCGGTGGCCGCGCTCGCGCTCGGGTTCGCCGGGGACTACCTGGGCCAGTTCGTCACACTGCCCGTCGTCCTGGTGGCCGCGGTGTTCCTGGCCGCGCTCGCGCTGCTCAACGCCAGGGGTGTCAAGGAATCCTTGCGCGCCAACATGATCGCGACACTGGTGGAGGTCGGCGGGCTGCTGCTGGTCATCGTGCTCGGGGTGGTGGTGATCGCCAGGGGTGACGCCGACCCGGGGCGGCTGGCGCAGCTGGGCACGGCGGAGCACGGGCCGCTGTCGGCGATGCTGGTCGGCGCGGTGCTCGCGTACTACTCCTTCGTCGGTTTCGAGACCTCGGTCAACGTCGCCGAGGAGACCGTGGACCCGCGCCGGTCCTATCCGCGTGCGCTGTTCGGGGCGCTCGCCTTCGCCGGGGTGGTCCACCTGACGGTGGCCTCGGTCGCCGCGATGGTGGTGCCGACCGACGTGCTGGCGGACTCCAGCGGTCCGTTGCTGGAGGTGGTGCGCGCCGCCGGTGGTGTGCCGACGTGGGTGTTCGGCCTGGTGGCTCTCGTCGCGGTGGCCAACGGCGCGCTGCTGACCGGGATCATGTCCTCGCGGCTGGCCTACGGCATGGCCAAGGACGGCCTGCTGCCCGCTGTGCTGGGCCGCGTCCTGCCCGTGCGGCGGACCCCGTGGGTGGCGATCGCGGTGACCACGGTGATGTCGTTGCTGCTCGCGCTGACCGGGGATGTGGCCTCCCTGGCGTCGACGCTGGTCCTGTTGCTGCTGGTGGTGTTCCTCGCGGTGAACATCGCGGTGCTGGTGCTCCGGCGGGACGAGGTCGACCACGAGCACTTCCGCGTTCCGGCGGTGATCCCGGTGCTGGGAGTGGGTTCCTGCGTGCTGCTGGCTTCGCAGGTGGAGGCCGAGGTGTGGGTGCGCGGCCTGCTGATCCTCGCGGTCGGCCTGGTGCTGTCCGTCGGCGCGGCGCTGCGCAGGCGGCGTCATTCGTAGATCCCCTCGACCCACCACGAGGAACCGTCCCCGGCCAGCAGCAGCGCGCGTTCGCCCACCTCGCTGTTGGGCTCCAGCACCACCTGGAGCCGGACCAGCGGCGCGGCGGGCCACGGCCCGGCCCAGCCGAGGATCCGCCGCGGTGGCCCCTGCCCGGCCAGCACGGAGTGCGGGGTCGCGGTCAGCTCGTCCCGCTCGTCGACACCCACCTCCGCGCCGTTCTCGTCCAGCACCGTCACGGGAACCGGGCCGGTGGCGAAGCGCTCGGGGGTGGGCGCGGGCACGGCCCCGGGCCAGGGCCGCTCGGCGGGCCGCTCAGGAACGGGCGGATCACCCCAGGGCACCAGCCGCACCCGCTCGCCGGGACCGCGCCCGCCGCCGAGCACCCCGCGCCACACCGACTCCGGGCCGAGCAGCCCCTGCACCCGCACCAGCGCCCGCCCCGCGCGCTCGCCCGCCGAGGTCTCCGCCTCCCCGCTGAGCAGGTCCAGCTGCAACGCGTCGGCGCCGATGACCTCGCGGGGATCGAGGACCAGCTCGGCGATCCCGCCGTCCAGGCCGCCGTCGCCCGCCACGCGCAGCCACCCGTCCAGCTGCCAGCGCACCCGGTCGCGGACGCCCTCCACGGTCAGCGGCTCCGCGCACCGCCACACCCGCTCCAGCTCGGTGCCGCCCTCGGTGCGCGCGCGGATGCCCAGCCGGACGCAGGCCAGCCCCCGCCGGGCCAGTTCGGCGTGCAGCCGCTCCCCGATCGCCTTGGCGGCGAAGGCGGCGGCGTCCACCCGGGTCACGGGCGGGTCGAACTCCTCGTCGACGGTCAGATCCGGCGGCGGTCTGCGTCGCGACGGCGGGCGTTCCTCCAGCCCCGCGGCGAGCCGGTGGGCCAGCGCCCCCGCCGCGCCGAAGCGGTTGAGCACATCGGCCGCGGGCAGTTCGGCGAACTCGCCGAGGGTGCGCAAACCCAAGCGCCGCACCAGGTCCACCAGTTCGGCACGGCCGGGAAGGCGCTCGGCGGGCTGGTCCAGCTCGTCGATGCCCAGTGGTGCCAGGAACGCGGGACTGCCGCCCGGCGGCACGATGAGGCCCCTGCGCGCGGCCAGCGTCGCGGCGAACAACCCGTCCGCGACGCCGACCTGGCACTCCACCCCGGCTTCGGCGACCCGGTCGACCAGCAGCTCGGCCACCGCCTCCTCACCGCCGAAGTAGCGGCTCGGCCCGCGCGCCGGCACGGCGACGACCCCGGGGCGGACCACCTCCACGCCCGGGGTCAGCTCCTCCACCGCGGCCGCGACCGGCTCGAACACCCGCGCGTCCCGGTCCGGGTCGTCGGCGACCACCTCCAGGGCCGGGCACGCTTGCTGGGCCTGCCTGCGCCGCTGCCCCCGCCGCACTCCCGCGGCGCGGGCGGTGGCGGAGCAGGCCAGGACCTGGTTCGCCGCGATCACCGCGATCGGCACGTGCGCAGGCAACCCGGCCGTTGCGGCGGCGGCGATGACCGGCCAGTCCGGGCACCAGACCACGATCAGGCGCATCCGGCGGGCAGGCGCATCAGGGCCGAGCGGGGGCGGGCGGCGGCGCCCCGGCCGGTGGCGTGGACTTCGACTTCGCGGTAGCGCAGGTGTCCGTTCCCGGTGGTCACGCCGTACCAGCGGCCGTTGGCGCAGCGCAGTTCGAGGTCGGGGGAAGGCCAGGGGCCTAGGGGAAGCAGCACTGTCCCGCGTTGGCGTACCCGTGCGGCGAGTGTGCGGGTCTGGGCGGTGTTGATCATGGTGGTGCCGGTGAAGGCGACCAGGTCCAGTCCGTCGGTGAGGGCGGCGACGGCCTCGCCGAGCTGGGTTCCCGGGCGGGGTACCAGCGCCATGCGCTGCACCGCGACTCCGGCTTCGGCGGCGGCCAGCACGCTCAACCCTGGGAGTCCGACGACGGCGGCCCAGGAGCCTTCGGTGGTGGCGGAGGCCAGTATCGCGAACAGTAGCGAGGTCGATCCGCGCAGTGCGATCGTGGCGCCGCGCCGCAGTCCCGGCCACGGCAGGACTGCCCGCAGTTCGGGTCGTACCGGGAGCGTGCGTCCGGCGAACTCCTCGCCGGAGGCGGTGCTGACCCTGGCCAGGGACACCGAGCTCGACCTCCTCGCCGTGTGTGTGGGCGCGCGTGGTTCACGAGCACACCCGCCACGGGGAAGGTCGGCGGACGCTCGAACATGTGTTCGATTTGCGCGCTCAGTCAACCTTGACGCGGGTCGGCGAGTCAAGGTGGAACACACCACAGTGGACTGTCTTGACCAGCTGTAACCGATCGGTCACAGCGCAGGTCCGTCCACTGTGGAGGGCATGGCCTTGACTCTCCCCTCGCGGGAGAGTCCACGATGGCCGCGTGATGGACATCGACGCGCGCGGCGCGCAGCACTGCGAGACGACCGCCCTCGGCGTGCTGCTGCGGCACCAAGGACTCGACCTCTCCGAGCCCATGCTCTTCGGCCTCGGCTCCGGACTGTCCTTCGTCTACTGGGACAGCAAGAACATGGGCTTCCCCTTCCTCGGGGGACGGGTCAAGCCTTTCGAGCTGACCGTCGGCCTCGCGGGCAGGCTCGACCTGGAGCTCCTGGTGCGGGAGACCTCCTCACCCCGCAAGGCGTGGGAGAACGTGGCGGCCCCCATCGACGCCGGTCGCCCCGTCGGACTGCAGCTCGACAGCTACCACCTGGAGTACTTCAGCTCGAAGGTGCACTTCGGCGGGCACGTCGTCGCCATGTACGGCTACGACGACGACACCGCCTACCTGGTGGACACCGAGCAGCAGGGCGGGGCGGTGACCACCAGCCTGAGCAGCCTCGCCCAGGCCAGGGCGGCGCGCGGCCCGATGACCGCCAAACACCGCTCCTTCACCCTCACCGTCCCGAAGAACCCGCCCTCCCTGCCGGAGCGGATCGTCCCGGCGATCACCGCCTGCGCCGACGCGTTCCTCGACCCGCCCATCGCCAACCTCGGCCACCGGGGCATCGAGAAGGCGGGCAAGCTCGTGCGGACCTGGCTCCGGCGCACCGACGACCCGGAGCGCGACCTGCCGCAGGCCGCCCGCATGATGGAGAAGGCCGGAACCGGTGGCGCCCTGTTCCGCAACCTCTACCGCGACTTCCTCGGCGAGTGCGCCGACCTGATCGACAGCGACCACCTGCGCACGGGCCACCGGCTCTACACCGAGGCGGCCACCCTGTGGACGGAGGTCGCGGACCTGATCGCGGCGGGCCGTCTCGACCAGGCGGGCGCCGTTCTCGGTGATCTCGCACGGATCGAGCGCGAGGCCATGGGGGCGCTCAGCCGGCTCTAGGAATCGCGGGACTTCGTGGCGTGGCCGCGGGGGAAGCCGTACTTGGTGAGCCGGATGTCCGTGCTCTCCGGCGCGTAGGAGAGCGAGTAGAACATCCCGACGCTCAGGCCGAGCGCGAGCGCGGGGAACACCACCTCCGGCGGTCCGTCGAGGGCCACACCGAAGATCAGGTACAGCGCGGCGAGCACGGGGGAGAGGACGACGAGCACCCGGATGAAGTGCCGCACCAGCCAGGTCCGGCACGTCAGGTCGCGCACCACCCAGTCGCGGTAGCGCATCGGCAGCGTGCCGCCGAAGGCGTACCACAGCCAGAGCAGGGGATTGGGTCGCCGCATCGGTCCTCCTCTCGGACCGAGCCTAGTGCGCCTCACCCGTGGCGTCGCGGCGGTAGCGGCCCGGCGCGATGCCGTGCTCGCGCTTGAACGCCGCGGCGAAGGCGAACTCCGAGCGGTAGCCCACTTCGCCCGCGACCGCGCTCAACGGCGCGTCGGACTCGCGGAGCCGCCGAGCGGCGACGGTCATGCGCCACCACGTCAGGTACGCCATCGGCGGGCGCCCGGTCAGCGTGGCGAAACGGCGGGCGAACGGGGCGCGGGACAGCCCGGCTTCGGCAGCGAGCTTGGCGACCGTCCACGGGTGGGCCGGATCTCGGTGCACGGCCTGCAAAGCCGCTGTGACCACGGGGTCGTTGAGCGCGGCGGCCCACCCCGTCGTCGCGTTCGTGGACTGTTCGGTGAACCAGGCGCGGAGGAGGTAGACCAGCAAGGTGTCCAACAGGGCGGGGACGAGCGCGTCCGAGCCGAGGCGTGAACGCTGGAGTTCGGTGTCCAGAAGTCCGATCGCGGAGCGAAGTTCGTCGCGTACGGGGAAGCGGATGACCTCGGGCAGGTCGAGCAGGAGCGGGTGGACGCGGGTGGGGACGACCTCATAGGCGCCGCAGAGCGTGACCGTGTCTTCCCGTTGCCCCGTGAGGGTGTGCCCTTGCGCGCCCGGCAGGAACACCACGTCGCCCGTGTGCAGTTCCAGTGCTTCGGTGTCCGGCCGCAGCAGTCGGCACGTGCCCCGCAGCACCACCTGGAACCCGGCGGCGCCGGGCACCGGCGCGAACTGCTGGCTCCACGGCGCCTGCCGGCTGACGCGCGCCGCCACGGGTTTGCCGGTCCGCATCACTGCGATCACGTCACTGAGCACGTCCACGGCGTCAGAATACGATCGCGTATGAAACCGGGATCGTGAAGCATGGATCGTCTCGCAACCGATGCCTAGCGTTCACCTCATGCAGAGCGCGCGAATCCACCGGCACGGCGACCCCTCCGTCATCCGCGTCGACGACGTCCCCGTGCCGGTGCCCGGCTCCGGCGAGGTGCTGATCCGGGTCGAGGCGAACTCCTTCAACCCCACGGAAACCGCGCTGCGATCGGGTTTCCTGGCCGAGCTGTTCCCGGTGGAGCTGCCCTACGCGCTCGGGTGGGACGTGGCGGGCACCGTCGACGGCGACCCCGTGATCGGCTGGCTGGACGGCGGTGCCGCCTCGGAGTTCGCGGTCGCGCCCGCCGACCGCCTGGTTGCCGCGCCGACCACGATCCCGTTGGCCGAAGCCGCCGCGTTGCCGCTCGCCGGACTCACCGCGTGGCAGACCGTCGAGGACATCACCGCCGGGGAACGGGTGCTGGTCAACGGCGCGGGCGGCGGGATCGGCGGTTTCGCCGTGCAGCTGGCCAAGCACGCGGGAGCGCACGTGATCGCGACGGCCAGTGCGCGCAGCGCCGAGGCGGTGCGCGGGTACGGCGCCGACGAGATCATCGACTACCGGACCACCCCGCTCGACGCCGCCGGTCCGGTCGATGTCGTGATCAATCTCGTCCCGGTCGCCTCGGAGACGTTGTTCCCCTTGCTGGACAAGGGAGGCCGGGTGATCTCCGCGACCACGCCGGTACCGGCCGACGGGCGGCACGTCCTGGCGCGCAACGATCCCGCGCAGCTCGCCGAGCTGGTTCGCTTGGTGGACCAGGGAGTCCTGAGGGTCGGTGTGACCGGCTCGCATCCGCTCACCGGCCTCGCCGAGGTGCACCGCGCGAGCGAGGCCGGGCTCGTTCACGGCAAGGTCGTCATCAGACCGGCCAGCCCGCGATAGGAGTCCAGGAGCGCCTCGCGGTCGAAACCGCTCGTCGTCACCAGGATCTCGTCGGCGCCCGTGCGGTGGGTCAGCTTCTCCAGCGCCGAGGCGACCTCCGGTGCCGTGCCGTGGATCTGGTTGCTCATGGCGCGCTCGAACAGCTCCTGTTCCCGCGCGGTCATGTCGGCGCCCAGCACCTCGTCCGGGTGCGCCAACGGCGGGAACACGCCGTGGGTCTGGGAATACGCCGTCGACCACGCCTCGGAGACCAGCAGCCGCCGCGCCTGCTCAGCGGTGTCCGCGACCGCGACGGTGGCCGAGACCACCACGTACGGCGCGGCCGACCACGGGGACGGGCGGAACCGTTCGCGGTAGCGGGCGATCGGCTCCTCGACGCGAGGGCCACCGATCACCAGGGGCAACCCGAGAGCCGCCGCCGTGTCCGCGCCCGCGCCCGTGGCGAGCACGAACGGCGACACCCGCAGGCCCAGGGCGGGGTTCGCCCGCACCCCGGTCGCTGACGGACCGGTGAAGTAGCCCAGCAGCTCGGCGAGCTGGCCGGGGAAGCCCTCCGCCGCCGACTTGTCGCGGCCGAGGGCGCGGCGGACGCCCGAGGTGAACCCGACCGAGCGACCCAGCCCCATGTCGATCCGCCCGGGGAACAGCGACTCCAGCACGCCGAACTGCTCCGCCACCACCAGCGGCTGGTGGTTGGGCAGCATCACCCCGCCGGTGCCGACCCTGATCCGCGTGGTCGCCGACGCCACCGCGGCCGCGAGCACGGTCGGCGCCGAGCCCGCGACCCCCGGCACGCCGTGGTGCTCGGCCACCCAGAACCGGTGGTAGCCCAGCTCCTCGGCCCGCTGGGCGAAGCGCACGGTCGCCCGCAGCGCCGCGCCCCCGTCACCGCCGGAGCGCAGCAGGGAGCGATCGAGCACGGAGATCCGGGAAGGAAGCGCCACACGGGTTCCAACGTCGGTGAACGCGGGGGATTCCCCGAGTTCACCTCGGGGAAAATCCGTGTCGCCGACGGGCGCGCGCGGGTTGACTGTCAGACCGGGATGTCATGCTCCCGCCGAATCCCGACCGAAGGAGAACGGTGTCCGTCGCCAGCACAGCCGAACCGAGAACCACGCCGCAGGAGAACCCGTGGCGCAGCCTGGTGGTGATCGCCTTCGGCATCATGATGGTCGCCCTGGACGGCACCATCGTCGCCGTCGCCAACCCGGCGATCGGCACCAGTCTCGGCGCGACGCTCGCCGAGCTGCAGTGGGTCACCCACGGCTACCTGCTCGGCCTCGCGGTCTGCCTGATCACCGCGGGCAAGCTCGCCGACCGGCTCGGGCACCGCAGGCTCTACCTGGTCGGCGTCGCCGGGTTCACCGTGTCCTCCGTGGCCATCGGCCTGTCCTCGGGCACCGGCATGCTGATCGGGTTCCGGGTGGTGCAGGGCGCGTTCGGCGCCGCCCTGATGCCCGCCGCGCTCGGCATGCTGCGCGCGGCGTTCCCGGCGACCCTGCTCAACCGCGCGCTCGGCGTCTTCTCCGGCCTGATCGGCACTTCGGCGGCGGCCGGACCGATCGTCGGCGGCCTGCTGGTGTCCTCCTTCGACTGGCAGGCGGCGTTCTTCGTCAACCTGCCGGTCGGCGTCCTCGCGTTGACCCTCGGCGTGCGCTACCTGCCGCCGAACCGGCCCACCGACGACTCGTCCTCCTTCGACCTGCTCGGCGTCGCGCTGCTCACCGTCTGCACCTTCGGGATCGTGCTGGCGCTGGTGTTCGCCCCCGAGCACGGCTGGACGTCCACGGCGACCGTGGTCCCCGGCCTGGCCGGGGTGGTGTTCGGCGTGGCCTTCGTGCTCTGGCAGCTGCGCGCGCCGCACCCGCTGATGCCGATGAGCATGTTCCGCTCGGTGCCGCTGTCGGTGGGCACCGTGGTGATGCTGATCATGGCGTTGGCGATGTTCGGCGTGATGTTCTTCCTGACCTTCTACGTGCAGGGCGTGCACGGGTTCACCGCGCTGGAGGCCGGGCTGCAGCTGTTGCCGCTGACCGCGCTGCTCGCGGTCGGCCCGCCGCTGGCCAGCCGCCTGTTCGACCGGTTCGGCCTGCGCTGGCCGATCCTGGGCGGGCTGCTGTCCGCCGCCACGGCGATGTTCGGCATGGCGACGCTGAGCGCCGACGGCGGCACCGGACTGCTGCCGCTGTGGCTGACCCTGCTCGGCGCCGGGCTCGGCATCGTCATGGTCGGCGCCACCGACGCGGTGATCGGCAACGCGCCGGTCAGCCTCGCCGGGGTGGCCAGCGGCATGCAGCAGACCCTGCTCCAGCTCGGCGGTTCCCTCGGGACGGCGATCCTGGGTGCCGTGGTCTCCGGTCACGTCGGCGGCAACCTCGCCGGTCAGCTCACCGCCGCGGGCGCCCCGACGCCGACCCCCGCCCAGGTGGCCGAATGGCAAACCGTTGTGGCGCAAGGGGGAGTGGTGATCCCGCCGGGCACGGCACCGGCCACCGCCCAGGCCATCACGCACGCCAGCCACCTCACCTTCGTCAACGGCATGTCGCTGGCGTTCGTGGTCGCCGGCGTCGCATTGACCCTGGCAGCGGCGATCTCCGCCCTGCTCAAGCGCGGAGAGCCCACTGGGGAGGCCGTGGTCCACGTCTGACCGCATACCGCCCGCTGAACGCGCGGTTGGCTGGAGTCTTCTCCGCGGTGCGCGAGCAGGGGGACCGGGCGTCGGCGGCCGCGCTCCGACCACGGCGTCCCTGAGGCGTTCGCGCAAGATTCGCCGAAAGGAGGTTCAGCCGGGGCCGTCGCGGAAGGCATTGTCGAACCGGCCGCCGCTTCCCTGCCAGCACCGAGCCCGGAGGTCCAGGCATGCACGAAGAACGTAGGAGATCGCGGTTGACAGCGCTGGCGCTGGCCGCCGCGCTGACCGTGGCACTGCCGGGAGCGGCCCACGCCGACCCGCCGAGGGCGTTGCCGGGCGCGGCGACCAGCGACGAGCTGAAGTGGCAACCGGCGTTCGACTACGACGGCGACGGCTGCTACCCGACACCGGCGATCGGGCCGGACGGGACGCTCAACCCGGGGCTCAAGCCGAGCGGGGCGCTCAACGGGAACTGCCGCGACGCCGCCGACCTGGACAACACCAACACCTACTCGCGGGCCAAGTGCAACAACGGCTGGTGCGCCTACATGTACGACCTCTACTTCGAGAAGGACCAGGCGGTTCCGCTGATCGAGAGCGGTCATCGGCACGACATCGAGCACGTCGTGGTGTGGGTGCAGGACAACTCGGCGCGGTACGTCTCCACGTCGGCGCACGGGAACTACACGACGCGCCCGGCGAACCAGGTGGCCTGGGAGGGCTCGCACGCGAAGATCGTCTACCACAAGGACGGCGTCCTCACGCACGCCTTCCGGCACGCGAGCGCGACCGAACCGCCGGAGAACCACAAGGGTGCGTGGCAGTACCCGCCGCTGGTCGGCTGGAACCACTACCCGCCCGGCATCCGTGACCGCCTCGTGCAGGCCGACTTCGGCAGTGCGGGGTTCGGGTTGAAGGACAGCGCCTTCGGCGGGCAGCTGGAGCGGGCCAAGCCCTCCGGCATCCCGTTCAACCCGCACGGCTGACGTTGTGCGGTAGCTGACGGACGGCGGCGGAGGCCAGGGGGAGCAGCACGGCGACCGTGTAGACGACCCCGGCGCCCAGCGCCACCGCGGTGCCCCCGAGGGCATCCGCCGCCGGTCCGGCAGCGAGCTGGCCGAACGGGATCGCGATGTAGGACAACAGCGCGTCGTAGGAGGAGACGCGCGACAGGGACTCCGCGGGCACGTGCTCCTGGAGCGAGGTCTCCCAGCCGATGGCGAGCGCGGACGAACCGAGCCCGGCGACGAAGGCCGCCACGACCAGCCACGTCACCCCCGCGCCGGAACCGAGCACGATCAACGGCAACCCGCCGACCGCGCCCAGGACCGAGGTCCACCGCAGCAGGTGCCGGGTGGCGAGGCGGAACATCACCGCGCTCATCACGAGCATGCCCACACCCCGCGCGCTGAGGACCAGACCCCACGCGGCCTCACTGCTGATCTGCCGGGTCAGATCCGGGCCGAGGATCTGCCACGTGCCGGTGTTCACCAGGTTGACCACGCAGAACGCGAGCGCGACCTGCCACACCCACGGGATGCCGCGGAAGGTCGTCCAGCCCTCGCGCACGTCGGCGAGGACGCTGGTGCGCTTCGCCGGCGGCGTGGTGCCCAGGCGCGGCAGCCGGGTCAGGCAGGCGGCCGCGACCAGGAAGCTCACCGCGTCGAAGGCGATCGCCGGGCCACCGCCCGCCACGGCGACGAGCACACCGGAGACGCTGGGGCCGATGATCTTCGCGGCGTTGCGGGCCGTGCCGAGCAGCGCGTTGGCCTGGCGCAGCCGGTCGGGCTCGACCAGCTCCGGCACGATGCCGCGGAGCGCGGGCGTGGTGAAGGCCATCAGCACGCCCATGACGAAGGACAGCGCGGCCAGGGCGATCAGGTCGTACGCGCCCGCCAGCAGCAGCGCGGCCACCCCGCCCTGGGTGATCGCGCACCCGAGGTTGGACACCACCAGCACTCCTCGGCGGGGCAGGCGGTCGGCCACCGCGCCGCCGACCAGGAGGAAGCCGAGCATCGGCACCATGTGCGCGGCGAGCACGATGCCGAGGTCACCGGCTTTCCCGGAGGCGTCCAGGACGGCGAAGGCGAGCGCGACCGGGGCCATCGCGTTGCCGAGCAACGACACGAGCTGTCCGGCGAAGAACCAGTGGAACCCGGACCGGGTGATCAAGGAGGAGAGCACCGCGCGAGTCTGCGGAGCCCCCGCGCGGCGCACTATTGTTTCGCGTGGAGGCGAAAGCAATGGCGTTGCTGCGGTTGAGCGCGATGGCGCTGTCCAGGTCCCGGTTCGCGCTGTCCCCGCTCGCGGAGACGCTGGGCTCGCTGCTCGCGCTCAGCAGGCCCTGCGAAGATCCGTGGCTGGCCGACTGGCACGCCCGCCACCGCGCGGCCTTCGCCGCACGGCTGGAGGGGGACCCGTTCGCGGCGGGCCTGTCCCGGTTGCTCTCGTCCACGAAGTGGCTCCCGGACCACGTGGTGATCCCGCCACGTGACGGCATGCGCACCGTGCTCGCCGACGAGCTGACCGAGGTCGCGGCCGCGGAGGACGACCACGTGGCCGCCCAGCTGACGGTCTCCGTCGAGCACAGCTGGCGCGAGCACGACATGACGTGGTTGTCCGGCAACGGTTTCGCGGCCAGGACCGCCGAGCTGCTGAACGCGGTGTGGCACGCGCACGTGCTCCCGGACTGGCCGCGCCGCAAGGCGTTGCTGGAGCGCGACGTCACCTACCGCGCGGGGTTGCTGGCCGCCTACGGCTGGCCGCGCGCGATCGAGCGGATGAGCCGGCGCAGCGCGTGGGTCGGCGTCGACGCGATCCGCTTCAGCGACCGGGAGGCCCCGGACCGCGTCGTCAGTGACGAGGGCATGTTCTTCGTGCCGATCAGCGCCTCGCGTGGCTCGTGGCTGTGCGAGGCGCCGCCCGACCGGCACGCCATGGTGTACCCGGCACGCGGGCGCGCGGAGCCCCCGCGCGAGCCGGTCGACTGCGCGCTGGACCGGCTGATCGGCGAGAACCGGGCCACGATCCTGCGCCAGCTGGAGGAACCCGCGACCAGCAGCGAGCTCGCCGCGCAGCTCGGCCTGTCCCTCGGGACGGTCGGCGGCCACCTGGCCGTGCTGCGCGACGCGCAGCTGATCACCGGTGAGCGCATCGGCCGCCGCGTGGTCTACCGCCGCACCGGGACCGGCGACGCGCTCACGGGCGCCTGATAGATCGTCCGCGGGTACCCTGCGCGGCAGGGGCGAGCACCAGAGACGTCTGGTTGCCGCAGCAGAGCAAGGAAATTGCTGAACTGCTCAGACTTCAGGGCGTGGCACCGGGCGCCTGGCAGTGCTCGTGCTCCGCACGTCCTGCCCTGGCAACCAAGGCACGAGCAGTGAGGGGTCGGCGACGAAGGATTCGACCTGACGCACCTCGTCCTCGGTCAGCACGAGGCTTCGGAGGCGCGTCCCCCATTCCGGGACCCGTTCCGGCTCCTCCAGCACAGTGGCCAGTTCGATGAGCGCGGCCAGCGCCATCGCCTGCTCGACGACCGGTGCGCCGTCGCCGTACCTGCGCAGTCCCGAGTTCAGCGCCCTGAGCGCGGCCCGGTCGTCGTCCTTGAACTCGCGCAGGATGCGCGCGTTGTCCAGCACCCGCGCGAGCCCCTGGAAGTGCTTGGAACCGCCGTACTCCAGCTCCCACGGCTCGTCCCGCTGGATGAAGACGATCGAGTTCCCCGACGGGTCCACGACGGTGAACCGCGACGCGCCGGGCCGGAAGCGCGTGATCCGGGGAAGCCCCTTGGCCAACACCTTCCCGTACGCCTTGCGCATCGCCTCGCTCAACGCCGCGTAGTAGGGCGCGACCGAGTCCACCATCACCAGACACCCACCGGTGTTCTCCAGCGCCGGGTCGACATCGCCGGGCGCACTGGAGTAGTGCAGCTCGAACCCGCTCCACCGGAATGCCAGGTACAGATAGGGCTTCGTCTGCTCGTACGTCACGTCGAAGCCGAGTGAGCGCCAGAACGCCACGGTCTCGTCAGGCACGAGGCAGGCGAGCGTGGGAATGGTGGTTTCGTTGGGGTGAACGCCTTGGGTGAGCACAGTCGGCGAGTCTGCCAACTTTTCGACGATCGAGCACATGCAACAGTTGCATGTGCTCGATCGTCTACTTAGGACACAGGTGCTACGCGAAGGCGTGCACGGTGCCGCGCAGCGCCGCCGTGCCGTTCTCGCAGAACTGCTCGTAGGTCGCGGCGAACGCCTTGACCTTGCCCTGGGCGTCGGTGACCAGTTCGGTGATGGTGAAGGAGCCGCCGAGCTGGTTGCAGCCGCGCCCGTTGCCGCTCACGCTGAGGCCGGGGGAGCCGTCGTTGAACGGGTACCGCTTGGCGCCGGTGTAGGTGCCCACGGCGAGCTTCTGGCCCTGCGCCGGAGCGAACTCGACGCGCCAGTCGTCGCGCTGTCCGGAGACCCCGAACGAGAGAGCGCCGTCCACGGACCCACCGACCGTGAAGACGGTGTTGGCGCCGCGGTAGCTCTTGCTCTTGCCGCCGCCGATGTAGTCACCCGGATCGCTGGTGAACTGGTAGGACAGCGGGAACGCCTGGTAGCGAACGGTTCCCTTGAGCGCGGGGCTGGTCGGCCCCTCGCAGTTCTGGGTGAAGGTCGCCTCCAGCACGGTCACCGCGCCCGAGGCGTCGGTCTCGATCTGGTCGATGGCGAACTCGCCCCAGACCTGGTTGCAGCCACGCCCGGTGCCCCCGACGTCCAGCCCCGGAGCCCGGCCCGTGCGGAACGACGCGCGCTCGGCGTCGCGGTAGACGCCGGGGTGCAGCCGCTGACCGCGCGGTGCGGCGAGGTTGACGTCCCACCACTCCTGGCCGTCCGCGGAGTCCACCCGCAGCGTCAGGTTCTCGGCGTTCCCGGTCAGCGTGACCTTGTCCTTGGGTGCCTTGTAGGACCGGGTCGCCCCGCCGCCGATGTAGTCCCCCTTCTCGCTGACGAAGTCGTAGGAGCTGACCGGCGTCCGCTCCGCGGTCTTCGGCGCGGCTGCCGCGGTCCCGCTCACCGCGAAGCCCGCGACCAACGTCAGTCCAACCAGGACAGTGCCGAACTTCGCAGGGCCTAAACGGCGCATGCCCGATTCCCCTCTCATCGCTGCCGGTCCACACCGGCACGCGCGGACGCTATCCCGGGGGACCGACAACGACGAGGGGCATTTAAGCAACCGTGAATCAGCGCACCACGAGCACGAGTTTCCCTGCCGTGCGGCCGGTTTCGCCCCGCGCGTGCGCCTTCGCGGCCTCCGCGAGCGGGAAGCTCTCCGCGACCACCGGGCGCAGCTCGCCCTTCTCGATCAGCTCGGCGATCGCGGTCATGCCCGCGTGGTCGGCCTCGACGAGCATGGGCACCGCGCGCACCCCGACGCGCTCGGCCTCGGCGATGAGCGCTTCCTGTCCCACGGGCAGGATCGTGACGAGGATGCCGTCCTTGCGGAGCGTGCGCAGCGACCGCATCGCGGTCTCCCCGGCGAGCGGGTCGAGCACCACGTCCACGTCCCGCACTGCCTCGGCGAAGTCGGTCTCGCGGTAGTCGACCACCTCGTCCGCACCGAGGCTGCGCAGCAGGTCGTGCTTGCCCGCGCTGGCCGTGCCGATCACGTGGGCGCCCAGCGACTTCGCGATCTGCACGGCGAAGTGCCCGACCCCGCCCGCCGCGGCGTGGATCAGGACGCGCTGACCGGAGCGCAGCCGGGCGGTGTCCACCAGTGCCTGCCACGCGGTCAGCGCGGCCAGCGGGACGGCGGCGGCCTGCACGTGGTCGAGGTTGGCGGGCTTGGCGGCGAAGGCCCGTGCGGGACCGGTGACGTACTCGGCGAAAGAGCCCGCGCCGTGCGGGTAGGGAAGCATGCCGAACACCTCGTCACCCGGCTTGAACAGGGTGACCCCGACCCCGACCGCCTCGACGACGCCGGAGACGTCCCAGCCGAGGACGAAGGGCGGCTGACCGAGCCAGAGGCCGGAGGAGCGGTGCTTCCAGTCGGTCGGGTTCAGTCCCGCGGCGTGCACGCGCACCAGGAGCTGGCTCTGGGCAGGGGTCGGCTTGGGCAGCTCGACCTCGGTCAGCACCTCGGGGCCGCCGAGGGTGTTCTGGCTGATCGCACGCATCGTTTCGCTCATGGACACCATGCTGTCGCCGCCGGGGGCCAGGGGAAATGGCATGATTGCCACTCTTCGATAGGATCGTGCCATGCATCAGGTGACCGTCTTGGCGCTGGACGGCGTCTACCCGTTCGAGCTGGGCATTCCCCGGCGGATCTTCGGCGCGCTGCCGGAGCACTACGCGGTCCGCACGTGCACACTCGACGGGCGGCCGGTGCGGACGGACGCGGACTTCACGATCGGTGTCGAACACGGCCCGGAAGCGCTGGAGACGGCCGACACCGTGGTGATCCCGCCGTTCGACCTGACGCTGGTCACCGGAGGGCTGCCGGAACCCGTCGCCGCGGTGCTCGCGCGGATCCGGCCCGGCACGCGCATCGTGTCGATCTGCACCGGGGCGTTCCTGCTCGCCGCCACGGGGGTGCTCGACGGGCGGCCCGCGACCACGCACTGGTGCCAGAGCGCGCTCTTCCGGGAGATGTTCCCGGCCGTCCGGCTCGACCAGGACGTGCTCTTCGTCGACGACGGTGACGTGCTGACCTCCGCGGGTGCCGCGTCCGGCGTGGACGTGTGCCTGCACGTCGTGCGCCGCGACCTCGGCAGCCGGATCGCCAACGGCGTGGCCCGCAGGTGCGTGGTCCCGCCGATGCGCGACGGCGGCCAGGCGCAGTTCGTCGACCAGCCGGTCCCGGACCCGGCGATGACGAGCACCGCCGCCACTCGGCAGTGGGCGCTGGAGCGGTTGCACCTGCCCTTGACCCAGTCCGATCTCGCCGGCCACGCGCGGATGAGCCTGCGCACCTTCGCCCGCCGCTTCCGCGACGAGGTCGGGGTGAGTCCGGGCCGGTGGCTCATCCAGCAACGCGTCGCGCGGGCCCGGGAGCTGCTGGAGGCCAGCGACCTCTCGGTGGAGCAGATCGCCGGGCAGGTCGGCTTCGTGACCGGGACGTCGCTGCGGCAGCACCTGCGGGAGGCGCTGGGCGTTTCGCCCGTGGCGTACCGGCGGACCTTCCGGACGGAGATGGTGTAGCAACGGTGCAGGACGAGGTCGCTCGCCTCGGTCACGAGCTCGATGACGGCCTCGACCCACCAGAGCTGCTCCGGCAGCAGGCCGGAGACGACCGGGCCGATCGCCGTGGCGACCTGCCTGATGTTCTCAGCGAGCTTCCCCATATAGATACGTCGAACCGCGCCTGCCGGGATCGACACGACCGCAGCGGTTGCGGCACGGATCCTGGTGACGTCCCTGCCCTTCGCCGAGCCCCTGCCCCCGTTGCCCGTGCGGGCCCGTCCGCAGGGCCGGACCACCCGCGTCCCTGGCAGGAGTCATGGCTCCTGGCGGAGGGAGCAGTGGGATTCCGTCCGCCGAGGGAATGCGGCCGCGAAAACCCGACCCGGCGTCGAGCACTTCCCGGTGATCGTGCACGAGATCGGTCGGCGAGCATTGGCGGAAAGACCGCGCGGCGATGGGCCGGGTGGGTCACCGTGCGACGAACGCACGCTCGAAGGGCGACCCCCGCACCCAATTCGGGTGTGCCCGAAAAGTGCACGCCGGTGCCCGAGCGGCTCGATTTCGGCGTCGATCCGGGCGCCGGACGCGACGTCGTGGTCGCGGACCCGGGCGCCTCGACCCCCCGTGACCTGACCGGCGACGGTCGTGTCGTCCACGTGCGACTGACGGGGGCGCGCCGCTCTGTGATGCCCATCACACGATTCTGTGAATCGGGGCGATCGGCGGAGCCCATAGGCGGGCCGTCGTCTCGAAATGCATCTGGGTGAATCTTGAACTATCCGCGCGAGAATGTGTGGTCGACATGTTTTCTTCGGGCTGGACGGTTGTCGGGTTCATGACGGCGTCGAGTGCGGTTCGTGAAACACTTGGCGATCGCCGGGAATCGGTGACCGGTCTCTACTGCCGAGTAATGTCGCGGGGCGCCGTGGAGACGGCTTCTCGTTTTCTTCCTCGCGAACGGCGGGCGTCCGCTGGGTCGGTGTTCGCGGCGCCGTGCTCCGATGTTCGCTTACGATTCTTCGCGCTGCACGCAAACGTTGCCACCTGCGATGACGCTGCTTGAAAACCTTTGCATTCGAGTGCGGTGTCCTGCCTGTTGTTGACCGGGCAATCGGAAAAAAGGTAACGCGAATCGGGCAAGTGGCGCGGTTGTCCATGTTCACGATGTGATAAAGAAACAGTCAACGTGAAATCAATGTTCGCGAGAGCGGTCGGATTGGCCTTGTAGGGTGGCCGTTGTCGAGATCCCGGGGTTCTCTAGGGAGACCGTTCTCGATAGCCGGGACCATTCGTGGCCGAGACGCCGCATTTCGGGGTCAATGCGGTAGGTCAAACCCGTCGTCCGCTCGGTCGACGGTTGTTTTGTCGTGCTCGCAGTTTTCCGCCTCGAAACGACTGCGCCCGTCTGCGGCCCTGTGCCGCCATTGCGTGCGCATGGAGGAAACGAAGTGATGTCCAAGTCCCTCGCCGTAACTGACGTCGAGAAATCCGGATTACTCCAGATAACTGTCCCGCCAACTGTCCCGCCCTGGGCGCCGTCACGAGCGGGATCGATGCCCGGCGCGGTCTACCCGGCACGTCCCGCCGCGCCCACCCGGACGTTGTGCGACGTCCTCGGCGCCGCGGTGGCCACCCATCCCACGGCGATCGCGATCGACGACGGACTCGTCGCACTCAGCTACGCGGCGCTGGCCAGGGAGGTCGACGACCTCGGCGCCCACCTGCGCGGCGCCGGCGTCGGCGCCGGCGACCGGGTCGGGGTTCGCGCGCCCTCCGGCACCGCGGATCTCTACATCTCGATCCTGGCCGTGCTCAGCGTCGGCGCCGCCTACGTGCCGGTGGACGTCGACGACCCGGACGAGCGGGCGGAGCTGGTCTGGTCCGAAGCCGGTGTGTGCGCCGTGCTCGGCGCGTGCCGGGACCTGGTGCCGCGCGCCGGGGCCGTCCCGCGGGGCAGACCGCGCGCGCCGGAGCCCGACGACGACGCGTGGATCATCTTCACCTCCGGCTCCACCGGTACCCCGAAGGGCGTGGCTGTCACCCATCGCTCGGCCGCGGCGTTCATCGACGCCGAAGCCAGGCTGTTCCTCCAGGACCGGCCGATCGGTCCGGGGGATCGGGTGCTGGCCGGGCTGTCGGTGGCCTTCGACGCCTCCTGCGAGGAGATGTGGCTGGCCTGGCGGCACGGCGCGTGCCTCACCCCGGCACCGCGTGCGCTCGTCCGGTCCGGAGCCGATCTCGGTCCCTGGCTGGTCGAGCGCGGGGTGACCGTGGTGTCCACGGTGCCGACCCTGGCCGCCCTGTGGCCCGCGGAGACGCTGGAGCGGGTGCGGCTGGTGATCCTCGGCGGCGAGGCGTGCCCGGCCGAGCTCGCCGACCGCCTCGACGACGGGGTGCGCGAGGTGTGGAACACCTACGGCCCCACCGAGGCCACCGTCGTGGCCTGTGCCGCCCGGCTGGTCGGCGATGAGGTCGTGCGCATCGGGTTGCCGCTGGACGGATGGCTGCTCGCGGTCGTCGACCAGCAGGGGCGCCCGGTCCGCTGGGGCGAGACCGGCGAGCTGGTGATCGGCGGGGTCGGCCTCGGCCGCTACCTCGACGCGGCCAAGGACGCCGAGCGGTACGCGGCGCTGCCGTCCTTGGGCTGGGAGCGCTGCTACCGCACCGGTGACCTGGTGCGCGCCGAACGGCAGGGCCTGGTCTTCGCCGGGCGCGCCGACGACCAGGTCAAGATCGGCGGGCGGCGGGTCGAGCTGGGCGAGATCGACGCCGCGCTGCAGTCGCTGCCTGGCGTGGCCGCCGCCGCGACCGCCGTGCGCCGCAGCGCCGCGGGAACCCCCGTCCTCGTCGGCTACCTGGTCGCCGAGGACGATGTCACGCTGGAGGCCGGGCGGGTGCGACGGCTGCTGGGGGAACGGCTCCCGGCCGCCCTGGTGCCGCGCATCGCCCTGCTCGACACGCTGCCGACCCGCACCTCGGGCAAGGTCGACCGGGACGCCCTGCCCTGGCCGCTGCCTTCGCAGGCGCCGCCGGCGGACCGGCGGGAGGAGGCCCCGGCCGACGAGCTGACGGGTACCGAGAAGTGGTTGGCCGAGCAGTGGGCGGACGTGCTCGGAGTGCCCGCCCGCGCGGAGTCGGACTTCTTCGACCTGGGGGGCACGAGCCTGGCCGCCGCCCAGCTGGTGTCGGTGTTGCGCCGCCGCTACCGCGGGGTCTCCGTCGCCGACGTCTACCACCGGTCGACACTGCGCGAGCTGGCCGCCAGGCTCGACGAGCTGGGGGGCGAGGTGCGGGCGGCGCGGCAGGTGCGGCCGACCTCGCGATGGGCCGGGCTGGTCCAGACGCTGCTCCAGGCGGTGTTGTACACCCTGGCCGGGGCGCGGTGGCTGTTCGGGCTGCTCGTCCTGTTCAACGTCATCGAGCTGGTCAGCCCCTTCGCGTGGACGTTCCACACGTCCTGGTGGCTGCTCGTTCCGGCCTGGCTGGCGGTGTTCAGCCCGCCGGGGAGGTGGGTGATCGTCACGGCCGGCGCCCGGTTGCTGTGCCGCCGCCTGCGCCCCGGCCGCTACCGGCGAGGGGGGCCGACCCACCTGCGGCTGTGGGCGGCCGAGCGCCTGGCCGTGGTGTTCAGCGCCGCCAGCTTCACCGGGACCCCGTTGGCGGGGCTCTACGCCTGGGCGCTGGGCTGCCGAGTGGGCAAGAACGTGCAGTTGCACTCCCTGCCGCCGGTCACCGGCCTGGCCACGTTCGGCGACGGGTGCGCCGTCGAGTCCGAGGTCGACCTGGCCGGCTGGTGGCTGGACGGTGACGTCCTGCACGTCGGTGAGCTGGTCATCGGAGCCGGGGCGAGCGTGGGCGGGCGCAGCGCCGTGATGCCCGGGGCCGACATCGGCGACCGCGCCGAGGTGCTGCCCGGCTCGGTGGTGAACGGGCCGGTCCCGGCGGAGGAGCGCTGGTCGGGATCGCCGCTGCGCAAGGTCGGTGTCGCGGGCGAGTCGTGGCCTGCGCCGCGCACCGGCCGCTCGCTGCGGTGGGGGCTGGCGTACCTGTTGTCCGGACCGATCACCGGGATCTTCCTGCTCCTGGCGGCGATCCCCTCCGTGGTGCTGCTCGTCGTGCTGCTCCGTGACGACCAGACGCTGGGCGCGGTTCTGGTCGACCTGCTGCTCGCCGCGCCCGTCATGACGATCATGTCGATGGCCTGCTACACGGTCCTGCTCGCGGTGACGGTGCGCGTCGTCGGCCGGGGCCTGGTCGCGGGGTGCCATCCGGCGAGCGGCGGGGTCGCCTGGCGGGCGTGGCTGACCGAGCGGCTGGTCGACGGTGCGCGCTTCACGCTCTTCCCCTTCTACGCCAGCCTTTTCACCCCGGTGTGGCTGCGGATGCTCGGGGCCAGGATCGGCCGCAACGTCGAGGCTTCGACGGTTCTGGCGATACCGAAGCTGATGTCGGTGGGCGAAGGCGGGTTCCTCGCCGACGACACCCTGGTCGCGCCGTACGAACTGCGTGGTGGCTGGCTGCGCCTGGGCGGGACGGACATCGGGGAACGGGCGTTCGTCGGCAACTCCGGCATCGTCGGTCCGGAGCGGACCGTCGCCGAAGGGGCACTCGTCGGCGTCCTCTCCGACACCCCTGCGGAAACGGACCCCCACTCGTCGTGGCTGGGACGCCCGCCGATCCGGCTGCCGCGGGTGGCCGAGCCCGGAGATCCTTCCCGCACCTTCCACCCACCGAAGCGACTGGTGCTCGCCCGCGCCTGCGTCGAGCTGTGCCGCCTGGTGCCGGTGATGGTGTCCGTGCTCCTCAGCCAGGTGACCCTCGTGGCGTTCGCCGTCCTGGTCGGTTCCTTCGGGATCCTGACGACGCTGGCCGTCGGTGGAGTGGTGCTCTTCGCAGCGGGGATCACCGCCGCCCTGGTGACCACCGTGGCGAAGTGGGCGCTGGTCGGCCGGTTCCGCGGCGGCGAGCACCCGCTGTGGAGCTCGTTCGTGTGGCGCAACGAGCTGTTCGACAACTTCGTGGAAATGCTGGCCGTGCCGTGGTTCGTCAGCTCCGCGCTCGGCACCCCCGCGCTCAACCTCTGGCTGCGCAGTCTGGGGGCGCGGATCGGTCGTGGTGTCTGGTGCGAGACGTACTGGTTGCCCGAGACCGATCTCGTCGAGCTCGGCGACGGGGCGACGGTGAACCGGGGCACGGTGTTGCAGACGCACCTGTTCCACGACCGGGTGATGCGACTGGACCGCGTGCGGCTCGACAAGGGGGCCACCCTCGGCCCGCGCAGCATCGTGCTGCCCGGTGCCACGGTGGAGCAGGCGACCACCATCGGACCGGCCTCGCTGGTGATGCGGGGCGAGACCGTACCGGCCGCGACGCGCTGGTGCGGCAACCCGATCGGCGCGTGGCACGAGGAATAGGCACGTCGTGGGGCGCCCGAGGGCAGTGGGCGCCCCACCTCGGTGGGCATTGAGAAAGGCGACTCGGATGGACATGCACGGCAACGGATGCAGCCGCCGACGGTTCCTCGCGGCAGCGGCTGCGTTGCCCGTCATGGGGCTGGTGGCGTGCGACTCCGGGGGCGGTCCGGTGCCGTCGTCCGGGCCGGTGGTGAGCGGCACGAGCCAGGCCGCCCTGCCCTCGGTGGGCGGTTCGACCTCGGCGGACTCCTACTACCCCTCGCACGGCAACGGCGGGTATCGGGTCTCGCACTACGCCCTCGACCTGCACTACACCCCGGACACCGGGGTCCTGGTCGCCAGTGCGCTGATCACGGCCACGGCATCTCAGCCGTTGTCCGGGTTCAGCCTGGACCTGCACGAGCTCGACGTGACGGAGGTCCGGGTGGCCGATGTCCCGGCCGGATTCGCCAGGGACAAGCGCAAGCTGTACGTGCGCCTCGTTCGCCCGCTGGCCGCGGAGGAACGCTTCGAGGTGCTGGTGCGCTACTCCGGGCGCCCCGGGCCGGTGCGGATGCCGTGGGGCGAGAGGACGGGCTGGGAGAGGAGCAGGGACCGCGTGGTGGTGGCGAGCCAGCCGCTGGGCGGGCCGTCGTGGTTCCCGTGCAACGACCATCCCAGCGACAAGGCCGGTTATCGGATCGACGTGACCGTGCCCGAGTCCTACCAGGTCGCTGCCAACGGCGTCCTGGCGGGGACGCGGCGCGAGTCCGGCATGACCACCTGGTCCTACAGCCACCCCGGGCCGATGGCCAGCTATCTCGCCACGGTCAACATCGGCCGGTTCACCTTCGCCGACCAGGCCGGGAGCAGGGTGCCGTTGCGCAACGCGTACCCACCCGGGGCAGCCGAGGAGTTCGCCCACGACTTCGGTCGGCAGCCGGAGATCATGAACCTGTTCGAGCGGCTGTTCGGCCCCTATCCGTTCGAGGTCTACGGCGCGGTGATCGTGGATTCCGACCTGCAGGCACCGCTGGAGACCCAGACCTTCTCCTTGTTCGGCGTCGACCAGCTCGACGGCAAGCGCGGCAAGGAGCGGTACGTCGCGCACGAGCTCGCGCACCAGTGGTTCGGCAACAGCGTCACGGTCGCGGACTGGCAGCACATCTGGCTGAACGAGGGCTTCGCGACCTACGCGGAGTGGCTGTGGTCGGAGCACTCCGGCGGACGGAGCGCCGACGACCACGCGGCGCGGACCTGGTCGACGCTGTCGAGGTCCGCGAAGGGCATCCGCATCGGTGACCCCGGCCAGCGGAACATGTTCGACGACCGTGTCTACGTGCGCGGCGCCCTCACCCTCCACGCTCTCCGGCGCACGGTGGGCGACGACGCGTTCTTCGACGTCCTGCGCTCGTGGAGCCAGGACCACCGAGGCCGCAACGTCACCACCGACCGGTTCGTCGCCCACGCCGAGCGGCGCACCAGGAGCGCACTCCGGCCGCTGTTCCAGAGCTGGTTGTTCACCGAGGGCCTACCCGATCTTCCACCCCCGCGGTGAGCACGTCGGTGACGCGGACTTCCAGGTCACTTGCCGTTCGCGGAACGCAGCGTGCGCATCGCGTCGGCCAGACCGGCCGCGGCATCGGGACCGAGGGGGGACAGGACGCGGCGGCGCAGGATCTCGGCGCACGCGGTGCGGGCCTTGGTGGCGATCTCGGCGCCGTGGTCGGTGAGCGCCGCGTAGATCACGCGCCGGTCCGTGTCGCAGGGTTCTCTTCTGATCAGGTCGGCGGCCACCATGCGGTCGGCGACCTTGGTGAAGCCGCCGCTGGTCAGCGCGGCCTCGTGGGCGAGGCGGGTCATGGGCATGCGCTGCTCGGGAGAGCGCACGAGGCGCAGCAGGATGTCGAAGGGGGCGGGGGCGAGGCCGAACCGCTCGGCGATCTCGTCCATCAGGCCCTGGTGGGTCGCCAGGTAGCCCTCGATGACCAGACCCCACAGCGTGACGATCTCGTCATCGTCGTCGAGCGGGGAGTTGAGCGTCTGCGGCTTCGTCATGCCGACAGCCTAGCGGGAACTTCTCTTCTGCGGATACCTCTTGCGCGGAAGAGATATCGGGGCTAGCGTCTGCTGCATCCCTTCCGAGGAGGACACATGTCGATCAGCACCAGCGGTCTGCACCACGTCACGGCCATCGGCGGCGATCCCAACCGCAACGTGGACTTCTACCTGCGCACGCTGGGGCTGCGCCTGGTGAAGACCACGGTCAACTTCGACGACAACGGCACCTACCACCTCTACTACGGCGACTCCTCGGGCAAGCCCGGCACGCTGATGACCTTCTTCCCCTGGCCGGACGCGCCGAAGGGGCGCATCGGCACCGGGCAGGCCAGCACCACGGCGTTCTCCGTCCCGGAGGCCTCGATCGGCTGGTGGAAGCAGCACCTGGAGGAGACCGGGGTCGAGGTCAGCCGCATCCGCAACAGCGACAACGAGGACACCCTGACCTTCCGCGACCCGGACGGCCTGGTGCTGTCGCTGGTGGCGCACCCGCAGGGCGACCCGCGGGAGCCGTGGGACACCGCGCTCGTGCCGGCGCAGCACGCGATTCGCGGCCTGCACTCGGTGACGCTCTCGGTGACGCGGGAGGACGAGACGGCGGCGATGCTGACCGACGACCTGGGGCTGCGCTTCCTGCACCAGGACGGCAACCGCCTGCGGTTCGAAGCCGGGGACGGCGGCGCGGGAGCGCTGGTGGACGTGCTGGTGACGCCCAACGCACCGCGGGGGCTGACGGCTGCGGGAACCGTGCACCACGTGGCGTGGCGCGTGCCGGACGAGCAGACGCAGGTGTCGTGGCGCGAAGAACTGGTCGACAAGGGCGTGAACGTCACCTCGATCATGGATCGCCAGTACTTCCGCTCCATCTACTTCCGCGAGCCCGGCGGCACCCTTCTTGAGGTGGCCACCGACACCGGCGGCTTCGACATCGACGAGCCGCTGCTGGAGCTGGGCCGCGCGCTGAAGCTGCCGCCGTGGCTGGAGCCCAGGCGGGAGCAGATCGAGGCGATGCTGCCGGTGCTCGACCTGCCGAAGGAGAACAACCCCGAGGTCGTGTCGTGAGTCAGCTGGAACACCGCTTCGACGACGGTGACCCCGAGCTGCCCGTGCTGCTGCTGTTGCACGGCACGGGTGGCGGGCCCGACGACCTGCTGGGCCTCGTTGACCACCTGAGCCCCGGGTCGGCGACGCTGGCGCCGGCCGGGCCGGTCTCGGAGAACGGCATGGCCCGGTGGTTCCGCAGGCTCGCCGAGGGAGTGTTCGACCACGAGGACGTGATCGTCCGAGCGCACCAGCTCGCCGACTTCGTCGTCGGCGCCCGCGAGCGGTACGGCTTGGCGCAGCGGCGAATCGTCGCGGTCGGTTTCTCCAACGGCGCCAACATCGCGGCCGCGGTGACGCTGTTGCGGCCGGACGCGGTGCGCGAGGCGGCGTTGTTCGCGGGAATGGCGCCGCTGCCCGATCCGCCGCGGCTGAATCTCGACGGAAGCCGAGTGTTCCTCGCGAATGGGCGTCGGGATCCGATGGCGCCGCTGGGCTCGGCGGATCGGCTGGCGGAAATGCTGGCCGAGCGCGGGGCGGCGGTGACCAGGAGCCTGCACCCGGGCGGTCACCAGATCACCGCCGACGGACTGGCGGCTGCCCGGGACTGGCTCTGATCTGCCCGTTCGGGCTCGACCGGGCGCCGGAGCCGGAATGCGCATTCCACGCGCCGTGGTGACGGTGTTGGTTCGGGCGGCGTCCGCGGCGCCCGCTGACCGTATCTCGCGGGGGCGCTGCCCGGATCGAGTCCGGATGCGCAATGTTCGCGCTTTGTCCGACAGTGACCCGGGACAAATGTCACGGTGCTTGTCCGTTGGCGCCGGGTTGTAGTTTGATGGGGCGGAAACCTCTTTTTCATACTCCTTCTTTTTTCAAAACTCTTGACTCCCGGCGTGCGATGTGTCAGCGCTCTCCGTGATCCGCATCACGCCCTCCCGGGGGTAGACCCGGGCTCGTCCCGGGAGTGCTCCCGTCATCCGTCCGGCCAGCTGCCAAGATCGTCGTCGGACGCGGCACGCTGCGGTGTCCCTGCTCCGGTTGGCGGGGGCCGTTGTCAGTCGAATGATGGACGTCGACTCATCGGCTCTCATCAGAATTCGTTAATCATCGCTGTTCTTTAAGCTTTCGCCCTCCGCCGTCCTGTTGCCCCCAGGCGCGAATCCACCAGCGAAAACCGTGAACGCGACCGTTCTTCGAGCGTGTTCGGTAGGGTTTGCGTGAAATGTCATTCTCTTCATGTCGGTCGCCGGAAGGTCGGGCCGAAGGGGATCGACTGGGTAGTCTCTGTCGGTGGTAGCGCTCTCATGCGAGAGGGGGCCGCCGGGGCGGGAAGGGAGCTGGCCGCGTGGTGGACGACGGCGTGCGTGACGGTGGGCGGCGGACAGGCCCTTCGCGCTTCGTCGGACGCGCCACAGAGGTCGCCGCGCTGACCGCTCGTGCCCGATCGGCACTGTCCGGGCGCTCGGCCGCGGTGCTGCTGCGCGGGCCCGCCGGGATCGGCAAGACCCGTCTCCTCGACGACCTGCTGCCCGGGCTCGCGCTGGAGCACCGCGCGACCGTGCTCCGCGTGGACTGCCGGGAGGTGAACAGCGCGATCGGCTACGGCGCGGTCCGGGCGCTGTTCGCTCCCCTCGGCATCACCGGTGAGGACGACCCCCGGCTCGCCGCGAGCGCCCGGTGGGCGCTGCCCGCACTGGTCACCGACGAGAACGCCGCGGCCGACGAACTCGGCGGCACACCGTCCTACCGCGTCCTGCACGGGTTGTACTGGCTGGTCGTCACCATCGCGGCGGAGGCGCCGCTGGTGCTGGTGCTCGACGACGCGCACTGGTGCGACGAGAGTTCCCTGCACTGGCTGGACTTCCTGCTGCGCCGGGCCGAGGGGCTGCCCCTGCTGGTGGTGCTGGCGCACCGGACCGAGACGAGGGGCGCGGGCAGTCCTGGGCTGGACGCGCTGCTCGCGCACGCGCGGTGCACCTCGATGGACCTCGGGCCGCTGACGACCGAGGAGATCGGCACCCTCGCGGTGGACGTCCTCGGCGGCGTCCCGACGCCCGCCTTCCTCCGCGCCTGCGCCGAGGTGTCCGGCGGTAATCCATTGCTCACCGCGCGGCTGCTCGGCGAGCTGCGCCGGGACGGCGCCGTTCCCGACGACACCGCCGTGGCCAGGGTGGAGGTCGTCGGCCGCGACGTGCTGGCGTCCTCGGTCCTGCTGCGGCTGGCCGGACTGCCGGAGCACGCCCGCGCGGTGGCCAGGGGCGTCGCGGTGCTCGGCGGAGTGGTGCCCGGCGGCGGTGCGGAGCTGGTGAGCGTGCTCGCGGGCGTGCAGGCGCGGCTGGTGCACATGTCCATGGAAGCCTTGCGGCGCAACGAGGTTCTGCACCCGACGGAGTTGGACTTCGTGCACGACGAGGTCCGTTCAGCAGTGCTCGGCGCGACTCCGGCCGAGGAGGTGACGCGGCTGCGCGTGCGGGCGGCGAGGTTGCTCAACGACGCCGGGCGGCCCGCGGAGGAGGTCGCCAACCAGCTGATGCTGCTGGTGGACCTGCCCGAGCAGTGGATGCTCGGCGTGCTCACCGACGCCGCGGTGCACGCCGAACAGCGGGGCGCCCCGGATGCCGCCGTGAGCTACCTGAACCGCGTGCTGCAGCACACCGACCAGCTCCCGGTCCGCGTCCAGCTCGCGCGCTGCCTGGCGCACTCCGATCCCGCGGGCGCACTGGAACAGCTCGGTCACGTGCTGACCCTGAACCTCGACGCGCGGCAGCGGGCAGAGGTGACGGTGCAGTACGGCCTCACCGCCCTCGCCATGCAACGGGCGCCAGAGGCGACCAAGCTGCTCGGCGACACCCTGGCGGAGCTGTCCGAGGTGGTCGGCCCCGATCCCGGTCCGGCCGATCGCGATCTGCGCACCAGGCTGTGGTCGGCGCTGCTGTTCATCGGCTCGGACGAGAAGTCCACGATGCCGGTGCTACGCGAGCTGGCCCGCCGGATGCCCCTGCCGGACGGCGAGACGCCAGCCGAGCGCGAGGTGCTGGCGATGGCCTCCTCGCTCGCGGCGGTGGAGTGCAAGCCGGTGGAGCACGCCGTCGAGCTGGCACGGCGGGCGTTGCGCGGACCGTCGGGGGGCATGCCGCGCTGGGCGGTGCTCAACGCCGCGTTCACGTTGCACATGGCGGACAAGACCGACGAGGCCCTGGCGGCGTTCGGCTCGGTGCTGGAGGACAGCCGCGCGCACGCCAACCTGTGGTCCTACTGCATGACCCTGGCCAGCCGTGCCGTGCTCTACCACAGCATCGGCGAGCTGTCGGAGTTCGCGGCCGACACGCACACCGCGCTGGCCGTGTTCGAGCAGGAACCTTGGGACAACGCCGGCACGGTGCCGTGGGTGGGACTGGCTGTCTCCCATCTGGAGCGCGCGGAGCTGGACGAGGCCGAGGCCGCGCTGGCGCGGGTGCGCACCGATCGGATCGACGACCTGATCTGGGAGGGACCGCACTACCTGATGGCCTCCGCGAAGCTGCGCTGGCGACGCGGGGACCTCGACGGCGCGCTGGCGCGCCTCAGCCGCTGCGCCGCGATCCTGGACGAGTCGGGCATCGCCAACCCGCTGTTCACGCGGTGGTGGGTGGACGTCGCGTGCATCCGCGCGGAGCAGGGGCAGCAGCGCCAGGCCCGCGAGGTCGTCGAGCGCGCGCAGGATCTGGCCCAGCAGTGGGGAACCCTGCGCGGTGTCGGGCTCGGACTGCTCGCGGAGGGCGTGCTCGCCGAACCGCGCCGCGCGGTGCGGGTGCTCGCCGAGGCCGTCGACGTGCTCTCCGCGACCCCGGCCCGCCTCGACCTGGCGCACGCGCTGTGCAGGCTGGGGCAGGCGTCGCTGTTCGCCGACGACGCGAAGGGCGCGCGGGAGCACCTGCGCGGCGCGCTCGACCTGGCCACTCGGTGCGGATCGCAGGTGCTGGCCAACGAGGCGGGCAGGCTGCTGGTGCTGGCGGGCGGGCGGCTGCGCAAGGAGATCCGCTCCCCGATCGACGGGCTGACCGGCAGTGAGCGACGGGTCGCGGTGATGGCCGCGGAGGGCAACAGCAACCGGGAGATCGCGGAGTCGCTGTTCGTCACCGTGCGCACCGTCGAGGTGCACCTGACCAACGTCTACCGCAAGCTCGGGCTCAGCCGCCGGGCGGAGCTGCCCGGTGCGCTCGCCCGCACGCCCGCGCCGGAGAAGGGTTCGACGTGAGCGAGCTTGCGAGCGAACCATTCGACGCAGCAGCGCCGCTCGCGGCGCACCGAGCCCGCGAGGTGTGGCCGTGAGCGCGGTGGCCGAGCGCGGAACGCGGCGCCGCGGCTGGCGCGACGAGGACGAACTGGACCTGCTGGTCGACCGCGGCGCCGAACTGGACGTGCTGAGCCGGTCGGTCACCGGCCTCTCGCTCGGCCGCTCCGCGCTGGTGGTGATCGAGAACCGGCCCGGCGCCGGGCGGACGGCCTTGGTGCGCAGGACGATCGCGCTGGCCGAGGCGGCGGGCATCCGGGTCTGCTCGGCGCGGGGTTCGCGCACCGAGTCCGAGCTGCGCTACGGCATGGTCTCCCAGCTGCTGTCCGCATTCCCGACCGAGGACTGTCCAGTGTGGACGGACGTGCGGTGGGCGGAGTGCGCGCGCGAGTCGGCGGTGCTGCCCGCGCTGTGCCGGGAGTTCCTCGGCCTGGCCCGGCGGGAGCCGCTGCTGGTGGTCGTCGACGACGCGCACTGGGCCGACCCGTTCTCCGCGCGGTGGCTGCGCGCGATGGCCCGCCGGTTGCGCGAGGTGCCACTGCTGCTGGTGGTCGCGGGCAACGACGGCTGCCGCCCGATCGGCCTGCCCGCGATCACCGAGCTGGCCGCGCCGAGGGCGGGGTCGGTGGCCGCGCACCTGCTGCGCCCGGGGCCGCTGAGCCCGGCCGGGGTGAACATGCTGCTGGCCACCGCCTGCCCGGGGCCGCTGGACGAGGACTTCAGCCGCGAGCTGTTGCGGGTGACCGGCGGGCAGGTGTGGCTGGTGCGCGCGGTGCTGCGGCAGTTCGCCCGCGCCGGGCTGGCTCCGGTCATCGACCACGTCGCGGAGCTGCACGAGACGGTGGCCACCGAGCTGGGCGACCGCGTCGCGCGGCTGACCGGGGTGCTGCCCGAGGAGTTGGTGGGGCTGCTGCGCGCGCTCGCGGTGTGCGGGTCGCGGCTGGACTTCCGGCTGGTGTGCTCACTGGCCGGACTGCGCACCATGCCGGAGTCGGAGGCGCTGGCCCGACTGGAAGGTGTCGGGCTGGTGCGGCCGGGGGAGGAGCCCGAGCTGTCCGATCCGATCACGGCGGCGCGGGTGCTGTCCGGGATGCCCGCGCCGGAGCGGGCCGAGCTGCACGCGGCGGCGGCCGAGCTGGGGCACCGCTCGGCGATCCCGGACCTCGACGTCGCGGGAATGCTGCTCGGCGCGTCACCGATCGGCCAGCCGTGGGCGGCGGATCTGCTGAGCCGGGCGGCGGCGCGCGACCGCGACGGCACGCGGCCCGCCGAGGCGAGCAGGTTCCTCCAGCGCGCGTTGAAGGAACCGCTGAGCGAGCCCGCGCGGGCGCGGCTGATGATCGAGCTGGCCGCGGCGGAGCTGGGGCGGCGGCCCGTCGCGGGTGCGCGGCTGCTGGCCGAGGTGATCAGCGGGCCGGGCGGGCCCGAAGTCACCGAGTACCGGCGCACGGCGGCGGATCTGCTGGTGATGGGCGGGGAGTCCACGGTGGCCCGGCAGCACCTCGCGATCGCGCTGCGCCGGGCCGCCCCGCCGTACGACCGCGCGTTGACCGCGTTGTACTGGCTCTCCGACATCGTGGCCGAGGACGAACCGTTCTCGCCGGGCCGGATGGCGCCGACGGTCACCGACGACGCCCACACGACAACGCATCCGGCGCAGGCGGGGGTGCTGGCCTGGCGGGAGGCCATGCACGGCCGCGGCCTCGAGCAGGTGCGCGCCTTGGCCCGGGCGGCGCTGCGCACCTCCTCCGGCGTGCCCGTTTCCGGAGGCGGCACGCCGATCGCGCCGAGGATGGCCGCCGCGCGGTCGCTCGGGCTCACCCAGGACTGGGCGGACGGGCTCGCCGCGCTGGACCAGGTGCTGATCGAGGCGCGGCGGATCGGTGTGAGCACGGTGCTGGCGCCGGTGCTGATGCTGCGCGCGGAGCTGTGCCTGGGCATGCGCCGGATCAAGGACGCCGAGCGGGATCTCGCCGAGGCGCTGCGGCAGCTGCCGGTGCGGGACTGGCGCCCGTTCTGCGCACCCTCGGTGGTGTCCGTGCAGGCGGTGCTGCACCTGGAGCACGGCGACCCGGAGGCGGCGGGCCGCGTGCTCTCCGAGTTCGCCGCGGAGCTGCCGCTCGGCGCGACCGAAGGCGTGTCGTGGTGCCACTTCCTGTTCGCCCGCGCCAGGTTCCACCTCACCGTCGGCGAACCCGCGGCGGCGGTGGCCGATCTGCTGGAGTGCGGGAGGCGGCTGCTGAACCACCACGTCGTGAACCCGGCGGTGATCCCGTGGCGCACCACGGCCGCGCTCGCCCTGCACGCGATCGGCGAGCAGGCGGAGTCGGAGCGGCTGCTGACCGAGGACCTCGCGCACGCCAGGACCTGGGGCGAGCCGAAGTTCCTCGGCGGCACGCTGATGGCCGCCGCGCACGTGCTGGCCGACACTGCGCACGAGGAGGCCGAGGCGCTGCTGGCCGAGGCGGGCGAACTGCTGGGCGAGACGGCGCTCCAGGCGATGTCGGGGAGCAGGCCCGTGCTGAGCGGGCTGAGCGAGCCTGAGCGGCGGATCGCCGAGCTGGCCGCGCGGGGCCGCTCCAACTCCGAGATCGCCGGGGAACTGGCGATGAGCAGGCGGGGCGTCGAGCTGAACCTGAACCGGATCTATCGCAAGCTCGGCCTCTCCGGCCGGGGTGAGCTGGTGGCCGCGTTCGGCCACCGGGGCAGGGGGGAGTAGTCGCCGTGTTGCTGGAGCGGGAGACCGAGCTGAGCGTGGTGGCCGGAGCGCTGCGCCGAGCCGGGGCGGGCAACGGCTCGCTGCTGGTGATCACCGGTCCGCTCGGCAACGGCAAGACGGAGCTGATGCACGGGCTGGGCGAGCTGGCCGGGGCCAGTGCCCGCGGTGCCGCGCCCGCGGCCAAGGTGTTGCAGGCCAGCGGGGCGTTGCTGGAGCAGGACTTCGCCTTCGGCGTGGTGCGCCAGCTGTTCGAGCCCGCGCTGGCCGTCGCCTCCGACGAGACCCGGCAGCGCTGGCTGGACCACGCCGCCGGGTTCGCGCGGCTGGCCTTCGCCGACGACAGCCCGCCGACCGAGGGCCGCGCGCCCGCCGCCGTCGCGCAGGCGGTGTTGCAGGGGCTGCAGGCGCTGGCCGCGAACATGAGCGCGGACCACCCGCTGCTGATCCTGGTCGACGACCTGCAGTGGGTGGACGCGCCGTCGCTGCGGTGGTTCGGCTACCTGGTGAAGCGGCTGGACCGGCTGCCGGTGACCGTGGTGGTCAGCGTCCGCGAGGGCGACCCGCGTTCGGAGCAGCCGCTGATCTCCGAGATCACCGGCTCCGCCACCCGCACGCTGCACCCACGGCCGCTGAGCCTGTCGGCGACCAGGGAACTGGTCCGCGAGCAGTTCGGCGAGCCGGGCGAGGAGGTCTTCGTCGCCGCCGTGCACGAGATCGCGGGCGGCAACCCGATGTTCCTGATGTCGATCCTGCTGAACATGCTGGTCGGCAAGCGCCACCCGGTGGCGGAGGAGATCGAGAACGCCAGGATGCTCGGCCCCTCGATGTTCCGCGACCGCCTCGTGGCGTGCCTGCGCTCGCAGCCGCAGCCGATCCGGCAGTTCGCCAACGCGATGGCGCTGCTCGGCGAGCACGCGGAGCTGGAGCTGATCGGGCGGCTGGCCGGGCTGGACTCGGTCGGATGCACGGAGGCGGTGCGGGTGCTCGACCGGCTCGGACTGCTGGCCGAGGGGCCGGTGCCGCGCTACATCCACCTCACCGTGCAGGACGCGGTCGAGGAGTCGATGACCGTCGAGGAACGCGCGCGGGTGCACATCAGCGCCGCGAGGTTGTTGCACGGCTGCGGTTATCCGGCCGAGCAGGTCGCGGCGCACCTGCTCGCGGTGACCGCGCCGCAGGACAGCTGGGCGATCGAGGTGCTGCGCTCGGCGGCGCACACGGCGTTGCGGCGCGGTGCGCCCGAGGTCGCGGCCCGCTATCTGCGCCGGGCACTCGTGGACTCCTCCTCGGACGGTGAGGACCGCGCGATGCTTCTTGTTGATCTCGCGACCGCGGAACGCGGGTTCGACCCGCCCGCGTCGGTTCGTCACATCTCGCAGGCGGTTCCGCTGCTGACCACCGCGAAGGACCGCGCGGCCGCGGTGGTGCGGATCGCGCCCTCGGTGCTCAACGCGGCACCGCTGCCGGTGGGGGATCTCGTCCGGCAGGTCGCGGCGGAGCTGGGCGATCCGGATCAGCTCGCCGGTCCGGAGCGGGAACTGGCGCTGCGCCTGGAAGCCCGGCTGCGCTACACCGGGCAGGAGGATCCGGCGCAGCTGGCCGAGGCGGTGGACCGGCTGCTCGCGATGGGCCCGACCCCGGGGACCAGCACCGGCTCGGAGCGCGAACTGCTCGCCGTGTTGCTCTACGCCGCGATGATGAGCCAGAAGCTGCCCGCCTCGGAGATCGTCAGGCAGGCCAACCGCGTCCTGGAGCGCGAACCCGCGACCGCCTCGCACGTGCACACCGCGTTGCCGTTGCTGGTCAGCACGCTCGCCGCGGCCGACTCGGTGAAGGTCCTCTCCTCGTGGCTGGACATCGCGCTGGAGCAGGCGCAGCGGCAGCAGGCGACCGTCGGCAGCACGTGGATCTACGCCGAGCAGGCGCTGGTGCTGTTGTGCTCGGGCAGCATCGGCAAGGCGCGGGCGCGCGGCATCGAGGCGCTGGAGCTGGTCGACGCGGAGTGGGTGGAGGCGACGACGCTCGCGTCCTCGGCGCTGACCACGATCGCCATGGAGACCAACGACGCCGAACTCGCGAGGTGGCTGCTCGCCCGCAGTGGTGAGCGGTCCGGGCGCACCCACTACGGCGTCGCGCACCATGCCATGCGCCAGGTGCTGTCGGGGTTGCTGCTCGCCGTCGACGGTGAACCGAACGCGGCGCTGGAGTACCTGCTCGACGCGGGGCAGTGGATGGAGCGGGCTGGCTGGCACAACCCCGCGGTCTACCCGTGGCGGGGCTGGGCAGCAGCGGTGCACCGGCAGGCCGGTGATCACGCCGTGGCCGCGGAGCTGATCGAGGAGGAGGCCACGCGAGCGGTGGCGTGGGGTGCCCCGGCCGCCGCGGGTCGCGCGCTGCGTTCCCAGGCCACGCTGCACGACGGGCCGCGCGGGATCGAGCTGCTGGGCGACGCCGTGGATCTCCTGCGCACCTCCTGCGACCGTTTGGAGCTGGCGAAAGCGTTGGCGCAGCTGGGATCCCGGCTCCAGGAGCGCGGCGACGCGAGCGCTGACCGGCTGCTGCGGGAGAGCCGGGCGCTGGCGCAGGCGTGCGAAGCCGGGCCGCTCGTGGAGCTGGCCGCCCCCGAGTCGCCGTCGGCTCCGGCCCCGGTCGGCGGGGCGCAGCACGCGACGCTGACCAAGACGGAACTGCGCGTCGCGGGCATGGCCGCCGCAGGCGGGACCAACCAGGAGATCGCCGACGTGCTCGGTGTCAGCCTGCGGGCGGTGGAGAAACACCTGACCAACTCCTACCGCAAGCTGGCGGTCCCCGGCCGGGCCGGCCTCGCCGCCGCCCTCGGACAGCGCCCCGGGCCGGCCTGAGCCCGGGGTTCTCCGGTCCTCACCTCCGCCCAACCCCACCGAAAACCGTCGCGAACCACGCCCGACCGGCGGGGTTGGCGGCGGTTTTCGCTGTCCGGGACCGGGTTCGCGGGAGGTGAGGACGGGGGAATCCGGCCCGGACGGGCGCCGCGGCGGCGCCCGGAGCGCTGGTGAAGGCCGGATCAGCCCCGGGGATGATGTCCGGATGCCCGCGTGGGCCTCGCACTGACTTGAGGATGATTCGACTTCTCTGATGGGCGGACGGGAACACGCCACCGGTGCTCACTCACATTTAACCGGGAATTGTCGTTGAGGATCATCCCGAAGTACTACACCGGCTGAGTCGCAGGAGGTACAACCGCATCCCCCATGATCGACCGCGCGGCTGATCAACAAAGCTGAAATCGGCTTTGAGCTGCGGAAATGCCATCCTTTAGTGATCTTCGGTCGGCGTGGGTGACCGTACCGAACCAACCGCCCGCACCCGGTGCACCGAACCGTGCCGACGGTCCGACCACAGTGTTAGTGGTTGGTCCGTATGCCAGTTGAAGCCGTTCGAGTGAATACATAGCCTTCATTTGTCACCGACGGCGGACAAGCCGTTACGGCACCGGCCGAAGGCCAATCTGTTTCTGGGGATCAGTGGGGTGGTTCTGATGACTGTCGTGGCAAGAGAGATCGCCGGAGAAGGCGTTGGACGAGTCCCCGCTGAGCTGCCCAAGCGTTGGTCGCCCGCGCCGCTGTCGCGCCAGGTCGACCTGTACAAGCCGCTTTTCGAGCGCTCCGGGATGTGCATGGCCAACCTCGACCCGGAATTGCGGGTCCGGGACGCCAACGCCGATTTCTTCCGGCAGTTCGGCAGGCGTTCGGCCACCGTGCACGGCCGCCGCTTCCAGGACTTCCTGCACCCGAGCGTGGAGTCCAACCTGCGCCGCCAGCTGACCAGGCTGGTCGACGGGCAGCGGACCAGCTTCGGTGACCGGATGGTGGCGATGCGCCCGGACGGCAGCGTCTTCGCCGGTGAGCTGACCGGAATCGCCGCGCACGCCCCGGACGGGCGGGTCGGCGCGGTGGTCGTGGTGATCCGCCCGGAGGCCGAGGACCGCCAGGAGGCGCGGCCCGCCCCGGACCAGGCCAAGATCCTCACCGATCTGGACGCCAGGATCCTGGAGGGCGTCGCGGCGGGCGTGTCCGCGGTCGAGATGGCGTCGCGGCTCTACCTGAGCAGGCAGGGCGTGGAATACCACGTCAGCACGATGTTCCGGAAGCTCGGCGTGTCGAACCGGCCGGCTCTGGTCTCCAAGGCGTACTCCCTGGGAATTCTCAGTGTCGGTTGCTGGCCGCCGAGGGTGCTCCCGGAATACGTTAAGTAAATGCTGCGTGAGAAAGACCTGTTCGATCGCAGTGCGGCGGCGCTCGACGCCCTCGATCCGCTGATCGCGGTTTACCGGAAACAGGACCGTGAACTCCTGCTCCGGGTCGCCAACAGCCTGCCGCGGCGAAATGACGTGCTGGAGATGCGGCGCCGGCACTACGAATCCATGCTGCACCGGCTTGGCGTCGCCGTCTGGGACGCCTACGACGAGCGCGCGGCCCAGTTCCTGTGCCTGGAGCGCAAGGCGAAGGCACCCGGGGCGGAGCTGCCCGTCGGCAGCATGCGGATAGTGCCGAACACGCCTGTCTGGGGCGAGCTGCGGGACGACTTCGGTGAGCTGCGCGAGCTGCTGCCGGAGGAGGCCGCCCCGGGCGGCGGGTTCACCGTGGTGGGCCGCGAGGTGGTGATCCCGAGCCACCGCTCGCTCGGCGTCTCGGCAGCGCTGGTGCACGCCTCGTTGACTTGGTGGGCGGCGCGGACCCGGGCCCGTAGGCTGGTGCTGACCAGCCTGGCCTCCGCCAGTTCCGCGGCGCGGTTCTTCGGCGCCCAGCCGGTGACCGAGCCGCTGCCGCTCGGGCCCGGCCGGGTGCCGGTGATCGTGATGACCGTGGAGCTGGACACGGCCAGGGAGCGCGCGGAGAGCTGGTTGCGCGGCCGGGGTTGGGTGATCCACCACGGCGGCCGACCCGCGTGGATCGAGGCGGAGGGCGAGTGGTTGCCGAGCTGGACCCGGTGCCCTACCCCTTCCCCAGAGCTGAGCTGACCGCCCCGGCACCGGCTTACCGGCGGCTGCGCCGCGAGCGCCCGGTGTGCCGGATCCGCCTGCCCAGCGGGGATCTGGCGTGGCTGGTCACCCGCTACGACGACGCGCGGTTCGTGCTGGCCGATCCGCGCTTCAGCAAACGGGCACTGCTCGACGGCGGCGCGGCGCGGACCCGGCGCGGTGAGCTGCTGTCAGGACTGCTGTTCACCACCGATCCGCCCGAGCACACGGCGCTGCGGGCGCGGCTGACCGGGGCGTTGACCCCGCGCCGGATCGCCGCGCTGCGCCCGGTGGTCGTCGGGCTGGCGGAGCGGCTGGTCGACGACCTCGAACCCGGCGACGACCTGATGTCGGTGTTCGTGGAGCCGCTGGCGATGTCGGTGATCTGCGCTCTGCTGGGCGTTTCCGTCGACGAACACCGCCGCTACGCGCGGTGGGCGGAGACGGTGCTGTCGATTGCCCGCTTCTCCGACGACGAGGTCTCGCGCGCGCAACGGGAGTTGCTGGACAACGTCCACGCCCAGCTGCGCACGGCCTCCGGGGAGGGGTTGATCGCGGCGCTGGCCGCCGATTCCCCCGACGACATGGCGGTGGTGAAGCTGGTGGCGACGCTGCTGGTCACCGGCTACGAGACGATGGTCGCGGGGATCGGCTGCGCGGTGCTCACCTTGCTTGTCCATTGTGGACAGATGCGGGCGGTGGACCCGGCGCTGCTGGAGGAGTTGCTGCGCTTCGCCACCTTCGGCGACGCCCTGCGCTCGCGGCGGGCGATCGCCGACGTCGAGCTGGGCGGAGTGCTCATCCGCGACGGCGACGTCGTCATGGTGTCGATCGCCTCGGCCAACCGCGACGAGGACGCCTTCTCCGAGCCCGAGCGCTTCGACCCGGAGCGCGAACGGGTGCGGCACCTGTCTTTCGGCCACGGCCCGCACTTCTGCGTCGGTGCCGCGCTCGCCCGGCTCGAACTCGAAGTCGCGCTCGAAGTGCTGGGCCGCCGCTTGCCGACGCTGAGCCTGGCCGCGCCCGCCGAGGAGATCCGGCTCCGGTTCGGCTCCGCTGAAGCACCCCCGGAGTCGCTGCCGATCACCTGGTGAGCGCGGCCCGCGCGGTCAGAACCAGTGCAGGCAGTGCGGCGCGCGGTCGGCGCGGAAGAGCGTGTCGGCGTGCTTCGCCGCCTCCGCGTGGTGAGCCCGGATGTGCCCGGCGCGCACGAGCGTGCTCGGGGTGGTGCCACTGAGGTAGATCGCGCCCAGGTCGCGCACGTCCAGCGACAGGTCGGGTTCGCGGTCGGTCCGGACGCATTCGGCCTTGTTGTCGCGAATGGTCAGCAAGTACCGGTTGTGCTCACCGAGGAACGGATCGTCGACGTCGAGGACCAGCTCGCCGTCGGTGAGCCAGCCACGAGTGGTCAGCGCGCGCGGGACGTCGAGCAGCCGCACCCAGAGCCATTCGGTGTGGTCGCTCACCTGAGGCGCGCTGAAGTCCGCGAACTGCCAGCGCAGTGGGTGCTCCAGCGGGATGTGCTTCAAGACGACCTTGGTGACGAGGTCGTGTCCGAGCGCGAACCGGGCCAGGGCGCTGTACGTGGCGTCGTCCGCGGTGATGATCTCGTCGACGGTCAACGTGTCGGGCTCGGTGAGCGAGTAGCTGGCGTAGCCGTCCGGGACACCGTCGGCATCGCGGTGGATGGCGACGCGGCGCGGGAACGATGAGATCGGGGGCTGGCCCGCGCCGACCTCCCACCAGCGGTGCGGCCGGGACAGCGCGCCGGGCTGGGCGCGGCGGTAGCGGTCGTAGACCTCTTCCAGGATCTTCCAGCACTCCGCACGTGGCAGCAGCTCGATCGAACCGCTCGCCGCGGCCTCGGCCCTCGACGGGGCGAAGGCAGCCCGGTGGCGCGGCACGGTCAGCCGCTGGGTGTACGTCGCCGGGCCGTAGCCGAACCTGCCGTAGATCACCGACTCGGAGGCCAGCAGCACGGCGATCGCCTCGCCCCGGGCTCGGAGGTCGGCGAGCTGGTAGCGCATCATCGCGCTGAGCACGCCTTGGCGGCGGTGCGAGGGCAGCACGCCGACGCACGTCACGCCCGCGGCCGGGATGACCACCTCGCCGGGCAGGGTCAGCTCGAAGGAGTACGAGCCCGCGGTGCCCACGGGACGCCCGTCCGCCACGGCCATCAGATTGCGGTCCATCTCCAGGGCCGCCCACCAGACCCCGCCGCCTTCCGCGTTGGGCGTGTCCGGGAAGCGTCCGAACGGGATGTGCAGCGTGTTGACGAAGACGTCGTGGTCCTGATCAGTGGTCGTACGGATCTCCATCGGCACAGTGGATCGCCGCTGTGTGGGCGTGGCAAGCGAATTACGCCGGGCCTTCAGCCGAGCACGGTGGCCAGTCCGTCCAGCACCCGCTCCAGCTGCCACTCGAACGCCGCGTCCCGATCGGAGTGGCTGTCGCTCTCCTCGACCATCCGGGCGAAGCGCGGGTGCTCGCCGCTGTCCACCAGGCTCTTCAGGTAGTGCACGTCCTCCAGGCGCGGCAACGAGTTCTGGAACCCGTGCACGAACGCGGTGACCGTGTCGATCACTCGCACCATCTCCGCGGTGCCGAGCCCTCGACCGTCCACAGAGGACAATGCGGACTCGATGGCCGCCACCACGTTCGGCCCGAGGAACGAGCGCGTGGCCATCAGCCGGGGCACCCAGGGGTGGCGCAGCGCGACCTCCCGTTCGGCGTGCGCGATCCGGCGCAGGTCGGCCCGCCAGTCCCCGGTGGGCCGGAGGTCCGCGCGGCCCTCGCCGACCACCGCGTCGACCATCAGGTCCAGCAGCTCGTCCTTCGTGCGCACGTGCCGGTAGAGCGACATGGTGCCGCAGCCCAGCTCCGCGGCGAGCTGCCGCATGGACAGCGCGTCCACCCCGCGTTCGTCGGCCAGCGCGATCGCGGCCGCAGTGATCTTCGAGCGGGACAGGTGCGGTTGCGTCCGCTCGGGACGCGACCAGATCACCTCGGCCACGGGACCTCCTGAAACCGGTTGGGTACACCGTACCCGATGCGTACGGTGTACCCATGAGGATTCTCGTGGTGGGAGCGACAGGCAAGGTCGGCAGGCACGTCGTGGCTCAGTTGGACGGCGTGGAGGTCTGTGCCCTCGTGCGCTCCGAGGTGCCCCTTCCCGCTGGGGTCCGAGCCGTTCGCGGCGATCTCACCAGGCCGGAGACGCTCGACGTCAGTGCTGACGCAGTGTTCTTGATGTGGCCCTTCGACTCCGCGGACGGGGTGCGCGACGTGCTGGCAGCCCTGAAGGGGCGGGTCGTCTACCTGTCCTCCGCCGGAGTTGAGGTCGCGACGGATGCGATCAACGTCGTCCATGCCGAAGTGGAGCGGGAGATCGAGCGCTCCGGGCTGGACTGGACCTTCCTGCGGGCGGGCGGCTTCGCCGGTGGCACTCTGGATTGGGGCGAGCAGATCCGCGCGGGCGATGTCGTGCGCGACTCCTTCGGCTCGGCGTCGCGATCGCTGATCCACGAGGCGGATATCGCCGCGGTAGCGGTCCGTGCGCTCACCGAGCCGGGGCATGAGGGGGTGAAGTACGTGCTGACCGGGCCTGAGTCGCTGACGCAGCGCGAGCAGGTCCGGATCATCGGCGAGGAACTGGGGCGTCCGCTGCGCTTCGTGGAGATCCCGCGGGAGCAGGTGCTCAAGGAGATGGTGGACGGCGGGATCCCGGAGCGCGCCGCTGAGGAGATCTTGAGCGCCTACGCCGCCATGGGTGAGGCGTCGCAGCCGGTGTACAGCACGGTGGAAGACGTCACGGGTGTCCCCGCGCGCACGTACCGGGAGTGGGTGCGTGACCACCTCCACGAGTTCGCCGGTTGACGCCTCGCCTTGCCCATAGCAAGCTATGTATATGACTCGAGCAGTCGCCCTCCGTGTCCACCTGGTCGCCTCGTCGCTGGCGCTGGTCGTCGTGCTGGCGTTCCAGGTGGTCACGATCACCGTGGAGCTGGGCGGGAATCACGCCGCGATCGCGGCCGCCAAACGCGGGATCGCCCTCGGGCTCTTCGTGCTCCTACCCGCGCTCGCCGCGGCCGGGGCGAGCGGGCGCACGCTCGCCGGGCGCAGCCGGGCTCCGTTCGTCGTGCGCAAGACGCGCCGCATGATCGCGGTCGCCTCGGTCGGCGTGCTCGTGCTGGTGCCGTGCGCGGTGGTGCTCGACCGCCTCGCCGCCGCGGGGGACCTCGGCGGCCGGTTCCGGGTGATCCAGTACGTTGAGGTGGCCGCGGGGCTGTTGAACCTGACGTTGCTGGGACTGAACTTCCGCGACGGCCGCGCGGTCACGAGACGGGGGAGAAAGTGGAGCTGATCCGGGCCGAATCGCTTGGCTACCAGGTCAACCTGACGGCGCGCGTGCTCGAACAGGCCCTGCGCGAGCGGGTCGAGCGCTACGGAGTGGTGCCCGGCCAGTTCCCCGCGCTGCTGTCGCTCTACGAGCGCGACGGCCTGACGCAGGCGGAACTGTGCCGTCAGGTCCGGGTGGAACAGCCCACCATGGCGAAGACCTTGCAGCGGATGGAACGCGACGGCCTGATCCGCCGCGAGCGCCATCCCACCGACGCCCGCCAGGTGCTCGTGTTCCTCACCGAGCGCGCCGAGGAGTTGCGGGAACCGTTGGCCCGCGCGGGAACCGGGGTCAACGCGGACGCGGTGCGCGGTCTGACCGAGGAACAGGTCGCGACGTTCATGACCTGCCTGACCCGGATCACCGACAACCTAGCCGGCCCCGGTCGACCACGAAGTCCTCGTTGAGCGTCGACGCGTTCCGGCCGCCCAGATAGCGGTTGTCGCCCAGGGCAAGGAAAACCGCACCCACCTGGTGCTCGTCGTTGATCACCCACCCGACGGGTCGCGCGGCGGGGTTGAGGCCGATGCCGATGTGCGAGACGCGCTCGCCGCGAAGGTGCTCCGGGCCGTCCGTGACCCGGCCGTCCGCAAAGGTCAGCACGACGTCGCCCTGGAGCCGCACCGTTCCCCGGACCGACTCCTCGACCACCGTCGAGTACACCGATCCGGCGGGCAGGTTGCTCGTCGTCGCACCCCGCGCTCTGTCCACTTCGGACACGTGTCCGTCGTCGGAGAGCAGTTCCCGGCCATCCCGGTCGGCCGTGAGCAGGCAGCCCGGTGACTCCAGCACCCACCGCGGCCCGTCCAGCTCGGCGGTGGCGCGCTCGATCGCGTCGGCCAGCTCCCGCCGGTCGGCGGCGATCGCGGGGAGTACTGCCTCGTCCAGCTCCGCCATCGACCACCCCACCTCCCGCGCCAGCTTCGACGTCGGCACGGCCACGACGAGGAACGGCAACCGTCGTCGCGCCTCGACCTCGCCCATGACCTCCCGCGCGCGCAGAAACGCCTGAAGCACCTCGGGTTCGACCCCTTCGAAGTCCGGCTTCTGCGCGCCGAGGGAGATCACGCCATCGGCGCGTTCGAGCATCGCCGCCCGATGCGTGCCGAAGTGCTCGATCAGCTCAGGCTCCGCGCCACGCAGGATGCTCGCGAACACCTCGTCCGGGACTGCGTCCACCACCGCCGTCACACCGCGCCGCTCCAGCTCCACGACCACCGCGTTCACGGCGTCAGGGCGGCCGCACCGATCACGGACCACGACCAGCCCGCCTGGTGGCGGTGCGATGCCGTTGACCGCGGCGACGGCCACCTGTGACCACGACATGGGCGAACTCCTCGGTGTGCGGACAGGCGGACGCATACAAGCGGGTTCGGCACGCGCTCGCCACGGCATTACCGGCGGGAATCGGCCGTCGAGCCCCGCGCCGCCATGGCCGATTGGCGCCGGACTTTCCCGTTGCCGCGGAACAACATTGGGTGTTCCCGCAGCAACGAGAAGGACAACCCATGGATCTCAAGCTCGACAACAAGGTCGCCATCGTCACGGGCGCGTCGAAGGGCATCGGTCTCGCGGTCACCAGGACGCTGCTGGCCGAAGGCGCCAGGGTGGTCGCGACGTCCCGGCGCACCAGCCCTGAGCTGGACGCGCTCGCCGACGACCGCCTGGTGCACGTGCCCGCCGACCTGATGGACCCGGAGGCGCCCGCCCGCGTGATCGCCGAGGCGGTCCGGCTGCACGGCGGGGTGGACGTGCTGGTGAACAACGCCGGTGGGCCGCCGCCCGGGGTGTCGCTGCCGCGTTCGTCTTTTGTGGACGCCTCCGACGCGGACTGGCGGGCGATGTTCGAGTTCAACCTGTTCTCGGCAGTGCGGGCGATCCGTGCGGTGCTCCCGGTGATGCTGGAGCGCGGGGGCGGTTCGATCGTCAACGTCTCCTCGGGCAACGCGCGCCAGCCGTCGCCGATCAACGTCGACTACGGCGCGGCGAAGGCGGGGATGAACAACCTGACCAAGGTGCTCTCCGAGGAGTTCGGGCCGCGGGGCATCCGGGTCAACACAGTCTCCCCGGGACCGGTGCGGACCGCGTGGTGGACGGAGGAGGGCCGTGTCGCCGACACCATCGCGGCCCAGGCGGGCACCGATCGCGACACCGTGATGGACAGCCTGGTGCCGGAGATGATGCGGCTGAGCACCGGCAGGCTCGCCGACCCGCAGGAGGTCGCGGACGCGGTGGTGCTGCTGGCCTCCCCGCGGTCGGCGAGCACGACCGGCGCGGAGTTCGCGGTCGACTCCGGCTTCCTCAAGGGGCTGTGACGGCGAACTCGGCGTCCAGTCCGGTCACCCGCAGCGGGAGCAGGACGGCGTCGTGCGCGGCCACCAGCCGCAGGTCGCGGTTCTGCTCCCGCAACCGCTGGTGCAGCCGCACCAGGCCCCACAGCGCGGTCGAGCCCATGAAGGTCACCGCGGTCAGGTCGAGCACCACCGCGCGCTCGCCGCGTTCGGCGGCCCGGTCGAGCGCGGCGGTGAAGGGGGCGCGGGTCGCCAGGTCCACCGGACCGGAGAAGGCGACGAGCCAGCGGTCGTCCTCGGCACGGGCGGTGACGGTGAGCGGGTCGACTGACACGTGGGTGATGCTCGCTTCCCGGTGATCGGATGCGCCGGTGCCACTCCACAGAGGACGGTGAGCACCGCGCGGCAGAACGCCTACGGCCATGATCCGGATCACCGGCGGCCGGGTGCCGTGACGGGGTCGCCGACCACTCGAAGGTGTGGCCTTGCGCGAGATGGCCGATCCCGCCGAAAGGAGCAGGAAGAGGAACTGGAAGCAGGAGCCGCGCGCCCGGCTCCGGCAAGTACCATCGGCCGCGATGATCACGCAGCTGTCCGGCGTCACCGGTGCCAAGGTCCGGCTCCGCGCGGTCGCCCCGGCCGACGGGCGCACCCTGCGCGGGTTCGACCGGGACGCGACGCGGGTCGGCGGCTACCGGCACTGGGCGGCGCACCGGGCGGACTCCGGGGGCGAGGACGTCCAGTTCGCGATCGAGACGCTGCGCAGCCGGATGCTGGTCGGCTCGATGTGGACCGTCCCGGCAGGGGACCGGTTCAGCTACGGCATCGGGATCGGCGCGCAGCACCGGCGCTGCGGCTACGCCGGTGACGCGATCACGGCGCTGCTCGGGTTCATGTTCGAGCGGTGTGGCTACGACTCGTGCGAGGTCAGCATCCACGGCGGCAACATGGCCTCGCTGTCGCTGCACGCGATCCTCGGGTTCCGCGAGGAGGACCGCCTGCGCGACACCGAGGTGCTGCGCGGGCGGATCAACTACCTCGTGCTGATGCGGATCACCGCTGCGGAGTTCTCCGCCCCCAAGACCACCTCGCACCGAGGGCGGCACTGTCGGCCCCGGCGCGGCAGGCACTGGCAGGCGAGCTGAGCCTCAGGTGCCGGGCATCGTCGGGGGCAGCCCCGCGACGACGCGCTGGGCACGGTCGACGACGGCGGCGTGCCACTCCTCGGGTACCACGGCGAAGACGCCCTCGTCCATGGCCTTGAGGGCATCGGTCGCGACGCTGGACGCGGGGACTCCGATCGGCGACATGCCGGTCTCGACCAGGGCTGGGCAGATCATGCTGATCCGCACCGGGGTGTCGGCAAGCACCAGCGCGGCGTGTTGCACGAGCGCGACGACCGCGTGCTTGGACGGTGAGTAGGCGCCGCCCACGGGGAAGACGGTGAGTCCGGCCAGGGACGCGGTGACGAGCACGTGGGCCGGTTCGCCCGCGGCGAGCAACCGGGGCACGAAGGCGCGGAGCCCGTTGACGACCCCGCCGACGTTGACGGCGAACACGCGGTCCCAGTCCTCGGGCGGAACCTCCCAGGGCGCACCGACCGCGGATCCGACGATCCCGGCGTTGAGGCAGATCAGGCGCGCCTGCGGGGCCTGGTCGGCGAGCGCGGTCATCGCGGCCGGGTCGGCGACGTCGGCCACCACGCCGGTGGCGCGGAGCCGGTCGGTGGCGATCGTGAGCCCATCGGCGTCCACGTCGGCCAGCACGAGCCGGGTTCCCTTGGCGTGCAAGGCCTCGGCCAGTGCCAGGCCGATCCCACTGGCGGCCCCGGTGATCACTGCGGTTGTCATCCGGCCACCTTAGGGCGCCTCCCTTCGAGCCGCTCCGAAAGATCGCCGCGCGCCTGGTTGAAGATCGAACCTCTGGCTGCGGTGGTGGGGAACTGCCGAGTTGGAAGGAGCCCTGGTGAACTTCTCCATTCGAGCCGCGCTGGTCGCGTCCTCCGTGGTCGCCGCCGGGCTGGCCGGTTCTGCCCCGGCCCTCGCCGACGGCGGACCCGGATGGGTGTTCGCAGGGGATTACACGCCGGGCCGCCACTGCGACACTGCTGGCACCAACGGGGTGAAGAAGAACCTCTGGCTCGACCACCGGTGCACGCCGCGCACGGGCGGCGGCAACCTGGTCAAGCTGGAGGTCCACGTCCCGCCCGCGACCGGCGAGTGGAAGTTCGTCGGCGTGCGCGTCTGCCTGGGCGACTGCGACGGCGAGGGACGCGAGCAGCTGCACCACGGCTGGGCGACGGAGTGGAAGTGCGTCAGCCGTGGCGGCCCGATCTCCGGCTGCAGCCTCTACGCGCGGGACGCGCTCGTCTGAGCGATTGTCATACCCCGTTCTTAGGATCGGGCGCATGAGAGCCTCCGCAACGTTCACCGTCGCAGCGTTCGTGCCCACCGATCTCCCGGCCCCCGCCGTCTCCACCGGAGTGCCGGTGGGGGTCGCCACCATGGAGAAGAAGTTCGAGGGGGAGGTCAGCGGTCGTGCGGCGACCCTGTTCACCTCCGCCTACGACCACGCGACCGGCGTGGGCACCTACGTGGCCATGGAGTCCTTCGAGGGCACGGTGAACGGGCGCTCCGGCGCGTTCAACTTCGCGCACTCCGCGACCACGACCGGCAGTGATCGCTCCGGCGAGTACTTCGTCATCGTGCCCGGCAGCGGTACCGGTGAACTGGCGGGCATCACCGGTACCGGCGGGCTGACCGTGGAGGAGGACGGCACGCACCGCGTGTGGCTGGACTACGAACTGGGCTGAGCGCGGAGAGTGCGGGCGATGACCTGGATGCCCTCTTCCATCGCCGCCCGGAACTGATCGGCCAGCTCCGCGGGCCGGACGTCGCGCGTCCACACCAGACGGCTCCGCTCGCCGTCCGGGAAGACCTGCAACGCCGCGTCGTCGTGCTCGGGGGTCACCGTCCCGCCGATCACTCCGTAGTCGATGCGGCGACGCTCGTCATCGCGCGTGACGAGCCGCTCCCGCACGACCAGGCCGTTGGTGAAGGTCACTTCGCGCAGGTCCGGGGAATCCTTGTCCCGCAACGACTTCGCGACGAAGCCGGGCGCCATGCGGGCCGGCCCCGCGGCGAAGTCGCCGATCACCTCCCACGCGCTGTCGGCGTCGAGGTCGAGCTGCACTTCGAGTCGAATCGCGGTCATGGGCTCAGCTTCGCGATTCGGTCCCCGCACGGCTTGTACATTTTTGCGGCCGCAGCAGCCTGCGGAGCGCGGACGGCGGCTGCCCGACGTGCTCGCGCACCGTGCGGCTGAGGTGCGCCTGGTCGGTGAAGCCCAGGTCCGCAGCGATCGCGGCGATGCTGTCGTCACCGCCTTCGAGGCGGTCGAGGGCGCGGCGCACGCGCACGGTGTTGCGGAAGCGGGTGATCGACATCCCGGCCGAACGGGAGAACACCCGGCTCAGCCGGTACGGCGAGACGCCGAGCAGGCGGGCGAGGCTCATCAGGTCCGCCGCTTCCGGGGCGTCGTCGAGGATCGCCGCGCGGGCGCGGTCGACCAGCCCGGCGTCCCGGAGCACCCAGCGCGGGGTGTCCGGAACTCGCCGCAGCGCCGTCCCCACCAGGTCCAGCAACCGTTCGACGAGGCCGTAGTCCTTCTCGCCGGACGCGAGCACGCGCCGGTGGGCCAGGTCCAGCTCCGCGTCGACGGGCAGCCCGTGCAGCGGCGGCGCGCCGTCACCGGCCAGGGACTGCCAGAACGCGGGGGAGAGGCTGATCGACGTGCAGGCGTCGCTGCCCGCGGGATGGGCGAACCGCTCCTCCTGGGCGGGCGCGCTGACGTAACCGGTCGTCGGGTCGGCGCACATCGTCAGGCCCCGCACGTGACGGCGGAAACGCCCGCGCCGCACCAGGACGAGGCGGTACCAGTCCCCACTGGACTCCGCCGGTGACCACGCCTCGTGGTCGTCCTGGCAGGAGGCGGTGCTCAGGACCAGGTCCGAGTGCGCCGCCAGCTCGACGACCGAGAGCACGGCGTCAGGTCCTGCCCGCGATGCGCAGCGCGCCGAAGACGGCCCCGGACAGGAGGAAGAACGGCAGCGACGTCAGCACGAGGATGCCGAAGTGCGTCCGCTTGCGCCGGAAGATCAGCCACGTGATGAGCCCGGAGAGCAGCAGTGGCAACAGCAACCGGCCGGCCACCAGGCCCAGGACGTAGCCCGACGCGGGCGGGCCGAGGACCGCGAAGAGCACCACGAACACGGCGCCGTACCACACCAGGGACGCGAGGAGGCAGCGCCCGAACGAGGTGCCCGGCTGCGGCTGCATCATCGGCGGTTGACCGGGGTAGGGCGGCATGGGGGCGGGGTTGTGCTCGGGGTTCATCAGTCGTCCTTCACGGATGGCGTAGCGGCCGGCGGTGAGGATCGTGCCATGCCGTGGTCAGTCGACTGCGATGGAGACTCGATCGGGGTAGAAGGCGACATGTCCGGCGATCGCCCGCACGGCCTCGTAGGGCTGCTCGTAGACCCACACCGAGTCGGTCAGCTCAGGCTCACCGGTGATCGTGTAGTACGCCGCGTCGCCCTTGTAGGGGCAGTGGGTGCTCGTCTCCGTGCGTCGCAGCTGCGTGCGGTCGACGTCGTCGAGCGGGATGTACCGCACCGCCGGGTAGGTGGATTCCTGGAGCACCAGGGACTTCGAGGTGTCGGCGATGACGCGGTCACCCACGCGCACGACCACGCGATCGGTCGACGGTGTCACGGTGATGGGGTGATCCGGGCCGGGAATCTTCATATCCGGTTCAACCGGTGCCTGCGCCTGATGATTCCCCGGCCAGCTCCTCGCGTGCCTTGCGCGCCGCGCGCCAGCCAGCGTGCCGGTGGGCGTAGGGCGCCGAGTCGACCAGGTGGTATCGAGCGCGGGTGAGCACCACGCGCACCGCGATGAGCGGACCGTCTTCGGCGTTGTCCAGCCTGCCGACCGGGATCAGGTCGTCGTTCATCCCCGCGCCGGTGAAGTTCAGCAGGACGCCGTACAGGATCGACGGTGCGCACTCCTCGTGCACCTCGCGCTCGTGCTCGTCGAGCCCGTCGACCTTCGTGACGAACTCGTACCCGGCGGAGCCGAGCGGTTCGAAGTCCAGGCTGAAGTTCACGTAGTCCGCGGCGCAGGCACTGACGGTCCCGCCGCGCGTCGAGATGTCCCGCACCGCGCGATGCGGGAAGACCTCCGTCATCGAAGCGCCTCGGCGAACTCGACCATGCGCTCGGCGAAGCCCTCGTGGGCGCCGAACCACAATGCCACGGCCTCCGCGCCCGCCTCGGTGAAGGCGTGCGTCTGCTCGACCGCCATCGCCAGCTCGGCTGCGCCGCCCTCCCAGGCGATCCGCGTGGTCGCCCGGACCCCGTGCCCGCCCAGCTCGCGCAGTCGCTCCAAGCGCTGCGCGAACTCGGCGGGGGAGAGGCCGACCGCCTGCCACTCGTCGGCGAGCGTGGCCGCGCGCCGCAGCGCCGGTTCACTGGTCCCGCCGACCATGATCGGGATGCGCCTGCGCGGCTTCGGCTCGAACACCCCGCCCTCGTGACTGCCGTCGAAGAGCTTGCGCAGCAAGGAGATCGCCTCGTCCGTGCGAGCACCCCTGGTGCGGAAGTCCGATCCGACCGCCTCGAACTCCGTGCGGTCCCACCCGATCCCGACACCCAGGGTGAGCCGTTCCCGAGAGAGCCGGTCCAGCGTCGCCGCCTGCTTCGCCACCACGAACGGGCTCCGCATCGGCAGCACGAGAACAGAGGTGCCGAGCCCGATCGTGCTCGTGTGCGCGGCGATGTAGGACAGCGACACCAACGGCTCGTAGACACCGCCGTAGCGACCGTCGCCGTACTGCCCGGGCGGCAGCAGGTGGTCGGGCAGCCACGCCGCGCGGTACCCGATCCGCTCCGCCGCGACGGCCAGCTCGGCCAAGTGGTGCGGGTCCATCTCGGCCGACTCGTCCGGTAGAACCACCTGAAGATCCATGCGGCGACGGTAGACGTTGTCACCGGTGTCATGGTCAAGGGCTAGCCGAAGCGGTGGAGGTAGGTCTTCGTCTCCTGGAACTCCTCCAGCCCGCGCACGCCGTTGAGGCGGCCGAGCCCGCTCTGCTTCATCCCGCCCTCCTCGAACTGGTCGGCGATCACGCCCCACGTGTTGGTCCACACCGTGCCGGCGCGCAGCTCGGCGCCGACCCGGCGCGGCCGGTCCACGTCGCGCGTCCAGATGCTCGCGGACAGGCCGTACTCGGTGGCGTTGGCCCGCGCGATCGCGTCGGCCTCGTCGGTGAAGACCTCGAACGTGGCCACCGGGCCGAAGACCTCCCGCTGCACGATCGGCGCCCGCACGTCGGCGACCTCGATCAGGCTCGGCCGGTAGAAGGCGCCGCGCGCCAACGGTCCCGACTCGATCGGCCCGCCGCGCAGCAGCGCCGTCCCGCCCTCGGCGATCGCCCGTTCGACCATCTCGTCGACCCGGCCCACGTTCGCGTGGTCGATCAGCGCGCCCATCTCGCTCGACGGGTCCTCGCCCGGGCCGATGCGGACCTCCTCCAGCGCCTTGGTCAGGCGCTGCCGCAGCTCGTCGGCGATGCCCGCGTCGGCCAGGACCCGGCTGCCCGCCATGCAGAACTGCCCGGAGAAGGTGGTGATCCCCTTGACCAGCACGGGCACCACGGCGTCCAGGTCGGCGTCGGCGAAGACGATCATCGGTCCCTTGCCGCCCAGCTCCAGCGAGACCGGCTTGAGGGTGGCCGCCGCGTTCGCCGCGATGATCCGGCCGACGGCGGTGCTGCCGGTGTAGCTGATCACGTCGACGTCGGGGGAGGCCACCAGTTCCCGCGCGCCCGCGTCGCCGCTCTCGGTGAAGACGTTCACCACCCCGGCGGGCAGGTCCGGCACCGCGGCCACCAGCTCGGCGACCAGGTTGTTGACCAGCGCGGTCTGCGCGGGCATCTTCACCACCGCGGTGCAGCCCGCCGCGAGCGCGGGCGCCAGCGACCGCACGGCCAGCACGACCGGGGAGTTCCACGGCACGATGATCCCGGCGACCCCGGCCGCCTCCCGCAGGCTGGAGGCGTGCAGACCGGGCGCGACCTCCGCGGAGCGACCGGCGTCGGTGAGCGCCATCGCGGCGAAGTACCGCAGCTTCGGCACGGTGACGCCGAACTCGATCGCCGCGTCGTGCACCGTCTTGCCGTTCTCCCTGGCCAGCAGGCCGATCACCTCGTCCTCGCGGGCGACGAGGCGGTCGGCCAGCTCCAGCAGCACCGCGGCCCGGCGCTCGCGGTGGCGGCGCCAGCCCGTGGTCTCGAAGGCCCGCCGGGCCGCGGCGACGGCGGCCTCGGCCTCCTCCGCGCCGGCGTCGGCGAAACTGCCGATGACCTCGCCGGTGGCCGGATCGGCGGTGCGCCCGATTCGCTTGGAGTTCCTCCAGGAACCGTCGATCCAATTCTTCGCGTGGGGCAGATCCGCTGTCATGCCGGAAAACTACGCGCGCCGTCTCCGGGCGGGCAAGAACGATTTCCGTCAGCCGGAAAAGCGCTTAGCGGAGCCGGTCGGAGACATCGTCGAAACGCAGTTCCTCGGCCATCAGGCGGGCGGCCTCGGCGACCCGGTCGCCCACCACCGGCAGGTCCTCCGGCAGCAGCCGGGTGTCCGGGCCCGCCACGACCAGCCCGCACCGCGCCCGGCCGTAGCGGTCCACCACCGCCGCGCCCACCGCGCACACCCCCGCCTCGGTCTCGCCGACGTTGGTGGCGTAGCCGCGCTCGCGCGCCAGTGCCAGCTGCTCCAGCAGCCGCGACTTCGTGCGCACGCTGGCCGGGGTCATGGTGAGCAGCTCCTCGTCCGGGTAGAGCCGGTCCAGGATCGCCCGCGGCAACCGCGCCAGCATCGCCTTACCACCGCTGATCAGGTGCGACGGCAGCGGCCTTCCCAGCCGCGTCCCGTGCCTGACCTGGCGCTCGGACTCCACGCCGTCCAGGAACTCCACGTACCGGCCCTGCAGCACGACCAGCTGCGTGGCCTCGCCGAACTCCTCGGCCAGCGCCCGCAGGTGCGGCCGCGCGGCCAGCCGCAGCCCGTGCGGGTCCAGCAGCCAGCCCAGCTCCCACATCCCGGGACCGGCGACGTAGCGCCTGCTGGCCGCGTCCTGCAGCGCGAACCCCTCGCGGCGCAGCGTGGCCAGCAGCCGGTGCGTCGTGGAATGCGGCAAGCCGAGTTCCCTGCTCAGCTCGGTCAACCGGATCTCGCCATTGCCTGCCAGCAACCGCAGCAGCCGCAGGGCCCGTTCGGCGGCGACGGTCGAACCCTCCTCGGTTTTCCGCACGGCGGAAAGGATAACAGGGCGTGATTTGACTCCGGAAGATCATCTGCGGTCCGCTTCGCACTTCGAATTCGGCCACCGGTGCCGATTGTTTTTGGAGTGGAGATCCGAGTGGGCAAATGCGGGGCGGTGCTGTTCGACCTCGACGGCACGTTGCTGGACACCCCTGGCGCGGCCGTGCCGCTCATCCGCCGGGTCGTTGCGCGGTCCGGGCGGCCGATGCCCCCGGCGCACCGCATCCGGTGCGGTGCCGACCGCCCGCTGGAGCCCTTCCTCGCCGGACTGCTGGGCGTGCCGCCCGGACACGGGTTGGTGCGGTTGTCGGCCAACCGGTTCCAGGCGCTGTTCCGGGAGCGGGTCCTGCCCGTCGCCGGTCGCCTGGTGTTCCCGGGGATGCCGGAGCTGCTGACCGACCTGCGCGCGTCCGGGCACTCGGTGGCCGTGATCACCGGCAGGAGCCGGGCGGCGGCCCAGGAACTGCTCGGCGCGGCCGGGCTGCTCACCAAGGTCGACCTGGTGGTCGGGGACTGGATGACGCCGCGCGGCAAGCCCTCCGCCGATCCCGCCCTGCTGGCGGCGCGGTCGCTGGCCCTGCCGCCGGAGAACTGCGTGGTGGTCGGCGATGCCGTCGACGACATGCTGATGGCCTCCTCGGCCGGGATGCGCGCGGTCGGCGTGACCTTCGGCGTCGACGGCGCGGGTGCCCTCGTGGCGGCGGGCGCCGGATGGCTCGCGGCTTCGGCGGCGGAGCTGGACGGGCTGCTCCGGCCGCGGGTGCGCCACGGCTAGGATGCGCGTGTTCGCGACTGGCGCGCCGAGGGTGGGATCAACCACTGGGGAGCGGGAGCCGGAGAGCACCGCGCGCCTGGGTGCCCCGGAGGCGTTTCGTCACGCCCGGAGGTTGTCGTGCACGTACCGAACATCCCCAGTCTCACCGCCGCGGACCCGCAGGTCGCCGAGCTGGTGCACGCCGAGGCGCAGCGCCAGTTCGACAAGATCCGGCTGATCGCGTCCGAGAACTACGTCTCCACCGCCGTGCTGGAGGCCACCGGGTCGGTCCTGACCAACAAGTACTCCGAGGGCTACGTCGGCCGCCGCTACTACGAGGGCCAGCAGGTCATCGACCAGGTCGAGCAGCTGGCCGTGGCGCGGGCCAAGGAGCTGTTCGGCGTCGAGCACGCCAACGTCCAGCCCTACTCCGGCTCGCCCGCCAACCTCGCCGCCTACCTGGCGTTCCTGGAACCGGGCGAGAAGGTCATGGGGATGGCGCTGCCGATGGGCGGTCACCTCACCCACGGCTGGAGCGTGTCCGCCACCGGCAAGTGGTTCGAGAGCGTGCGCTACTCCGTCCGCGAGGACACCGGCCGGGTGGACATGGACGAGGTCCGCGACCTCGCGCTGGCCGAGCGGCCCAAGATGATCTTCTGCGGCGGCACCGCGATCCCGCGCACCATCGACTTCCCGGCCTTCGCCGCGATCGCCGAGGAGATCGGCGCCGTGCTCGTCGCCGACATCGCGCACATCGCGGGCCTCGTCGCGGGCGGCGCGCACCCGTCCCCGGTCGGCCACGCGCCGGTGATCACCACCACCACGCACAAGACCCTCCGCGGCCCCCGCGGCGCGATGATCATGACCGACGCCGCGCACGCGAAGGCCATCGACAAGGCGGTCTTCCCGGGCCTGCAGGGAGGTCCGCACAACCACACCACCGCCGCGATCGCGGTGGCGCTCGGCGAGGCGCTGCAGCCGTCCTTCGCCACCTACGCGCACGCCGTCGTGGCGAACGCGAAGGCCCTCGCGGAGGCGCTGGTGGAGCGCGGGTTCGACCTCGTGTCCGGCGGCACGGACAACCACCTGATCCTCATTGATCTGACGTCGAAGGACATCGCGGGCAAGCCCGCGGCCCAGGCACTGGACCGCGCGGGGATCGAGCTGAACTACAACACCGTTCCCTATGACACGCGCAAGCCTTTCGATCCTTCCGGTATTCGGTTGGGCACGGCGGCTGTGACGACGCGGGGGTTGGGGGTGGAAGAGATGCCCCAGCTGGCGGAGTGGATTGAGCGGGCTGTTGTCGGCGAGGATGCCGACAAGATCGCTCTGGAGGTTTCCGAGTTCATGGCTGGGTATCCGATGCCGGGGTTCGCTGCTTCGTAGGTTTGTGGTCGCGTGGGCTGGGCTTCCAGGTCGCGCCGGCACCGGCGTGCGGCCGGCTTGACCTGGGGCCCCTTGCGCGTGCCCTTGGGCCTCACGGGATGCAAGCCGGCCCTCGCGGGAAGCGCATGGCACGCGCACCCCAGGTGAAGCTGCCCCCCATTTCCAACGGCGGGCGCCGGAAACCGTTGGGGCGCCTGGGAACACCCCCTGTGAGCCAGGATCGTTTATGTCTCCCGGCTAAAAGGAACATGGCTCGGAGGTCCCGGCCAGGTGTGTGTCCTCTCGGCTGCCACGCGGCGATCGTCGAACAGGATTTCCTCGCTTGTGCGCCGACTCGCACCTACACATCCGTCCGCCCGCCCTCGACGACGCGCTCATCTTCGACCGCGTCGACTGCCTCCAAAGACGACCGCGCTCTCGACCGGAAACGCTGCGACGTGGCGATGGACTTGTTGATGAGCAAGGAAACTGCCGGTGTGCTCGCCGGATGCGGACCCCTGCCGGCCAAGACCTTCGGGAGGTGGTGGCCGGTGGTGCGTGGAGGCGCGTCCTCACCGACCCGGTCACTGGCCAGTGCAGGCACCACCACCGGATGAAGCACGAGTCGAACTGCACGTGCGAGAACCTGCCGGCGGTCGGCAGGTTCTGGACCACGCCCAGGGGCAGGGGCTACGAAACGGAACTCGAACCCATCGCGGAACCGGCGCCCTTGTGAGACGCGCGGGCGATGTGCTCGGCGATGGAGGTGGCGAGGGTGGGCCAGAGCTGCCACGGGAGGCCGTGCGCCATGCCCTCCACGACCACGAACTCCGCGCGAGGGATCGCCGCGGCGGTGGCACGGCCGCCGCTGATGTCGCAGAGGGTGTCCTCTGAGCCGTGCAGCACAAGGGTGGGTGTCTGCACAGAACGCAGCCGCGCAGTGCGGTCGCCGGTGGCGAGGACGGCCATGCCCTGGCGTCGCATGCCGGAGGTGTCGTAGCCGCGGTCGAAGATGCGGCCGGCGCGGTCGGTGGCTCCGGCGAGGTCGAACTCGAGGACGGGGGAGGCGGTGATGCGCGTGGTGGCGACATGCCACTCGATGAACGCGGAGCGCTCCTGCGGTGGCGGGCCGAGTTTGGCGAACGGGGCGAAGTTGCCCTCGGCCAGGCCGGGCTCGCCGGTGGTGGACATGATCGACGTGAGGGAAGCGGCGCGTGAAGGGTGCTCGATGGCGATCATCTGCCCGATCGCGCCGCCCATGGAGGCACCGACGACGTGCGCGCGGGCGATACCGAGTACATCGAGCAGACCAATGGTGTCGGCGGCCATGTCGGACAGGGAGTACGCGGCGGAGGAGAGGTCACCGGCGAGCGCGGCCGCGAAATCGGGTTCGGGAGCCTCGGTGAAGTGGGTGGAGCGGCCGACATCGCGGTTGTCGAAGCGGATCACCTGGAGGCCGTGTTTCACCAGCTCAAGGCAGAAGCCATCCGGCCAGTTGATCATCTGGGCGCCGGCGCCCATGATCAGGACGGCGGGTGGGGAAACGGGGTCGCCGAAGCGCTCGTAGGCGATCTCGATTCCGGAGGGGCCGACGTCGCGCGCACTGAGTTCCGGCATGGGCGCAACCGTAGCGACGGGAAGGCACGGAGAAATCGGACGCCAGGCCGACGATTTCCCCTTGTCACCCGGGTTACGGTGAAAATGGCTCCACCGGTTGTGACAGCGCGTCGCCTGGGGTAGTCCGGTGCGGTGACCACCGACAACGCGGGTGTGACAGTCGGCGTCGAGGAGGAGTTCCTGCTCGTCGACCCCGGCACGGGATTCCCGGCCTCGGGGAGCGCGGCCGTACTGCGGCACGCGCGAGCGCGCAGACGGCTCGTTTCCCTCCAAGGCGAGATGCTGAGCACGCAGGTCGAAGCGGCGACCGGGGTGTGCACGGACCTGAGCGAGCTGCACGACCACCTCAGCGAGGGCCGCGCGTTGCTGGCGGAAGGCGCGGGGGCCAACGGGATGCTGCTGGTGCCCACCGGAACACCGGTCCTGCGCGACGGGGCACCACCGCCCGCCGAAGGGGACCGGTTCGCGGCGATCATCGACGCCTACGCGGAGGTCGCCGCGCACTACCAGGTCAACGGCTGCCACGTGCACGTCGGAGTTCCCGACCGGGACACCGCGATCGCGGTGATCAACCACCTGCGCCCGTGGCTGCCGACGCTGCTCGCGCTCTCCGCGAACTCGATCTTCACGGAGGGACGCGACTCGGGGTACGCGAGCTGGCGAGTCCTCGAGCAGACCCGGTTTCCGGGCTGGGGCGTGACGCCGTGGTTCGCCTCGGCGCGCGAGTACGACGACGAGGTGGCTCGGCTCGTCGCCTGCGGGGCGGTGATGGACGAGGCGATGAGCTTCTGGCTGGCGCGACCGTCCCCGCGGTTCCCGACCGTGGAGCTGCGCGTCGCCGACGCGGTCCCGACCGCCGACGAAGCGGTCCTGCAGGCCGCGTTGACGAGAGGACTCGTGCGCACCGCGTTGGCCGATCTGGAACGGGGAGAGGAAGCGCCGAGGATCAGCGACCAGGTGGCCGCGGCAGCGATCTGGGCGGCGGCCCGCCAGGGCGTTCACGGCGAGGCGGTGCACCCTTTCGACGTGAGGCGGGTGCCCGCGACGGCGATGATCTCGGAACTGCTCGATCACATCCGGCCGGAGCTGGAGGAGACCGGAGATCTGGAGCGGACGGAACAGCTGCTGAAGACGGTGATCAGAGACGGATCGGGGGCCGACCGTCAGCGGGCGGCGGCTGCGCGGGGGCCCCGGGCGGTCATCGCGATGCTTGCCGGCGATGTGACGTCTTAACAGGACTTCTCGGGGGTAGTCCGTGCTCGTGGCTACTACTCGCTCGTTGCCGAAGCCCGTCGGTCCGCTGACCGAGGCTCTGTTCGCGACCCTGTCGAAGGCGCCGACCGGTGCGGCACTGCCGTATGCGGCCGCCGAGGCCTACGGGCACGACCTCCAGCTGGCTCTCTACGCCTGCTACGAGCTGCACTACCAAGGATTCCCGGGTGTCTCCGACGAGTGGGAGTGGGACCCCGAACTGCTGCGATTCCGCGCGCACCTCGAAGACGCCTTCCTGAGCGCACTTCGGCGTGATGTGGCAGGCGGCGAGGACGTCACCGGCGAAGTCGAGGCGTTGCTTGTGGACAGTGCGGGCACGGCGGGCTACCTGTGCGACGAGGGCGAGTGGTGGCAGATGCGGGAGTACTTCATACACCGGTCGATCTACCACCTGAAGGAAGCCGATCCGCACGCTTGGGTCCTGCCGCGCCTACGGGGGCGGGCCAAGGCCGCACTCGTCGCGGTGGAGTTCGACGAGTTCGGCGGAGGCAGGGCGGAGCGCATGCACTCGCAGCTCTACGCCGATCTCCTGGACGGCGCCGGGCTGGACTCCGGATATCTGGCCTACATCAACGATGTTCCCGCGCCCTCGCTCGCCTTGGTGAACATGATGTCGTTGTTCGGCCTGCACCGCGGACTGCGCGGCGCGCTGGTCGGGCACTTCGCCGCCGCGGAGATCACCACCGCCCCGGCGGCGAAGCGGATGGAGAAGGCACTGGAGCGCATGCAAGCCCATCCGGTGTGCATCAGGTTCTACACCGAGCACATCGAGGCCGACGCGGTGCACGAGCAGGTGCTGCGGCACGAGGTGCTGGGCGATCTCCTTGAGCGCGAACCGGAACTGGCCGCCGATGTCGTGCTGGGGATCCAGGCGACCGAGCTGCTGGAGACCCACCTCGCCGATCACCTCATGACGAACTGGAAGGCGGGGCGAAGCTCACTGCTGTGACTTCTTGGGGCGGTGGCTGGTGTCGCACAAGGGGTAACGCTTGCTCCTGCGGCACATGCACACCGCCACCTGGAAGCGATCGCACTGGATGACGTTGCCGTCGAAGTCCACGAGCTCGACGGGGCCATCGATCATCAGCGGGCCGCCGCGCACCATGCGAGCGCGGCGGGGCCGCTCAGCGGGTTCGGTCGGCACGGATCACCACCAGCTCCTCGTCGCGCTGACCAGGTTCGATCAGCCCCGTGCGCTCGAGCCAGGCCGTGCGGCTCCGCATCACCGGACCGAACGCGCAGCGCCCGCGCGCCACGATCGCCGCCTTCAGCCCCGACTCCCGCAGGCGACGGAGAGTCTTCTCGGCGTCGCACAGCGCGGAGTGCACCATGAGCATCATTCCCTTGGGGGACAACAACGCCGGGGCCCGATCGCAGATCGGGTCGATCAACGTCCTGCCGTCGTCGCCCGCGTCCCACGCGCGGGCGGGCGCGTGCCGTCCGGGCTCGCCGTGTCCACAGGGGACATAGGGCGGATTGGTGAGCACGACGTCGAAATGCCGGTCGGGGAGGCACGTCCGGATGTCACCGCGCCGGAGCCGCACGCGGCGCCCGCTCAGCCGGGTGTTGACGAACGCGGTCGCCAGCGCCCGCCAGGAGACGTCGATCGCTGTGACCTCGGCGGCCCCCGCGTCCGCCGCCGCTCGGGCGAGAACACCCGAACCGGTACCGATGTCGAGCACGCGAGCCCCTTGCGGCAACGGCGCGACGAGCATCGCGTCGATGAGGAGCGCCGTGTCGTCCTGAGGGAGGTAGACACCCATCTTCCCTGGTAGCCACACCTATCTTCGATACCTCGGAGGCGGCGTCCCAAACGTCAGCGGCCGCCCAGCTCCTGGAACATCCGCCGCGCGGGGAGCACCATGGCGGCCAGGCCGGGGGAGGCGGTCTCGGTCAGCTCGGCGAGCAGCCCGGTGCACCGCCGCTTCGTCTGCTCGACGTGGGAGCCCTGAACGATGTCGGCGAGCCCGTCGAGCAGATCCGCGAGCACGCGCCGCGACCGCTCGTCAGGGTGACTGAACGGATTGTCGGAGTTCTCGGTGGCGTGCAGGGTGTCGGCGATCTCGTGCAGGTGCGGCCAGCTCGCCCGCAGGCCCAGGAGCAGGCGCCGATGCCGCTCCGTGGGGCCGTGCTCGTCGATCGCCCGGCGGCGCGCGTTGAAGCGCTTGCTCTTCCTGCTGTAGGCGATGGCCGTCTCCGCCTTGCGGACCAGCTTCTCCGCCTCTCTGGCACGGACGGGCCAGTTCGGCGGATCATCGGGGTCGCCGTTGCCTCGAAGGTGCTCGGCGATCTCCCTGAGCAGTCCGGCGAACTGGTCGGCCAGCCGCTCGGCGGACTCGCGCGCGGGCCTGGCGTAGAACGGCGGGAACAGCAGCGCGTTCACGGCGGTGCCGATGCCGACGCCGAGCACCGTCTCCAGCAGCCGGTCACCGAGCAGGTACGGGTCGTTCCCGGTGCCCCAGGCGAGGATCAGCATCGCGGTGATGCCCACCCAGTAGCCGCTGTCACCGTAGAACCGAAGCCGGCCGATGAGCAGCCCGAGCAGTGTCGCGATCCCGATCGCGGCTGTGCGCCACGGGACCACCAGGTCCACCAGCGCGGCCAAGAGCACCGCCGATGCCACCGAAGCGACCTGCTGCCCGGAGGTGCGAAGTGACCCGGTGACCGTCGACTCGACCACGAAGATCGCCGCGTACGGCGCGAGAAAGGCTTGCGGCAGACCGAGGAGCGTGGTCGAGACGAGCCAGGCCAGCATCGCCGCGAGTGCCGCCTTCGCGGCCTGGACCAGCACCAGGCGTTCGTTGCCCGGTGTGGTGAACGCGCGCTTAACCCACCGGAACTTCATCGACCGTTCGTGCTGTCACCGCGAACCGGAGCCCGAGCGGGTTGAGCGTTCCTGGCAACGGCTCGTCGGCCGCGAGCTGGGGATGTGACGTCAGCATGAAGTCGTGCTCCAGGAACATCGCCGACAGTGTCTTGGCCGCGATGAACAGGACGAGATTGCGCCCCGGGCACACCGCGGGACCGTCGCTGAACGGGATCAGCGCGTGATCCGCTCTGCCGTCGAGCCACACCTCCGGCTCGAACGCGTTGGCATAGCTCAGCCTCTGGTCGTCGCGGTGGAAGAACGGCGCGAGGATCAGCAGGGTCGAACCATCGGCGGCGCTGTCCCGAAGGACGAGCGGGGTGGTGGGCCACAACCGCACCGACTCCAGCACGCTCGCTCGCAGGTGGTCCTGGTCGCGGGGAACGGAAGGGTGCGACGCCAACAGCGCGAGAGCCTGGAAGGTCGCCATGCCCGCCGCGTCGAACGCGAACAACCAGTGCGCCACCTGGGATTCCGGGTGCACGTCGGCCGCCGCGGGCTGCGCCGCGATCCGCGCAGCGAGGCTCCCCGGCTCTGCGCGGTCCACATAGGACCGCACGTGGCGGAGGAAGATCTCCCGGTGCTCGACTTCCTCGCGATGGAAGTACGACCAGTTCGCGTTCGCGCGCAATGATTTCAGGCGTTCGATGAGGAGGGAGTCGTCGGCCGCGGAGTCCCCGAGTACGATGCGGCGCACCAGCCGCCACCACGAAGCCGCGAAGTCGTCCCAGTCGAGTCGACCGGCCGTCGGGGTGACCTCCTCGTCCACCTTCGAGGCGAAGACGTCGCCGAGCGCGTGCACGGAGCTGTGGGTGTCCAGGACAGCCTCGGTGAACGTGCGGCGGTGCGGTCGATCCGCGGCGTCGGAGATCAGCAGACCATCTGGCTGGAAGTGGGCCAGCGCATGGCGTTTCTCCACGTTGGCAGGCGTGTAGGTCACGACGTCGGAGAGCACGTGCTGCACGTCCTCCCGCGAGAGCACCAGGGAGATCGACCGTCCGGGCACCCGGAGCCGGAGCCGGTCCTCGCCGTAGGTGTCGCGGAGCCGTTGCAGGAGGCGGACGAGACGTCTGTCCGCGTCCGCCTTCTCCTGAGCCCGGACCATCGACGGTCGGCGGAGCAGCGCGCCCCGGGCCACGATCGGCATGAGCGCGGTCGTGGCCACCCGGAGCGTGTCGAGAACGGAAGCCCGTGCCATCAGCCCTCCCTCCAGTCCGAAGTGGACAACGCGGAACTGGCCTGCGGCCCCATCAGGAGCATGCCGCCGTCCACGACGTAGGAGGCTCCGGTGACGTACCCCGCGGCGGGGGTCGCGAGGAAGGCGACGACGCCGGCCACCTCGTGCGCGTGACCGGGTCGCCCGAGCGGGTACCCGGGCCGGTCCTGAGCCCGAGGGTCGACGTTCTCCTGGCCCGTCATCGGCGTGGAGATCTCGCCGGGCGCAACGGAGTTCACGGTGATTCCGTGCGGGGCCAGCTCCAGGGCCAGCACCTTGGTGAGCATCCCGAGACCCGCCTTCGCCGCGCAGTAGGGCGCCGCGCCGATACGGGGGGCGTGCTCGTGCACGCTGGTGATGTTGATGATCCGCCCGCCGCGGCCCGCGTCGATCATCCGCCTGGCCGCGCGCTGCGCGCACAGGAAGGCCCCGTCGAGGTCGACGGAGATCACGCCGCGCCAGGTGTCGTAGGCCATCCCGATCGCGGGCTCCGACGAGCCGGTTCCCGCGCAGTTGACCAGGACGTCCACCCCGCCGAGCTCGTCGGCCAGCTCGTCGATGACGTTCGCGGAGCCGGGCAGGTCGGTCAGGTCGAGCCGCCGCACGGCCGCCTTCGCCCCGCACCCGGTGACATCGGTCGCGGTCTGTTCCGCGCCGTCGGTGTCCTGGTGGTAGGTGATGCCGACGTCCACCCCTGCCGAGGCCAGGGTGACCGCGACGGCCTTGCCGATGCCGGAGTCCGACCCGGTGACGATCGCGGTGCGCGGTCGCCCGTCCTGTTCGTGCGGCAGCGGGGCAACTGGGTGCGAGTCCATGCCTGCTGCTTACCCCGCCGCGAGCGCTCGCAACCGGGAGTAGGCGCCGTTGAAGGCGTTCTGGTCGATCGGCTTCGACGAGTACTGCCAGATGGTGTGGATGCCCCACTGGTGCGGCAGGGCGCCGATGGCGGCGGCGTAGCGCGCGATCCAGAGCGGGTTGGTCTTGCTGAAGTCCTGTCGCCCGCCGGTGCACTTGGCCCACCAGTTCGCGCTCGTGTAGATCGTGGGGTAGCGGCTCGTCCGCGCCCGGTAGGTGTCGGAGAAGTCCTTGATCCAGTTGGCCATCGCGTCCTGGCTGAGGCCATAGCACGTGTCGCCGTACGGGTTGTACTCGATGTCCAGCGCCCCGGGCAGCGTCATGCCGTCGTCGGACCAGTGGCCTCCGTTGTCGACGAAGTAGTTCGCCTGGGCCGCCCCGCTCGACCGGTTCGGCAGCGCGAAGTGGTAGGCGCCCCGGATCATCCCGATCTGCCGGGAACCGTCGTACTGCTGGGCGTACTTGGGGTTCTTGAACCCGGTGCCCTCCGTCGCCTTCACGTAGACGAAGCGCCTGCCGAGGTTCCAGTGCTCCTGCCAGTTCACGTCGCCCTGGTGCCCGCTGACGTCGATCCCGGCGACGGTCGCCCTCGTCCTCGGGTCCAGCGGGACTTCCTCGATCGTGCGCGGTGCGTCCGGGGAGACGCCCTCGTGCAGGGCGATCTGCGAGCCCATCGCCGCGTCACCCCATGCCGCCGCGGCGGGGCCGGTGAGGGCCGAAGCGACGAGCGCGCCCGTGGTCAGCGCCGCCGTGAACGCCAGGTGTGCGGTGATCCTCATGTCGACTCCCGATGCAGTCCGTCGTGCCCGGGGTGAGTAGCCGGGTCTGTCCTGCTCAAGCCGGTTGGCGCTGGGCTTCACTCGAAGACATAGGGGAGGTTTGGCGCGGCGCCGGCTGGGTAGCGCACTGCCATGCCCTCGTCCGTTCCGCGGTACCGGCCAGCCGGGCGCCTGCTCGGCGCGGTCGGCCGGATCGTGGTGCTGAGCCCGCTCTACGTCGCGACGGTCGTGCTGGTGGCCGGCCTGGTCTCCGCTCCGGCTGGTGCCGTGAGTGGTCAGCCGATGTTGAAGCGCATGGAGGACGGCCGCTGCCTCGGCCGGGTGGGCGACGCCGCGCGGTACGTCGTGTGCGGCGACTCCGCGGTGTTCACGGCCATCGACGTGGACGTGGACAGTTTCGCGATCGGGTTGCCCGGAGACGGTTGTCTCGGTGCCGCGGGGGACGTGCCGGTGTTCGTGCCGTGCGAGCGGGCCGCGAGGTTCGTCCTCGTTCCGGTGAAGGACGCGGCGTTCCGGCTGAAGGTGGTGGGCGAGCGGAGATGCCTGGGCGGCGCGGACGGGTTGCCTAGGTACGGGGACTGCCCACGCGCGTCGGTGTTCATGACGGCGGGCGTGCGCAGGCCGTAGCAGAACGATCATGGAAGCCGGATCGCGCTTGGGCATTTCCCGTTGGGCCGCATGGCTGGAACCCGCCTCCTGCGGCCGGGTGACGAAGCGCGGCAGCGGTGACGCTGCGAGAGCGCTGCCGCGGTCGCACGTGCGCTCAGCTGCGCCGACGAAGATCCACCCGACGGGGAGTTCCGGAGGCGGTAGCGTCGGGAACGCCAGGGGCTGACCGGCCCATCTCCCTCAGAGCGGCCCGCCGGCGTCCCCCGCACGCGCCGGCGGGCCTTCCCGTTCCGGTGAGGAAAGCCAGCCACCCCATTGTGCGCGTGGCGGTCCCTTTGACTCCGCACGGAAACGGCTAAGACGTAAGAGGAACACCGGGTGGATGGGGGAGGGTGTGCGGGACAGGGTCTCGATCAGGGTGTCGAACAAGCTCGACATCACCGATCTCACCTGGGACGACGAACCGGTCAGGCGGCCGAGGGCGATCCGGGCCAGGCTCGCCGCGCTCTGCGTGCTCGGCGGGCTGCTGGTGGCGGCGACGTTGTTCCCGGTGGTCGGCGCGCTGGGCATGGTGGCGGTGCGGGCGGGCGACACGGTCGACACGACCGCGACGGAGCTGGTGGCCAAGGACCCACCGCTGCTCACCACGATGCTGGACACCTCGGGCAGACCGCTGGCGCACCACTACGACCAGTACCGGGTCCTGGTGCCCGCCAACAAGATCGCCGTCACGATGAAGGCAGCGATCGTGGCCATCGAGGACCAGCGCTTCTACGAGCACGAAGGCGTCGACCTGGTGGCGATCGGCCGGGCGCTGGTGACCAACACCTTGCGGGGCAAGGTCTCCCAGGGCGGCTCGACGCTGACGCAGCAGTACGTGAAGAACTACCTCACCCACATCGCGGCCGAGACGAAGCTGGAGCAGACCAAGGCCCAGGAGCAGTCCGCCGCGCGCAAGCTCCGCGAGCTGCGCACGGCGCTGCAGCTGGAACGGGTGCTGAGCAAGGACGAGATCCTCGCCCGCTACCTCAACACCGTCCCCTTCGGACAGAAGTCCTACGGCGTCGCCGCGGCCGCGCAGACCTACTTCGGCATCGCCCAGGAGGATCTGACCGTGGCGCAGGCCGCGCTGCTGGCGGGCATCGTGAACGAGCCGAGCGGGCTGAACCCGTACCGCTTCCCCGAGCGCGCGCTGGCGCGGCGCAACGTGGTCATCGACGAGATGGCCAGGCAGCACCGACTGCCGGTGGAGATGGCCGAGGCGGAGAAGAAGGCCCCGCTCGGCCTCGCCCCGGAGACGGCCCGCCCGCCCAACGGGTGCATCGGCACCGGCGACGCGGGCTACTTCTGCGACTACGTGACGAAGTACCTGGAGAGCGCCGGGCTGTCGCGGGAGCAGCTGCGCCGGGGCGGCTACACGATCAGGACCACGCTCGACCGCGACGCGCTGACCAAGGCCAAGACCGCGGTGGACGCGCAGGTCCCGCCGGACACCGAGCACGCGGCCAACGCGATGGCGATCGTCAAGCCCGGCAAGGACAAGCACCGCGTGGTGGCGCTCGCCGCGAACCGCCCGTACGGCCTGCAACGGGACAAGCACGAGACCACGCTCGGGCTGCCCTACGCGATGCAGAACCTCGGCGCGGGCTCCATCTACAAGATCTTCACCGCCGCCGCGGCGCTGGAGAAGGGCATGGGGATCAACGACAGCCTCCCGGTGCCCGGCTCCTACACGTCGAACGTGTTCATGGGCGGCGCGGCCAGCTGTCCCATGGGCGCGGAGGGCCTGCGCAAGTACTGCGTGCAGAACGCGGGGGAGTACCCCGAACGGATGTCGATGCAGGACGCCTTGGCGACCTCGCCCAACACCACGTTCGTGCAGCTGCTGGAGCGCGTCGGCGTGTCCTCGGCGGTGGACATGGCCGTGCGGCTGGGCCTGCGCTCGCTGAACACCGTCCGCGCGGGCGAGGACCCGAAGAAGCGCCCGATCGGCAAGTTCTTCTCCGAGCAGAACTACGGCTCCTTCACCCTCGGGCCGACCCCGACGAGCACGCTGGAGCTGGCCAACGTCGGCGCCACCCTGGCCAGCGGGGGCACCTGGTGCCCGCCCAGCCCGGTGGAGGAGGTGCTGGACCGGCACGGCCGCCGGGTCCCGCTCCGCGAGCAGCCCTGCGCGCAGGTCGTGCAACCGGGGCTGGCCAACGCGATGACCGTGGGGCTGAGCAAGGACGCGATCAGCGGCACCGCGGTCGCGGCGGCGAAGGCCTACGGCTGGGACCGGCCGATGGCGGGCAAGACCGGGACCACGCAGGAGCACAAGTCCTCCGGCTTCCTCGGCTACACCCCGCAGCTGTCGGCGGCGGTGTTCACCTTCGACGACTCGCCGTCACCGACGACGCTCTGCGATCCCGGCGGAGCGCTGCCGCCGCGGCCGTGCACCGGCGGGCGCTACATCTACGGCGGCAAGTACCCGGCGCGCACCTGGTTCCACGCCATGAACGGGGCCGGGGACCAGCCCGGCATCATGACCGCGATGGAGCGGGCGGAGCTGCCCGAGGTGGAGGACCGCTACGCCGACGGCGAGCGGCGCGAACCGGAGACGCGCGAGCGCGCCCCGTCGGTGGTCGGGCTGTCCCTGAGCGAGGCGCGCGAGCGGTTGGCGAGCGCGGGCTTCACCGTCCGCGTGGTGCAGAAGGCGAGCCAGAAGCCCAAGGGCACGGTGATCGGCCAGAGCGGCGGCTCGGTGATCACGCTGCAGGTCAGCACAGGTGCGGTGGCCGCGGAACCGGATTCGGAAGCGGCCGTGACGACGCCGCCGACCAGTACGAGACCGAAGCCCAGGCCCACCACCGGCCAGTCCACGACGACACGACCACGGCCGAGCCGGACGACCGGCTAGGGAGGGGAGCTGACGGGTGTCCACCGCGCGCCTGCCGGGAGACCGGCCGTCGAGCACTCCCGCGACCTCGGCGGGAAGCCTTGCCAGTGCTGGGAAAACTCGGGCTGGTGACGAAAGGCCGGTCACATTCGCCGGGGTGGCTGGTGTTCCCCGTCCCCGGGACGGAAGAATGATCGAGAAGGAAGTTGGTGGGCGTACCGCCGACAGGGATGACTCGGTAAAGGCGGCGGCGGTGCCACAGCGCGTCCTGGCGGGCCCACGCGCGCCCGTGCAGTGGGCGGCCGGAGTGGTCGCCGCGACGTTCCTGCTGCTCGGCATCTGCGGCCTGGTTCCCGGGCTGACCACGGACTACGCGCTGCTCAAGATGGCCGGGCCGCGGTCGGGCGCCGAGCTGTTCGGGGTGTTCGACGTGTCCGTGCTGCACAACGTGGTGCACCTGCTCTTCGGTGCCGCCGGGCTGACCCTGGGCAACACCGGGAAGGGCGCGCGGCTGTTCCTCGCCGCGGGGGCCGGGGTCGCGCTGGCGCTGGGTCTGTACGGCCTGTTCGTTCCGCAGGACAGCACGGCGAACGTGCTGCCGATGGACGCGGCGGGGACCTGGTTGCACGTCGGGCTCGCCGCGGTGATGGCCGTGCTGGCGCTGTGCTGGCGAGTGCCCGAGAAGTCCACTCGGCCAGGTGAGCCGGTGCGGCGGAAGGAAGAACTGGCCTCCGGCCGCTGACAGCTGTTCTTCGGACGCTGAATCGGTACGCTGGCGGGATTCAGGGTCCGTTCCATCCGCTCACGCATCCGGGGAATGTGCAGTGATGGCCAGCAGCGACAAGCTCGACTTCACCCCCTACGACCCCGGCCAGCCGGCGCCGCTGTTGCACGTCCGGGTCGCCAGGACCGGTGCGACCAGCGTGATCACCGTCGCCGGGGAGATCGACATGTACTCCGCCCGCGAACTGGAGGTCGCGCTCACCGGGCAGATGGAGGCCGATGCCGACGCGTCGGTGGTGATCGCCGACCTCAACGGCGTGTCCTTCATGGGATCGGTCGGCCTTGCCGTGCTGCACGAGGCCGCGGTGCGCGCGGCGCGGCAGGGCGTACAGCTGCGCCTCGCGGTGTCCACCAAGGTGGTGACGCGCGCGTTGGAGGTCTCCGGTCTGACCTCGGAGTTCGCCCTCTACCGCACCGTGCAGGAGGCCCTCGCGGCGTGAGCCCGGTTTGAATTGTTTGCCGTGCGGCAATTACCCGGGGTGTGAGAATCGCCCTGGTGTCGGCCGAGTACGCTCGGCATCCGCACGCCGACGAGCTGCCGCGCAGGCTGACCGCCCTCGGACACGAGGTGACCAGGTACGCCCACTCGACCCTGGAGCGGGATCTCGCCACCGACCGGCCGGACGTCGTGCACGCGCACTCCTGGCTGTCCGGCCTCGCCGCGTTGTCGGCGGTGCAGCACACCGACATCCCCGTCGTGCAGACCTGTGACGGGCTCGATCCCGCGGAGCACCGGCTGGTGAAGCGCGTCGTGGGGCACACGGCCGCGCGGATAGTCGTTGCCTGCCAGGACGATGCGGCTGAGCTGGTCAGCAGCGGCGTGCGCAGGAGCCGCATCTCCGTCGTCCCCGCGGGCGTGGACACGACGGTGTTCAACCCGGAGGGACCGGTGGCGTGGCGCTCGGAGCGGTACCGCGTGATCGCGGCCGACGACGGTGCCGATCTCGTCGGCGCCGCGATGAGCGGGGTGCCCTCCGCGGAGCTGGTCGTTCCCGGTGACCGGGTGACTCCCGAGCTGCTGCGGTCGGCCGACGCCGTCGTGTGCGTGCCGAAGCGCGACTCGCTCGGCCGCCTCGCGCTCGCGGCGATGGCGTGCGGTGTTCCCGTTGTGGCGCAACCGGTCGGGGCGCTCGCCGATGTGGTGGTGGACGGGGTCACCGGCGTGCACGTGCCGACCCGTCAACCCCGGTTCCTCGCCCAGGTGCTGCGGAACCTGCTGGCCGATCCGGTGCGCCGGTGCACGTTGGGCGTCGCCGGGCGGGACCGGGTCGAATGCCGCTACTCCTGGGACCGCGTCGCCGCGGAGATGGTGCGGATCTACGCGCGGTCAGGCGCTGAGCGGGCGGTGCCGCTTCCAACCGGCGGCGATGCGACCGACCACAGTGGACAGTAGGGCGCGCGGCCCGGGCGTCGGAGATCGGGCTCCAGCTGGCGCGCCAGGTGACGATCTCGGCGTGTGGTTCGGTCAACGTGCGTAGACTGATCATATGGCAGCCGACCACGACCGCCCGTCCCGAGCCGAGCAGCGCAGGCGGACCGAGGCCCGCATCCTCGCCGCGGCGCGGGACCTCTTCGCCGAGAACGGCTATGACCGCACGACGATCCGCGCGGTGGCCGCGGCCGCGCGCACCGATCCCGGGTTGGTGATGCGGTACTTCGGCTCCAAGGACGAGCTGTTCGCCAGGGTCGCCGAACTGGAGCCGGAGGAGCAGGCGGCCGCGGACAGCCCCGAAGCGGTCGCCGAGTTGATGCTGGACTCGCTCGTGCGCAAGCTGTGCACGGAATCGTCGGGGACCGTGGCGATGCTGCGCTCGATGCTGACCCACCCGGACGCGGCGCAGGAGGTCAGGTCCGCGCTGGCGGCGCAGCAGGGCAGGCTGGCGGAGGCGATTCCCGGCACGGACGCCGAGCTGCGCGCCGGACTGCTCGGCGCCGTCGTGCTCGGCACCGTGACCGGCCGGGACCTGTTGCGGCTGGACGGACTCCGGGACGCCGACGCCGAGCGGATCGTGGACGTGCTGCGCCCGGCGATCCACTCCATCGCGGCCAGTCAGGCCAGGCTGAGCTGACCGGCCGGGACCGCCTGCGGGCCGAGTTCGCCGCTGCGGTAGTGCCTGCGGCAGAGGACCTGGTAGCGGACCGTGCTCTCGCCGCCGGGGTCGCCGTCGGCGGTGTCGGCGACCAGCACCGTGTCGCCCTCGCGGAGGATGCGGTTGTCCTGCGTGCGCGCGTTGAACCGGCCGGGCAGACCGCACCAGCAGAGCACCTCGACCTGGACCGGGTGCAGCTCGTCGGCCAGCTCCACCAGCCGCTGCGTCCCGGGGAAGAGGTGGCTGCGGAAGTCGATGGCCAGGCCGAAGCAGTAGATGTCGACCTGCGCGTGGTCGGCCAGCTCGGCCAGCTGCTCGACCTGGCAGGGGGACAGGAACTGGGCCTCGTCCACGATGAGGTAGTCCACCCGCTGGTTGCCCGCCCACTGCGCGCGCACCAGGTCCTGGATGTTCATCTCCTCGTGCACCTCGATGGCGTCGCGGGTGATGCCGATCCGGCTGGTGATCGTCGGCGTCCCGGAGCGGTCGTGCCGCACCAGCAGCAGGCCCCGCCGCCCCTGCCGGGCGTGGTTGTGGTCGATCTGCAGGGCCAGGGTGGACTTGCCGCAGGCCATCGGGCCGAAGTAGTACCGGATCCTGCCGGGCACGGGTTGGTCGCGGCGCGCGGCGGCGGAGGGCACCGGCGAGAGGGCGTGCGTCGCGTCCACGGCAGGTGTGTGTCCGGTCTGTGTCACGGGCGCCGACCCTAACGGGTGGTGATCGGCCCGTGTGCAACGGCATCCCGCGTGTGCGCGTGGCGCCGCCCCGGACGCCCGCTTTCCCGTTTCGCGCCGGACGCCGAAAAGAGAGCGCTTGCACGTCTTCATCGGAGTGCGTAACAGGGGTGTCCAGCCGTCTCGGCCGGTGATTCGGGATTTCCGGGAGTGGGGATCGCGGAGAGGAATCCAGTCCCTACACTCTGCCGATGAGTTTCGTCGATGTCCGTTCGTGGACTCCCGCGGCGCTGTCGGTCGCCGAGGCGGCGCACCGTTTCCTGGTCGACGTCGCCGCCACCCACGGCGCGCTCTCCGTGACCGCCGTGGTCGCCGACCGCGGCGACGCGGGCGTTGAGATCACCCTTCGTTTCGGTGCGGGCAAACAGGTCGGCGGGTCTGTGTCGGCGCACGTCGGGGACGACGAGGACGTGTGCGCGGCAGTGGCGGACCGGCTCCGCGAGATGATGATCGACTACCTGTTCGGTGCCTGGCCGGAGTGCCCGGGCCACGGCCACCCGGCGGCCAGCAGGCGGCTGGCGAGCGCGGTGTGGGTGTGCCCGACCGAGGGGGAGAAGCACTTCGCGGTTCCGGTCGGCCGCTATCCGCACAAGGTGAACGTGCCGCTGTAGCGCTCACATCGGTTTGGGGTCCGCCAGGGCGTTCTGCTGGGCTCGGGTGATCCGCCGTGCGTCTTCGGCGTCCGCGCGGCGGATCACGAACAGTTTCGCGAGCGCCAGCACGCTCGGACCGGCGAACAGCGCGGCCAGCCAAGGCTGCCCGTTGACGCCCACGATCGCCGCGGCGGTGAGCGATCCGACCGCGACGGTGAACCCCGCCCACAGGCCGCACATGGGCCATCCGCGCGAGGCGGTGCTCGTGCTCGCGTCGCAACTCCGGCTCCAGCGCCGTCAGCGCGATCTCGAGGTGCTCGGGTGGCACCTTCGCCCACATCCGGGCGATCTCCACCGCGTGCGACGACCTGTCACTCATGGACAGACCCCTTGGCGTCGGCCTGCGGGGGTCCCAGCCTGGTGAACAAGCGTTCCAAGCCGGTCAGGGTGTTGGCCAACGCTTGTGAGGTAAGGCGATCCGGCTTCTGCGTCGGCCCTTCGCCGGTGAACTCGTCGGTGAACTCGTCGTCCGGAATGCGGACCGGCAGGTACCAGGCGCTCTCAGCGGGCCGACGGCCGGCGCGCTCCCACGCGATGTACCCGCCGAAGGCGTCGAGCGGGTGTGTGATCGGGGCGTCGGCCACCGGGGGCTCGGCGCCGGAACTGATCACGACCAGCGGATCCACAACGCCCGTCTCGTTGCGCACATCGTTGATCAGCCGCAGGAGCAGGTGGCCGCCGTTGGTGTCGCTGACGTTGTCCAGCAGGAGCACGGGGTGCTGTCGGTGCGCTCTGCGAAGGTCTTCCAGGAAGGCGTGGCAGCAACCGCAACAGCCGGCCCGGTGGCTCCAGTTGCCACCGGCCGTGAGTCAGCCGATCCGGATGCCACTGCCGCGTGAACCGGCGCAGCGGGCGGAAGAACAGGCGGAACCACGGCATCGACATGGCCAGGAGCAGGCGGAGCAGCCAAGTCGGACGTTCCCGGCCCGTCAGCACGCGCAGCTGAAGCCGGTGCAGCAGTTCGCGTTCGGCACCGGGGTGGTCGGCGGGGAGTTCCTGGCTCATCAACCACGTCACCAGCGCGAAGTGGCCGAAGCGCGCTCGGCGTCGCTTCTGGCTCCGAGCGAGCTGTGCGCTCGCGCGACAGGATGTCGGTGACCGCCTCAACCTCGCCGCCGGGGCTCGTCGAGCCGGCGTCCACGTAGACAACGGGGACGGAGGAAGCTTCGAGGGACATGCCGACGGTGTCGAGAACCTGCCGGTTCCGCTCCGAACGCACAAGGCAGATCATCGGCGCACGCGAACGCCGAGATCGCGATATCCCGTCGATCAGCTCGACAACTCGTGTGCCCCGCGGAAGCGCGTCGAACGTGGACTCCGCATCAGGACACGATTCCACAGCCGAGGTCGATCACGCATCCAGTTCGTGCTTGCGCGTTTCCGGTGCGGCGTAGGACATCCACAGCATCGCCAGCAGTACGGCGGCGCCGATCACCACGAAGGTCAGCGGCAGGCCGAGATGGGGCCACAGCACCGTGCCGAACAGCAACGGCACGAAGCCCGCGCCCACCCGGCTCACCGTGGACGCCCAGCCGAACCCGCTCGCGCGCAGCTCGGTCGGGTACAGCTCCGAGACGTAGGCGTAGAGCGCGGGAATGGTGATCTGGATCAGGAAACCGTAGACCGCGATCCAGAGCTTGGCGGCCGAGGCGATCTCCAGCTGCGTGGCGAACAGGACCAGGGCGAGCGCGGACAGCGGGGCGCTGACGCCGATGACCCACTTGCGGCCCACCACGTCGACCAGCCACGCGGAGACGAGCACGCCGACGATCCCGACGGCGGTCATCAGCGTCGCCACCATGAAGGCCGCGTAGTCGCCGTAGCCCTCGGCCTTGAGGATGCTCGGCAGCCAGGTCAGCGCGCCGTAGTAGAGGACGAAGACGGTCAGGAACACCGCCCAGGCCGCTGAGGTGATCTTGGGGCTGAACCGCCACAGCGCGGCGACCTGGGCGGCGACGGCCCGCGGGGTGAGCCGGGGAGCGGGCTGCGGTTCGGGCAGCCGCCACGGCCCGACCTCGGCGCCGGTGCGCGCCACCAGCCGGTCGATCACCGCGCGGGCCTCGTCGCCGCGGCCGCGCCGCACCAGGTACATCGGCGACTCCGGCACCGACCGGCGCACCCAGAAGACCAGCAGCGCCGGCAGCACCATGACCAGCATGAGCGCCCGCCAGCCGCCGAAGCCGGCGAGCAGGGTGGAGGTGAGCCCGCACAGCGTCGCGCCGATCGGCCACCAGATGTCCATCGCGGTGAGCACCCGGCCGCGCACCCTGGCCGGGGTGAACTCGCCGACGAGCGCGTAGTCGACCGGGATGCAGCCGCCGAGCCCGACCCCGGCGAGGAACCGGAACACGCAGAAGGTGACGAAGTCCGGCGCCGCCGCCCCGGCCACGGTGAACAGCGAGAACATCAGCAGCGTCCAGCGGAACGCGCGTTGCCGCCCGACCAGGTCGGCGATCCCGCCCCAGGCGAAGGCGCCGACCGCCATGCCGATCAGGTTGGCCGTGCCGACCCAGCCGCGCTCGCCCGTGGTCAGGCCCCACTCGGCGCCGACGAGGGGGATGAGGAAGCCGTTGAGCGCCACGTCCCACGCGTCGAACATGAAGCCGAGCCCGCCGACCAGGAAGATCGTTCCCTGGGTGTGCCACCGCCAGGGCAGCTCCTGAACGACCTGATCACCAGTGCGCATCGCTGCATCCTATGTCATCACTACGTTCGATGACTTCAGTGTCGAGTAAAATCAATCCCTCCGAACCGCAAGACGAAAAGCATCAGGGACGGCGAGCCTGGATGATCCACGCTGCGGAGCCGTAGAAGACGCCGTGCTCGGTCCGGTGCGAGCGCATGTCCGCCCGCACCTCGTCGACCACGCGGCTCCGGTCCTCGGGGGAGAGGTCGCGGGTCATCCAGCCGAACTGGTCCACGATGAACTCCAGGGCGTCCTCGACATCTCGGCCGAAGTACATGGGTTCGCTGACCGGGTGCAGCTCGACCGCGGTGAATCCCGCCGACGTCAGGAGTTCTCGCGTGAGGTCCGGATCGGTGAGCGAGCCGGCGCGCGGCGCGGGCGTGGGCTGTTCGCGCCCGGCCGAGAAGATGGTGCGGAACGTGGACATCCACTCGTTGCGCCGCGCGGGCTGCCACGTCAGGAGCGCGAGCCGTCCGCCGGGTCGCACCGCGCGGGCGATGTTGGCGAACGCGGCTTCGGGGTCGCCGAAGAACATCGTGCCGTGGCGGCTGATCACGACGTCGAAGCCGCCTTCGGTGAAGGGGTGGATCTGCGCGTCGGCCTGGAGGAAGGTCGCGTTCGGCACGTCCTCGCGCTCCGCCAGCTCGCGGGCCAGGTCGAGCATCCGTGCCGACAGGTCGACGCCGAGCGCCGATCCGTCCTTGGCCTGCCGCGCGGCGTCCCTTGTGGACTGTCCGCTGCCGCAGCCGATGTCGAGCACGGCCGCGTCCGGTTCGATCGCGGCGGCGCTGAAGAAGTGGTCGCGGTAGGCGGCTACACCGTCGTTGAACCGCCCGGCGTGCTTGGTCCAGAAGGCGCCCTGATCGCCGTCCCACGCGGCGATCTGGTCTGAATTCGACGGATCAACGGTTGCAGTCATGTTGCGCAGGCTATGTGGAACGGCGGTGCGGGCACTCGGCGTTTTAGGGTTCCGCGAACGATCGCCGACGGAAGGTGCCGCATGTCGACCTGCTGTGTTGTCGGAGGAGGACCCGGCGGCCTGGTGCTCGCGTACCTGATGGCTCGGGCGGGGATCGAGGTGACGCTGCTGGAGTCGCAGCCGGACTTCGACCGGGACTTCCGCGGTGACTCGCTGCACCCGGCGACGCTGGAGCTGATGGACCAGCTCGGGCTGGCCGACCGGCTGCTGGAGCTGGACCACTTCCGCGCGACGACGTTCTCGCTGCACACGCCCGCCCAGACGCTCAGAACCGCCGACTACGACCGCATCGGCGGCAAGTTCCCTTACGTGGCACTGATGCCGCAGGCCCGGTTCCTGGACTTCCTCGCGCGCGAGGCCGCCGCGTACCCGGGTTTCACGCTGCGCACGGGCGCGAAGGTCACCGGGTTGACCGAGGAGGACGGACGTGTCGTCGGCGTGCGTTGCGGCGGGGAGAGCGTCCGGGCGGACCTGGTGATCGCCGCGGACGGGCGGTTCTCCCGCATGCGGCGGCTGGCCGACCTGCCGGTCACCTCGCTCGGTGGCGGCGGGGACATCCTGTGGTTCCGCCTGCCCCGGCGCGCGGACGATCCACCCGAGGCTGACGTGGACATCTACTTCGGCGCCGGGCACTACGTCGGACTGCTCGGCGGGCCGGACACGTGGCAGGTCGGCTACACGATCCCGAAGGGTGGCTTCCCGGACGCGCGGCGGGCGGGCGTGGAGCCGATCCGGGAGTTCCTGCGCGCCACCGTCCCCTGGCTCGCCGATCGGGCGGACCTGCTGACGAGCTTCGAGCAGATCACGTTGCTGTCGGTGGACATCGCGCGGGCGAAGCGCTGGCACCGGCCCGGCCTGCTGATGATCGGCGACGCGGCGCACGTGATCTCCCCGGTCGGCGGCAACGGGATCTTGATGGCGATCCAGGACGCGGTGGTGGCGGCGAACGTGCTGATCCCGCGGTTGCGAGCGGGCGCGGTGCCGGAGGAGGCGCTGGCGGAGGTGCAGCGGTTGCGCGAGCCCGCGATCGAGAAGGTCCAGGCGCAGCAGGTCCGGGTGGAGGAGCGGACCGCGAAGGCGCTCGCGACCGGGCTGCCGTACCGGCCTCCGCTGGTGTTTCGCCTGCTCTGTGCGCTTGCTCCGTTCCGGCGGGCGGCGGCGCGGTCGAACGCCTACGGGCCGCTGCGGCCGACGTTGAACCCGGCGGTGCTGGACTTGTAACCCCAGTAGGGGTACAAAGGGGGTACACCTACGGAAGGGGGACCCCGTGCCGAAGATCAACGTGTACCTGCCGGACGAGCTGGCCGAGGCGGTGAAGGCGACCGGCGTACCGGTGTCGGCGATCTGCCAGCGCGCGCTGGAGCAGTCCGTGCGCCGCGTGACCGCGATCAGGGAGACCGCGCTCGGCGACCTCGGCGTGGACGACCCGACCGCGCGTCTGGCGCACTACACCGAGCGGGCGCGCGTGGCGGTCCGGCTCGGCATCGAGCGGGCCCGCCGCGCGGGGTCGGACACCGTCGGTTCGGAGCACCTGCTCGGCGGGATGCTGGCCGAAGGCGGCAACCTCGCGCTGCACGTGCTGCGCGCCGTGGACATCGACGCGGAACAGCTGCTGCGTGAACTGGACAGTGCGGCGGCCACGGAGGAGGGGACGGGGGAGCGGTTCGGCAGCGACGCGGCGAACGTGCTGGAGCTGGCGGTGACCGAGGCGATCGCGCTCGGGCACAACTACGTGGGCTGCGAGCACCTGTTGCTGGGCTTGGTTTCCGAGCCGGACGGGAAGGGCGGCGAGCTGCTGCGGGCGCGTGGCGCCGAGCTGCGGTTGACGCGGCGCGCGGTGTCGGCGGCGCTCGCGGGGTACGTGCACCTGCGCGCCCAGACCGGCCCGCAGGCCGACGCGGCCGCGTTGCTCCAGCCGATCATGCAGCGGCTGGACCGCATCGAGAAGCACGTGGGCCTGTGAAGCCGATCCTGGTCCTGGCCACCGCCGACACGATCGCGCAGTCCCACAACGCGGTCGCCACCGGCCCGAAGTTGATTCCATCAGCGCTGGTTGCCTCCGGAGTCGTGGTCGAGGACGTGCTCGCGGAGCCGAGTTGGGACGTCACACCGTCGACGATGCTGGCGATCGCGCGCCGCGTCCGTGACGCGCTCGTGGTCGATGGCTTCGGTGGAGTCGTTGTGGCGCATGGCTTTGACACCGTGGAACACGCGCCGTTCTTCACTGAGCTGATGGTTGGCGAGGCAGGCGGGCTCGGTGCGGTCGTGTTCACCGGCGCGGTTCGTCGACGCGACGAGCCCTCCAGCGACGCTTCGCGCAACCTGGCTTCGTCCATTGCGGCCGCGCGCAGTCCGGCCCTTCGCGGAGCCGGTGTGGTGGTGTGCGCGGGCGACGAACTGCACGCTGCACGATGGGTCCGGCAAGTCGACGCGACCTCGGTGCAGGGGTTGTCGTCCGGGCTGCATCCGTTGGTGGGCAAAGTGATCGACGAGCGCGTGGTGTTGCTCGGCGGTGCGCCGAACCCCGTTCCTCCGCCGCTCGGCGAGCCCGAGACCGATGTCGCCGTCATCGCGGCTTACCCCGGGGCTCGCGCTGAGCAGCTGTCGGCGATCGTCGACGCCGGAGCGCGGGGGATCGTGCTCGACGGGACCGGCGTCGGCAATGTGCCCGTGGAGATGTTCGCGGCGGTGGGGGAGGTCGTGGACTGGGACATTCCCGTCGTGGTCGCGTCACGGGCGCAGCAGTACTCCGATGTGGACATCGGGATCGTGGGCAAGGTCGGGGCGATCGGTGCTCGCGGTTTGGGGGTGGGACAGGCTCGTAGTGCGCTGATGGTGGGCTTGGGTGGGGGAGGGGTCTCGTATGTGCGCTCCTACTTCGCGCAGCTCTAGGTTGTGGTGGGTTGGTGTGCTTCTCTTTGCTCTGGCGTATTGGTTTGCTGTGTAGTTGCTGCGGGCGTGGGCTGGCTGGTTGCAGCGTGGGTCGGCTGGTTCCGGCGTGGGGTCGGCTTGACCTGGGGCCCCTTGCGCGTGCCCGTGGGCCTCACGGGGGCACGGGATGAAACTCCGGCCCTCGCGGGAAGCGTATGGCACGCGCACCCCAGGTCAAGCCGACCGTCCCAGCCTTGACTTGCTTTCGCTGGAACCGTTGGGGGATAAGGGAAAAGTTCACTCCGTAGAGCCATGATCCACTATTTGCAGACGCTAAAATAGGGGTATGGCCCCTGCTGATATCGAAGACGACGTCGTGGCCGCCTACGCCGCTATCGGTAAGGCTGTCGCGGAGTTCGCCTCGACCCTGATGAAGCTCTATGACGACCTCGACCCCGAAGTGCAGCAGTACGCGGGGGATGTTCTGATGCCGCTGCTGCGTGTCTCCCAGGTCAAGGGCAACAAGCTCGTTGATCGGGCGATGTCGCTGGTGGAGCACCCGGTGGTGTTGGAAGCGTTGGCGGAGGGGCGGCTCGATGAGGGCAAGGCGTTGATGATCATTGATCAGGTCAGTGTCCTGGACGCGGCCAATCAGGCGATCGCTAAACCCGTGTTGATCAACCACGCGGCCACGCATAACTACACGGCGAGCCAACGCTATGCCCGGCGTTTCATCCTCAAGCTGGATGCCGAGGCGGCGTTGCGGCGTCATGAGGAGAAGCGGAAGCAGCGGTTGGTGGAGAAGTTCAACCTCGACGACGGCATGTGCTCCCTGCGCGTCGTGCTGCCCGCCCTCGACGCGGCCTTGGCCTTCGATCGCATCGACCGCATCGCCCGGGCGCTCCCGAAGGATGACCGAACCCTCGACCAAAAGCGATCCGATGTGGCCGCGGATTTGTTGATGGGGAAGGACACTCCGGCACCGCAGGGGGAGGTGTGTGTGAACCTGACCATGCCGATCACCAACATCCTGGGCCTGACGAAGGACCCGGTGATGCTGGCCGGATACGGGCCGCTGCCCGCGCCGATCGTGGCGGATGTGGCGGCGAATGGGATCTGGAAGCGCATCCTGACGGACCCGGTGACGGGGATGGCTGAGCACATCACCACCTACCGGCCCACCGTGGCACAGCGCGAGCTGATCAACGCGCGGTATCCGACGTGCACGATGGTCGGCTGCAACCAACCGGCGCACCGCTGCGATCTGGATCATTGTTGCCCGTTCGACGGGACCAACACCACCATCGCGAACCTGCGCCCGAAGTGCAGGCATCACCACCGGATGAAGACCCACTCCAACTGGTCCTGCGAGAACCGCCCCGACGGGACGCACGCGTGGACCACACCGAGTGGCAAGGTGATCGAGACCGAACTCGAACCCATCGCCGAACCTGCGCCGTTCTAGCGTTCTAGCACCCGCGAAAGAGTTCATCTTGGCGGCTTCAGGTGTGCGGGTGGTGTATCAGTGCAGGTCGCGATCCGTGGAATGTTCAGCGAGCAGCGGCCTGGATTCAGGGTCGCGGTCCCGTTTTCGTCGTGTGTCGCGACACGGGCGGGATTGTGGTCACTAGCGGATCTCCGGCCAGCCCTCCACCTTGAGCACTCCCTCACGATCAGAGAGGGAGTAAGCACGACGGGCCGCTTGAGCAATGTGACGCATCTGCGTCAGATCGTGCGCGCTGCGAGCCGGTCTCGCCGGATACAAATCGGACCGCCCCAGCGCGGATAGCGAATTGATCCGCGCACGGCTGCGTGAGGAACACGAGGGAGAAACCACTGTGAAGACGACGCAACACATGCTGGCTACCGCAAGCCTCATCGGTCTGGCCCTGATGGGCGGTGGTCAATTCGCCCAGGCCGACACCCCGTCGGCTAACTGCCCTGGAGCCGGCGCTTCGTGCGCTGACGAGCCGGAAAGCCGTCCCGGCGTCGAGGGCAACCAGGTGAGGTGCACGCTCAGCGGCAGTCCCCTTGTCGGCCACTACGACACGATCAGCCTTCAGACGTAGCTGAACGGGACAGCAGCCGCTTCCCGGGACATTCGCCACGATGGCTCGAGCACCGCGACCTTCATCCTCCAGTGCAGTCAGTTGGACCACAAGCGCGAAGGACCGGACACTTTCGTCACCAGGTTCGCCATGTGGCCACCACGTCCTGCACCCGCACGTACACCAAGTGTTGGTAGGTGTGATCTCCCGCGTCCGCCGGTTCTTCCCGCGTACACGGTGGTTCCGCCGGGTTCCGCAGCTCTACCTTCTTCCGCGCGCCCGAGGCGGCGAGGCGTGCGGCGGAGGCTAGGCGTCCTCGGTGCTCGCCGCCCGCCCGCCTTCGACTCCGAGATCCACAAACAGCGCAACACCGCCGAGCGGGCGTTCAGCAAGCTCGAACAGTTCCGGGCCGTGGCAACACGTTTCGACGGACAGGCCCTAGTCCGGCGGGGGCCAGGGGGCGCCCCAGGTGGTGTCGCGGGCGGCGCGGTAGAGGTCACCGTGGCGCTTGGTCACCTTCGCTTCAGTCAGCACGCCCTCGGTCGTGCAGAGCTGGAGTGACACCAAACCCTTGCGCTTCAAGGGATGCCGGAGGACGCGATTCTCCGCGCGGGACGTGGGGACGGTGGCGGCGGCGACGTAGGAGAACTTCTCGTCCTCGAAGTTGAGGGTGCCTTCCTTGATCAGCCGGTGCGCGCCGACGCGGGGGAGGCGGGCGGAGAAGTGGCACCAGTCCTCGCCGCGCGGGATGGGGCACGTGTGCGCGTGCGGGCAGGGGGCGACGAGGGACCGGCCCATGTCGAGCAGGAGCGCGCGGGCCTCGGCGATGCGCTCGTACCCGGCGGGAGTGCCCGGTTCGATCAGCACGACCATGGCCGCGTCGGCGGCCAGCCAGCGGATGGTCTGCTCGCGCATGCCCTCGGGGAGTTCACCGAGCACATAGGACAGGGTGACCAGGTCGGCGGCGGGCAGCGGGGTCTTGGGGTCGATCACGCCGCGTCGCCAGGTGGCCGACCGCAGGGCGGGGGACTCCGCGGACGCGGCGAGCTTGCGGCCCAGGGTGAGGGCCTTCTCCACCTGCTCCACCACGGTCAGTTCGGTGAGCGAGGACCACGTGTCGGTCGCCGCCCACAAGGCGGTTCCGGTGCCGCCGCCGACGTCGACGTGCGACTTCGGTGAGAACTCCGGCGCGAACGTGGCGACCTCCTCCAGCACCGCGCGCACCGCCGCGAACGTGGCGGGCATGCGGTAACCGGCGTAGGCCGCCACGTCGCTGTCGGAGTTCATGATCGGCGTGGTCGCCGCGCGGCCCTCCCGGTACCGGGTGCTCAGGCGGTCCACCGCGCGCGCCAGCTCCTGGTTGGGGAAGCGGCGCAGCTCGGTGTCCAAAGCGGACTGGAGGTCGGTCGGGAGTGCCACGAGCGAAGATTCTCGCTCATGCCGCGACCGGCTGGGCGAACTGGGCCGCGTACAGGCGCGCGTAGTGCCCGCCCGCAGCCAGCAGCGAGCGGTGGTCACCCTGCTCCACGATCCGGCCGGAGTCCATCACGAGGATCACGTCCGCGTCGCGGATCGTGGACAGCCGGTGCGCGATGACGAAGCTGGTGCGGCCCTTGCGCAGCGAGGACATGGCCTGCTGGAGCAGCACTTCGGTGCGCGTGTCCACCGAGCTGGTCGCCTCGTCGAGGACGAGCATGGCGGGGTCGGCCAGGAACGCCCGCGCGATGGTGATCAGCTGCTTCTCGCCCGCGCTGACGTTGGAGCCCTCCTCGTCGATCACCGTCTCGTAGCCGTCGGGCAGCGTGCGGACGAAGCGGTCGACGTGCGTGGCCCGCGCGGCCTCGATGATCCGCTCCCGGGGGACGTCGCCGACCCCGTAGGCGATGTTCTCGGCGATCGTCCCGCCGAAGAGCCACGTGTCCTGCAGGACCATCCCGATGTTGCCGCGGACCTGGGACCGGTGCGCTTCGGCGATGTCGACGCCGTCGAGGGTGATGCGGCCCTCGGAGACCTCGTAGAAGCGCATGAGCAGGTTGACCAGCGTGGACTTGCCCGCGCCGGTGGGGCCGACGATCGCGACGGTCTGCCCCGGCTCCACGGTCAGCGACAGGTTCTCGATCAGCGGCTTGTCGGGGGAGTAGCGGAAGGACACGTTCTCGAAGGCCACCCGCCCGCGCACCGTGCCGAGGGGGACGGGCCGCAGCGGTTCGGGGCGCTGTTCCTCGGCGTCGAGCAGGCCGAACACGCGCTCGGCGGACGCGAGACCCGACTGGACGATGTTGGCCATCGCCGCGAGCTGGGTGATCGGGTGGTTGAACTCGTGCACGTACTGGATGAACGCCTGCACATCACCGAGCGACATCGTCCCGCTGGCCACGCGGAGCCCGCCGAGCACGGCCACCATGACGTAGGTCAGGTTGCCGACGAAGGACATGGCGGGCTGGGTGGTGCCGGAGACGAACTGCGCGCGGAAGGCCGCCGAGTACAGGTTCTCGTTGTGCTCGGCGAAGGTCGCGACCGCTTCGCGCTGCCTGCCGAAGAGCTTGACCAGAGCGTGCCCGGTGTACATCTCCTCGATGTGGCCGTTGAGCTTGCCGGTGCTCGCCCACTGGGCGCTGAAGTGCGGCTGGGCCCGCCGGGCGATCGCCCTGGTGATCACGATCGCGATCGGGATGGTGAGCAGTGCGAGCAGCGCCATCAGCGGGGACAGCCAGAACATCATCACCACCACGCCGAGCAGGGTCAGCAGCGAGATGGCGACGCGGCTCAGAACCTGTTGCAGGGACTCGGAAAGGTTGTCGATGTCGTTGGTGACCCTGGACAGCACCTCGCCCCGGGGCCTGCGGTCGAAGTACTCCAACGGCAGTCGGTTCAGCTTGTCCGCCGACCGCTCGCGCAGCCGGAAAGCCAGTCGCTGCGCCACGACCGCGGTCAGCCTGCCCTGTGCCCACGCGAAACCCGACGAGCCCGCGATGGCGGCGAGCGCCCACGCCAGCGCCGTGCCGACCGCCGTGAAGTCGATACCCGGCCCGCGGGCGCCGATGAAGATCAGGTCGGTGACGTGCCCGAAGATCAGCGGCACGGTCACCCACAGGACGACGTAGCCCGAACCGGCGGCGAACACCCCGGACAGCAGCGCGCGCTCCGGCCGCATCATCCGCAGCAACCGGGACAGCGAACCGCCGAAGTCGCTGGGCTTCTCGGTAGGTTCGTCAGTGCTCACTTCGCCCCCACAGTGTCGTCCTGGGAGAGCACGATCTCCCGGTAGGTGTCGTTGGTGTCCATCAGTTCGGCGTGCGTGCCGGTGCCGACGACGCGCCCGCCGTCGAGCACGACGATCCGGTCCGCCTCGCGGATGGTGGAGATCCGCTGCGCGACGATCACCACGGTCGCGTCACCGAGTTCGCGTGCCAGCGCGGCCCGCAGCGCGGCGTCGGTGCTGTTGTCCAACGCGGAGAACGAGTCGTCGAAGAGGTAGATGTCCGGCTTCGCCACGAGCGCCCGCGCGATCGCGAGCCGTTGCCGCTGCCCGCCGGAGACGTTGGTGCCGCCTTGCCCGATGGGCGCGTCGAGCTTGTCCGGAAGCGCCTCGACGAAGTCCCTCGCCTGGGCGATCTCCAAGGCGTGCCACAGGTCCGCGTCGGTGGCGTCCGGGTTGCCGTAGCGCAGGTTGGACGCGATCGTCCCGGAGAACAGGTAAGGCTTCTGGGGGATGAACCCGATCGACCCGGACAGCGTCTCCGGAGCGAGTTCGCGGACGTCGACCCCGCCGATCCGCACCTCGCCCTCGGTGGTGTCGAAGAGCCGGGGGAGCAGGTTGAGCAGGGTGGTCTTGCCGCTGCCGGTGGAGCCGACCACGGCGGTGGTCTGCCCGGGGCGGGCGATCAGGTCCACGTCGTGCAGCACCGGCCGCTCCGCCCCGGGGTAGCGGAAACCGGCACCGCGGACGTCGACGTGGCCCGGCCGGGGGAGTTCGGTGACCGCGTTCTCCGCGACGGTGACGCTCGTGGTGGTGCTGAGCACCTCGTCGATGCGGCCAGCCGACACCCGCGCGCGGGGCAGCTGGAGGATCATGAACGTCGCCATCAGCGTCGACATCAGGATCTGCATCAGGTAGTGCAGGAACGCGAACAGGGAGCCGATCGGCATCGCCCCCGCGTCCACCCGCTGCCCGCCGAACCACATCACGGCCGCGTTGGACAGCTCCATCACCAGCATGATCGCGGGCAGCATCAGCGCCATCAGCTTGCCGACCCCGAGCGCCACGCCCATCAGTTCGCCGTTGGCGTCGGCGAAGCGCTCGCGCTCGTGGTCCTCGCGGACGAAGGCCCGCACCACGCGGATGCCGGTGATCTGCTCGCGCAACAGGCGGTTCACCCGGTCGATGCGCTGCTGCACGAAGCTCGCGAGCGGGCCCATGCCGCGCAGGATCAACCGCATCGCGACCGCGAGCGCGGGGACCACCACGAGCAGCAGCGCCGACAGCGGGACGTCCTGTCCCAGAGCCATGATCACTCCGCCGACACCCATGATCGGCGCGGTCACCATGGAGGCGAGCGCGAGCATGGTCACCATCTGGACCTGCTGGACGTCGTTGGTGGTCCGGGTGATCAGCGAGGGCGCCCCGAACTCGCCGAGCTCGCGCACGGAGAAGGTCTGCACCTTGGCGAACACCGAGGCCCGGATGTCGCGGCCGATCGCCATCGCCGTGCGCGCGGCGAAGTAGATCGCGGCCGCCGCGCCCACGACCTGGACGAGGGTGACCGCGAGCATGACCGCGCCACTGCCGAGGATGTGGCCGGTGTCGCCCTTGAGCACACCGTTGTTGATGGTGTCGGCGTTCAGCGCGGGCAGCAGGAGCGAGGCGGAGGTCTGCGCGAGCTGCAGCAGCACCACGATCGCGATGGAGCCCAGGTACGGGCGGAGATGGGCGCGGAGCAGGCGGAGGAGCGCTCCCCGGCGCTCTGGTCGGTCGGTCACGTGATCACGCTAAGAACTCAACCAATGTTGAGGTCAAGTCCCGCGCATGCAACCTCCCGGGGCCTTCGCGACATGTAGAGGGCAGAGGGGCCACCGGCCTCCCCGATCGGAGGAGTTCCGCATGCGCAAAAGAATGATCGTCGCCGCCGGGGCGCTCGTGCTGGGCGGCGTCGGCCTCGCCGCTCCGGCGCTGGCCCAGCCCTCGTCGGCTCCCGCTCCGGTGCCGGGGTCCGGCGAGTGCGCGCACCCGCTCGCGCCCAGCTCGTTCGTCCCGCCCGTGCCCGGTGTCGCCCCGCCCGCGCCGGCGCCTGCTTCGTCCGTGCCCGTCCCGCCGCCGCCCGGTCCCGGCATGCCCGCGCCGGTCCCGCCCGCGCTGGTCCTTCCGGCCCCAGGACAGCCCGCGCCCGTCCGGCAGGCACCGGCGGAGTCGGTGGCACCCGTCCCGCCCGCCCAGGTCCTTCCCGCCCCTGAGCACCCCAGCGCCGCGCCCGTGCCGCCCGTGCCGGAACACCCCAGGGTCGCGCCGGTGCCCGGCCCGGGGGCCGTGATCGCGCCCGCTCCGGCTCCGATCCTGTGCCCGGCGCCCGCGCCGCCCAAGTGACCTGCGACGCGGGAGACCACCACGCGTGACCGACCCCATCTGGAACGCCGAGTTCAGCGCCTGTTTCGACGGGTGCGCCCGGGGCATGCGCTTCACCGCCTACCTGCTGTGCGGCGACTGGCACGAGGCCGAGGACCTGATGCAGGCGGCGTTCCTCAAGCTCTACCTCGCCGGGCCGCGACTGGCCCGGCGGGAGGGCCTGGAACCCTACCTGCGCCGGATCGTGGTCCGGACCTTCCTGGCCGAACGGCGGCGGGTCCGCTGGCGCAGGGAACGGGTGACCGACGCACCACCGGAACTACCGCAGGACGCGGTGATCAGCGAGGACAAGCTCGTGCTGTGGCAGGCGCTCGGCACGGTCCCGCCGCGGCAGCGGGCGGTGCTGGTGCTGCGGTACTGGAACGATCTGAGCGTCGAGGAGACCGCCGCGGCGCTGAAGTGCTCGACCGGGAACGTCAAGAGCCAGGCCAGCCGCGGGCTGGCCGCGCTGCGGCAGATCCTGGGAGCCGATTTCGCCGATCTGCGGCTGGAGGTGTGACGTGGTGCGTGAACAGGACGTGCGGGCGACCTTCGCGGCGCTCAACGCGTACGGGGCGCCTCCGCTGGCCGTGACGGCGGAGGACCTGATCGAGTGCGGTGACCAGGTTCGCAGGCGCCGCAAGCGAACTCTGGCCGCGGCGGGTACCGGTCTGGTGGTCGCGGTGGTGCTCGCCGGGGTCTTCCTGGCGCTGCCGGGGCACCGAGGCCCCGGCCAGGTCACCCCGGCGCGGACGTCGGAGCCCACGTCGGTCGTCGAGGAGCTGGTGCCGCCGCAGCCGGTCCCGGCGCCGCCGCCCCCAGGCGTGCGCTGACATCCGAACAGGTGACTCGGGAGTTTTCCCTGCTGCCGGGGCTATTCCCCGAGCATGGGAGTCCCGAGCCTGATCGGCGCGTTGCTGGCGATCGTGCCGTTGTTCGCACAGGGCGAGTCACTGCTGAAGCGGCCCGACGACGGCCGCTGCCTCGGCAGGCTGGACGGGTCGCCCCACTACACGGCCTGTGCCGACGCCGTGCGGATCGTGGCGTCCAGCGTCGGCGTCGAGCGCTTCGCCATCCGACTGTCCACAGAGGACACGTGCATCGGCGCGTTCGGCGAGGACGTGCTGTTCGTCGGATGCGACAGGGCCGCGGTGTTCGCGCTCGAACCGGCGAAGACCTCGACATTCCGGTTGCGGATCGCCGATTCCGGGAAATGCCTTGGTGAGGTGGCCGGCGCGCCCCGCTACACCGACTGCGGGTGGGCGCCGGTGTTCATGACGGTCTCGGCATAGGCGGCAGCCATGGGCAGGCATTCTCTCGGGGAACCGGAAGAGCTGGACATCACCAGGATCTTCGACGACAGCGCGGCGCGCCCGGTGTCGAGCAGGCAACGGCTGCTCGTGCGCCTTGCCGCCCTGTGCACGGTGGGCGGGCTGCTGCTCGCCGGGGTGCTGTTCCCACCGATCGGGGCGCTGGGTTTGCTGTCCAACAAGACCGGCGACACCGTCACCGCCACCGCCGCCGAGCTGATCGACAAGGACCCGCCCCTGATCAGCACGATGGTGGACGTCGCGGGCAAACCGTTCGCGCGCCTCTACGACCAGTACCGCGTGCTGGTGCCCGCCGACCAGATCTCGCCCGCGATGAAGTCGGCCATCGTTGCGGTCGAGGACCACCGCTTCTACGAGCACAACGGCGTGGACCTGATGGCGATCGCCCGCGCGCTGATCGCGAACGAGGCGGAGGGGCGGATCTCGCAGGGCGGCTCGACGCTCACCCAGCAGTACGTCAAGAACTACCTGGTCCACGTCGCCGCCACGTCCAAACAGGACCGGGAGAAGGCGCTGGAGCAGTCCACCGCGCGCAAGATCCGCGAGCTGCGCACGGCGGTCCACGTGGAGCAGGTGCTGAGCAAGGACGAGATCCTGGCGCGCTACCTCAACACCGTCCCCTTCGGACAGAACTCCTACGGGATCGCGGCCGCCGCGCAGACCTACTTCGACGTGCCGCAGGAGCGGATGACCGTGGCGCAGGCCGCGTTGCTCGCCGGGATCGTCAACGAACCGAGCGGCCTCAACCCCTACCGCTTCCCCGAACGCGCGCTCGCCCGGCGCAACGTCGTCATCGACGAGATGGCCGCGCAGAAGCGGATCGCCCCCGACGTCGCGGAGGTGGAGAAGCGCAAGCCGCTGGGGCTGGCGCCGGAGATGTCGAGGCCGCCCAACGGGTGCGTCGGGATCGGCGCGGCCGGGTACTTCTGCGACTACGTGCTGAAGTACCTGAGCGGGGCGGGCGTGGACCTGGCCGCGCTGCGCCGCGGCGGGTACACGATCAAGACCACACTCGACCTCGACGCCCTCGCGAAGGCGAAGGAGGCGGTCGACGCGCACGTCCCGCCGGACACCGACCAGGTGGCCAACGCGATGGCGATCATCAAACCCGGCAAGGACAAGCACCGCGTCGTCGCGCTCACCGCGAACCGCACCTACGGGTTGGACAAGTCCAAGGACGAGACCACGCTCGGCCTGCCCTACGCGTTGCAGAACCTGGGTGCGGGGTCGATCTACAAGATCTTCACCGCGGCCGCTGCCCTGGAGAAGGGCAAGAGCATCGACGACGTCATCGACGTGCCGCAGTCCTACGTGTCGGAGAAGTTCCTCGGAGGCGGCGCGAGCTGCCCGATGGGGCGCGCGGGACTGCGGAAGTACTGCGTGCAGAACAACACCGGCAGCGACTACCCGGACAAGCTGACCCTCCAGGACGCGTTGGCAGTGTCGCCGAACACCGCCTTCGTGAAGCTGCTGGAGGAAACCGGGGTCTCGGCCGCGGTGGACATGGCCGTCCGGCTCGGACTGCGGTCGTTGGCGACGACGACCGCGAGCGAGGACGCCAAGAAGCGCACGATCGGCAAGTTCTTCTCCGACCACAACTTCGGCTCGTTCACCCTCGGCCCGACCCCGACGTCCACAATGGAGCTGGCCAACGTCGGCGCGACCCTCGCCAGCGAGGGCACGTGGTGCCCGCCGAGCCCGGTGGAGGCGGTCGTGGACCGCGCAGGGCGGACGCTGCCGTTGCGCGAGGAGCCCTGTGCGCAGGTCGTCGAACCGGGGGTGGCCAAGGCGATGACCGTCGGGATGAGCAAGGACACGACCAGCGGCACGGCGGTGACCGCCGCGAAGACCTACGGCTGGGACCGGCCGATGGCGGGCAAGACCGGGACCACGCAGGAGCACAAGTCGGCTGGGTTCCTCGGCTACACCGCCGAACTGGCCGGCGCGGTGTTCACCTTCGACGACTCGCCGACGCCGAGCACGCTGTGCGATCCGGGCGGTGACGCCCCGCCGAAGCCGTGCAGCAGCGGAACGTACATCTACGGCGGCAAGCAGCCCGCGCGCACCTGGTTCCAGGCGATGAACGGGGTGGGGGAGCGGCCCGGGATCATGACCGCGCTGCCCCGGTCGGATCTGCCCGCGGTGGACGACGGCGGGCAGGACGACGAGCAGAAGGTGCCCGGCGTGATCGGCCTGACCAGCCGTGAGGCCCGCGCGAAGCTGGAGAAGGCGGGCTTCACGGTCAAGACGACCTCGAAGTCGAGCCCGAAACCGAAAGGGACCGTGATCGGCCAGAGCCACCGCGAGACGGCCGCCCCGGGAACCACGATCACCCTCCAGATCAGCTCGGGCCGCTAGCGGGTGTAGCTGAGCCAGACGACGCCGGTGTCGAACTGGCGAACGCCTTGGAGCACAAAGGACTCCGGGCGGAACTCGCTGGAGAACAGCGGCGTGCCGGAGCCGCACACCACGGGGTTCACCTTCAGCACCAGCTCGTCGATCTCGTCCCGCAGCTGCCCGGCGAGGTTCCCGCCGCCGCACAACCAGATGCCGAGGCCCTGCTCCGCCTTGAGGGCACGGACCTTGGCCACCGGGTCACCGGAGACGATCTCGACGCCCGGCACCGGGTCGAGGCCGGTGGAGAACACGATCTGGCGCAGGTGCGAGTACGGGCTGGTGATCCCGTGCGGCAGCCCCGGATCGTAGGTGCCGCGTCCCATGAGGACGGTGTCGAAACGACGGTTCGGCGTGTCCTGCGCCATGCCCAGCATCGGGCGGACGTGCGTCGGCACGCCTTCCGGGTACTCCTCGCAGACGGCCCTGATGTGATCCCCCTCCATCGGGAAGAAGTCGAACTCGTGGTCCGGGCCGCTGATGAAGCCGTCGAGCGTGGTCGCGATGAAGTAGGTCAGTTTTCGCACGGTATTCCTCGAGTTCGGTCGAGCGTGCCACGCCGAAGTGCACGCGTTTAGGTGACAGGACGCCCGTTTCCGGGCATTCCGGAGTGCTGGTGCGGCCGGTCGCGGTGATGATGCTGCCGTCATCTGCGCCCGGCGGGCGCGGGTTTCCTGGCAGGAAGGACGTCAGCAGTGCCTCTCCCCACGATGACCCCCGAGCAGCAGGCCCAGGCCCTGGCCAAGGCGCAGCAGGCCCGAGCGGCGCGCAGCGCCCTCACCAAGGAGCTCAAGGAGGGTTCGCTGACGCTGCGCCAGGTGCTCGACAAGGCGGACTCCGACGACGTCGTGCGCAAGACCAAGGTGCTGGCGCTGGTCAAGGCGTTGCCGGGAATCGGTGCCGTCCGCGCCGCGCGGGCTCTGGAAGCCGCGGGTATCCCGGAGAACCGCCGTGTTGGCGGGCTCGGGGAACGGCAGCGCGCCTCGCTGCTGGCCGAACTGACCGACTGAGCGGGCTCGCCGGGCTGGTCGCGTCATCAGATCACGCGGCCAGCCTGGCACGGCTCCTCGTTGCGAGGCAAGAAGATTCTCACGCCTGCCCGAAGAGGCGGCGGTTCTCCCGCGACCAGCGCACCCGCTCCTCCAGCTCGTCGAGCACCCCGCCTGCGACCCAGCTCCGTTGCCGCTCCAGCCCGCGGTCGGCCAGCGCGACGACGTGGCCCGCGGCGAGGGCCTGACGCTCGATCACCCGGTCCACCAAGCCTTCCGTGCTCGTCAGACCGTAGGCCTCGGCGAAGATCCCGATGCGCCGCCGCCGGTCCGGCGGCTCGGTGAACGCCTGCCACCGCAGCACCTGCTCGTCACTGCGGAACGGCGCGCTGTACTCGACCGCGTAGGCGATGTCGTAGAGCGGGTCGGCCGGAGCGGCCAGGTCGAAGTCGATCACACCGACCGGCGTGAGGCCGTCCCACACGAGGTTCCACGGTCCGAAGTCGCCGTGGCAGATCAGCTCACCCGGTCCGGCGCTCCCGGTGTGCAGCGCCCATTCCGCATCCGGTGGGGCGACGAAGCCGCGGACGGCCTCGTGGTACTCGCGCAGGAATCCGGCGTATGCCCGGAGCCCCTGTTCCGACGCGACGTTGGGCCAGGCATCGCGTCCGGAGTGCCCGGGCAGCATCGAGAGCACCTCGCGCCCGTTCTCGACGCCGAGCGGTCGCGGCACCCGGTCGAAGCCGACGGAGTGCAGGTACTCCAGCAGCGCGTGCACCGCCGGGGTCCACCACCCGGCCGGTCGCAGCACGCGGTCGCCGGTGATCGTGATCTCGCGGTTGGCCACCTCCGCAGTCTGCCCGGCGACATGTAGGGGGCGGTAGGGGTTCCCCCTAGCTGCCCCGAGCGGGGTTTAGTTCAGCTCCCAGCGTTGCCATGCGGGTGCATTGTTAAAAGTTCACCTGTGGTTCGCGCTGGTGAGAGAACTGGACGTGGTCCGGCGCCGGCCAAGCGCCGTGACCCGCTCTCATGAGGGGACGGCGCAGGGATGAGCAACGAGGACAAGCTCAGGGAGTACCTGAAGCGGGTGACGGCGGACCTGCACCGGGTCCGCAGGCGGCTGGGGGCGCTGGAGGAACCGGTGGCCATCGTCGGCATGGCCTGCCGGTACCCCGGTGGGGTGTGCACGCCGGAGCAGCTGTGGGAGCTGGTCGCCTCCGGCACGGACGCGATCGGGGCGTTCCCCGGCGACCGCGGGTGGGACCTGGACTCCCTCTACGACCCCGATCCGGACACCCCGGGCACCACCTACGCCCGCGAGGGCGGTTTCGTGACCGGGGTCGAGGACTTCGACGCCGCGTTCTTCGGCATCGCTCCGCGTGAGGCGATCGCGATGGACCCGCAGCAGCGACTGTTGCTGGAGACCGCGTGGGAGGCCCTGGAGCGCGCGGGCATCGACCCGACGACGCTGAAGGGCAGCCGCACCGGCGTGTACGCGGGGGTGATGTACCAGGACTACACCGCGCGCCCGGGGCTGGCGGCGAAGGACCTCGAGGGCTCGCTCGGCGCGGGCGGCTCGGGCAGCGTCGCCTCCGGGCGGATCTCCTACGTGCTCGGCCTGGAGGGGCCCGCCGTCAGCGTGGACACCGCGTGCTCGTCGTCGCTGGTCGCGCTGCACATGGCGGTGCGGGCGATCCGCAACGGCGAGTGCGACCTCGCCCTGGTCGGCGGGTCGATGGTGATGTCGACACCGGTGGCCTTCGTCGACCTGTCCCGCCAGCGGGGGCTGGCGCGGGACGGCCGCTGCAAGGCCTACTCCGACGATGCGGACGGCACCGGCTGGGGCGAGGGCGTCGGCATGATCGCCGTCGAACGGCTCTCCGACGCGCGCCGCAACGGGCATCCGGTCCTGGCGGTGGTGAAGGGGTCCGCGCTCAACCAGGACGGTGCCTCCAGCGGGCTGACCGCGCCGAACGGGCCGTCGCAGCGGCGGGTCATCGAGGCCGCGCTCGCCGACGCCGGGATCTCCGCGGCCGAGGTCGACGTGGTCGAGGGGCACGGGACCGGGACCGCGCTGGGCGATCCGATCGAAGCCCAGGCGCTGCTGGCGACCTACGGCCGGGAGCGCGCCGGGCGGCCGCTGTACCTGGGCTCGCTGAAGTCCAACATCGGCCACACCCAGGCCGCCGCCGGGGTCGGTGGCGTGATCAAGATGGTGATGGCGTTGCGGCACAAGATGATGCCGAAGACGCTGCACGCCGAGAAGCCGTCCGACAACGTCGACTGGACCGCGGGCGAGGTGTCGGTCCTGTCCGAGGCGAGGGCGTGGGATCGGGGCGGTCACCCGCGTCGTGCCGGGGTCTCCTCGTTCGGCTTCTCCGGCACCAACGCGCACGTGATCCTGGAGGAGGCCCCGGTGTGCGATGCCGTTCCCGCACGCACGGGCCGACCGGGTGCGGGTGTCCCGCAAGACGCTGAGGAGGCTCCCGAGGTCGAGCCCGTCGCGCGGCGGGAGCACGACGGTGCCGTGCCGCTGGTGGTGTCCGGCCGGACACCGGAGGCGGTGCGGGCGCAGGCGGAGCGGATCGCCGACTTCGTCGAGAGCTCCGAAGAGTCCCTTGTGGACATCGCGTATTCGCTGGATGCGACCCGGTCCGCGTTCGAGTACCGGGCCGCGGCGGTCGGCCGGGACCGGGCAGACCTCGCCGCCCGGCTGCGCGAACTGGAGATCTCCGGACAGGTCCGCAGTGACGCGCGGCGTCCGGTGCTCGTCTTCCCAGGGCAGGGCACGCAGTGGGCGGGGATGGCGGGGGAGCTGCTGGACAGCTCGCCGGTGTTCGCCGGGCGGGTGGCGGAGTGTGCCGCCGCGCTCGCGGAGTTCGTGGACTTCTCGGTGATCGACGTGATGCGCGGGGCACCCGGTGCTCCGCCGGTCGACCGGATCGACGTCCTCCAGCCGGTGCTGTGGTCGGTCATGGTGTCGCTGGCGGAGGTGTGGCGCTCCTTCGGCGTCAGCCCGGCCGCGGTGATCGGGCACTCGCAGGGCGAGGTCGCCGCCGCGGTGGTCTGCGGAGCGCTCTCCCTTTCCGATGCCGCAAGGGTTTGTGCGGTGCGCAGCAAGGCGCTCCTGACGCTGTCGGGACATGGCGGGATGCTGTCGCTCGCGATGCCGCTCGCCGCGGCCGAGGAGCTGATCGCCCCGCACGGGGGCAAGGTCTCGGTGGCGGTGGTGAACGGCCCGCGCGCGGTGATCGTCTCCGGTGAGGAGGCGGCGCTGGCGGAGGTCCGGGCCGCTGCGGAGGCTCAGGGCGTGCGAGCGCGGAAGGTCGCCGCGGACTGCGCGGGGCACTCCGCCCAGATGGACTCGCTGCGGGATCGGTTGCTGGCGGAGCTGGCTCCGGTGCGACCGGTGTCCACCTCGACACCGCTCATCTCCACCGTGACCGGCGACGTGATCGACACCGCGACGCTGAACGCTGAGTACTGGTTCGCCAACATGCGGCAGACCGTGCTCATGGAGACCGCGACACGCGCGGCGTTGCAGCGGGGGCTCCGGACGTTCATCGAGGTCAGCCCGCACACGGTGCTGGCGATGGCGATTCAGTCCACTGCGGACTCCGCCGGGACCGACGCGTTCGTCGTCGGCTCCCTCAAGCGCGATGAGGGCGGGCTCGACCAGGTCCTGCGCTCGGTGGCCGAGGCGCACGTGCACGGTGTGCCGGTGTCCTGGGCGAGCGTTTTCGAGGGCGCGCACGCGGTGGACCTGCCCACCTACGCCTTCCAGCGGCAGAAGTTCTGGCTGGAGGCGGTCGAGTCGGCCGGGGACGTCGCCGGTGCGGGTCTGCGCGGCGCCGAGCACCCGCTGCTCGGGGCGATCATGGAGCTGCCGGACGGTGCGGGCGTGCTGTTCTCCGGCCTGCTGTCCACGAAGACGCATCCCTGGCTCGCCGACCACGCCCTGGGGGAGGCGGTTCTCTTCCCGGGAACGGGCTTCCTGGAGCTGGCGATCCGCGTCGGTGACGAGGTCGGCTGCTCCAAGGTCGAGGACCTGACCCTGCAGGCGCCGCTCACACTGTCCACAAAGGATGGAGTGCAGCTGCGGATCAGCGTCGGTGCAGCTGACGCCACCGGGGCGCGCGAGCTGAACATCTACTCCCGGCAGGACGAGGAGTTCGTCTGCCACGCGACCGGGATGCTCTCCGCCGACCTGGCCGAGTCCAGCGCCGAGCTGACCGTGTGGCCGCCCGCCGGTGCGGAGGAGATCGAGGTCGACCAGCTCTACCAGCGCTTCGCCGGGAACGGGTTCCTGTACGGCCCGGCTTTCCGGGGAGTGCGCGCCGCCTGGGCCGGCGGTGACCAGGTGTTCGCCGAGGTCGCCTTGCCGCCTCGGCAACGAGCTGATGCCGCTGCCTACGGCCTGCACCCGGCACTGCTGGACGCCGCGCTGCACCCGATCGCCTTGAGCACGTCGCTGTTGGAGCCCGGTGAGCACAGCTGGCTGCCGTTCTCGTGGACTGGCGTGTCGCTGCACGCATCCGGCGCGGAGGAGCTGCGCGTTCGGCTTTCCAGCGCTGGAGCGGACGCGGTCGCGCTGACAATCGCAGACGGCCTCGGGAACCCTGTCGCAGACGTGGAAGCACTGGTGCTGCGTCAAACCCGCGGTGTCGAGGCGCCCGTGAAGCGCCACGAATCGCTGTTCACTCTGGACTGGCAGGCTGCCCGGATCAGCGGGGAGGCGCCTCAGCGTGTCGCGGTGGTCGGTGATGACGCCCTGAACATCACCGAGGAGCTGCACAACGCCGGGGTCCGCGTCGAATCCTATGTGGACCTGGTGGACATGCACGCGCCGGAGGTGGTGGTCGCACCTGTGGGGCCCGGCTCCGTGCGCGATGTCACGCGGCATGTGCTGGTGCTGCTGCAAAAGTGGCTGGCTGACACGCGCTTCGGCGATGCGCGGCTGGTGTTCGTGACGAAAGGCGCCATGGGCAGTGAGATCACCGACGTGGCCGCGTCCGCGGTGTGGGGCCTGGTGCGCACCGCGCAGTCGGAGGAGCCGGACCGCGTGCGGCTGATCGACGTCGACGATGTCTCAGCGCTGCACGCGGTGCTTGGGGGAGTGGAGCCCCAGATCGTCGTGCGGGGCGGAATCGCGCACACACCGAAACTCGTCCCGGCGCAGGAACTTCGGCCGGGAACGCTGCCCGCGGGCGGCACGGTCCTGGTGACGGGCGGCACGGGCTCGCTCGGCGGTGCGTTCGCGCGGCACCTCGTGGCCAACCACGGCGTCCGGAACCTCGTCCTGACCAGCCGTCGTGGCCTTGCCGCGGACGGAGCCCGCGAGCTGCGGAACGAATTAATAGAGCTGGGCGCATCCGTTTCAGTGCAGGCATGCGACGCGGCGGACTTCGACGCGCTGGCCAAGGTGATCGCGAGCATCCCGGGCGATCGTCCGCTGCGCGCGATCATCCACACCGCAGGCGTGCTCGACGACGGCACTATCGGTTCGCTGACCGAGGATCAGCTGGACAAGGTGCTCCGGCCGAAGGTCGACGCGGTGGTCAACCTGCACGAGCTGACCAAGGACCTGGATCTCGCCGCGTTCGTGGTGTTCTCGTCGGCCGCCGGTGTGCTCGGCGGTGCCGGGCAAGGGAACTACTCCGCCGCGAACACCTTCCTCGACGCCTTCGCCCAGCAGATGCGCGAGCAGGGGCACCGGGCCACGTCTCTGGCGTGGGGGCTCTGGGACAACGTCAGCGACGAGACCCGCTCTGGGATCGTGCCGTTGACCTTCGAGCACGGGATGGAGCTGTTCGACGCCGCACTCGGCATGGACGACGCGCTGCTCATCCCGATGCGGATCAACAAGACCGCGCTCCGCGAGGCCGTCGCCGCACCGGCGCTGCTGCGGAGCATGGTGAAGGCGCCGGTCCGGCGTGCGGCGGCCAAGAGCACCGCGGGCACGGGCGATCTCCGGCAGAAGTTGGCTTCGTTGAGCGAAGAACAGCAGCTGGCGACCGTGACCGATCTGGTCCGCGAACACGTGGCCACGGTGCTCGGGCACGCGAGCGCTGTCAGCGCGGAGCACTCCTTCGTCGACTCCGGGTTCGACTCGCTGAGCGCTGTCGAACTGCGCAACCGGCTGGCCGCCGCGACCGGGCTGAGGCTGCCCGCGACCTTGGTGTTCGACCACGCGAACCCCATCGGGCTGGCCCGGCACCTGCTGGGTGAGCTGGGCACGAAGGCGCCGGTGGCGGAGGTGGCCGCCGTCCCGGCCGAGGCGGGCAACACCGTGACAGCCCTGTACAACCAGAGCCTGAGCGCGGGCCGGTTCACCGAGGCGTTCGACTTCCTCCGTGCCACGGGAGCACTGCGGCCGCGCTTCGACGGGGCGGCCGACCTCGGCGAGCTGCCCATGCCGGTGCTGCTCGCGCGGGGGCCGCGGGCGCCGAAGCTCTACTGCTTCTCGTCCTGCATCGCCACGGCCGGAATCCACCAGTGCGCGCGGTTCGCCACGAACTTCCGCGGCATCCGGGACGTGGGCGCTCTGGCACTGCCGGGCTTCGAGAACGGCGAACGGGTGCCGAGCACCATGGCCGCCGTGATCGAGGCGCAGGCAGAGGCCGTGCGGCGGGATGCGGACGGAGCACCCGTGGTGCTGCTCGGCGCGTCGGCGGGTGGCTGGTTCGCGCACGCGGCGGCGGCGCAGCTGGAGAGCACGGGTGAGGAGGTCGCCGGCGTCGTGCTCGTGGACACCTACACGCCGCAGAGCAACGTGCTCAAGCACTTCGGGTTGCCGCTGATGGACGCGATGTCGCAGCGCGAAGGCGTGTTCGTCACCATGGACGAAGCCCGGCTCACCGCGATGGGCTGGTACCTCACCCTGTTCGGCCAGTGGGAGCCGTCGGCGATCCGGGCGCGCACGCTGCTGGTCCGGGCGACCGAGCCGATGGGGCAGCGCCTCCCGCAGGACCAGGGGGAGGACTGGCGTCCGGCGTGGGAGCACCCGCACGACGTGATCGACGTGCAGGGCGACCACTTCTCCATGATGGAGCGCTACGCCGAGGGCACCGCGACCGCGATCGAGGCGTGGATCAGCTCCTTTGCCGGGGGAGACGCCGCTCCACGTCGGCTGGCTTCTGCCGGACGCGGCTGACCCGGTACAGCGCCTCGTGCCGGTGGTCGGTGTCGAGCTCGGCGGACTGTGACCGCATCGCCACGGCCCAGGGAGGCCTTCGGCGGAAAACCGGGGCGCGCGCACCGCAGGCGGGACATCTCAGGACGTCCTTGCCGGGTTGCGCGCGTCCCGAGGCGTCAGAGGGAGGGCGTGTGGCCAACGAACGAGTGCGGAAAGCCTTGCTGCGCAAGGGATTCGACCTCGACCGCGCGGCCGGGGAGCCGAAGGAGGTGAGGTGGGCCTCGCCGACCCCACCTCCCCGAACTTCACCTGATGTGGGACAGGATGTTGACCACGTTGCCGTCCGGGTCCTCCACGAAGAACCGGCGCACGCCCCACGGCTCGTCGGTCAGCTCGTAGATGATCTCCGCGTCCGAGTCCAGCGCGGCCTGGTAGCTGGCGTCGACGTCCTCCACCTGGATCGAGGCCACCGGCACCACCGGCGCCGTCGCGTCGTGGGTCATCAGGCTCAACTGCACCTCCGGCCGCTCCGGGTCGGCGAGGGTGACGATCCACCCGTGGTTCATCACCACACGCATCCCGACGACACTGGTGTAGAACTTCACGGCCGCGGCCATGCTCGTGGTCGGCAGGTCAGCGACCACCCTGTTCACCTTCATGGCGTACCTCTACCAGCTCGATCTGACGGTCGTGCACCCGGGAGAACAACAGCTGCGCGGCGCTCGCCCCGAGCAAGGCCATGGTCATGTCCCACTGGGTGTCCCACTGGTCGCCCTGGGTGCCGAGGTAGTCGGCCGCGTTGTCCCCGCCGAGCATGCCGACGAAGCCCTCGAACACCTCGAAGCCGCCGCTGATGCCCAGGCAGACGAAGGTGACCAGGGTGATCAGCCAGCGGCCCGGGACCAGCGGGGTGCGGCGCAGCAGCAGCTCGCGGACGACGATCGCGGGCACGAAGCCCTGCGCGAAGTGGCCGATCCGGTCGTAGTGGTTGCGCTCGAAGCCGAACCAGTCCTCCATCCAGAAGCCCAGCGGCACCTCGGCGTAGGTGTAGTGGGCGCCGAGGGTGAGGATCAGCGCGTGCACCGCGATCAGCCGGTACGACAGCGGTGTCAGCGGGAACCGCTTGTACGTCGCGACCAGGGGAACGCCGGCCAGCGCGATCGGGAGCACCTCCAGGGCCCACGTGCCCCAGGAGTGCGGGTTGATCGCGGACACGGCGACCGCGAGGAGGACGACGCCCAACAGGACGTGTGGTTCACGCTTCACGCGACTTCCCTACCCAGCTTCGGAGGATCTGTACCGCGGGAATGCTGGCAGTGACGATCACTGGCGGTGATGAGTGGAACTACTCGTCCGCGAGGGCCAGGAATGCGCGGGGTCGCTACCGGGTTGGCATGGGCATGGCCGACTCCACCTCCCCGCCGCTGTCCGTGCTCGACCTCGCCACGGTCGCGGAGGGCTCGACCGACGCCGAGGCCCTGCGCCGCAGCGTCGATCTCGCCCAGCACGTCGAATCCCTTGGCTACCAACGGTTCTGGACGGCTGAGCACCACAGCATGCCGACCATCGCCAGCTCCGCGCCCGACCTGCTGGCGCTCCAGGTGGCCAACGCGACGAGCACGATCCGCGTCGGCTCGGGCGGGGTGATGCTGCCGAACCACTCGCCGCTGGTGGTGGCGGAGCGGTTCGCGTTCCTGGAGGCCTTCCACCCGGGGCGCGTCGACCTCGGCATCGGGCGCGCGCCCGGCACCGACCCGAAGACGGCGGCGGCGGTGCGCAGGCACACCGGGCACGGGGTGGAGGACTTCACCGAGCAGCTGGCCGAGCTGGAGGGATACCTCGACGGCGCGCTGCCCGAGGGGCACCCGTTCGCCGGGGTGCGCGCGGTGCCGACCAATCCGACCCGCCCGCCGGTGTGGCTGCTCGGGTCGAGCGGGTACAGCGCGGCGCTCGCGGCCCGGCTGGGCAGGCCCTTCGCCTTCGCCTACCACTTCGCGCCGGACAACGCGGCGGCGGCGCTGCGGCACTACCGGGAAGCCTTCCGGCCCAGCCGCGAGCTGGCGCAGCCCTACGCGATCCTGACCGTGGGCGTGATCACCGCGGACACGGCCGCGCAGGCGCAGCGGTTGTCGCGGCCGATGGGGCTGTCGGCGGCGCGCCTGCGCTCCGGGCGGCCGACGCGGTTGCCGTCGCCGGAGGACGTGGAGAAGCACTCGTGGACGCCGGCCGAGGAGGCCGTCGCCGAGCACTTCCTGTCGACCTACCTGGTGGGGGAGCCGGACGAGGTCGCGGCGCGGCTGCGCGTGCTGGTCGCCTCGATGGGGGCGGACGAAGCGATGATCACCTCGATCATCCACTCGGCCGAGGACCAGCGCCGGAGCTTCGCGCTGCTGGCCAAGGCGATGGGCTGACGAAGACCCGCTTGCGGGGTCGAGCATGGGCTGAGGTCCCGGGGGCAGCGGGACGGGCGATCACCGCGCCCCCGGGGACCTCTGGTCTCAGCAGGAGGACAGGAAGTCGCCGAGCACCGTGTTGAACCGCTCGGGCTCCTCGGCGAAGGGCGCGTGGCCGCTGTCGGCGAAGCGCGCCACCTCGGCGTTGGGCAGCTCCCCGGCCAGCCATCCCGCGAGGTCGCCGGGGAAGACCTTGCTCTGCTCGCCGTAGACGAGCAGGGCGGGCACGGTGACCTTGCAGAGCATGGCCCGCAGGTCGGCGTAGGCCATGTCGAACCACACGTCCAGCGCGCTGCGGGTGTGGGTCTTGGTGGTCTCGGCGTAGATCGCGTCGATCGTGGCCTGGTCGGGCTCCTGGGCGAAGCAGGCCGCGATGAACTGCTTGATCACCGAGGGGCGGGCGTGCCGGACGCTCTGGGTGAACACGGCCAGGTCGGTGATGGAGTAGCCGCCCATCAACGGGAAGTCCCACTCGGCGGCGTCGAGGAAGCGCGGGGACTGGTCGACGAAGCAGACCGAGCGCAGCTTCTCGGTGCCGTACTCGCGGACGTAGCTCAGGATCACCGCGGTGCCCATGGACCAGCCGACCAGGCAGACGTCGTCGAGGTCCAGGTGGTCGATCAGCGCGCGGACGTCCTGGGCGTACTGGTGCAGGGAGTGGCCGTGCTCGGTCTTGCCGGAGTTGCCGTGGCCCCGGAAGTCGACGGTGATCACGCGGTTGTCCTGGGCCAGCGGGCCGGTGTTGGCCTGCCAGAAGGTGCTGTTCATGGTCCACCCGTGGAGCAGGACGACCGCGGGCCCGCTGCCGGTGTCCTCGTAGTGGAGCGGAACCCCGTCGGGAAGTTCGAGGTAGGCCATGGCGGAAACCCTTTCGTTCTCAGCGCGGACGGCGCCGATGATCGACCCGGTGTTGATCAGGGGAGAAGGGGTTGCAACGGGGTTGCACGAGGGTTGCACCGGGGTGCGCGGCGCCCCTACGTTCTCGATGGAGGCGACCATGGACGCTGTGGGAAAGCGGCTGGCCCGAGTACGGGACCAGGCGCTGAGTGGTGTTGAGCCGCGCGGGGTCCGCCCCGCCGTACGGGCGTCGTGGGACCGGTCGCGCAGCAGCGGCGTGCGCCCCGATCGTTACCTGCCTCCGGTCGCGCTGGCCGAGAACGACGTTTTCGAGCGGCGGCGCGAACACCCGCTGGCCCGCGTGTGGCCGACCTTGGAGCGGACGCTGCGCACGTCGCTGGACGGTCCGGGCCGGATCTTGTTCCTCAGCGATGCCGCCGGGCACCTGTTGTGGGTCAACGGTGATCGCTCGACCGTGCGGCGCGCTGAGCAGGTGAACCTGGTGCCGGGCGGGCAGTGGAGCGAGGAAGCCGCCGGCACCAGCGGCGTCGGCACGACCTTGGCCCTGGGGCGCCCGTTCCAGGTGCGCGGTCCTGAGCACTACCTCTCCGCCGCGACGAAGTACACGTGCTCCGCGGCTCCGATCCGGGACCCGATCACCGGTGCGGTGCTCGGCGCCCTCGACCTGACGACCGAGCCGCTGGACGGCGCTGAAGGTCTGGCGCTGTCTTTGGTGATCTCGACGGCGCGGCTGGCGGAGCTGCAGCTGCGGGAGTACGCCCACCGCCAGCACGCCGAGCTCCAGCGCCGTTATGTGAGCCGCCTGGCCAGCCGACTCGGCAGCCACAGCGCGGTCGTGGCACCCGATGGCCGCGTCGTCTTCGCCGATCCCGTGGGGTGGTTACCCGACCGGTGGTACCTGCCGTTGCAAGAGGGGACCACCGTCCTGCCGGATGGCCGCTCCGTGGTGATCGAACGGCTGGCCGTCAACGGCCCGTTTTTCGTTATGGCCCAAGAAGTCGAGGTCGATGCGGCCGTGGTCTTCGGTGGCCTCGGTCTCGACCGCGCGTGGCTCCGCGTGGACGGCGTCGCACACGAGCTGACGATGCGGCACAGCGAGTTGCTCGCGATCCTGTGCGCGTGGCCCGGCGGCCTGAGCGCGGAGGGCTTGGCCCGCGAGGTCTACGGCCCCCAGGGCAAGACCGTGACGGTGCGCGCCGAGATGACCCGGCTGCGGAGAATCCTCGGCTACCGCCTGGCATCCGAGCCGTACCGCCTCGTCGGGCCCGTACGCGCGGATTTCCTTGACCTGGAACAGGATTTGCCGTCCGGTTCGATCGGCGGCCTCCTCGACCGCTACCGCGGCCCCCTGCTGCCGCGTTCGGTCGCCCCCGGGATCGTCGAGCTGCGCGCCCGAGTGCACGAGCGCCTTCGCACCCGCGTGCTCGCCGAGGGCGACCCCGATTCCGTCGTCCGCTGGCTCGCCGCTCCCCATGGCCGCCTCGACCGGCTTCCCTAGGCCGGTCCGACCCGGACGAACCCGAGCCCCGTGAACAACCGCTCCGACGCCGCGTTGCCGTCCGTGATCCCCGCGAACACCGCCACGTCCGCCAACACCCCGAGCGAGGCCGTGACCACCGCTCTCCCGAGCCCACGCCGCTTCCACGCGGGATCTGTGATGACGTAAGCGATCCAGTGCTCAGCACCCGCTCTCACCGACACCAACGAGGCAGCCACCGGCACCCGCCCATTGCTCACGGCCACGAAGCTCGCCGTCCCGACCGCGCCGCTCTCCCGCCAACCGGCGATCTCCACCGCGCCGTCACTGCTGTCGCCGAGGTCTTCATCGATCGTCCCGGCGTACGCCCGTTCCATGAGCCGCCCGAGCGCCCCGTCGTCACGTCCGTCGAGCTGTCGAATCGCAACACCTTCGATCGGCGACACGGCAACCGCCGGGCCAGGTGGGCGCCGATAGACGCTTCGCGGCGGAACGCTCATGCTTCCCAGTGTCCACGGATGTTCGCGTGGTTTCAGAAAGGGGCGCGTTCGGCGATGGGTTCGAGTTCCGTCTCGTAGATCATTCCGCGCGGTGTGGTCTAGACGTGCCGTCCGTCGGGGAAGTTCTCGCACGTCCAGTTGGATTCGTGCTTCATCCGGTTGTGGTGCCTGCACTTCGGCCTGAGGTTGCGCACGGTGGTGTTGGTGCAGTCGAAGGGACGGCCTGGCTGAGAACACTACGCATGTACTGGTAGTCGCGCTCGACAGGCGTCCTAGACCGCGTCGAGAAAATCAGCAGGGGAAATACTTCCATTCCATCCGGGAAATGTGGACGATCACGACTCTGAAAGAGGAAGTGGCAGGCACCCGGAACGCTGAGCGGGCCGCGACTGGAAATAGGATCGGCTTTAGCCGGGGTGCGCGTGCCGTACGCTTATCGCGAGGACTGGAGTTTCATGCCGTGTCCCCAGGTCAAGCCGACCCCGCGCTGGTGCCGGCGCGAAGATGAGGAACAACCGCGGCATCAAGCCCATCCCCCCGAACCCCCAACTCCGCGGCAACCCGCCGACGGTGCTCCACGGACTTGTTCCCGCCGAACTTGAACTTCGCCCGAACGGACGTAACGGTCAACACCAGCCCCCGAATCCCCGGCAACAACCGCCCATCGCCCCCGGAAGCAGAAACAGGACACCGAGCACTCCCAGGCTCAAAATGGTCCAACTGCCGATTCAGCAGCGAAGCCTTCTCCTCAGGTGAATCGACGATCCGAGCAGAACACTCCAACTGCACCGTGGCGTAGTAGGACGTGGGCACGCCCGTCTCGGTGTCGCCGTTCCAATGCGAGCGGATGTAGGTGTAGTCGCCGATCACGGTCAGCATCGCGCGCGGGTTCTCGTCGAGCGCGGCCCAGATCGGGTTGGGGCGGGCGAGGTGCAGCAGGATCCGGTCGTCCTCGTACACGAAGTGGGTCGGCACGACGACGGGGAACTCGCGGTCTCGGCCGGGGGCGATGAGCTGGCCGAAGTCGTGGTCCTCGCGCAGCCAGGCGCGCCAGTGGTCGTCGTCGGTGGGGGCGTCCCACGGGTGGATCAGCACGCCCCGATCGTGCGCCGCGCCCTCGGGATCGTCCCAGGGCCACTCCGCGGGCAGTTCCGATGGCCACTCACGGGGAGTCGGCGACCTCGGCCAGGGCGGCGTAGGTGCGGTTGGACCCGGCGGCCATGCGCTGTTCGCGGGCGGTGGCGTCGATGTAGTTCTGGCTCGCGGTGATGGAGGCGTGCCCGAGGAGCTTGGCGATCTCGATGACGGAGGCGCCGTCCTCGGCGAGGCGGGTGGCGAAGGTGTGCCGGAAGGCGTGCACGAGCGCACCGCGCTGGACGCGGTCGCCGACGCCCGCGGCGCGCAGGGAGGTCCGGACGAGGTACTGCAGACCGCCGCGGCGCAGCGGCTCGTCGCGGTGGTCGACGAACAGCGGCGCGGTGCCGGGGACGCGCAGGCCGAAGCGCAGCCTGCGACTGTCCAGGTAGGCGTTGATGATCTCGTCGAGCGGGCGCTCGATGGGGACGGAGCGCCTGTTGCCGCCCTTGCCGCTGACCTGGATGCGGCGTTCGCCGGGGCGGCCGACGAGGGAGGCGACGGTGAGGCCGAGCAGCTCCGCCGAGCGGACCCCGGTGCACAGCAGGGTGGCGAGCACGGCGAGGTCGCGCTCCGGCCAGGGGTTGCGGGCGGCGCGGGCGCCCTCGGCGACGCGGCGGAGCAGCTGTTCGGGGGTGTCCTCGCCCTGCAGCGGTTTGGGCGCTCGCATGGGGGTGCGGGGTTTGGGCACGACCTGCATGGGGTTGCCGACGGCCGCGCCTTCGATGACGAGGAAGCCGAAGAACCCGTTCCAGGTCGACCACGCCCGGGTCACCGACGCGGCCGAGCGCGGCCCGGCGAAGCGGGCGAAGGCCGAGCGCAGCGGCCCGGTGGTGACCTCGTCGACGGTGATCTCGTCGGGTTCCCGGTCGAGGACGACGGCGAGGTCGATGGCGACCGATTCCAGGTCTCTGCGGTAGGCGCGCAGCGAGTTCGCGGCGAGCTTGCGCGCCTGCATGTGCTCCAGGTAGGCGTCGATCCAGTCCCACAACGCGGTCACCCCGCCATCTTCCCCCACCACCCCGACAAGATCATCATCCGAGGAGGTGGTGGGGGAGCGCGGAGGTGTTCTACGAGGGGAAAGCGGTGGACAGCGGGGTGGGCGGGACCGAGCGCGCGGACGGCGTGAAGACCGGCGGCGTGACCGGTGCGGGGAAGGACGGCGGCGCGCAACCCCAGTCGGAGGGCTGCGTGGACAGGGTGAAGTCCAGGCGCCCACCGGACAGGAACGACTCCGGGAGCCAGGTCGCGGAGGTCGGCCGCCCGTTCAGCCGGAGCCCGCCGACGTAGGCGGTGTCGGTGGCGGCCCCGGGCGCGTTGATGGTGATCCGCCCGGACGGACCGCGGTCGATGGTGATCCTGGGGAACAACGGGGCGGAGACCAGCAGCTCGCCGCGGCCGGGGTACTGCGGGTACAGGCCCATCGCCGCGAAGGCGTACCAGGCGGACATCGCGCCGAGGTCGTCCTGACCGGGAATCCCGTCCGGGGCGCTGCGCCACAACGTGTTCAGCACCTGGCGGATGGTCTGCTGCGCCTTGGCCGGCGCTCCGACGTAGTTGTAGACCCACGGGGCGCCGACGGAGGGCTCGTTGTCCATCTCCGCGTGCAGGCCGCCCGCCTTGGTCAGCGCCCACGAGCCGTCCGGCTTGCGGAAGAACCGGTCCAGCCGGGCGATCGTGGCCTCGGGACCGCCCATCGCCGAGGCGAGCCCGTGCACGTCGAAGGGGACCATCCAGGTGTACTGGACGCTGCTGCCCTCGGCGAAGCCGTCATCACGCGCCGGGTTGAACGGGGCGCGCCAGGTGCCGTCGGACATGCGGTCCTGGATGTGTCCGGTCGCGGGGTTGAAGACATTGCGCCAGTAGCCCGATCGGGCCAGGTACTCGTCGTGCGAGCGGGTGTCGCCGAGCCTGCGCGCGAACTGCGCGATGCCGAAGTCGGCGGAGACGTCCTCCAAGGTCTCGCCCGCGCCGCCCCACGCGTTGCCGTCAGCGGGGACGTAGTGCTGGCTGAGGTACTTGTCCAGCGAAGGCCGTTGGCCGACCACCATGACGTTCCACCCGTCGCGGCTGAGGTCTTCGGGCTTGACCGTGCGTGCCGAGGTGGTCATCGACCTGAGCGCGCCGCGCGCGTCGAACTCGGTGCCGCCGAAGGCATAGATGCTCGCCACGGACACGGGACCGGGATCGCCGGTCATCACGTGGGTGCCACCCGCGCCGTGGGTCCAGCGGTCCCAGATGCCGTTGTTCTGCCGAGCCTGGTTGTACAGCGACTGGGCGATGTCCGAGCCCACGTCGGGTTCGAGCAGGGTCACCAGCTGCAACTGTCCTCTGTAGACATCCCAGCCGGAGAAGTTCCCGTACTGGGCCCGCTGCCGCCCGCCGATGCGGTGCACCTTCTGGTCCATGCCGGCGTAGCGCCCGTCGACGTCGTTGAACACGTTGGGGTGCAACAGGGAGTGGTAGATCGCGGTGTAGAACGTGGTGAGCTGGTCGCGGGTCCCTCCCGACACCTTGACCCGGGACAGCTGCCGCTTCCACGCCTCGTACGCGTTCGAGCGCACTCGGTCGAACGTGGTGCCGGGCGGGTTCTCGGCGCGGAGGTTCGCACGTGCGCCTTCAGGGCTGACGAAGGAGATACCGACGCGGACGTTGACCGGTTGACCACCGGTGTCGAAGGTGACGTAGCCGCCGGAGCCCTTGCCCGGCACGGGCCAGCCCGCGTTCGGGAAGGAGCCGGTGGTCCAGCCGGTGCCGCCGCGCGCGGTGGTGGAGCCGGGGTTGACCTTGTCGTCCTGCCAGGTCCCGGTGCTGGTGAAAGGCTTGTCGAACTCGGCGGTGAAGTGCAGCGTGTAGTAGCTGCGACGGCCGACTTCGTTGATGTACCCGCAGAAGTTGCCACCCGTGACCGAGCCGCTGACCGTGCGCGTCGCGGCGTCGATCTGCACCGTGGCGTCGCTGGAGCCGACCTCCGAGCTGGAAGTGCGGAACAGCATCGTGGCCGGTTTGCCCGCGGGATAGGTGAAGCGGCCGGAGCCGGTGCGCGTCGTCGCCGTCAGCTCCGCGCGGGCGCCGGAGTCCAGGCCGACCGAGTAGTAGCCCGGCTGCGCGATCTCGTTGGCGTGGCTGAAGGTGCTGGCGTGGACGGAGTCGGTGAGGTCGGCGGTGGGGGAGCTGGTGACCTCACCGGGATGGGGCAGGAACGGGATGGGGCAGGAACGGGATGTCACCGAACGCGCCAGCGCAGCCCGTTCCGGACAGGTGGGTGAGGCTGAAGCCGCGGATCTTGGTGTGGTCGTAGCCGTAACCGCCGGGGCGGACGGTGCGGTTCTGGTTGCCCCTGGTGTTCTCCGGGCTCCACTGGAGCATGCCGAAGGGGGTGTCCGCGCCGGGCCAGGTCTCCCCGCCCTTGGTGCCGATCAACGGGTTGACGTGGGCGGCCGGGTCGACGGCCGGCGCCACCGGGACGACCTGCGGCAGCAGGACCGCGGTGAGCAGGGCGGTGATCCGCCGTCTGCGGAACAGCATGGGGGTGCCTTTCGTGCGGCTCCGGCTGCGGCGGACCTCCAGTCCAGTGCTGCCGGGAGCGGCGGTCAAGATCTTGTCCGCAGACCTGTCCGATCCAGAAGAACTCTTCCGGAAGTTTTCTTCTGGATATAGCGTGGTGCCGTGACCGAACGCCGCAAGATCACCGACCCGGACGTGCTGAAGGGCCTGGCGCAGCCGCTGCGACGGCAGCTGTACCGGCTGTTGTGCCAGCTCGGCCCGGCGACGGCGGGTGCGCTGGCCAAGCGCACCGAGTCCGATCCGGGCCTGGTCAGCTACCACCTGCGGGAGCTGGGCCGGACCGGCTACATCGAGGAGGCGCCGGAGCTGGCCCGCGATCGGCGGGAGCGGTGGTGGCGCGCGGTCCCCGGCTCCACGAGCTGGTCGCACCTGGACTTCACCGACCCGGAGAGCCGGGCCATCGCCGACACGGTGAAGGCGCAGATGGTCGCCGACCAGCTGGAACGGCTGCGCACCTACGAGCGCGAGCGCGACTCCTGGCCGGTCGAGTGGGTGGAGGCGGCGACCTCGACGGAGGGCGGGCTGCGCCTGACCCCGGACGAGCTGCGCGCGATGAGCGAGGAGCTCCAGGAGGTGCTGATCCGCTGGTCGCACGTTGGCAAGGGCGGCGTCGACGACGGCCGCGAGCACGTCTTCATGTTCCTGCACGCCTTCCCGGAGAGACCGTGACTGTCGCCGTTCCCGCCTACCGCGTTCCGCAGTACCGCCGCTACGTCGCCGGAGAGGCCGTCTCCGTTCTCGGCGACCAGATCTGGTACGTCGCTCTGTCCTGGGCCGCGGTCGAGCTGGCCTCGCCCGGGGTCGCCGGTGTCGTCCTCGCGCTGTCGGCGGTGCCGAGGCTGCTGCTGATGGTGCTCGGCGGCCCGCTCGCCGATCGGTTCGACGCGCGTCGCCTGATGGTCGGCAGTGACGCCCTCCGGGCGATGATCATGTTGCTCGCGGCCGGGATCGCGGTGACGGCAACGGAACTGTGGTTGCTGGTCGTGGTCGCGTTGATCTTCGGAGCGGTGGACGCGGTGTTCATGCCGGCCGCAGGCTCGCTGCGCCCGCGCCTGTTGGAGACCGAACAGCTCTCCGACGGGGCCGCGCTGCGGGAACTCGGTGTTCGTGCCGCTCTCATGCTGGGCGCCCCGTTGGGCGGAGCGCTCGTCACGGTGGGCGGTCTCGCGCTCGCGTGCGCGGCCAACGCGGTGACCTTCGTCGTGTCGTTGCTGGCGATCCGCACCCTGAACCCGAGGCCGATCGAGCAGGTCGAGGAGCGCGAGCCCTACGGCGCGGCGTTGCGCGCGGGACTGCGATACCTGGTGTCCCACAAGGTGTTGCTGCCGTTGATGTTGGTGACCCTGCTGTTCAACATCGGCTTCGTCGGACCGATGAACCTCGGCCTGGCACTGCTGTCGGAGGAACGTGGTTGGGGCGCCAACGGAATCGGCTTCCTGCTGGCGGGCTTCGGGGTCGGCGCGGCAGTGGGAGCCGTCGTCATGCTCCGCGTCCGCATCCGCCACCACATCGGCATCGGCATCGCCGCCTGCGCTGTGGGGGAGGCCGTGGGCATCTCGGGGGCCACCCTCGCCCCGGACCTCGGTCTGGCGGTCGCGTCCACCGTGCTGGTCGGCCTGCTCGGCGGGCCACTGGGCATCCTGTGCGGATCGTTGAGCCAGGCCAACACCGACGACGCCTTCCGCGGCCGCACGAGCAGCGTGCAGGCCCTGCTCACCCTCGGCGTCACACCGTTGGTCATGGCCGCGGTCGGCTGGCTGGCCGGAGAGTTCGGCACCACGCCGGTGATGCTGGCCAGCGCCGCCGTCGAAGCCTCCGCCGCGCTGCCGTGCCTGCTGCTGGCCCGGCTGCGCACGGCGTCGGTCACCTCGCCAGGAACTCGGTGAGGATCGGGTTGACCCGCTCGGCGGGGCGCATCGGCAACATGTGGTGCGTGACCCCGCCGAGCAACGCGATCACGCTGGTGGACAACACCTTTCCGGCGTTGTCGGCGACCTTGTCGGGATCGTGGCAGCGGCTGTCCCCGGCGATCACCACCAGGGTCGGCACGTCCAGCCGGTTCACCTTCGGGCGGCGCGCGGCAACGGTCTTCGACGACGGGAACTCCGCGCCCGCGGCGGCCAGCTCCAGCCATTCCGGGTCGACGTCACCGCCGGTCTCCCAGGTCAGGAAGGACCGCAGCCGGGCCGGAGTCGGCTTGAGCAGGCCGGGAATCGCCCGCAGCAGGTAGCCGACGCGCAGCCCGGCGAAGCACTGGGTCGGATCGAGCAGCACGAGCCGGTCGACGCGCCCGGGGGAGCGCACCGCGTAGTTGTAGGCGATCGCGGCTCCGGAGGAGTGCCCGCCGAGCCGGAACGTGGCCAAGCCGAAGTGGTCCACGACGGAATTGAGCCAGTCCAGCTGGTCCTCCACCGTCCTCATAGGACGTCCATTGTGGATGCTGCGGCCGGGTTCGCCGATCTGGTCGGGCGCGTGGACCCGGTGGGTGATCGCGAGAGCTCCGACGGTGTCGAACCAGACCGTGGACGTGGCCCCTCCGCCGTGCAGCAGCACGAGTGGCGTGCCATCCGGCGGTCCGCAGACCTGCACGCGCGTCGTGCCGAACTCGGACTCCACGTCGACCGGCTCCACCGGGACCGGCCAGCGCGCCAGAACCGCGTCGTAGCGAGATAAGAAGTCCCCCACGCGACGAAGCCTAACCCGGCAGCACGCCGAGGGTGAACGCGCGCGCGACGAGCGCTGTGCGGTTCGGGACGCCGAAACGCTTCACCATGCGCGTCACGTGGTACGTCACCCCCTCCACCGTCAAGCCGAGCGCGCGGGCGATCATGGCCGTGCTCTCCCCTGCGGCGATCCGCGTCAGCACTTCCTTCTCCCGCAAGGACAACTGCGGCGGCTCCGGCGCGGCGACCGGATCAACCGTCAGCGTCACCAACAGCACCGAGCCCTCTTCGTCGGGCACCCCCTGCACGGTGAGCGTCCCGGAGTGCTCAGCCCAGGTGACGTGCAATGAGCGGCGCGCCAACCGCCGCGTGAGCAGCTCGTGCAGCAATCGCTGCCGCGTCGCCGTGTCGGTCGTGGTGAACAGGACCTCCAGGTCGGCGTCGACCAACTCGCGGGGACGACGGCCCAGCGCCGCGGCCATCGCCGGGTTGGCGACGGTGATCCGGCCGTTCATCGCCGCCACGCACGTCGGCACGGGGGAGCGGTCAAGCAGCGCCAGGAACCGGTTCCGCCACGTCGCCGCCGACCGGCGGGCCCGCTCCTGCTCGGTGACGTCGAGGAGAAGCGCCCCGACATGTGTGCTGCCATCCGGTTGCGGCAGCGGGAAACGGTGGCCCGACCACTCCTCGGTCGGCGTGCTCAGCCGTACCTGTCGCGACTGCCCGGAGGCGAGCACCGCCGCGTTCTGCTCGACGACCTGCGCGGCCACTTCGGGCTGCAGGACCTCGGCGACCGAGCGGCCGAGCGCGTCCACCGGGCCGAGTCCGCCCACCCACACGTAGCGGTGCTCGGCGTCGGTGATCGCCGAGATCGCCGGGGCGTGCGCGAGGAACCGGCTGAGCCGGGTCTGGGCCGCGGTCAGCTCGCGGCGGTCGGCCAGCCATGCGCTCGTGTCCACCGCGATCATGCCCAGCAGCGGCCCGCTGACCAGGGACTTCCTTCCCGCGAGCCAGACTCGGTCGCCGCCTGCCGCGGTGAAGTGGCCGGGGTTCTCCGGCGACCAGCGCACGACGTGACCCGCCCACACGCGCTCGTCCTCGGTGCGGACCCGCTCGGCCGTCGCCGCGTCGGCCCAGTCGGCCACGCGGGTCCCGGTCACCTCGCCACCGACCATGCGCTGGTAGGCGGGGGAGGCCCAGACGTAGCGGCCGTCCCGGTCGCGGAAGGCCGCGATCACCTCGGTCGCTACCAGCAGCTCCAGCAGGCCGTCAACGGCGGATCGATCGGAAGGCACTACAGGATTCTGCAGTACGGGTGGCCGGTCGCGCTCCCCGGCGCTGCGACTGTTGATCACATGGACGTCACCCGGCTCCCGCACCCGCCCCACCGTCTCCCGCTGCTCGGCGACCTCCTCGGCGGCGACGTCCGCCGCAGGCCGCTGCAGACCGCGCTGGCCAACGCCCGCGAGCTGGGGCCGATCTTCACCCGCCGCTTCCTGGACCGCGACGTGGTCTTCGTCTGCGGTGCCGACCTGGTCGCCGAGGTCTCCGACGAGACCCGCTTCGCCAAGCACGTCGCTCCCGGGCTCGCGATGATCCGCCGCATCGCCGGGGACGGACTGTTCACCGCCTACAACCACGAGCCGAACTGGCAGAAGGCGCACGACGTGCTGCTGCCCGCGTTCGCGATGAGCTCGATGCGCACCTACCACCCGACCATGCTCAAGGTGGCCAGGACGCTGATCGGGAGCTGGGACGCCCACGTCGGCGGCGAGCCGGTGCGCGTCGCCGAGGACATGACGAAGCTGACCATGGACACCATCGGCCTCGCCGGGTTCGGCTACGACTTCGGCTCCTTCGAGCGCGAGACCGAGCACCCCTTCGTCAGCGCGCTCGCCCGCAGCCTCGGCTACGTCCAGGCCAAGACCCGCGAGCTGCCGTGGACGGCGCCGTTGCACCGGGGGGACGACCGGCGCTTCGAACAGGACGTCGCGCTGATGAACAAGATCGTCGACGACGTGATCGCCGCGCGGAAGGCGAGCGGGGAGCGCGGCACCGGGGACCTGCTCGGGCTCATGCTCGACGGCGGCGAGCTGGACGAGGTGAACATCCGCAACCAGGTGATCACCTTCCTGATCGCCGGGCACGAGACCACCTCGGGAGCGCTGTCCTTCGCCCTGCACTACTTGGTCAAGAACCCCGTGGTGCTGGCCCGCGCGCAGGCCGAGGTCGACGCGATGTGGGGCGACGCCGAGCGCCCCGACCCCGACTTCGCCGACGTCGGCAAGCTCCGCTACGTCCGGCAGATCCTCAACGAGGCGCTGCGGTTGTGGCCCACCGCGGCCGCTTTCGCCCGCGAGGCCATCGTGGACACGACCATCGGCGGGCATCCGATCCACAAAGGGCAGTGGGTCATGGTGCTCGCGCCCGCGCTGCACCGGGACGCCGTGTGGGGTGACAACGTCGAGGCGTTCGACCCCGACCGGTTCACCCCTGAACGCGAGAAGGCGCGCCCGGTGCACGCGTTCAAGCCGTTCGGCACCGGGGAGCGAGCGTGCATCGGCCGCCAGTTCGCGCTGCACGAAGCCACCTTGCTGCTCGGGTTGCTGATCCACCGCTACCGGCTGATCGACCACGCGAACTACCAACTGGAGATCAAGGAGACGCTGACCGTCAAGCCGACCGGCTTCACGTTGAAGCTGGCCCGTCGCACCGAGCGCGTGTCCGTCACCGCGCCGGCGCAGGACGTTGAGCGCACGGTCGCCGGACAGGCCAAAGCTGGGACGGCGCTACGGGTGCTGCACGGCTCGAACCTCGGCACCTGCCGCGAGTTCGCGCGCCGCATTGCCGACGACGGCAAGGAACTCGGCTTCGACACCGCCGTCGCTCCGCTGGACGACTACGCGGGTGGACTGCCGACGGACGGACCGGTGGTGATCGTCGCCGCCTCCTACAACGGCCGTCCCACCGATGACGCGGTCAAGTTCACCGCCGCGCTGTCCGGAATGGACGGATCGGGCGTGAGCTACGCGGTGCTCGGTGTCGGCGACCGCAACTGGGCCGCGACCTACCAGCGGATGCCCGCGCTCCTCGACGCGGGGCTGGCCGAGACGGGGGCGAAGCGCCTTGTGGAGCGCGGAGAAGCGGACGCGTCCGGCGACCTCGACGGCGACGTGGCCGGATGGAGCGCGCGGATGTGGCAGGCCCTGCTGGAGACCTACGGCGACCCGGGCGCCAAGCCCCAGGAAAGTCCGATGTGGACGGTCACGACGATCGGTGGCGACATCACCTCCGCACTGGACGAGCGGCACGGACTGCGGCGGATGACCGTGCTGTCCAACGAAGAGCTCGTCGACGTCGAGCACCCGCTCGGCCGTTCCAAGCGCCACCTGCGGATCGCATTGCCGGACGGCGTCACCTACCGCACCGCCGACCACCTCACCGTGCTGCCGGACAACCGCCCGGAGCTGGTCGAGCGCGCCGCGCGCCTGCTGCGCCTGGACCTGGACGAGCTGATCGCGTTCTCGGGGCGGGCGCCGTTGCCGATCGATCGTCCTGTGACCGTGCGGCAGTTGCTCACGCACTTCGTCGAACTCCAGGATGCCGCGACCGCCGAGCACGTGCGGCTGCTCGCCGAGCACAACCCGTGCCCGCCCGAGCGGGCGGCCCTGCGCGCCAACGGCAAGAGCCTGCTCGACATCATGGAGGCGCACCCGGCGGGCACGATGCCGCTGGAGGTGTTCCTGCGGTGCGTGCCCGCGATGCGGCCTCGGCACTACTCGATCTCCTCGTCGCCGCTGAGCTCGCCCACCGAGATCGACCTGATGGTGTCGCCGCTGCGCAGCAGTGATTTCGTCGGCGTCGGTTCGCACCACGTCACGCGGCTCCAGCCAGGGGACACCGTCCGCGCCCGGGTTTCGCCGTGCCGCGAGGCGTTCCGGCTGCCGCAGGACGGTCCAGTGATCATGGTGAGCGCGGGCACCGGCCTCGCGCCTTTCCGCGGCGGGATCGCCGACCGCGTCGCGCGCGGCGTGACAGCTCCGGCGTTGTGCTACTTCGGCTGCGACCACCCGGACGTCGACTACCTGCACCGCGCCGAGTTCGAGGCGGCCGAGGCCGCGGGCGCGGTCCGGATGCGGCCGACCTTCTGGCAGGCGCCGGAGCACGGGTGGGAGTTCGTCCAGCACCGGATCGTCGCCGAGCAGGACGAGGTGTGGGAGCTGCTGGAGGCGGGTGCGCGCGTCTATGTCTGCGGCGACGGCCGAAGGATGAGTCCCGCCGTGCGGCAGAGTTTCCTCACTGTCCACAGCGCGCGCACCGGCGCCGACATGGCGAAATCGCAGCGGTGGCTGGACGAGCTGATCGCTACTGACCGCTATGTCGAGGACGTCTACGCAGGTTAGACATCAGTCTTCCGTGCTTCGAAAATCACGAAGCGTGGGGGCCGATCGGGGGTAGTGACACTAACGGGTGACGGCGATCATGACGTTCCCTGTACTCCGGACGGCGGAAGGCATGCAGATGACCGCACGATCCCGCTCAGCCGCGCTCGCCCTCGGCGCGGTGCTCGCCACCACGCTCCTGCCCGGTGTCGCCAACGCCGAGGCCGACCCGGCGGCCGAGGCGCAGCGAGTGCTCGACCTGACCAACGGCCACCGCGCCGCGGCGGGCTGCCCCGCGCTGACGCTCAACCCGCAGCTGACCGCGTCCGCCCAGGGCCACAGCGAGGACATGGCCAGGCACAACTACTTCAGCCACACCGGCAAGGACGGCAGCAGCCCCGGTGACCGCATCGCCCGCGCCGGGTACCACGGCCGGGCGTGGGCGGAGAACATCGCCGCCGGCTACCGCGACTCCGACATCGCCGTGCGGGAGTGGATGAACAGCCCCGGTCACCGCCGCAACATCCTCAACTGCGACCTGCGCGAGCTGGGCGTCGGCTACGTCTCGCAGCCGGGCACCCGCTACACCCGGTACTGGACGCAGAACTTCGGCAGCCTGTGATCCGTTCGCCGCGCCGGACTGCTCCGAACGGGCGCGCACCGGCGCGGCGATGTGGGTGTCAAGGGCTCGTGCAAAGCTGGCCCGGTCCATGAAGTAGTCCGGGGAGGCACGCTCATGAGTCGCGACGACGTACTCGGTTCCGCGGAGGCGCCAGTGGGCAGCGCCCTGAACCGCCGGGATCTGTTGCGCAGCAGTGGTGTTGTCGCGGCCGCGGCGGCGCTGGGCAGTGCCGCTCCCGCCGCCGCGGCCGCTCCTGCCGAGGAGGAGCGGGGCGGTGAGCCGAGGGTCGATCTCACCGAGGGCACCAACATCAGCGCCTCCGCGTCCGCGGACGGCAAGCTGATCGCCTTCGACCTGGTCACGGCGGTCTGGGTGGTCGGAGCCGACGGCGGCCCGGCGCGGCGGCTCACCGACGACCTGGGCGATGCCACGCTGCCGCACGTCGCCGCTGACGGTTCCCGGATCGTGTTCCAGTCCTATCGGGACGGCAACTACCACCTGTGGACAGTCCGGCCCGACGGCAGCGGGCTGACACAGCTGACAACCGGTCCGTACGACCACCGCGAGCCCCGGTTCGCTCCTGACGGCAAGTCCGTCGTGTTCACCTCGGACCGCGGGAACACCGGCAGCTACGGCGTTTTCCGGCTCGATCTGGCCGACACGAAGATCACCACCCTGAGCGACACGGCCGCCGAACAAGCCGCTCCCGCGTGGTCGCCGGACGGCAAGCGCGTCGCGTACACAGTGGACGACACGGCGATCGACGTCATCGACATCGCCTCCGGAGCCGTGGCCAGGGCGGTCACCGCCACCGGCGGCGCGAAGCTGTACGGCCCCGCCTTCGCACCCGATGGCAAGACACTGTCGTACATGCGGCTCACCGGCGCGGTCGCCGAGCTCGTGGTGGGGGACAAGGCCGTCACCTCCGACGAGGACGTCTTCGGCTTCCCGGCCACGTGGCTGTCGGCCGACGAACTGCTCTACACCGCCAACGGCCACCTGCGCCGTCGCAAGCTCAGCACGCGCACCGTCGCCGACGTCGCGTTCACCGCCACGGTTCCGGTCACCACGCGCCGCGTCTACCGGCAGTTCGTCCGCGACATCACCGACCGCCGCGCCCAGGCCGCGAAGGGCATCGCCTCGCCCGTGGTGTCCGCGGACGGCAAGCAGGTCGCCTTCCGCGCGCTGAACGCGTTGTGGCTGCTGACGATCGGGGACGCCAAGCCGAAGCGGATCGTCGCAGATGGCTACTTCAACTCCGACCCGGACTTCTCCCCGGACGGCAAGTCCCTCGTCTACGTCTCCGACCGCGCCGGTGACGCGGACCTGTGGGTGCGCGACCTCGCCTCCGGGAACGAGCGCAGGCTGACCGGGCTATCCGGAGCGCAGCTCACTCCGCGCTTCTCCCCGGACGGCAGGCGGATCGCCTACCAGGACCACGATGGCGCGGCCTGGATCGTCGATCTCGCCCAGGGGGATGGCAGTGCCGGAACTCCGAAGCAGGTCACGCCGACGCTGTTCATGCCGGGCCGGATCACGTGGTCCCCGGACGGCAACACGATCGCGCTCGCCGCGGTGAAGCCGTTCTCCAAGCGCTTCCGCGAGGGCACCAGCCAGATCCTCACCGTCGACCTGACCAGCGGCGCGCTCACCTACACGGAGCCGATGCCGTTCGCGTCCATCGCCGCGCGCGGCGACGACGGGCCGGTGTGGTCGCCGGACGGCAAGCACCTGGCGTTCATCGTCGAGTCCACCGCGTGGATCGTCCCGGTCGACGCGCGCGGCAAGTTCACCGGCGCGGCGCGCCAGGTCACCCGCGAGGTCACCGACTCGCTGGCGTGGATCGGCTCCGATGCGTTGCTGTACCTCAACAACGGGCGTCTGCGCAGCCAGTCGATCAAGGGCGGGCGGCCCGCGACGATTCCGCTCGACCTCACGTGGAAGCGGCCGGAGGTCAGGGAAAAGGCCGTCATCCGGGCGGGCGCGCTGTGGGACGGGCAGTCGCGCGAGCTGCGCCGCAACGTCGACATCGTCGTGGACGGCAACCGCATCGAGGGCGTGATGCCGTGGCGGCCCGGACGGGCCACTGTGGACGCTTCGAAGCTGACCGTCATGCCCGGCCTGATCGACTCGCACAACCACTGGCACCTGCGCGGCAGGCAGTGGGGTGACCGCCAGGGGCGGGCGTGGCTGGCCTACGGCATCACCACCACGCGGTCCCCGGGCGACCCCGTCTACCAGATGCTCGAAACCCGTGAGGCGCTGGACGCGGGCACTCAGGTCGGACCCCGGTTCTTCGCCACCGGCGAGGCCATCGACGGCTCCCGCGTGTACTACAACTTCATGCGCCCCACGCGGTCGATCGCGCAGCTGGACCTGGAGCTGGAGCGCGCGCGGGAACTGCAGTACGACCTGATCAAGACCTACGTGCGGCTGCCCGTGGAGTACCAGAAGCGGGTGATCGACGCCGCGCACCGCGCCGGGATGCCGCTGTCCTCGCACTACCTCTACCCGGCCGAGCACATCGGCATGGACGGCATGGAGCACACCGGGGCCACCAACCGGCTCGGCTACTCCCACACCGTGTCCCGGCTGGGCCGCGCCTACGCCGACGCGATCACCCTGTTCGTCCGGTCCGGCATGTCGATCACACCGACGCTGTTCAACTCCTCGGTCATGTACGCCGACGACCGGAGCCTGGTGGAGGACCGGCGCACCAGGACGCTCTACCCGTCATGGGAGTACGAGCGCCTGGTGCAGAAGGCCAACGACGCCAAGCTCCCCGCGGCCGAGGCGGTCCGCGCGTTGCTGAAGTCCAATGTGGACATGGTGCTGCGCATCCACCGCGGCGGCGGCCTGGTCATCGCCGGAACCGACGCGCCGCTGGACAATCCGGCGATCTCGCTGCACACCAACCTGCGCGCCATGGTGCGCTACGGCTTCACCCCGCACGAGGCGCTGACCACCGCCACCGTCAACACCGCGCGCTGGCTCGGCCACCAGGGCAGGCTCGGGGTCATCGCCCGCGGCGCACTGGCCGACCTGTCCTTTGTGGACGGCAACCCGCTCGCCGACATCAAGGCGGCCGCGGCCGTCCGGCAGGTGATGGTCGGCGGAGTCCTGCACACCGTCGAGGACCTGCTCAAGCCCTTCGCCACCCCCGCGGCCCGCATGGCCCCCGCCGCAGTTCTCCGCACCCCCACGCCCGCCAACACCCACGCACACCCCGACCCCGCCACGTGGTGGCACACCCCCGAGTGGCAGCAACAGGTCTGCTGCGGCGCTCCGCACTAGGTTCGGGCGTCTTCACGACCGGTGAACGCGCCGAAGGCGCCGGGCTCAGGAGGAGCGCGGCGCCTTCGGAGGAGAGGGTGGAGCGGGTTACTGGCCGCTGGCGGCCTGGCTGGAGACGACGGCGGCGACAACACCCGCGGTGACCGCGGCGTTGATCGCGGCCAGCGCCTGGGAGACGCCCTTCGCGGCGGCGTCCTCGCTGGCCAGCTCCTTCAGCCGGGCGCGGGCGTCACTGCCCTCGCCGCCGGGGTAGACGTGCCTGCCGAGCTTGCACGCGTGCAGCAGCGCGCCGAGCGCGGCGGTGCGGTCGTCGCCCTCCACGTCACCGAGGACGACCTTGTCCAGCCGCGCCTTGATCTCCGCCTTGGCGGCCGCGTCCTTGACCGGGAAGCGGTGCACCGGGATGAGGCCGAGGACCTTCTTGCTGTTCTCCTCGATCACGCCCGCGTTCGCCAGGCGGTCGGCGTAGGTGTCGCGGGTGTGCTTCTTGGCCTTGTTCAGCCAGGAGGACGGCTTGACGGGCTCGCCCTTCTCCACCAGCCCGGCCAGCGCCGAGTCGAGCGCGGCGTCACCGACCGGCTTCGCGTCGGTGACCACGATCTTCTTGTCCTCGAACGCGATGCGGTCGGCGAGGGCCAGTTCGGTGAGCTCGGCGCCGGCGAGGCCGAGCACGACAGCGTCGCCCGAGTGCAGCTTGCCGTCCTCGTCGTCGAGGGCGAGCAGGAACAGTTCCTCGGGAAGGGTCCTGGAGGTCATGCCGCGCATTGAACCACGCCTCACGTTTGGCGCCGCGACGGTATGTCCATCGGAAGATGGACCATGCGGCCCAGTGTCATCCGGTGTTCGCCAGGTGTTCCCAGAGCGAGTTGGTCGACCTTTGCCCGCTTGAGCGAAAGGTGCGCGGGGTGCTCCCAGGTCATGCCGATCCCACCGTGCAGCTGAATTGCTTCTTCCGCCGCGCGCACCGCCAGTTCCGAGCACTCCGACTGGGCCAGCGCCACTGCGACATCCGCATCATCGGCGCTGGTCGCGAGCGCGTCGGCGGCGTGCCGGGCCGTCGCCCGCGCGCACACCAGCTCCAGCCACAGGTCCGCCAGCCGGTGCTTGATCGCCTGGAACGAACCGATCGCTCGCCCGAACTGGTGCCGCTCCTTGACATGGCGAACCGTCTGCTCCAGGCACGATTCCGCTATGCCGATCTGTTCCGACGCCAACAAACCCGCTCCGGCGCGAAGGGCCGATTCCACCGCGGCTGTGGCTTGATCACTCGATCCGATGACGACACCTGGGGTGGATGCCAGAGACACGTCGGCGATTCGGCGCGTCATGTCCAACGACAGCACCTCGGTGACCGTCACCCCAGGAGCGTTGGCGCGCACCGCGTACAACGCCGGACCGGCCACCGGCACGACGAGCAGTGACGCCGCCCGCGCGTCCACCACCGAGGTCACCCGGCCCGTGAGCAGGCCGTCCGGCGACGCGGACACCGTTGCGGGGAAAGGAGAACCGGGCGCCGTGGTCAGCGGGACGGCGAGTGCCGCAGTTGTGGTGCCCGCGGCCAGCTCGCCGACCAGGTCGGAGTCGCAGGCCAGCAGCGCGGTCGTGGCGAGCACCGCGCTCCCGAGGAACGGCACCGGGGCGACGGAGCGGCCCAGCTCCTCCAGCACCACAGCTGTCTCTCGCGTCGAAGCGCCCTGCCCGCCGCGTTCTTCCGGCACGTGCAGGCCCAGAACGCCCAGCTCGGCCAGGATGCGCCAGAGGTCCGTGTCGCAGGGCTCGTCCGACTCCAGGCGCGCGAGCACCGCGGAGGGCGGGCAGTGGTCGGTCAGCACCGCGCGGACGCTCGCCCGCAGATCTTCCTCGATCTCGGTGTAGAGCAGGTTCATCGCGGGAGGTCCTTCCACGGGCCGGTGTCGGAGCGCGGTTCGCTGGGCAGGCCGAGCACGCGCTCGGCGATGATGTTGCGCAGGATCTCCGAGGTGCCGCCCTCGATGGAGTTGCCCTTCGCGCGCAGGTAGCGGTAACCGGGACCGCGCCCGGTGAAGTCCACGAGGTCCGGGCGGCGCAGCGTCCAGTCGTCGTAGCGCAGCCCGGCCTCGCCCATCAGCTCCACCTCGAAGCCGCTGATGTCCTGGGCGAGCCTGGCGAAGGCCAGCTTCATCCCGGAGCCCTCCGGCCCGGGGTCGCCCGCCGCGAGCTGCTGGCGCAGCCGGACCCCGGTCAGCCGCAGCGCCTCCGCCCGCGCCCACAGCTTGACCAGGCGTGCGTGCAGCTCCGGTGTGCGCAGCTCGGGGTGCTCGCGCCAGGTCTCCGCGACGACGCCGATCATCCCGCCCTCGCGCGGGATGGCCGCGCCGCCGATCGCCACGCGCTCGTTCATCAGCGTGGTGCGCGCGACCTTCCAGCCCTCGTTGACCGCGCCGAGCCGGTGAGCGTCGGGAATCCGCACGTCGGTCAGGAAGACCTCGTTGAACTCCGCCTCGCCGGTGATCTGGCGCAGCGGCCGAACCTCCACGCCGGGTGCGGTCATGTCGCACACGAAGTACGTGATGCCCTGGTGCTTCGGCAGGTCGGGGTCGGTGCGGGCGAGCAGGATCGCCCACCGCGCGGTGTGCGCGCTGGAGGTCCAGACCTTCTGCCCGTTCACGATCCAGTCGTCGCCGTCGCGCACCGCCCGCGTGCCCAGGGCGGCCAGGTCCGAACCCGCCCCGGGCTCGCTGAAGAGCTGGCACCACACCTCCTCGCCGGTCCACAGTGGACGGAGGAAGCGGCGCTTCTGCTCCTCGGTTCCGTAGGTCAGGACGGTCGGCGCGGCCATGCCCAGCCCGATGCCGATGCGCCGGGGGTCGTTGTCCGGCGCCCCCGCCTCGTCCAGCTCGGCGTCGACGACCCGTTGCAGCTCCCTGGGCGCGGCCAGCCCACCGAGCCCGACGGGGTAGTGCACCCACGCCAGCCCCGCGTCGAACCGGGCCCGCAGGAACTCCAGCCGGTCGGTGGTCCGGGGATCGTGCGCGGCGAGCAGCTCCCGCACCCGGTCCCGCACCCCCTCGGCCTCCCCGTTGAGAGCAGAATGCGTCATTGATCGAATCTAACGCCGGGGGAAGGTTCCTGTGGAGCACGTCTTCGGGCTGGTGACGACGTTCGTCGGCGGGCGAGCCGAAGGACGACCCGGTGTTCGTGGTGCTCAACCTGCACGGCGGTGGGCTCTGCGTGACCACGGCGTGGGAGCTGGGCGGGGTGAGGTGGTACCTCCTGCCCCCGTTCGAACGCCGGGAGATGGTGCTCGGACTGCACGCCCTGGCGGCGGACGCGGAGATCTGGCGGAGGTCCTGGCCCGGATGCCGCGGCGCGATGGCGTGTGGGTGTGCCCTGGCCTGATGGACCACCTGCGCGAACTCCGCAGAGCTCTGCGAGCCGGGTGATCTCCACGTCCACCTCGCCTGAACGGCTGATCGCCGGAGAGGCGACTTAGGGTTGGGCGTGACCAAGGACCTGAGCCGGCTCACCGCGCAGTTCTTCCTCGCCGAGGCCGAGGCCGTCGGCCTGACCGTGCGCGATCTCGGCGACCTCGTCGACCAGGGTGAGGTGTTCCAGCGGGAGCCCGGCGACCGGTACTTCAAGACCGGCGACCGCGAGACGTTGTGGCTGGACATCTGGGACGCCACGAGCGGCCTGCCGGGCTCGGTCGCCTGCCTGGAAAGCGCCCTCGCCTGGCACGGCTTCGCCGATGCCGTCCCGAAGCGGGTGCAGATCGCCGTGCCGCGCGGCACCACGCGGGAGGGTAGGTTCCGGTTGCCCGTCGTGGTGTTCGAGTACGACCCGCGGACCTTCGACATCGGCGCGCGGTGGCACGAGGTCAACCGCGGTTGCGACGCGATGATCTACGACCGGTACCGGACACTGGTGGACGCCGTCGTGCACCGGGATCGCATCGGCGAGGACGTCGTGCGCGAGGCCGTGCGTCGTTACAAGGCGAATCCGGCGTTGCGGCACGAGTCCGACAAGCGGGACCTGACCCGGACTGCGCTCGTGCTGGACGTGGAACGCCAGGTGTCCGAGTTCTTCGCGAGCACGCCATGAGCTGACCCCGAGGAACGAGAACTGTCCACTGTGGACGTTCGGGTCACGGTGGCCCCTGGCGCTGCCCACCTGCGCCCGGGCGGCGCGGATCGGCCGTGCCGACCGTCCTGCGAGTACTGGAACCGAGCCCAATACCCTTGGCGGATGGGCAGGAACACCTCGACGGCGGAACGCGCCGTCATGCTGGGCGCCTTGGTCGCGTCGGTGGCCAGGGACGTGGTGGCGGAGTCCGCGGGCGGGCTCACCGAGTCCGAGGTCAGGCTGCTGTGGATGGTCGACCCGAAGGCGCCGCCGAAGATCATCGGGGACTACGCCGAGCTGATGCGCTTCGACCGCGGATCGCTGAGCCTCATCGGCGGCAAGCTCGAACGCCTCGGCCTGGCGCGCCGCATCCCCTTCCCGGCCGACCGCCGCTTCCGCACCCTGGTGCTCACCCCCGCCGGGCGCAGGCTGCGCACCCGGCTGATCAAGGACGCCGCCGCCAGGATGCCGCTGGACGCGCTCACCGCGAAGGAGCAGGAGCGGCTGTTCACCTTGCTCACCAAGGTCCTCACCGCCGTCTAGGCGCGGCGCCCTCACTGTCCACAGAGGACGGTACGGTCACGACCTCGGCAGCTCCAGGGTGGCGATCGCACCGCCCCCGTCGTCCTCGCCGGCGTTGGCGAAGCGCAGCTCGCCGCCGAGCACCCGGGCCTGCGCCACCGCGATCGTCAGGCCGAGGCCGTGCCCGCCGCCGCGGTCGCTGCTGCCCGTGCGGAACCGGCTCGGCCCGTCGCGCAGCAGCTCCGCGGAGAACCCGGGACCGTGGTCGCGCACGCGCAGCACCGCGCCGTCGACCTCCACCGTCACCGGGGGCTTGCCGTGCTTGCGGGCGTTGAGCAGCAGGTTCACCAGGACCCGCTCCAGCCGCCGCGGATCGGTGCGCACCGGGTCCTGCGCGGCCACCCGCACCTCGGCCTCCGGCAGGATCGCCGTGACCCGTCGCCGGACGAAGTCGCCGAGCACCAGTTCCGTCAGCTCCGCCCGCTCGGTCGCGGTGTCCAGCCGAGCCACTTCGAGGATGTCCTCGACCAGCCCGCGCAGCACCCGCACCCGGTCCCGCACCATCTCCGAGGGCCGCCCCGGCGGGAGCAGTTCCGCCGCGGTCACCAGGCCCGTCACCGGAGTCCGCAGCTCGTGGGCGATGTCCGCGGTCACCCGCCGCTCCGCGACCAGCCGCTCCTGCAACGCGTCGGCCATCGCGTCGACCGCGCGCGCCAGGTCGCTGGTCTCGTCCTGCGGCCGGTCGCCGATCGCGTCGTGCACCCGCACGTCCTGGTCGCCGTCGGCGACGTGCCGCGCCGCGACCGCCGCGAGCCGAAGCCGTCGCGACATCCGCGCGCCCAGCACCACGCCGAGCAGCGTGCCCGCCCCGACCACCGCGGCCGAGCTGATCAACAGCACCTCGTCCAGATCCGCCAGCGCCGCGTCCCGGTCCTGGTAGGAGCTGCGCAGTGACAGGACCTTGCCGTCGATCTCCGCCGCGGCCCAGATCACCGACCCGTTCGGCGTGCGCTCCAGGTAGGTGGCCCGCTGCCCGCCGCGGACCGCCTGCAACAGCTCCGCGGGCACGTCGGGGGAGTCCAGCGTGCTGCCGAGCACCGCCTGCCCGGTCCGCACGTAGTCCCGCAGCACCAACTGGATCCGCTCGTCCTGCAACCGGCGCGCGTCATCGACCTGCATGCTGACGAACTCCGTGCGCACCAACACGCTCAGCGCGATCGCCACCAGCGCGCTGACCACGGCGATCACCGCGCTCAGCCGCCAGCGCAGCGTGGTGGGGAACACCTTCACGAGCTGCTCTTGAGCTTGTAGCCGAAGCCCCGCACCGTCTCGATCCGGTCCTGGCCGATCTTCGCCCGCAGCCGCTGCACGTGCACGTCCACCACCCGCGAGTCACCGCCCCACTGGTAGTCCCACACCTGCTCCAGCAGGACCTCGCGGGTCAGCACGTTGCCGGGGGAGTCGGCGAAGCACAGCAGCAGCCGCAGCTCGGTCGGCGTCAGCTCCAGCCGCCGCCCGGCCCGCCGCACCTCCAGGCCGTCCTTCTCGATCTCCAGATCGCCGAAGGACAACGGCTTGGCGGAGGGCTGCTCGGCGCGCCCCATCCTGCGCACCACCGCGCGGATGCGCGCCACCAGCACCGTGCTGTCGAAGGGCTTGGTCACGTAGTCGTCCGCGCCCGCCTCCAGGCCCAGCACCACGTCCACCGGATCGGCGCGCGCGGAGAGCATGATCACCGGGGTCGGGCCCTCGTCGCGGATCTGCCTGCACAGGCTCACGCCGTTGATGCCCGGCAGCATGATGTCCAGCAGCGCCACGTCCGGCCGCTCCGCGCGGAACGCCGCCAGCCCGGCGATCCCGTCCCCTGCGACGGTCACCCGGAACCCGTCGCGCTCCAGGCTCAGCTGCGTGGCCTCGCGGATCACATCGTCGTCCTCGACCAACAGCACGTGAGTCATGACGCCTCCGCGGAGAGAAGCACGTCGGCGGAAGTCATGACGCCTCCGCTGGGAAAAGCACGTCGGCGGAAGTCATGACGCCTCCGCTGGGAAAAGCACGTCGGCGGAAGTCATCTGCCCGCCTTCACGAACGAGGTCCCGGTCCACGAGTACACCGTCGTCTCCTCACCACTGGGACAACACGAACGATCACCCGCGCGATAGCGGCCCCGCACCAGGACCAGGCCGGAGCCGGGGTCGGGCTGCACGACCACACCGGACTCCTCGGTCGCGAACAGCTGCACGGGCGGTTGCCCCGGCGGCAGCGCGTACACGTAGCCCGAGCGGTTGTAGCCGTAGCCGGTGTAGGCCGTCAGGCGGCACTCCTGCACGTTCAGCACGACCTCGCTGATGCCGTCCCCGGTCACGTCGACGTAGCGGCTGTCGACGGGGTAGCGGCCGCTCTCGCACGGGCTCAGCATGTACTTGATCTTCTCGTTGACCTTGGGGTCGCCGCGCAGCAGGGCCACCACGTCCACCGTGACCGGCTGGCCGGCGACCGTGGTCGGCAGCGGGCGCTCCACCTCGGCGGCCTTGCCCTCGACCCGCACCCCGCTCGGGGCGGCGCAGCCCGCGAGCAGGACCGGCACGGCGACCAGCACCGCGCAGCCGAGTGCTCTTCTCGCCTTCCGCACTCCACCATTCTGCCCATGCCGGAGTGACCGCCCTCACCGGAACGCGCCGCCGACGTGCGCTGTTACCCAGCCGAGGGGTAGGTGCCGGAGGACTGTTACACGACTGAGGGGAAGCGGCCGGAAACCGTCCATAGCGTCGGAGGCGAACGAGCCGAGGGGACGAGCATGGAGCAGGTACAACGGCGGCGTCGGGTGCTGTCCGGGATGGGCAGGGCGACCGTCGTGCTGGTGTCGACCGCCACGCTGGGGGCCAGTGCCCTGGGCTGGACCGCCTATCGCGGAGTCACCGTAGCGGTCACCACCGACGACGTCATCGCCGCCCCCGCCACCCCGTCGAGCCGGGACAAGGCCGCCGCGACCGACACGACGTTCCTGCTGGTCGGGGTGGACAGCAGGACCGACGCGCAGGGCCGCCCGCTGCCGAGGGAGGTGCTCGACGAGCTGCAGGCCGGCAACGCGGGCGGCGAGCAGAACACCGACACGATGATCCTCGTGCACGTGCCCGCCGACCGCGCGAAGAAGGCGTTCGCGGTCTCCCTGCCGCGCGACTCCTACGTGGACATCGCGGGCGGGTTCGGCAACCACAAGCTCAACTCCGCCTACGCGAGGGCGAAGAACGCCGCGGGCGGCAACGCGACCGCGGGCAGGCGGACCCTGATCGAGACCGTCAACGCCCTCACCGGGCTGCGCGTCGACCACTACGCCGAGATCAACATGTACGCCTTCAGCCAGATCACCAAGGCGGTCGGCGGCGTCCCGGTCTGCCTGAACAAGGCGGTCAAGGACAGCTACTCCGGCGCCGACTTCCCACAGGGCGAGCAGGTGCTGCAGGGCGCGGACGCGCTGAAGTTCGTCCGCCAGCGGCACGGCCTGCCGCGCGGCGACCTGGACCGGGTGCGGCGCCAGCAGGCGTTCCTGGCCGGGCTCGCCTCCCGGGTGCTGTCCGCGGGCACGCTCACCGACCCCGCTAAGGTCACCGGGCTGCTCGAAGCGATCAAGACCTCGGTGGTGCTCGACCAGAACTGGGACCTGCTCAGCCTGGCCGAGCAGGCGCAGGGCCTCGGCGGTGGCCGGATCGAGTTCCACACCATCCCGACCGTCCGCTCGGACCTGGCCACCCCGGGCGACGGCACCGCGGTCGAGGTGAACCCGAAGCAGGTCAAGGCGTTCGTGCAGGACCTGCTCAACGCGGTCCCCGCGCCACCGGTGCAGATGCGCCAGGGCCTCGGCGGGGGAGGCGGCGAGCAGCAGGCGCCGGAGACGATCACCGCGAACGGAGTGCACTGTGTCAACTGAACGCCGCCGCCGGGGACTGCCGTGGTGGGCGGTCGCGCTGGCCGGGATCGCGGTGACCGCCGCGGGCATGGCCTTCGGCGAGGTCTACTTCCCGTTCGCCCTCGCGGGCGGGTGCGTGGTGGCCGCGCTGCTGGCCGACCGCTCGGCCCTGTTCACCGCGGCGGTGCAGCCCCCGCTCGTCGCCGCGGCCGTGCTCGGCGGGGCGGCGCTGTTCGGCGGGTCGCTGCTGCGCTCGGCCTCGGTGTTCGCCTCGGTCTTCCCGATCCTCGGCGCCACCACCGGCGTGGTGATCGTCATCGCCCTGGTCCGGCTCGCCCTGCACCGCAGGGGAGCCCGGACCAGGACCGGCTCGGACGCGTGAGTCAGACGCGGAGCAGGCGGGTCGTCCGCCAGCCCAGCCCGAGCGCGGCGAGTGCGAGCAACGGCAGCCCGAACAGCAGCACGAGCCCGCCGCCGATGTTGGCGCCGATGCCGCCCGCGGTGAGCAGACGGCAGAAGAAGCCGACCAGCCCGCCGAGCGCGAGCGCGCCCAGGAACTGGCCCAGCCACAAGCTGCGCGCCGGAGTGGTCGCGGTGACCAGCAGCGTCGCCGACGCCAGGGCCAGCGCCACGCTGCCGATCAGCACGTCGATCGCCGGGCTCAGCGACACGATCGGCAGCGGCTGCACCAGGTAGTCCAGCCGGGTCCCCGGCGGTGTGGCCGCGCTCAGGTCGCCCACCAGCCACCAGGCCGCGAACCCGCCGGAGATCAGCAGCCGCACCTGCGAGCGCAGCGGAGCGCGTGCCGGGTGGCGGTCGGCACCCGCCTCGGGCGCTCGGACCAGCTTCCAGGTCCGCCACGCGAGCACCGCGGCCACCACGACGATCACCGGCAGCTCGATGTAGAGCACGAAGATCGCCCCGAAGTTCACGCCGATCCCGCCGGCGGTGACGATGCGCGCGGCGTGGCCCAGGTAGCCGCCGATCGCCAAGGCGACGAACAGCGGCGCGTACCACCGCCGGTCCAGCTCTCGCGTGCGCAGCACTTCGAACAGAATCGCCGCGATCAGCAGCACCGCGCCGAAGCCCAGTGCCATGTCGACCACAGGATTGCTGATCAGAGGGCTTATCAAGTAGTCCATTCGTGTTCCCGGCGGGAGCTGCGAGGACTTGTCCCCGGTCAACGCCCACCCCGCGAGCACCCCTGCTACCAGCAAGAAGAGCTGGACGCGCAGGGGCGCCCCGAGCACCCCGATGAAACGGCCGTTGTTATTCATGCGCTTATCGTGGCGGGTGGGCGGCGCCGTTGCAAATATGAAATAAAAAGAATAAGTGGAACTACCTACCCTTGGACGTGATTTCGCGTTCGAGTGGTGTGTGGAAACGCGGGACGAAACGCACGTCGCCGATCCACGCGCGCAGCCGCTCCGCCTCCGCGTCCACCGCGCGCACGACCGACCGGGGCTGCTTGCCGAAGAGCCGGACCCCGATCGTGCCGTCCTTGCGCTGGGCCCAGCCGCCGATCACCTCGCCGCCGCGCCACACCGTCGGCCCCACGTTGCCGGAGGTGTCGAACAGCGCCGACCGGTGCGCCTGCGGCAAGTACCAGTCGCGGTGCTTCCAGCCCATCGGTGTCGGGTCCAGCGCCGGCAGCAACGCCACCCATTCCCCGGTTTCCTCCGAGGCGCCCGGGAGATCGAATCCTTCACCGTCGTCGAGGGCGACGACCTCGGCGTCGATGGCGGCGAGCGCCCTGCGGGTGTCGCCGAGGCCCCAGCCGGTCCACCACTTGATGTCGTCGAGGGTGCCGGGGCCGAACCGCTCCAGCCACCGCCGCACCAGCTCGGCCCTGGCCTCGGCGGGCGGCGGCTCCGGTGTCCGTGTCCCGAGCGTCCACCCGAACTGGTTGCTGGTCCACGACCCGCGCGGCGCGGTGCGTCGGATCAGCCCCTCCACCGACAGTCCGCGCAACACTCGCGAGCACACGGTTTGCACTGCCTCATAAGGCTTTCCGGCCGCGACGACCACTTTCTCGCGGAGCTGCGGAACCACCGCGGACAGCTCCGCCGCGGTCGCTTCACCGCGCTCGCGCAGCACGGCCAGAACCGCCTCCTGCGCCTCCGCCAACCACTTCGCGTCCCAGCCGCCGCCTTCGTCGAGGTACTTCAACAACAGCGTCTGCTGCTTCGTGGCGATCGTGCGCGCGGTCGAGGACCACACCGCGGGCGCCACGGCCGCCGAGACCACGAACATGGTGCGACGCATGCACAACAGCCGCCCCATGTCCTCGAACAGCTCCTCGGTCATCGCGCTGAGGTCCGCCTCGCGCATCCGCGCCCACGCGGAGAGGAACACGGTGGCCGGATCGGTCGCGTGCAGCGCGACCACGGCGTCGGCCACCTCGGTGACGGTGCCGGCCCGCCGCGACGGGGCGAGGAGGTGCCGGGCGCCGATCCGGGCGCGGCGCTGCTGAGAGGTGATCTTTCTCGTCACGGGTCAATCTTCGGCGCCGGACCCGCCCGGCGCTTGCACAAACGCGTCACTCCGGCCCGAAGACGGTGTCCACGTGGTACTCGGCGATCCGCGCCGCGTCCTCCTTGCTCAGCGAGCCGAGCACCACGGCCGCGCGCAACCCGTCCGCCACCGCGAGGAAGGTGCCCGCCTCCAGCTTCGGATCGCGGTCGGCCGGGAAACCGCCCATCTCCCGCAGGCCCTCGAACTGCTCGGTCAGCGACTCCAGCGCCTCGGTGTAGATCCGCTGGTTGATCTCGGCCAGCCGGGGGTTGACGTGGGAGCGGGAGTCGAAGGCGATGATCACCCGCGCCTCCTCGATGCTCTCCGGGTCCATCGGCAGACCCGCCACCACGATCGCCCGGAACAGCTCCCGCAGCGAGGTCGGCGGCAGCAGCGGCTCCAGCCGGGCGCGGATGCGCTCCCGCGCGCTCTCCACGACCCGCTCCAGGGCGAAGACGAGCATGTCGTCCTTGGTCTTGAAGTAGTGCTGGACCGAGCCCATGGACACGCCGGCCTCGCGGGCCACGTCGCGCAGGCTCACCGCCTCCAGCCCGTCCCGGCTGGTGATCCGCAGCACCGCCTCGGCGATGTGCCGACGGCGTTGCTCGTGATCGACCTGCTTGGGCACGCGAGCACCATGCTTCCGGAAACGGCGACGTCTTTCGGCACGCATAATAATGCAGTCGCATTGCGAAGCCGTATCGGCGTCACCCGATCTGGGGCGCGTCCGCCGATCACGGCCTGGGCAGCAGGCCCTCCGCGATGACGTCGCTGGCCGCTGCGAGCAACCCGCGCAGCCCGGCCTCGTCGCGCCGCAGGTCGTCCGGACGCCAGTGCAGGCTGATGATGCCGTTCCACGCCGCCCACAGCACGGTCGCGACCTGCTCGGGGTCGACCGGGCGCAGCTCCCCGGACTCGACGCCTTCCCGCAGCGTCGCGACCAGCCTGTCGTTCTGCTCGTCCACCGCGCGGGCCAGCCGCGTCGCCAGCTCCCGGCCCGCGGCGTACTGCCCGGGCGCCTGGGGGAAGGCCAGCATCCGGAAGTAGTCCGGGTTGGCGAGGTAGAAGTCCAGGTACGCGTCGGACGCGGCCCGGATGCGGTCGAGCGCGGAGCCGCCCCGGACGTACGCGCGGTCCATGTGATCGCGGTTGTCGTCGATCGCGCGCTCGACGACCGCCGCGTGCAGACCGGCCTTGGAACCGAAGTTGTTGTAGATGGACCCGACCGCGACCCCGGCGCGCTCGGCGATCTCCTCGACGGTGACGTCGTCGACCGAGCGTGTCCGGAAGATCTCCTCCGCCGCGGTGAGCAGCGCGTTCAGCGTGCGTGCCTTGCGCGGGTCCATCCGCCAACCCTATATCGCGGGCACAGCGCGGATGCTCGACCCCGCAAGCGGGTCTACGGTGTCCAAAAAGGACCGTCCAGCGCCGCGATGGGCGGCTACGCGGTCACGGACCTGAGCGGGCGAGAGCCGCTCGTCGGCGGCGTGGTACACCCAGTCCGCGTCCATTTCGTACGCGCGGGCGCCACCGCCGACCAGCTCGATGAACCACTGGCTGAAGTTGATCATCTGCCTGGTCTCCGGGTAGACCCGCCCGCCGTGCTCGACCACCAGTCGGTCGTCGACGAAGTAGCGCAAGGTGCCGGTCACGACCTGCAAGGTCAGCACGTGCCAGCCTTCGAGGCTGCCCGGCTCCTGGCGGGACTCGTTGTCCACCCACCACGGATCGGCCTGGTAGGTCTCGTAGCTGGTGCAGAACATCGTCGGGCCCTCGGTGCCCCATCCGCCGTTGGGCAGGTACTCGAAGTCCTGCTCGCTGTAGTCGGGATCGCGCGGATAGGCCAGCGGGGTGATGGTGAAGAAGGTCTGCACCAGCCGATCGCCGTCCGGCCCCCACACCGGCCGGTCGCTGAACCGGACCCGGGCGGAGTAGGTGCCCTCGAACAACTTGCGCTGGTGGGAGATCTCCGCCTGCCGGGTCCCCGCGGCGGTCCCGTCGGTCGTGCCGGTCAGGCGCAGGGCCTTGCCCGGGCCGGAGCCGGGGAAGCTCACCTGGCTCGGCGACCACACCGCGCCGGGCACGCCCGGTCCGCCCTGGTAGTCGCGGATGCGCCAACCGTGTTGCCCCACAAGGGGATCGGCGGAGCCGGCATAGCTGAAGTCGTCGAAGAGCACCTGGCCGGGCGCGGCGGCTGCCGGTGCGGCGCCGGTGGTGAGGAGCAGGAGCGCGGCCGGGAGCAGGGCGAGGCGGGTCCTCATCGTGCTTGCCTTTCGTCGGTGGCGGCGACGAACTGCGGCGATGGACACGGCGGCGCAAGGAAGTTCCCATATCCGAACGACAGCGGTCAACGGGTCGGGTGCGGCGAGGCGGGGTAGGCGGGTGGGCTACTGGTCGGTAATGTCGGGGGAATGGTCGCTGAGGATCCTGTGCGCGCGCTCGTCGTCGACTACGGCGGGGTGCTCACCACGCGGATCGGCCCGTCCTTCGCCTCGTGGCTGGCCGCGGAGGGCATCGAAACCGACACCTACACCGAGATGCTGCGCGACTGGCTCGGCCGGGACGCGCCGCCGGACTCGCCGGTGCACCGGCTGGAGCGCGGCGAGCTGGAGGTCGCGGAGTTCAACCGCCTCCTGGCCGCTCGACTGACCACTGTGGACGGGCGGCCGATCGTGGCGGAAGGCTTGCTGGACAGAGCCTTCGCCACTGTCCGGCCGGACGCGGACATGCTGGACCTGCTGCGCACGGCGCGCACGGCCGGGCTGCGCACCGCCTTGCTGTCCAACAGCTGGGGCAACAGCTATCCGATGGACGTGCTCACCCCGCTGTTCGACGTGCTCGTGATCAGCGGCGAGGTCGGCATGCGCAAGCCGGAGGAGCGCATCTACCACCTCACGGCCGAGCGGCTGGACCTGCCGCCCGGGCAGTGCCTGTTCCTCGACGACGCGCAGCCCAACGTGGACGGGGCGATCCTCGCCGGGATGCGGGCGCTGCTGCACACCGACTCCGCCGCCACCATCCCCGCCGTCGCCGGGCTCGTCCCGGCGCTGGCCGACGAACTGCGAGAAGGAGCGTCGTGAGCCCACTACCGGGACTCGACCTGGCCGCGGCCGAGTCGTACCTGCACCGCGAACGCCCCGGCCTGCTCACCGGCCCGCTCACCGCGGAGCTGATCGCGGGCGGCCGGTCCAACCTGACCTACCTGCTCACCGACGCGGGCGGCACCGAATGGGTGCTGCGCAGGCCACCGCTGGGCCACGTGCTGGCCACCGCGCACGACATGGCCAGGGAGTACCGGGTGATCTCCGCGCTCGGCCCGACCCCGGTCCCGGTGCCGCGCGCGGAGCTGCTGTGCACCGACCCCGACGTGCTCGGCGCGCCGTTCTACCTGATGGAGCGGGCTCCGGGCACCGTGCTGCGCCGCAGGAAGCAGGCCGAAGCGCTGGGAGAGGACGGTGCGCACCGGCTCTCCGCGCAGCTGGTGGACGTGCTGGTCGACCTGCACTCCGTCGACCCCGCGGCGGTCGGGCTCGGCGACTTCGGGCGACCGGAGGGCTTCATGGCCCGCCAGCTTGCGCGCTGGCGCAAGCAGCTCGACGCCTCCCGCAGCCGCCCGGTGCCGGAGCTGGACGAGCTGAGCGAGCGCCTGGGCGCCGACGTTCCCGACAGCGGCCGGGCCGCGATCGTGCACGGCGACTACCGCCTGGACAACGTGCTCGTGGCGAGTGATCCGGTTCGGATCAGCGCGGTGCTGGACTGGGAGATGGCCACGCTCGGCGACCCGCTGGCCGACCTCGGGCTGCTGGTCGTCTACTGGGACCGGCTGACCGGGATCGGCGACGCGATCGCCGACAGCTTCGCGGGCATGCCCGGCTTCCCGTCCTCGGCCGAGCTGGTCGCCCGCTACACCGCCCGCACCGGCGTCGACCCGGCCGAGCTGCCGTGGTACGTGGCGTTCGGGCACTTCAAGCTCGGCGTGATCGTCGAGGGCATCCACTACCGGCACACCCAGGGCAAGACCGTGGGCGCCGGGTTCGAGCTGCTGGGGCAGATGGTCGGGCCGCTGGCCAAGGGCGGCATCGCCGCGCTGGAGGGGGAACTGTAGATGGACTTCACCACCGACGAGACCACCCGGGAGTACCAGGCCCGGCTGACCGAGTTCATGGAGAACCACGTCTACCCGGCCGAGGCCGTCCACCACGAGCAGCTGGCGGCCGCGCCGGAGAGCTGGTCGGCGCCGCCGGTGCTGGAGGGGCTGAAGGCCGAGGCGCGCGAGGCCGGGCTGTGGAACCTCTTCCTGCCCGACCCGCGGTACGGGGCCGGGCTGAGCAACCTCCAGTACGCGCCGCTGGCGGAGATCACCGGGCGCAGCCCCGCCATCGCGCCCGAGGCGCTGAACTGCGCGGCACCGGACACCGGCAACATGGAACTGCTGGCGGAGTTCGGCAGCGAGGAGCAGAAGGACCGCTGGCTCAAGCCGTTGCTCGAAGGCGAGATCCGCTCCGCCTTCTGCATGACCGAGCCCGACGTGGCCTCCTCCGACGCCGGCAACATCGCCACCCGCATCGAGCGCGACGGTGACCACTACGTGATCAACGGTCGCAAGTGGTGGTCCTCGGGCGCGATGAACCCGAACTGCGCGATCTTCATCGTGATGGGGCAGACCGATCCCGACGCCGACCGGCACCAGCGGCAGAGCATGGTGCTCGTGCCGAGGGACACGCCCGGAGTGCACGTCAAGCGGGGGATGACGGTGTTCGGCTACACCGACTCCGCGCACGGCGGGCACGCCGAGATCGAGTTCCGCGACGTGCGCGTGCCCGTTGCCAACGTGGTCGGCGGGCAGGGCAAGGGCTTCGCGATCGCGCAGGCCCGGCTCGGTCCCGGCCGCATCCACCACTGCATGCGGCTGATCGGCATGGCCGAGCGGGCACTGGAGCTGTTGTGCCGTCGCGCCGTGGACCGCGTCGCCTTCGGCAAGCCGCTGGCCGACCAGGGCGTGGTCCAGGAGTGGATCGCCGAGTCCCGGGTGCGGATCGAGCAGGCCAGGCTGCTGGTGCTGAAGACGGCCTGGCTGATGGACACCGTGGGCAACCGCGGCGCGCACACCGAGATCCAGGCCATCAAGATCGCCACCCCGCTGATGGCCGAGTGGGTGGTCGACAAGGCCATCCAGGCCCACGGCGGCGCCGGGATCAGCCAGGACTTCCCGCTGGCCCAGCTGTGGGTGCAGGCGCGGCTGCTGCGCTTCGCCGACGGTCCCGACGAGGTGCACCGGATGTCGCTGGCCCGGCGCGAGCTCAAGCCCTACCGCGCCCGGTAGCGCGGACGAAAGCGGCCCCCCGGCTCAGCTGAGCCGGGGGGCCGCTTCGGTGAAGAGCGTCAGGACAGCGGGCGGACCTGCTGCGCCTGCGGGCCCTTCTGGCCCTGGCCGATCTCGAACTCGACCCGCTGGTTCTCCTCCAGGCTGCGGTAGCCGCTGGTCTGGATCTCCGAGTAGTGGACGAAGACGTCAGCGCCGCCGTTGTCCGGGGTGATGAAGCCGAAGCCCTTCTCGGAGTTGAACCACTTCACGGTGCCCTGTGTTGCCATGTAACTAGTCTCCTCGACAGGTGCCGGGGTAGGGGGTCGCGGTCGCGACCTCCTGGTCGGTACTGCACGCGACTTCTCCGGCCGAACCTGGAGAAAACAACGCCCGCATGTTCCGTTCCGCGAGCTTGAACCACACGAAACTGACGACCGCGCAGAGTCAATCACGAAGTCGGCTCATGAGCCACCGCTTCCTGACGGAATCCCTTGGCCGGTCTTGCGCGCCGCCGCGGCCGAACCGTCCCAAGAGGCCGGTGAGCTGGGGGATTCCCCTGTCGCACAGGGGATCGCGGATCTCCCGGTTGAGAACGATCATCACCCGGACGGCCGCATCCACGGGATGGGACGGTGAATGCGCCGCTCGCGCACCGTGATGTTCTTGTGACGAAAAACCGGCCGAGTCGCGTCCTCAGGATGATCTGACCAGCGGCTCCGGCGGTGCGGCCACCTCGCGCAGGAGGGTGTCCATGGACAGCCCGAGCGCCTCGGCGAGCGCGGCCACGGTGAAGAAGGCCGGCGTCGGGATGCGACCGGTCTCGATCTTGCGCAGCGTCTCGGTGGAGATCCCCGCGTTCAGGGCCACCTCGGCCATGCTGCGCCCGGCCCGCGCCGCCCGCAGGGCCTGGCCCAGCCGCACGCCCCGCTCCCGCTCGGACTCGCTCAACGGCACTCGCACCATGCTGTGATAGTAATACCGGTATAGTTATCCCGCATGAGAGGTGTTCCGTGATCGAGTTGAAGACCCCGGGGGAGATCGAGGCGATGCGCGCCGCGGGCCGCGTCGTCGCGACCACCCTGGCCACCGTCCGCGCCGCGGCCCGGCCCGGCGTGTCCCTGCTGGAGCTGGACGAGGTGGCCGCGACCGTGATCGCCGAGGCGGGTGCCAAACCGGCCTTCCTGCACTACCACCCCGAGTGGGCGCCGGGCCCGTTCCCCGGCACCATCTGCACCAGCGTCAACGACGCGATCGTGCACGGCGTGCCCGGCCGCCTGCGCCTGGCCGAGGGCGATCTCGTCAGCATCGACAGCGCCGCCGTGCTCGACGGCTGGTGCGGCGACTCCACGATCAGCTTCGTCGTGGGCGCCGCCGATCCGGCCGACCTGGCGCTGATCGCGGCGACCGAGCGCGCGCTCGCCGCGGGCATCGCCGCGGCCGTGCCCGGCAACCGGCTCGGGGACATCGCGCACGCCATCGGTGTCGTCGCGCGCGAGGCCGGATACGGGATCATGGCCGATCACGGCGGGCACGGGATCGGGCGCGCGATGCACGAGGACCCGCATGTGGCGAATGAGGGCCGGGCCGGACGTGGGTTGGTGTTGCGGCCGGGGTTGACGTTGGCGGTGGAGCCGATGTTCACCGGGGGTGGGCTCGACGCTTATCGGGCGGATTCGGATGGGTGGACTTTGCGGACTGCTGACGGGTCTCGGGCGGCGCATTCTGAGCACACGATTGCGGTTACCGAGGACGGGGCTCGGGTGTTGACGCTGGTTTGATGGGATTCCTGGTGGTGCTTCCGGGCCGCGTCGGGCAGGGCGCACCTCGGCGTGAACGGCTCCCGGGACGTCGAGAAGGTGCTTGGCAAGGCGATGCGAGGCTGATCTGCGGTTGATCGTCGAGAACGACCTGGGGAGCGCTCGGTTGCCGCTGTGGAGTACGAGCAAGGTGGTCGCAACGACCTCGCCGGTCATCGAACCGGCCCCGCAACAAGCGTGGGACCCCTACAAGAGCCTTGTAGGGGTCCCACGTTGTACTTCATTTTCTCGCTGACTCGTCCGGTTCTCGTCGGCGAAAGCTCGGCGGGAACGCGAGTGTGTGGTGGTCAGGAGGGCGGCGGGGTGAACTGGGACAGATCGTGGATGTCCAGGGCCTTTTCGATGTCGGCGACCTCGTTGACGATGTAGGCGAAGCCCCGGGTGCCGAACCGGCGGTCCTCTTCGTCTTCCAGGATCCTGCTCAGCTCATTGAACTGCTTGGCGGGGACGGTTTCGCGGAAGACGGGGAAGACAACGGTGTCCTCGCGGGCTTCGTGCACTTCGTACATGCGGACGAATACCGCCAGGTCGTCGATCAGCCGACGGCGAGCCGGTGCGGTGGCCGGGGTGCGGGTGACAGCGAGGATCCGATCGGTCAGGACGCGGCCCCGCCGGTGCTGCAGAACCAGGGTCGAGATGGTGCTGGCGAGCTTTCGGGCTTGCCGGAGCGGGGCGTACACATACTGTTCCTCCAGCCGCGCGTGATGGTCCTCGATGAAGACGCGGATGATGCTCGCGGCGGCGTGGAGTTCCGAGACGGGCACGGTTTCGCCGTGCTCGATCCGGTGGATGATCTCGCGGTAGACCAGCAGCACCCGGGTGAGCACGCCGTGCTCGCGCATGAGGTCTTCTGGTGGGGTGATCGGCGCCTTGACCACCGGTGGAGCGGCGGATGCCGGTGCCGGGTACGTCGCGGTGACGAGTGCGGCGCCCGCTGTGACCCCGGAGAGCCGCAGCATGCGGCGCCGGTCCACTCGGGGCTGGTCAGCGTCCTTCATAATCCCTCGCTTGATGTCGGCGCCTCATGTATCTGTCAGCGACGCTGTGTCTGTGGTCGTTTTTATGGCCCTCGTTGAGTACCGTCACGCCTACGGTTGAGCGCTCCGAATAGGATTTCTCGTCAGTTGCCGTAGGGCTGCCAATGACCGGCCCGATGTCGAGCCATATCGATATCGGACACAGATAGCAAGAATTAGTTCACTATCGGTTCACGGCAGTGAACGCAGACCGCGAATACGCCGCCGCACGCCGACGGGGGCGGCGCGTCCCCACCGGCCCGGTATCCGGCCAGGTATCCGACGTGCGCGGCGATCGTCAGCAACCGGCGAGAACCTGCGGGGCCGTCGGCATGTGGAGACCACGCCCAGGGGCAGGGTCTACGGAACAGAACTGGAGCCGATCGCGGAACCGGCTCCGTTCTTGTCGTGAGCCGGGAGGCTAGGCCGCCGAGCCGCCGTCGAGGACGAGGGTCTGGCCGATCATGAACGCGGCGTCGGGGGAGGCGAGGTAGCGGACGGCGGCGGCGATCTCCTCGACGCGGCCCACCCGGCCGAGGGGGAGGGCGGCGCGGAGGCGGCGGGCGCGGTCGTCCTCTGTCTCTCCGGGGCGGAGCGACATGGGGGTGTCGGTGGAACCGGGGCTGACGGCGTTGATGCGCACGCCCTGGGCGACGTGGTCGAGGGCGGCGGCCTTCGTGAGCGCGACCACGGCGGCCTTGGTGGCGCCGTAGGCGGCCATGTTGGGCAAGGTCTTGTGGGCGCCGATGGACGAAGCGACGTTGATGATCACGCCGCTGCCCTGGGCGGTCATCTGGCGGAGTTCGTGCTTCATCGACAGCATCACGCCGGTGACGTTGACGGTGAGCAGACGGTCCCAGTGCTCCTCGTCGATGTCGGTGAGCGGGCCGGTCGCGGTGAGGATGCCCGCGTTGTTGACGGCGACGTCGAGGGAACCGTGGCGGTCGACGACGGTGCGCACGGCGGTCGAGACGGACGCGGAATCGGTGACATCCGCGGTGACGACGCTGGCGGATCCACCGGCGTCGGAGATGAGTTTCGCGGTCTGCTCCAAAGGCTCCCTGGACCGGCCGAGCACGGCGACCGTGGCGCCCGCGTCGGACAGCGCCAGCGCGATGCCCCGGCCGATACCCGTACCGCCGCCGGTGACCAGAGCCGTCGCGCCCGCGAGTTCCGTCATTGCCCTACCCCTTTTCAAGACCGAGCGATCCAGTATCGGGGCGTAGAGTGAGCCGCAGCCCCGAAGCGACCTAGGGGCATTTGGAACGGACGGTCAAGTAAGGGCGGGCTCGGTCAGTCGGAGCACTCCGGCGTCGGCATCCAGCTCGGCCTCGACGCCGAGTGGGAGGCTGTACTGGCCGGCGCAGTGACCGAAGCCCAGCTCCCAGGCCACCGGCACGCCGAGGCCGGACAGGCGGTCCTCCATCAGCGCGCGGACCTGCGGCAATCCGCCGCAGTCGGTCCACGAACCGAGCGCGATCCCGGCGACACCCTCGAACCACCCCGAGCGCAGCAGTTGCGTCACCAGCCGATCGAGGCGGTACACCTCCTCGGTCACGTCCTCCAGGACGGCGATGGCACCCTCCGCGCGCGGCGGGGCCTCGGGTGCGCCGAGCGCGGAGACGATCAGGCTGAGGTTGCCGCCGGTGAGCACGCCGCGAGCGGTGCCGCCGACGATCGGATCGCCGGTGCCCGCGCCGATCACCATGGCCTGCTCGGGCTCGAAGAGCATGGTGTGCAACAACTTCGCGGCCTGGGCGTCCTCGGTGAGCGCGACGCTGGCGCTCATCGGGGTGAACAGCGTCGACTGACCGACGTAGGTGGCGAAGGCGTCGTGCAGCGCGGTCACGTCACTGGAACCCGCGAAGATCTTCGGCGCCACGGCGGCGATGGCGGGCCAGTCGACGAGGTCCAGCATGCGGAGGCAGCCGTAGCCGCCCCTCGCGCACAGGACGGCGGCGATGTCCGGGTCGCACCAGGCCTTCTGGAAGTCCGCGGCGCGGTCAGCGTCGCTGCCCGCCAGGTAGTCGAAGTGCGGGTGCTGGTCGAGAACGTGCTCGCCGACCACGACCTCCAGTCCCCAGGACTTCAGCAGGCGCACGCCGTCTTCGAGGACGCTCGGCGGCACCGGGCCCGCGGGCGCGACCACCGCCACGCGGTCCCCGGGACGCAAGCGCCGTGCGCGTTGCCTGACTCTCATCTGCTCAGCTCCAAGGTCGGGACACCAACGGGGACGAAGCCTAGGACCTGTCCGTAGAAGGACAGCTCCGCTTCGAGCGCCGCGGCGACCGTCTCGGCCTTGCGGAAGCCGTGCTGTTCGCCCTCGAAAGTCAGGTAGGCGTGCTCTATCCCGGTCCCGGCGAGCTGCGCGGCGAAGCGCTCGCACTGCACGGGCGGGCAGATCTCGTCCTCCAGACCCTGGAGCATCAGGATCGGTCCGGCGAGCCGATCCACCCGGGAACAGGGGGAGCGGTCGAGGTAGCGCTGCTCGGTCTCGGGCAGCCTGCCGACGATGCTGTCCAGGTACTGGGACTCGAAGTCGTGGGTCTCGCCGCTCGCCCAGGCCAGCAGGTCGAGGATCGGGTAGTAGGCCGCTCCGCAGCGGTAGACCTTCACCGAGGTGAGGGACGCGGCCGTGGTCCAGCCACCCGCGCTGCCGCCGCGGATCGCCAGCCGTTCGGGGTCCGCGGTTCCCTCCGCGGCGAGCGCCGACGCGACCGCGGCGCAGTCCTCCACGTCCACGACGCCCCACTGCCCGCGCAGTCGCTCCCGGAACTCGCGGCCGTAGCCCGTGGAGCCGCCGTAGTTCACCGCGACGACACCGATGCCTCGGCTGGTGAAGTACGTGAACTCGCTGTCCAGCGTCCCGGAGATGCGGCCGGTCGGGCCGCCGTGCACGTGCACGAGATAAGGAGGCAGCTCGCCCTCGGGGGCCGCGAAGTCGGGACTGGTCGGCGGGTAGAGGTAGGCCGGGATTCGCTGGCCGTCCGGCCCGGTGAACACGCGCGCCTCGGGGACCGGCAGCCACGCCGGGTCGTCCAGCCCGGCGGGTGGGGTGGTGACCCGGACGCAGTCGCCGGTGTCGAGATCGACTCGGTACACCGCGCCGTGGCTGGTCGGCCCGCTGGCGATGCCCACGATCGTCGAGCCGGACCCGGCGAGCGGTGGTAACCACGACAGCGGCGGCAGGTCGAGATCGGTGACCGTGCCCGCGCTCTCGTCGAGCACCGCGAGGGAACCCGCGCGCAGGACGGCGTGCCTGCCGTCGCTCAGCGGGGCGAACCAGCGTGCGCCGAGCTTCCACAGCGGCCCGCCCAGCTCGTCGGCGATCGGCGCGACGTTGCGCGCGGTGCCGTCGAGGTCGATGCGGAACAGGTTCCACCAGCCGTCTGGGTCGGTGACCCCGTAGACCGACTCGTTGTCCGCCCACTCGACCTGGCAGACCGCCTCGTCCCGGCCGCCCGCGAGGACGCGGTGCGCGCCGACGGAGCCGTCCGGGCGGATGGGGGCGACGCACAGTTCGGTGGCGTCCCACGGCATGTCCGGGTGGTTCCAGCCGATCCACGCCATGTGCCTGCCGTCCGGGCTGCACTGGGGCGCGGTCATGAAGCGGTGGCTGGACTTCAGCTCGCGAAGAGTGCCGTCGAGGCCGATCGCCACGAGCGAACGGCGGACGTCGGTGGGGCCGGGGCCGGTGATCTCCTCGCGCACGCAGCACACCTCGGTGCCGCCGGGCCGGGCCACGAGGTCGCCGAAGCGCAGACCGTGGCGCGTGGCGGGCTCCGGCGTGAGCGGGACGGGCTCGCCGTCACCCCCGCTGAGGTCCAGCAGGTAGACGCGCTGGTCGTCCCAGTTGGTGAAGACCACCCGCGGCCCGTCCAGCACGACGTAGGGACGGCCGCCGTACTCGTGGACGCGGTTGCGGACGTTCCACGGGGCGCCGAGCACGCGGACCGGCTCCGCACCCGGGCGGGCTCGGAACAGGGCGACGCGTCCGCCCTCGGTCGGCTGGCCCTCCGCCCACCACAGCTGGTCTGCGTACAGGCCGGCCCACTGCGGTCCGGAGGCCACCGCGGCGGCCTCGGCCGAACTGATCGGGGAAGCCCAGGTCCCATAGGGCGAGATCATCACCACGGGACGAGGGTAGCCAGCCGAGCACTGTCTACTGTGGACGATTATGGCGCTGCCTGAAAAGCAGTGGTCCGGACCACCTGTTCGCGATGAGCGAAACCGCGCGGTTGCCCCGGCAGGCCGGACGTGCTGGGCAAACCGGGCGAACCGGCCGAGCGGGTGATCAGAAATCGGACCGGGGAATGTGCCTCGACGCCCTTCGTGTCCTAGGGTCGTCAGTGCCATGGCCAGGATCATTCATCTCTTTCGCACGCCGGACCGTTTCGTCGCAGGAACGGTCGGGCAGCCCGGTGACCGCGTCTTCTACCTCCAAGCCTCCGAGGACGGCAGGACGGTGAGCGTGTCGCTGGAGAAGCAGCAGGTCGCCGTGCTCGCCGAACGGCTGGGGGCGTTGCTGGAGGAGGTGCAGCGGCGCTTCGGCGCCGATGTGCCCGCCGCGACGCCGGGCGACGTCGTCGACAACCAGCCGCTGGAAGTGCCGCTGGACGAGGAGTTCCGCGTGGGCACCATGGGCCTCGGCTGGGACGCGGAGTCCCACGCCGTGGTCATCGAGCTGCTCGCGGTCACCGAGGAGGAGGTCGACGAGTCGGTCGTGCTCGACGACACCGAGGAGGGGCCGGACGCGGTGCGGGTCTTCCTCACCCCGGTGCTGGCGCGGGCCTTCGCCCAGCGGGCCGAGCGGGTCGTCGCCGCGGGGCGCAAGCCGTGCCCGCTGTGCAACGGGCCGCTGGACGCGGACGGTCACATCTGCCCGCGCCAGAACGGCTACCGCCGCGGCGCGGTCGCCGACGAGGCCGACGAGTAGTGCGGCCGGGTGACGTGGGCGCGCTGGAGCTGGTCCGGCACGGCCGGATCGAGGTGCAGGGCCGGCTGGTCGACGCGTCCAACGCCACCCTGTTCGGTTCGATCAGCCACGAGGGGGTGCGCGCCGAGGCGGTCTACAAGCCGATCCGCGGCGAGCGCCCGCTGTGGGACTTCCCAGACGGCACCCTCGCCGGTCGCGAGGTGGCCAGCTACCTGGTCTCGGAGGCGACCGGCTGGGGGCTGGTGCCGCCGACCGCGCTGCGCGACGGCCCGTTCGGGCCCGGCATGGTCCAGCTCTGGGTGGACGTGGAGCCCGAGGCGGACCTGGTCGACGTCATCGCCCCGGACGAGGTGCAGCCGGGCTGGCGGAGGGTGCTGGAGGCGCACGACCGATTCGGCGACCCGGCGGTGCTCGCGCACGCCGACCACCCGAGCATGCGCCTGCTCGCGGTCCTGGACGTGGTGCTGAACAACGCCGACCGCAAGGGCGGGCACGTGCTGCACGCCAAGGACGGCGCGGTCTACGGCGTTGACCACGGCATCTGCCTGCACCACGAGGACAAGCTGCGCACGGTGCTGTGGGGCTGGATCGGCGAGGAGCTGCCGGAGCAGGTCGCCGAGGTGCTGACGGTGCTGCGCGAACGGCTGGCCGGCGACCTCGGCGGGGCGCTGGCGGAGCACCTGACCCGCAAGGAGATCCGCGCGACCGAGGACCGGATATCCCGGTTGCTGGAGACCGGCGTGTTCCCGCAGCCCTCCGGCGACTGGCCCGCGATCCCCTGGCCCGCCTTCTGAGCAGCTGAGGAGAACGATGATCGTCATCGCGCACATCAGCGACACCCACTTCGACGGCGGGGAGCGGGCGACCGAGCGCGCCGCGGCGGTGATGGCCTACCTCAGGGGCTTGTCCACGCCGGTGGACGCGATCGTGGTCAGCGGCGACATCACCGACCACGGGACCGAGGCGGAGTACGAGCAGGCACGCGCCACGCTGTCCGCCGACGTTCCGGTGCTGGTGCTTCCCGGCAACCACGACGCGCGCAGCACCTTCCGGGAAGTGTTGCTGCACAAGGACTTCGATGCGGGCGGCGTGGAGGACCCGACCGGGACCGACGCCCCGGTCAACCGCGTCCGCGAGGTCGGCGGCGTGGTGTTCCTGCTGTGCGACTCCGTGATCCCGGGCCGTGACGAGGGGCTGCTGGACGACGACACGATCGCGTGGCTGGACGAGCGCCTGACCGAGGTGTCGCCACAGGCGCCCGCGCTGGTCTGCGTGCACCACCCGCCGGTCGAGCTGCACGAGCCCTTCATCGACGCGCTCGGCATGCGCGGAGCGGACCGGCTCGCCAACGTGATCGAGAAGCACCCGCGGGTGGCCGGGGTGCTGTGCGGGCACGCGCACGCCGCCGCCGTGACGACCTTCGCCGGGCGGCCGCTGCTGGTCGCGCCCGGCGTGGTGTCGACGAGCCTGCTGCCGTGGGAGCACGGCGGGATGAGCCTGGACCTGCCGCCCGGCCTGGCCTTCCACGTCCTGGACGACGAGAACCGGCTCACCACGCACTACCGCGTGGTGCTCCACAGCGGACGGTCGACCGGGCAGACGTCGTAGGTGGCCGGATCGGCCGCGACGGAGCCGGGCGGGATGTCACCGCGCGCGACCCGGGCGAGGTGCCGCAGGTAGTCGAAGCGCTGCACCCCGGGCGTGATCCAGATCAGCAGGTCGGCGTGGGTGCCCGCGGGTGCGCCGAACGCGTGCGGCATCAGCGGCGGCACGACGACCAGGCCGCCCGTGCCCACGCGCTCCAGCCGGTCGTCGAGCATGATCTCCAGCTCCCCGTCGAGCACGTAGAAGACCTCGGTGGAGCGGGCGTGGTAGTGCGGTTTGCCGCCCTCCGCGCCGCTGCCGAGGCTCAGCCGACCGGCGCTGATGCTGCCACCGGTGTCGTCGTTGTCGGCGAGCAGGCGGCCGGTCGTCGTGGGGGAGTAGGTCAGGAGTTCGGCGTCCTCTTCACGGAAAACCAGTGTCATGCCCCGAGTACACCCGCGTGGGAACAACGGACCCAGACCCGGTTGTTCCCCACAGTGATCACCGATCGTGATGAGTGGGGTGGGCGTGGAGCTGCGGCAGCTGCGGTACTTCGTCGAGGTCGCGGACTCGGGCGGCTTCGGGCGGGCGGCCGAGCGGCTGCACATCGTCCAACCCGCGGTCAGCCAGCAGATCCGCCGCCTCGAACGCGAGCTGGGCGTGCGGTTGTTCGACCGCTCGACGCGGCACGTGCGGCTCACCGGCGAGGGGGAGCGCCTGCTGCCGGAAGCGCGCACCGCGCTCGCCGCAGCCGACAGGGTGCGCAGCACCGCCGAGGACATCAAGTCCGGCAAGGAGCTCGTGCTGCGCCTGGGCTCGGGGCGGGCGCCGGGGCCGGAGGTGCGGCGCGTGCTGGACGAACTCCCGGACAGCGTGCGGGTCCGGTTGACCACCGCGCCGCAGACCGAGCTGGTGGAGGCCGTCCGGGGCGGGGAGCTGGACGCCGCGTTCGTCCGCGCCCTCACCGCGACGCCCGGCCTCCACGTTTGTCCGATGTGGACTGAGCAGCTGATCGTCGCCCTGCCCGCGGACCACCACCTGGCCGACCGTGCGGAGCTGCACCTGCGCGATCTCGCCGACCTGCCGGTCCGATTGGCCCCGCGGCACCGCAATCCGCCGTTCCACGACCTGATCACGACCGCCCTCGCCGAGCGCGGGATCGACCCACCGCGCGGACCCGAGTTCACCAACCTGACCGACACGCTGGCGGACATCGCGGGCGCTGATCCGTCGTGGACGCCGTTCTACGCCGTCGGCGAGCTGCCCGTCGTCCGCCGCATCGCCTTCGTCCCGCTCGCCGCACCGCTGATGACGACCGCCCTCGTGGTCGGTTCCGCGGAATCACGGATTCACGGTCTTCTCGAACCTCTTCGGCGGCTACCGTGTGGTCACGCTCAGGGAGGTGCGGCATGAAGGTGGGGCTGGCGCTGCGGAACGGCGCGGCGAACGTCGACGGCCGGGAGTTGGTGGCCGCGGCGGTCCGCGCGGAGGAGGCCGGTCTGGACTCGGTGTGGGTGATGGACCGGTGGCTGCGACCGCACGCCGCGGTGGACATGCCCGGGGTCCCGGTCCCGGTGACGATGCCCGCGGACTCGTACTCGTGCGTGTTCGACCCGATCGAGACGTTGGCGTTCGTCGCCGCGCGCACCGAGCGAATCCTGTTGGGCACCAGCGCGATCAACGCGCTCTACCACCCGCCGGTGCTGCTCGCGCGGCGGCTGGCCACGCTCGACCAGCTCTCCGGTGGGCGGGTGATCGCGGGGCTGACCTCGGGGTGGATGGCCGAGGAGTTCTCCGTCGCCGGGGTGTCGAGCCAGGTCATGGGGCACGGGCTGGACGACCACGTGGCGGCGATGCGCGCGGTCTGGGGACCCGACCCCGTGACGCACAACGGCGAGCACTACCCCATCCCGGCCTCTGACATCGGACCGAAACCCTTGCAGGACAAGGGGATTCCGATCGTCATCGGCTACACCACCTCGGCCGGGGCGCGCCGGGCGGCCCGCATCGGTGACGGGATCCACCCGTACCGCAACGACTTCGACCTACTCGCCGCGGACATCTCCGTCGCGGCAGGCAAGCCGGTCGTGTTGCGCACGGACGCGGGTGCGGGCATCCTCAGCGGTTCGGTCCGGCAGTGGGTCGACGGCCTTGCGCGGCTCCAGGAGCTCGGCGTCGACCACGTGCTCGTCCAGCTCGACGGTGATCACCCGGTCGAGGTCCTGGCCGCGGCGGCGCGCGCCCTCCGCGAGTCGGAGGAGCACCCGGCCGAGTAGCGGATCGCCGTCGGTGGGGACCAGCGACACCGTCTCCGCAGGAGCTCAAGGCCGCGCTAGCCACTGAGTGATCTCCTCACGCAGCCTGGTCTTCAGCTCGTCCGCCGCGTACGAGGCGTCCACCCCGGCGCGCGCGAACGACGCCAGCTCGGAGTCGGTGCAGCCGAACGCGTCGCGAACTCGGGCGAACTCGTCGCTCAGCGAGATCCCCGTCATGTTCGGGATGTCGGTGTTGAGCGTGACGACGAGCCCGGCGTCGACGAGCCGGGGGAGCGGGTGCGCCGCGAAGGACTCGGCGACACCGAGGACCACGTTGGAGGACGGGCAGACCTCAAGGGGCATGGCGAGATCCCGCACCTCCGCGACCAGCTCCGCGTCGTCGAGCACCCGCACGCCGTGGCCGAGGCGCCTCGTCCGTCCAATGTGGATCGCCTCGCGGATGCTGTCCGCCCCGCAGCCCTCGCCCGCGTGGTGCAGCAGGCGCAGGCCCGCCTCCTGCGCCGCGGTGATCACCTCGGCGAACGGCGCGAGCGGGTAGGTCTCCTCGCCCGCCATGCCGATCCCGATCACCTCCTCGTGCGCCGCGGCCAGCTCCAGCGTCTTCCACGCGCGCTCGACGGAACGGCGGCGGGAGTGGTCCAGGATCACGCGGCAGACGATGTCGTGGCGGCGCTGGCCCTCTTCGAGCCCGCGCAGGACCGCTTCGAGGGGCATCTCCAGGTCGCCGAGGCGTTCCCCGTGCGCGGCCGCGGTGAACGTGACCTCGGCGTAGCGGGTGCCCTGAGCGGCCTCGTCCTCGCAGAACTCCAGCGCGATCCGGGTGAAGTCCTCCGGGCGCAGCAGGCAGCTCCGGATGATCGAGTTGGCGTCGGCGAACTCGCGGAACCCGGTGAACACCGTCGTGCCGTCGCCGAGGTGCGCCGGGACCTCGACCCCGTTGGCCGCACCGATCTCGTGCAGCGTCTGCCACCGGATCGTGCTCTCCAGGTGCACGTGCAGGTGGGCCTTGGGCAGTCGAGTCAGGTCCCGCATGAGCGCGACCCTATGCGCGCCGGCGTGCTGCGGCATCGGAATTACCCGGTGCCGGGATCGCGGAGGGTTTCGGCGCGGGCCCGGGTGACGAAGTTGTTCAGGGCGTGCTCGCGGAGCGCGACGTTGCCCGTCAGTTCTCCGGCCGCCGCCACCTGGAGGGAGAGCGTGGCGCGGTGGGTCATCGCGCGGTTGAGCGTGACGGAGTCGGTGATCTCCGCGACGCGCGCGGCGCCGTACATGCCCACCAGTGGAGCGAGGTCGATCGCGGGGTCGCCCGCGCAGAGGTGGTCCCAGTCGAACAGCCCGCTGATCCGGCCGTCGCTCCACAGCAGGTTGTGCGGGCCGAAGTCGCCGTGCACCAGGCGGACCGGAGCGCGGAACTCGGTCACGATCACCGCCGCGACCACCTCAGCCGCGGTGTCCCGCAGGTCCCTCGGCAGCAGCGGCACCAGGTGGTCCATCACCACGGCCGGCCACTGCTCGCCGCCGCACCACACGCGTGGTGGCGGCAACCCGGGTGGCAACGTGACCGAGGACAGGGCGTCGAGCGCTTCGGCGAACTCCGACGCGGCATCCGGCCACGGGATGTCGGGGTGGAACTGTCCGACCAGCCGGGACACCAGCATGCCCGTGCGGCCGTCGTGCGTTCGCGGCTCGGAAAGCGGTTTCGGCACGGCGAAGGGCAGATCGATGCCGCTGAGCAAGAGCGCCGTGCGGTGCTCGCGGGCGACGCGCTCGGCGTCGGTGCCGATCCGGGCGACCACCTCGGGCAGCACCAGGACGTCGTGGAAGGCGCCGTGCCGGTAGCGCGCGGCCGACCAGTCGTGCTCCGGCCAGCAAGCCGCCGCGTGGTCCTTTGTGGACTCGACGAGGCGGTTGCCGACCGAGGACATGCTCAGAAAGTACCTATTTCCCGAGCTTGAGCAGCTGCGACACGGTAACGAACCGATAGCCCTGCCGGCGGAGTCCGGTGACGATGCCGGGGATGGCCGCCCGCGACGGCGCGCGGTTCGGGTACATCACGTGCATCAGGATGATCGAACCAGGACGGGTTTCAGCCAGCGCCGTGCGCACCATCGTCGGCGCGTCGTGCCCGGTGCCGGAGTCCGGCTCGACGTCCCACATTACGGTGACACGGTCGTGCTCGGCGAGGTAGCTCGGCAGCGTCCACAGCTTCTTGCCGAACGGCGGCCGGAAGGTGATCTCGCCGTCCTGCCCGGCGGTGCGCAGTTCGCGGTCGGTGTCCTCGACCTCGCGCCGGACGAACTCCGGCCCGACGAGGGCCATCCGCTGGTGCGAGTAGCTGTGGTTGCCGAGTTCGTGGCCCGCGGCGCGGATCTGCCTGCCCAGGTGCGGCCGGGCCACGAGGTCGTTGCCGTTGAGGTAGAACGTCGCGGGCACACCCAGCTCGGCGAGCGTGCGCAGCACCTCCGGCGTGAAGTCCGTCGGCCCGTCGTCGAGGGTCAGCGCGACGGCCTTCTCCGGCGTCTCCACGCGGTGCACCAGCTCGCCGAAGAGCTGGTACGTGCGCGAATTGGTGAGCTGGTACAGCCCGAAGGTGCCGAGGCCGAGCACGAGAACGACCACCGCGGTGATCACGAGAGCCTTGCGCATGCGGCTCAGAGTCGCAGGCGCATGTCGTACTGATCGATCCCGGGGGCGAAGCCGTCCGGCACCACGTTCTCGGTGACGAAGCCGAAGCGCTCGAAGAACCCCGCGCTGTGCTGGCTCGTCGCCAGCAGCACCGCCGCCGGGCCGGTCGCGGCGATCGCGTCGAGGCGGTGCCTGAGCAGTCGAGCGCCGAGACCGCGCCGGTGGTGCCCGGCCGCGACCATGCCCCAGCACAGGGTCCAGGTGCCCGGTTCGGTGCGGTGCGGCGCGAACCCGCCGCACGCGACGACCTTGCCCTCCTCCCGGCCGACGAGGTAATGATCGGCGAACGCGCCGAGGAACTCCTCGAAGTCCGCTCGTTCGGACTCGGCGAAGTGCTCCGGCACGTTGCTGTCGAAGACGTCGAGGACTTCGCGCAGGTCAGCGGCCTGGTAGTGGGAGATGTGCATGTATCGACGATGTCAAACCGTCAACTATTAACCAAATTGTGACGGCAGACCGAAAGGTTCCGCCAAAAGGACCTAGCTCGCCGCGGGGTCGCACGCGGACTGTGTTGGGCGCCTACCTCATCCGTTTGGGGTTCCCTGCCCCCAACCCGAGGAGTTACCGCCATGGAACCGATTCTCGCGCGCCGGACCCTGCTCGGCAGCGGGCTGACCCTCACGGCACTGGGCCTGATCGGCACCTCGCCCGCCGCCGCCTCCGTCGAGGAGGCCGCCGCCCCGACCATCCACGGCACGGGTGCCTGGGGAGCGCGGCCCGCCCGCGACGCCATCTCGGTCCTCGCCCACCGCACCTCCAAGATCATCATTCATCACACCGCGACGCCGAACAGCACCGACTACAGCCTGGCGCAGGCGTTCGCGCTGTCCCGGTCGATCCAGAACCACCACATGAGCGCGAACGGGTGGATCGACACCGGCCAGCACTTCACCAACAGCCGCGGCGGCCACATCACCGAGGGGCGCCACCGCAGCCTGGAAGCGCTCAACAGCGGCAACAAGCACGTCTCCGGCGCGCACACCAGCGGGCAGAACGAGGTCGCGTTCGGCATCGAGAACGAGGGCACCTACACCAGCGTCGGCCCCACCACGGCGCAGTGGAACGCGCTGGTCCAGCTCTGCAAGTACATGTGCCAGAAGCACGGCATCGCGACGTCGCAGATCTTCGGGCACCGCGACTTCAACAACACCGCGTGCCCCGGCAACACCCTCTACGCGCGCCTGCCGGAGCTGCGCCGCGCGGTCGCCACCGCGATGGGCGTCGCGCCCGAGGCCGACCCGGTCACGTGGCAGCTCGTCCAGCCCGGTGACACGGGGGAGCGCGTGCTGGTCGCCCAGCACCTGTTCCGCGCCCTGGGCGAGACGTCGGTGCCCGCGAACGGGATCTACGACCAGGAGCTCGACGCCGCCGTGCGCAGGCTCGAAGCCCGGCACGGCATCCCGTCGAGCGGCCTGGTCGGTGCCGAGACGTGGCCGTTGATCGTCGCGCCCGTTCGCGCGGGCGAGAGCGGAGAGGCGGTGCGTGCGCTGCAGTTGCTGTTGACGGCGCACGGGATGGCCAATCGCTCCGATGGCGTCCTCGACGGCCGGACGGAGACCGCGGTCCGGAACTTCCAAGCCCGCAACGGTCTCCGCACCACCGGCGTCGCGACCGCCGACACGTGGCGCCACCTGCTCTTCTGATCGCGGGTTGAGCGCACCGAATGAGTCATTCGGTGCGCTCAACCACCTCAATGACTCTGACGTGGGCGGGGTGGGTCACGGCGAACGTGATCACCTCGGCCACGTCGGACGCGCGCAGCGGTTGGCAGGAGTCGAGCAGCGTCTGCACGCTCGCGCGGGCGTCTGAGTCGGTGGAGTGGTCGTTGATCTCGGTGTCCACCAGGCCGGGTTCGACGGTCGTGGTGCGCACGCCGTGACGAAGGCGGTTGTGGTCGATGCTTCGACAGGGGAGGAGATCAGCTCGGCGGAGGCGCGCGTCGACGAGCTGACCCCGCGCCCGGGATGGTTCGAGCGGGACATGGACGCCGTCTGGGACTGCTGTGCCGATGCCATTCGCAAGGCGATCGCGCCGGTGGGCGCGGACAGCATCGCGGCCGTTGGGTTGTGTGGCCAGAACGACGGTTGCTACCCGGTGGATGCGGCGCTCCGGCCGGTGCGGAACGCGATCCTGGGAACGGACTCCCGCGCGGAGTCCTATATAGATCGTCAGGACGCGCGTGCGCTCGCGCTGACCGGACAGGTGCCCTTCGCAGCATCGCCCTCGGTGTTGCTGAAGTGATTGCGGGGACAACGAACCCTCAATCGTGTAAAGAACCCGATGGCTGTTGTTCTGCAAGGACTGGCTGCGCCTGCGGTTGACCGGTGAGGTGGCGACCGATCCCACGGAGGCGTCCGCGTCCTTCACTGACGTGCACACGCAAAGGTGGAGTGCGGCGGCGTTCGAGCACTACGGCTTGACGGAGTTCGCCGATCGGCACCCGCCGATCTTGGACAGCGCGGAGATCGCGGGGACGGTGACGGCCGAGGCCGCCGCACTGACCGGCCTGCGCGTCGGCACACCGGTGGCGACGGGAGCGCACGACGTCGCCGCCGCCGCCTTCGGACTCGGCGCCATCACCCCGGGCGCGGTGTCGATCGTCATGGGCACGTTCAGCATCAACCAGGTCATCACCGATCATCCGCACAGCGATTCCCGTTGGCAGGCGAGGGCGTTCCTGCGAGCAGGGCAGTGGCTGGCGATGTCGACGTCGGCCGCGTCGGCGTCGAACCTGGAGTGGTTCGCGAAGACGCTCCATCCGGGTGTCCTGGCCGTGCTCGGAACAGAGCTTGCGGCGAACACGGGTGAGGACCTGCCGATCTACCTGCCCTTCCTGCGTGGATCGCCGCACGGCAGCCGTCCGAGCGGGACATTTCTCGGTCTTCGTCCGCACCACACACGTGCCGACCTGCTGCGCGCGCTGCTGGAGGGTGTGGTGCTCAACCACCGGACGCACTTGGACTACCTGAGGCCGCATTTCCCTTTCACGGCGCGGCGCGCGTGGCCGGTGGTAGCACACGGAGTCCACAGTGGACGCAGATGCTGGCGGACGGGGTGGACATGACGGTGGAGGTGACGCACGGCGCCGAGCCTGGCGCCAGGGGAGCGGCGCTGCTCGCGGGCATCGCCACTGGCCGCTACAGCTCGCTGGGTGAAGCCGGGGAGACTGCGCGTGTGATGCGCACGCACACGCCGTCTCCGACGGAGGTCGCCCGGATGCGCATCCGGTCAGCCCGCTACCACGCTGCTGTCGAGGCCCTTTCCTCCTGGTGGAACGAGTAGCGGCTCGCCGTGTCCGAAGAGGACCGTGCGCGCGTTGAGCGCCGCCATCGCCTTGAAGGACTCGATCGCGCGCGCCTTGTCCAGGTTGAACACGCCCAGCGCCACCTGGCCGACATTGGAGATCGTGTCGCCCGTGAACAGCACGTCGTGCTCCGGGAGGTGGATCGCGACGCTCCCGTCCGTGTGGCCGGGGAGGTGCAGGACGAGTGCTCCGCCGCCGAAGGGCAGGACCTCGCCGCCTTCGAGCACGACGTCCACCCTCGCCGGGGGAGCGTCCGGGACACCCGGGGTGATCTGCTCGAAGAGCCGGCGTTCCCAGTTTTCGGTGATCACCGCGGGCGGTCCCGGGACGGCGCCGGTGATGATCGGCGCGTCCGCCTCGTGGGCGTGCACCCTCGCGTTGGGCCAGGTGTTGACCTCGGAGGCGCCTCCGGCGTGGTCCTCGTGGAAGTGGGTCAGCACCACGTGCTCGACCTCCTCGACGGACCGCCCGAGGGAGCGGATCGCCTCGGCCAGGTCCGCCCCGGAGCCAGCGACACCCGTGTCGACCAGTGTCACCGAGCCCGGGTCCTGCCACACGTAGGCCTGGCCGAACGCCAGCCGCACCATGTGCAGCCGGGGGAGCACTTCGATGATCTCCATGCGGGCGAGCGTAGGCAGCACCCGGGACGGCCCGGCGGTCATTTCACCAAGGGCAGACTCACGCCCAGGCGTCCCGCTCCCGGCGCACGTAGGACTCGAAATCCTTTGGTGGGCGGCCGAGAACGCGCTCGACGTCGTCGGTCGGCTCGACGATCGTGCCCTCGCGAACCGCCTCGTAGACCGTGCGAAGGTCGCGGGCGTCGTCGGCCGGGACGCCCAGGGCGATGAGGTGCGCGACGTACTCCGGGCCGGAGACCTCCTTGTAGCGGATCTCGCGACCGCTCTCCTTCGCGACGAGCGCGGTGCCTTCGGCGAAGGAGATCCCACGAGGTCCCGTGAGCGTGTAGAGCTGCCCGGCGTGCCCGTCCTCGGTCAGCGCGGCCACCGCCACGTCGGCGATGTCCTCCACGTCGACCATCGGATCCGGGTGGTCGCCGGTCGGCAGTACTACCTCGCCTGCGAGGAGCGCGGGGAGCAGCAGCGGGTCCTCGCTGAAGTTCTGGAAGAAGTGGTTGGGCCGGATGATCGTCCAGTCCACGCCGGACTCGCGGGCGGCCCGCTCGCCACGCAGCATCGCCTGGAAGTGGTAGAGGTCCGAGCCACGCCCGGACAGGGCGACGACGCGCCGCACTCCCGCGTCGACCGCGCGCAGGACGAACTCGTAGATCGGGTCGAGCGCCAGCGGCGAGACGAGGTAGAGCGTGCCGCCGCCCTCGACCGCGGGGCCCCAGGTGTCGCGGTCGGTCCAGTGGAACGGGACCTCCGTGGAGCGGGAGAGCGGGCGGACCGGCAGGTTCCGTTCGCGGAGGCGGGAGACGACGCGGCGGCCGGTCTTGCCGGAACCGCCGAGGACCAGGTTCACGTTCGCTGTCATGGGTCCAGCCAACCCCGCGCACTGTGGACGTCCCATGGCGAAAGCGCTCGATACCATGTGCGATCGTCTACGGTGGGGGAGTGGACGCATTCGGTGACCTGCTTCGCGGAGTCCGGGCCAACGGAGCCCTGTTCGGCCGCACCGTCCTGACCCCGCCGTGGGCGCTGCGCTTCGTCGACGGCGCGTCGCTCACGCTGTGCACGATGATCAACGGTTCGGGGTGGCTCATCTCGTCCGACGGCGAGCGCACGCACATCCCGCACCGCGGCACCGTGATCGTCCGCGGCCCCGCGCCGTTCGTCGTCGTCGACGACCCTGATCGATCCGTCGAGGACCCCCTCGACATCCGTTGCGCCACAACGTGTCCCAGCACCCTCGACGACAACGCCACCGCGATGGTCGTCGGCGTCTACACCTTGGAGCCCGGGGCCGGCCGACGCCTGCTCGCCGCGCTCCCGCCCGTGCTCGTCGCCCCCGAGGAGTGCAGTGGCGAGGACGACGCCGTGCTCCGCTTCATCGCTTCCGAGGTCGCGGCGGACCGGCCCGGACAGCAGGTCGTGCTGGACCGATTGCTGGACTGGCTGCTCGTGTGCACGCTTCGCGCGTGGTTCGACCAGTCCGCGCCTCCTTGGTATGAGGCGCAGAGCGATCCTGTCGTGGGTCAGGCGTTGCGAGCGCTTCACGCGGATCCTGCGCGGGCGTGGACCGTCGCGTCTTTGGCCTCGGCGGTCGGTGTTTCTCGCGCGGCGTTGGCTAAGCGGTTCACGGCGCTGGTGGGGGAGCCGCCGTTGACTTATCTGACGGGGTGGCGGATGGATTTGGCTGCTGATTTGCTGGCTGAGCCTGGAAGTACGGTTGCTTCGGTGGCTCGGCGGGTGGGTTATTCGGACGGGTTTGCTTTTAGTGCGGCTTTCAAGCGGGTGCGGGGGGTTGCGCCCAGTGCGCTGCGGTCGGGTGGGCTTGCAGCCTTGGGTTCGGCTTGACCTGGGAATTCACCCCTGCAGAGCCATGATCGTCGCTTATCGAGTAGGTGGCATGGATCCCTGTGAAAAATCGAAGACCGCTTCCAGTTGCCGATCTCGAAAGTCAAAGCGAACCGGTTGCTCCACCATGCCTCGGGGCTGGTGTCCCGGCCGGGAGCGTTGAAGGCCGAGCCCGCACCGTTCTAGGGATCCAGGGGTGGCGAGGCCGCGCTCTCGCTGATGGTGCTTGGCACGCCGCTTTGACTTTGTATGCTCGATGGCTTCAGTGGTGAGTGAAACTCGCTCTGAGAGCCTGTTGGTAAATGATCAGCTAGTGGTTGGGCTGGCTCGTCCGGGTTGGCCCCGGCGTGGTGGGGGTGGATCACCGGAGAGTTCGCGGGGGAGGCGGCGGGGCATGATGGCGATGGTGGGTGGACCAGGTGCCGGTGACGGGTCAGCCAGCCGAATGTGCGCTCTACCAGCCATCTGCGGGGCATCATCACGAACCCGGCGATGGTGTGGGTGCGTTTGACGATGGTCACGGTCAGACGCAGCACGCCCTTTGCCCACGCGACGAGGCGTCCGGCTTAGCCGCCGTCGACCCAGACCAGAGCGATCGTGGAGAACCGCTCACGCAGCGCCAGCAGTCGGTGGGCGCCGTCGCGGTCTTGCATGCTGGCGGCAGCAACGATGTCGGCGCCGCGTACGGTTTGAGCGTCGACGACCGCCGCAGTCGGCAGTTCGGCCCGGCCACACGCGGTACGGATTTGACCCCGCAACCGATCGGCAAACTCCGCTCGCTCCACCGCTCGAAGAACGCATACACCGCTTCCCACGGTGGGAAGTCGGCCGGCATCGCCCGCAGGTCGTGCTTCAACGGCGCTCCGGCTGAGCCCTTGCGCAACTCGGCCATGACTGCCCGCGCCTCAGGTTCCAGCACCTTCCACTGCTCATCGGTCAGATCGGACGGATACCGGCGTGCTCGGTTACGACACGCGCAACCGGAGACGCCGCAACTGGCCTTGACCGCCGCGACAGGGCAGACAGACATCCGCGTCATGCCCTGACGACACGCTCACACCCCTGCCAACTGCTCTGAGCCCTGGTCACGTGGCGCGGCGGCGAAAGGGGCGGGCTCACCTCGCTGGACGTGACCGGTGCCGCCTGGCCGCTCGCAACCGGCCAGGCGGCCTGCTCGGCCAGGCCACTCACCGCGTCGCGCGCGCGGCCGTGACGCAGGCGCGGAGCAGCCCGTCATTCTCCGGCGCCGCGCCGCCGGGATAGGCGTAGCGGCGCCGGGTGTAGCCATACGCCAGGCCGCTGCGCGGATCCGCGAGCGCAAGGCTGCCCGCGGCGCCGCTGTGCCCGAACGCGCCCTGCCCCAGGAACGGGTAGAACTCGCCCACGGCGCTGAAACCCAGCCCGAAAGCCTTGTGAGTGCCCGAAACAACGTCGTACCCGATCGACTGGATCTGCGCGAACTCCGCCATGGTGCCCGGTTTCAGCAGCGGTGGCCTGCCGTCCAGCCCCGTGGTGGCCGCCGCGTACATGCCGGCCAGACCCCGCGCCGACGCGACTCCTCCCGAGGACGCCTGGCCCTGCGCCCTGGCGATTCGCTGGTTCGGGAAGTCCCACAGTTCGGGCGCGTCAGCACGATGTTCGTTGAACGCGATCCCGCCCAGGCTCTCGACCCCGGTCACCTCCGCGTCGATCTCGGCCTGCTGCTCCGGTGTCGGCAGCATAGGCAACGTGGTCGCGAAACGCGGCTCCAGTTCTTCCGGCAGCCCAAGGTAGAAGTCGAGACCGTATGGCGCACGGACCCGCTCCTCGAACAGCTCCTGGATGCTCCGCCCCGTCACGCGCCGCACCACCTCGCCGGTCAGCGCGCCGATCACCCACGCGTGGTAGCCGAACGCCGCACCCGGCCGCCAGTACGGCCGCTGGCCCGCCATCCGCGCCGCGATCAGCCGGTCGTCGGCCAGCTCTTCCAGACTGAACCCGGCATCCGCACCGACCACCCCCGCGCGGTGCGCGAGCAGCTCCCGCAGCGTGACGTCCTGCTTGCCTTCCGCCGCGAACTCCGGCCAGTAGTGGCTGACCCGCTGGTCGGGCTCCAGCACGCCGTCCTGCACCAGCAGCGCCACCACGAGATACGCCGCCCCCTTCGTGCAGGAGAACACCCCGGTCAGCGTATCGGCCGAGAACCCGGGACCCGACCATAGATCCACGACCAGCTCACCGCGCACGTAGGCGACCAACTGGCCCGCGTAGTCCTCGCGCTCCCCGGCGACAACCGTCGCGAACTCCTCGCGCACGCCTTCGTACCCCGCAGCGACCGTGCCATGCATGTGATTCCCCCTTCGGCACTGTGCCTCACGGTCAAGATAGTCCAGTGCGCTAACCATTTCCGGACTGCTGTCAGCCCCTCTGCGTCGAAGGCGGGCGGTCTGGTCATCGCGTTCGGGGCCGAACCGGATCCGCCGAGCACCTCGTCCAGGAGCTTCTGCCAGGTGCCGGCTACCGCCCACAACCGCAACCGTCATGCGTGGTCTTCCAGGGCCCATAGCGTTCGGGCAGGACACAGCCTGGGCACCTACCTGCTACCAACGGCCGGCCTTGCACCGAATCATGATCCACCCGCTCACCGGCCAAGCCCCGTCACCCAGGGAGCGCCACTCCTTTGCCAACAGGCTTCAAGGAACCGAACTGCAGGCAGGCCGAATGCGGGGGAGGAGCACCCGGTTCGCCGGACGTGTCCGTGAGAGCGCATCGGTGATCAGCGGCGCGCGGGGGTGTGGACGGCGTGACCCGGCGAAGGCCTCGGTGCGGGAGCGAGTTTCGCGGCTGATGGGACAGTCGCGATCCTTCCGTGCCGCGAAATCTTTCTTGGCATGATGGCTTCAGTGTCAAGTGAAATTAACCCTCCAAGGGCACAAAAAGAACATCGCAAGGACGCGCATAGGGTTGGCGCATGGGTGACGTGGTGCTGCGGGTTGAGCGAAGGCTAGGCCGGATCACGCTGAACCGGCCGAGGACGCTGAACGCGTTGACGCCGGGGATGGTGCGTGAGATCTACGCCGCGCTGGCGGAGTGGGCGGACGACAGCGCTGTCTGGGGTGTGCTGATCGACGGTGCGGGGGAGCGCGGGCTCTGCGCGGGTGGGGACATCCGGGGCATCTACGAGCACGCATCGAAGATCCGCTTGCGGGATCGAGCATCGGCGCAGCACGAGCAGGACGGGCCGAAGACGTTCTGGCGGGAGGAATACCTGCTCAACCACCGGATCGCGGAGTACCCGAAGCCCTACATCGCGATCATGGACGGGATCGTGATGGGCGGTGGCGTCGGGGTCTCGGGACACGGGAGCGTCCGGATCGTCACGGAGCGGTCGGTGGTGGGGATGCCGGAGGTGGGCATCGGGTTCCTGCCGGACGTGGGTGGGACGTACCTGCTCTCGCGTGCGCCGGGTGAGCTGGGGACGCATGCGGCGCTGACGGCGGCGCGGTTGACGGGGGCGGACGCGATCCACCTGGGGTTCGCTGATCATTACGTGCGGTCGGAGAGGCTGCCGAAGCTGATCGAAGCGTTGGCGGACAGCCCGGAGGACGCGGTGCGGGAGTACGCGGAGGAGCCGCCTGCGAGCCAGCTCGCGGAGGAGCGGCGGTGGATCGACCCGTGCTACTCGGCGGACACGGTGGAGGAGATCGCGCACCGGCTGCGGACCAGTGGTGAGGCGGCGGGAGAGGCCGCGGCGAAGGAGCTGCTGGCGAAATCGCCGACCTCGTTGAAGGTGACGTTGAAGGCGTTGCGGACGGCGAAGGTGCTCGACGGGCTGGGCGAATGCCTCGATCTCGAGTATCGGGTGGCGTGTGCGCTGCTGACCACGCACGACCTGGTGGAGGGGATTCGGGCGGCGATCATCGACAAGGATCGGAACCCGCGGTGGAGCCCGGATCGGCTGGAGGAGGTGGACCGGGCGTCGGTGGAGCGGTGCTTCGCGTGGCTCGGGGAGGATGAACTCGGGTTGGCCGTCCGCTAGGGTCGGCGTCGCTGGTGGTTCGGCCGTCCGTCCAGGGCGGTCGTCGCAAGAGGGAACCCGGTGGGAATCCGGGACTGCCCCGCAGCGGTGAACGGGAACGACCGCCGTCATGAGCACTGGGTCCGCGAGGGCCTGGGAAGCGACGGTCAGTAGGAAGGCCGGTGTGAGCCGGAGGTGCCCGTGAGTCCGAAGACCTGCCACCGGTACGCGCACCGACGGTGTGCGTGGGTCCTACGGCCTCGCGGGTGGCCTGTGCGGACGGCGGCGCCGTAGTGGCGTCTGTCCTCGCGTGCGCTCGTGAGTCGTTGTGGCTCGTCAGCGCAGGCTCGCGAGGAGAGAGCTTTGAACGTTGGAAGCACGGTGCTCGGCTATCCGCGGATCGGTCCGCGACGTGAGCTGAAGCGGGCGCTTGAGGATTACTGGGCCGGTCGGACCTCGCTGGAGACGCTGGAGTCCGTGGCCGCTGAGTTGCGGGCGAGTACGTGGGCGGAGTTGGCCGCGTCGGGCCTGGATTCCCTTCCGGGCAACACGTTCTCCTATTACGACCAGATGCTCGACACCGCGGTGATGGTGGGTGCGGTTCCTGCGCGTTATCGGGAGCTTGGTCTGTCCGATGTGGACACGTACTTCGCGATGGCGCGGGGGAGCGATTCGGTTCCGCCGTTGGAGATGACGAAGTGGTTCGACACGAACTACCACTACCTGGTGCCGGAGTTGGGGCCGGACACGGCGTTCTCGTTGGCCGATGACAAGCCGTTGCGGGAGTACCGGGAGGCGTTGGCGCTCGGGGTGACGACGCGGCCGGTGGTGATCGGGCCGGTGACGTTCCTGTTGTTGTCGAAGGCGTCGCAGGAGGGTTTTGCGCCGCTGAGCTTGCTCGACGGGCTGCTTGATGCCTATGAGCGGTTGCTGGGGTCGTTGGCGGACGCGGGTGTGCAGTGGGTTCAGTTGGACGAGCCCGCGTTCTGCGCTGATCGGAGTCCGGTGGAGCTGGCCGCGCTTTCGGCGGCGTATGAGCGGCTGGGCAAGCTCGCGAATCGTCCGAGGGTGCTTGTCGCGTCGTACTTCGGGACGCTCGGGCCGGCGTTGTCGGTGCTGGCGGAGAGTCCGGTCGAGGCGATTTCGGTTGATCTGGTCGCTGGTGGTCTTGATGGCATCGCGTCGGTGACGGCGTTGCAGGGCAAGACGGTTGTGGCCGGTGTGGTGGACGGCCGCAATGTGTGGCGGACGGATTTGGCGAGCGCGTTGGCGAAGTGTGCGACGTTGCTCGGTTCGGCGGATCGGGTGGAGGTGTCGACGTCGTGTTCGCTGTTGCACGTTCCTTATGACGTGGAGGCGGAGGCGAGTCTCGATCCGGTCGTTCGGCCGCGGTTGGCTTTCGCGCGGCAGAAGCTGGCGGAGGTCGTGCTGCTGGGACGGGCGCTGCGTGAGGGCGCTGATGTGATCGGCGAGGTGCCGGAGGTGTCGCCGCGTCCTCGGAATGATCGCGTGTGGGCGCGTTTGGCGGCGCTGCGGCCTGAGCACTCGCGGAGGGGCGATTACGCGACGCGGGCGAAGGCGCAGCAGGAGCGGTTGAAGTTGCCGTTGTTGGCGACGACGACGATCGGTTCGTTCCCGCAGACCGGTGAGATTCGCAAGGCGCGGGCGGACTTCCGGGCCGGGCGGCTCGGCCCGAACGAGTACCGCCGGTTGATGCGCGCGGAGATCGAGCGTGTTGTGCGGCTTCAGGAGTCCATTGGTTTGGACGTCCTGGTGCACGGTGAGCCCGAGCGCAACGACATGGTGCAGTACTTCGCGGAGTTGCTTGAGGGCTTCGCCGCGACGGAGTTCGGGTGGGTTCAGTCGTACGGTTCGCGTTGCGTGCGTCCGCCGATCCTTTTCGGTGATGTGGCGCGGCCGGAGCCGATGACCGTGGAGTGGGCGGCGTACGCGCAGTCGCGGTCGCACCGGCCGGTGAAGGGGATGTTGACCGGGCCGACGACGATTCTGGCGTGGTCGTTCGTGCGGGATGACCAGCCGCTCGGGGTGACGGCGCGGCAGGTGGCGTTGGCGCTGCGGGACGAGATCCGTGATCTTGAGGCGGCGGGGATCGGTGTGGTGCAGGTGGACGAGCCCGCGCTGCGTGAGCTTCTTCCGTTGCGCGAGCGGGATCGTGAGGAGTACCTGGCCTGGGCGGTGGAGTCGTTCCGGTTGGCCACGGCCGGGGCGGCGGACAGCACTCAGATCCACACGCACCTGTGCTATTCGGAGTTCGGTGACGTGATCTCCGCGATCGACGGGCTGGACGCGGACGTGACCACCATCGAAGCGGCGCGGTCGAAGATGGAGGTCCTCGACGATCTGCGGGCGGCCGGGTTCGGCAGGGGCGTGGGGCCGGGTGTCTACGACATCCATTCGCCGCGGGTGCCGGATGTGGACGAGGTCGTGGAGTTGCTGAGTGCCGCGGTGCGGGTGGTTCCGGCGGAGCGGTTGTGGGTGAATCCCGACTGCGGTTTGAAGACCCGGGGTTATGCCGAGGTCGAGCCGGCGTTGCGGAACATGGTCGCGGCGGCGGGGGAGGTTCGCGAGCGGCTGTAGGGCGCGGGTGGTCGTGTGGGGCTGGTCCGGCCTCACACGACCGTCGCGACCAGGACGCGGGTGATGACGCGCCAGCCGAGGGATTCGTAGAGGTGCTTGCCCATGGGGCTGGCGACGAGCAGCAGTTGGGTGGCTTTCTGTTCTGCCGCGTGGGAGTGCAGGTGGGTCATGAGGCGTGAGGCGAGGCCCTTGCGGCGGTGGGGCTCGGCGACCTCGACGCCGTCGACCACGCCGGTCCCCCCGCGGACGATCATGGTGGCGACTCCGGCCTCCTGGCCGTCCTGTGTGGACTGGCAGGTGACCCGGACCGCGCCGCTGGGCAGGTGTTCGGTGGCGAAGGTGTAGCCCTGGATCGGCGGGAGTTCGCCCGTGGTGGTGGGTTCGTGGGTCATGAGCCATTCCACGTCGGGGCGGGCCCAGTCGAAGCCGGGTGGTGGCTCTTCGGGCTGGTCGTCGGTGAGGGGGATGGTGACCCAGTCCTGGGCCGGCGCGCCGCCGTCGCCGCCGAGGTTCCGCTCGCGGGATCGAGCGTCGTCGAGGATCGCGGTGCGGAGCCATTCGGGGTCGAGGCCGGGGGTGGTGACCACGTACTCGACGGTGCGGCCGCCGCGGCCGACGCGGACGGCTATCGCGGCGGCGAAAGTGGGGCGGACCTCGGTGAACTCGCGGATGGCTGCCCAGCCACGGGTCCATTCGGTGATCGACTCGGTGGTGCCGGTGGCCATGGCGTTGCCTTTCGCGTCACTGCTTCGATAGGTTGATGCGGTGACGCTAGCCCGCGTGGGCGTCACTGGTCAACCGGCATGAGTCAGTGACGGAGGGTTCGGCATGGACATCGGCACCAGCCATCACGCGCTCCGGCTGGAGACCGCTGTCGATCTGGTGAACGCGTTGACCGGGGACAACCGCGGTGGGACGCCCGCGTACCTGCGCGAGGACGAGGTCGGGCGGCTGGCCGGGCTGGCGGTGGACCTGCGCGCGGTCATCGAGGCGTTGAGCAGCGGTGATCATGATGGTGCCGCGGGTGTGCTGAACCGGCTGCTGGCGGACAGCGATGCCCGGCCGCGCCTGCACCGCGACGGGGACGAGCCGTGGCACCTGACGTTCCACGCCGCCGATGCGGACTTCGTGCGGAGGTGGACGGCCGGTCTCGCGGTCGCGTTCGCCGCGGTGCTCGGTGACGACTCCGCGCAGCGGCTGGGGTGCTGCGCCGCGCCGCGCTGTGATCGGGTTTTCCTCGACGCCAGTCAGGGGCGGACGAAGCGCTTCTGCGGGGTGGCGTGCCAGAACCGGGTGAAGGCGGCGGCTTACCGGAAGCGGGGAAAGATCGTGAATGTTCGGTGAAGAACTGGGTTGGCGGGTAGTGGGCGTGGCAATGTCCACTTCGTGAGAGTCGCATTGGTCGCAGTGGCGCTGTTGCTGAGCGCGTGCACGTCCGCCCCTCCTCCGCCACCACCTCCGCCGTCCGTTCCCGAGCCGTGCATGAAGGTCACGACGGGGATCGTGGACGCGGCGCTGGGGTTCCGGCAGATGGGTCTGGAGCTGGCCAACTGCGGCGGCAAACCGTTTGAGGTCAACGGCTATCCCGTGGTGAAGTTCTTCGACGCCGAGGGGAATCTGCTCGATCTGACCGTGGGGCACAGCGCGACCGACGACCCGGGTGCGAAACCGTTGACGATCAAGCCCGGTGAGCGGTTGGTCTCGCACCTGTCCTGGCGCAACACCGTGACCGGTATCGATCGGGTGCCGTACACGGCAACGGCGTTGGAGATCGCGCCGCTGGAGGGCGTGCCCGGTCAGAAGATCGATCCGAGGACCACGCTCGACCTGGGCAACACCAGCCGTGTCGACGTGACGGCGTGGATGCCGCGCACGTGACGGGGCTCGTGCGCAGGCTCGGCCTGGGCGACACGGTCGTGGTGGGTCTCGGCGCGATGATCGGCGCCGGTGTCTTCAGCGCTTTCGCGCCCGCCGCGGCGGCGGCCGGTTCGGGCTTGCTGGTCGGTTTGGCGATCGCGGCGCTGGTGGCGTACTGCAACGCGACGTCCTCGGCGCGGCTCGCCGCGCTGTACCCGACTTCGGGTGGGACCTACGTCTACGGGCGTGAGCGGTTGGGCCCGTTCTGGGGCTACCTGGCCGGGTGGTCGTTCGTCGTGGGCAAGACAGCGTCGTGTGCGGCGATGGCGTTGACGGTCGGGCTGCACGTGTGGCCGGAGCGGGCTCACCTCGTCGCGGTGGCTGCGGTGGTGTTGCTGACCGCGCTGAACTACGTGGGTGTGAAGAAGGCCGCGCGGGTGATCGTCGCGACGGTGCTGGTCGTGCTGGCCGTCGTGGTGGTGACCGGGCTGGGCAGTTCCGCCGTCGATCTGGGGAATCTGGGTGTTGCGGGTGGTTTCGGCGTGCTGGAGGCGGCGGGGCTGCTGTTCTTCGCCTTCGCGGGGTACGCGCGGGTGGCGACGCTCGGCGAGGAGGTCCGGGACCCGGTTCGGACCATCCCGCGGGCGATCTCCATCGCTTTGGTGATCACGCTGTTCGTCTACGCCGCGGTCGGGGTGACGGTGTTGTCCGTGCTCGGTCCCGCGCGGTTGGCGGAGTCGAAGGCGCCACTGGTGGATGTGGTGGTCGCGGCCGGAGTGCCGGGCCTGGCGCCGGTGGTGACCGTGGGGGCGGCTTTGGCGGCGCTCGGTGCTCTGCTGGCGTTGATCCTCGGCGTGTCGCGGACGGTGCTGGCGATGGCTCGTGATCGTCATCTGCCGGGAGCCCTCGCGGTGGTGCACCCCCGGTTTTCCGTGCCGCACCGCGCCGAGCTCGTGGTGGGTGCGGTTGTGGCGATCGCGGCGGGATTCGCGGACCTGCGTGGCGTTATCGGGTTCTCCTCGTTCGGGGTGCTGCTGTACTACGCGATCGCGAACGCCTCGGCGTGGACGTTGGGCAGCAGGCGGGTGGTGCCGGTGGTGGGGTTGCTCGGCTGCGTGGTGCTGGCGTGCACGTTGCCGGTGGTCTCGGTGCTCAGCGGAGCGGCGGTGGTGGTCGTCGGGATCGTGCTGTACGCGGTCCGTTAGGTTTCGATCATGTCCTCCGGTCAGGTGCCGCTGTAGGTGCCCATCGTCGTCGGTCTGCTCGGTCTCTTCGGTCGAGTCCTCTACCAGGCCCGGAAATCGGACCACCCACTCACGGAGGAGATGGTGGCCGACCTGCGGACCGCCACGACGCAGGCCCGCACCTCCCTAGGTGGGGTGAACGTCCACGCTCCCGAGCAGATCCGGTCCATGCTCCGGGAGTCGATGATCCGGCGCTCCGAGCTCGCGACGGCTTTGCTCGCCGGGAAGAGCGTCGCCGAGCAGAAGCGGCTGTGGGACGAGGCGCAGCGCGAGTACCGGTTGCTGCGCAAGGAGATGCGCAAGGACCTGGGGCTGGACGCCGAACAGCTGGACTGATGTCCGGTTTCTTCAAGACCCCGATGGGCGGCCGTGGTTAGCGTGGTGCCACACGGAAGTCGTTGATCGGAGAGTCATGGACGTGCAGTTGGACCTCGTGGGCATGGTCGTCGCCGACATGGGCAAGTCGCTGGCCTTCTACCGGCACCTCGGGCTGGACATCCCCGCCGAGGCCGACGACCAGCCGCACGTGGAGGTGGCGCTGCCCGGCGGGATGCGGCTGGCGTGGGACACCGTGGAGACGATCCGCTCCTTCGAGCCGGACTACGTGCACCCGACCGGGCCGATCCGGATGTCGCTGGCGTTCAGGTGCGGGAGCCCGGCCGAGGTCGACGCGGTGTACGCGAAACTGGTCGGCCTGGGCCACCACGGGCACCGCGAGCCCTGGGACGCGTTCTGGGGCCAGCGCTACGCGGTGGTCGAGGACCCCGACGGCAACACCGTGGACCTCTTCTGCCCCAACGCCTGACGCCGGGGTCCTCGGCACCGGGTCAGGAGCGCTCGGCCGCCTGCTGCTCGACCTTCTCGCGCAGGCGGTCCTCCTGGGCCTGCATCTCCGGGGTCATCACCGCGGCGAAGTCGGCCGCCTCGGTGACCCGGCGGATCTCGATCTCGGTGGGCTCGGGGCCGTTGAACGGGACCCGCTTGACCCACGCGACCGCCTCGTCGAGCGACTTGACGTCGATGATCCAGAAGCCGGCGATCAGCTCCTTGGTCTCGGCGAAGGGGCCGTCGATGACGCTGCGCTTGTCTCCTTCGAAGCGCACGCGCGCGCCCTGGGAGCTGGGCTGCAGGCCGTCACCGGCGAGCATGATGCCCGCCTCGACGAGCTCGGCGTTGAACTTGCCCATGGCGTTGAGCTCCTCCACGGTCGGCAGCACGCCGGCCTCGGACTCCTCGGTGGCCTTGACCAGCACCATGAAACGCATCGCCTGTCTCCGTCCTGAAGGGGTGTTCGTGCTTTCTACCTGAGCGTCGAACGGCGGCGGGGCGGATCGACACGTCGGACGAAGATTTGTGGACTTTTTTGTTATCGCAGGTCAGGCGAGCAGAGCCGACCGCAGTTCGGGGCGTCGCAGCAGCTCGACGACGCCGGGGGAGTCGGAGAAGAGCAGATCCGCGTTGGCCAGCACCGCCTGCCGCAGCATCGACTGGCACACGTCGGCGAACGGCTGTTCCCGCACCGTCAGCACCGCCCGCGCCCGCGACGCCGCGTCCCGGGCCCTGTTCCACTCGCGCAGGCAGTACACGACCACCCGCTGGGCTTGGACACGGCCGCGCGTCAGCAGCGGGCGGTTGAGTCCGCACACCTCGATCGTGGCGCGGCCTTTCGCGGTGAGCGGGTAGTACTCGCCCAGCGACAGCGCCAGCACCAGGTGGTCGAACGGGTCCTCCGCGGTCGGGTCGATCAACAGCGGCGTGCCGTCCGCGGCCAGCGGGTACCGGTCGCGCTTCTCGTGGCTGTTGCACGTCGAGCAGGCGAGCAGGTGGTTGAGCCAGTCGAAGGTCCGCAACGGGTTGCGCGACAACGGCTCGTGGTGGTCGATGTCGGTGCCCTGGTTGTCCCCGCAGTACATGCAGTGCTGCCGCCCCGGCGCCATCCCGGCCAGCACGGTCCGCAGCGCCCGCCGGTCGCGGTTGGCCCGCCACAGCCTGCGCGCGTGCGCGGTCCGGCTGCCCCGCGGTGTCCTGCGGAGCTGTTCGGTCAGCGCGGCGAGCCGCCCGGCGACCTCCTCGGGCAGCTGGGCGCGGGCGAGCGGGATCATTCCTCGGACCAGCCGTGGCGCAGCCGCGCCGCGACCTCGTCCACCCTGGCCACCGGCGAGCTGGTCAGCAGGTCCTTCAGCTGCTGGTAGCGGTACTTCGCGGCCTCGCTGATCTCCCCGGCCAGCACCCCGACCTCCAGCTCCACCAGTTCCCGGCGCAGCTGCTGCGCGCGCTCGGAGTACGGGGTGTCCAGGCCGAACAGCTCGGAGAGCACCGCGTCGTCGCCGCTGCCGAACACGATCCGCTCGTAGAGGTCCTGGTCGACCACCAGCGGCGGGTCCTCGCCGTCCGGGCCGGGGAGCTTGATCAGACCGCCCTCGTCGGCGGCCTGGCACACGTAGGGGCTGTGCGTGGTCACGATGAACTGGATGTTCGGGAAGTGCTCCTTGAGCCAGCCGCCGATGCGCCTCTGCCAGGAGACGTGCAGGTGCGCGTCCACCTCGTCGATGATCACCACGCCGGGAACGGTGATCACCGGTGCGTCGCCGTCGACCGGGAGGCTGCCGAACGCCTCGTGGATCTGCTTGAGCAGGTCGACCACCAGCGCGGCCACCGTGCGGTAGCCGTCGCTCATCTCCCGCAACGGGAACCGGTGCCCGCCCCGCACCACCCACAGGCCGTCGGAGTCGACACCCTCGATCCGGTAGGAGTCCGGCAGCAGGCCGTCCGCCAGCACACGCAGCGCGGTGTTCTTCAGTTCCCGCGCGCCGGGGCGGCGCTCCAATGACCGCAGGTGCTGCTCGATCAGCCAGCTCACGCCCTCGGCCAGCGAGGCGTCCTCGTGGAAGAGGCTGGCCAGTCGGGCGACCGGGCCGGGGCTGAGCATCAACCGCTGCGCGTCGCTCGCCCCGCCCGCGAGCCTGCGGAACGGGCCGTAGGCCGCGCAGAACCAGCCGGTCGGGTTGTCCTGCCACGGCCCCCGCCTGGGCATCGCCCGCTGCCGCTCCGGGATCGCCTCGTGCAGCGACGGCTGCACGCTCGCGCGGTAGACCTGCGTGTCCTTGTCCGGCGGGGTCCACGCCAGGCCCACCCAGAACTCGTTCTTCGGGGTCCGCCCCTGCCCGGTCAGCCGGTCCACGTCCGGGTCGAAGGCCAGCTGCACCCGCGCGTTCGCGGTGTCGCGCCCCGAGGTGATCCAGTTCTCGAAGTCCGGCACCAGGTTCCGCGCGACCGCGGGCCCGCTCACCGCCAACGCGATCGCCCGCAGCAACGAGGTCTTCCCCGAGCCGTTGCGACCCGCGATCACCGTCCACCCGGCGTGCGTGCCGTCGGGCCGCGTCAGCTCCAGGTCGACCTGCCGGGAGTCGTGGAACCCCCGGATGTTGTTCAGCCTGACCCGCGAGATGTACATCCGGTCCCCAAAGCTCGACGTCGCTGTCGACTGTATCGCTCCGGGTGATCTGTGAAGCGGAACGAAACCGAGGTGCAACCGGTGCGTGTCGTCGCCGGGTTCGCACTTATCGGCAGGGGAAGGCCGCTCCTGCTTTTCGCATTCGGAATGGCGCGGCTTCTAATTCCGGACTCGGTCGTAGACGAGGGAAACCGTGCCGTGCTCACCCGCGGCCTGGCCGGCGAGCGACCACTGCGCGGCGGGCAGGCCCTCGTCGAACAGGCGCGGGCCGCCGCCGAGGGAAACCGGGAAGATCGTGATCGCCAGCCGGTCGACGAGATCGGCGGCGAGCAGGGCCTTGATGACACTGGCGCTGGACAGCACGAGGATGTCGCCGCCATCGGTTTCCTGGAGGTCGGCGACCACTTCGGCGGCGGGCTTGTCGACGATCGTGGTCCGTTCCCACGGCGCCGCGCGGAGGGTCGAGGACAGGACCACCTTCTCGGCGCCGACGAGCCACTTCGCGAATCCGACGTCGCGCGGGTCGGCACCCTCCATTCCGATGACCGTTGGCCAGAAACCGAGGAATCCTTCGGCGTTGACCCGGCCGAGCAGGGCAGTGGTCGCCGATTCCCAGAGGCTGGTCAGGTGGTCACGGGCGACGTCGGTGACGGCGTAGGGCATCACCCAGCTCATGTCGTGAGGGTTGTCAGGCGCGGCGTAGTGGCCGTCGAGGGAAAGGCTCATGTTGGTGACGACTCTGCGGGTCATTTCGAGCTCCTTGTGTTTGTGTCGTGCACGTCCGCGGCGAGCTTGTCGAGGCACTGGCCGAAGCCGATCTCGATGCCCGCGATGAAGTCCGCGGAGCCGACGGTGCTGTCGGTGATGCGGTACTGGACGGTCAGGTCGGTGCCGGTTTCGGTGGCACACAGGCCGAAGTCGACGTGGGCGGTGAAGGCGAGGTCTCCGCCGGGAAGCAGTGGGGAGAGCCGGTAGGACAGGCGCTCTCCGGCGCGCACTTCCTCGACGACGCCCTCCGCGCGCCCGGCGACCTGGTCGGATCCGTCGGCGTCCTCGGCGTCGCGGTACTCCTGGACGATCCGCCCGCCCGGGCGCGCCTCGAAGACCAGTTCGGAGAAGCGGAGATCATCGGGCGCCCACCAGTGGGCGAGCAGGGAGACCTCGGTCAGGTGGCGCCACACCAGCTCAGGGCTCGCCGTCAGGGACCGGAGGAAGCTGAGCGAGCGACCGTCCGCCCACCCGGGCTCCTGTGCGGCGAGCCGTTCGGCGTGCACGCGGGGCGCGTAGGTCTCGACCCGGTCGGCGCTGTCCGCCAGCCGGTGCAGGGTGGTCGCCAACTCCCGCAGGAGCGCGGGTTGGAGGGCGTAGACGCGGCGCTGGCCGAGGCGTTCGGAGGTGACGACTCCAGCGCGTTCCAGGGTCTGCAGGTGCTTGGTCGTCTGCGGTTGGCGCGCCTCGGCGAGCTGGGCGAGGACACCGACCGGGCGCGGGCGCTCGGCCAACAAGGTCACGAGCCGCCAGCGCGCCGGGTCCGCCAGGGCGGCGAGGAGTGCTTCCACACCCGCAGTATTCGTCAGGACGAATATTCGTGTCAAGGAATAAGGCGAGGTGTGGCGTTGCGGAGGCGGATACCGCTGAAACCGACGCTGCTCGCGATCACGGTGTTCCAGAACGGCCACAGGCCGGTGAGCACGCGCAGTTCGATCCCGGCCGCTTCGTGCAGCGCGAACAGATCGCCGACCGGCTCGGGTGGCCCCAGCGGCCGGACAGTGCGGGTCGCGACGTGCGCGGCATCGCCGAACGGCTCGAAGTGCTCAGCGGAGAAGCGGTAGGCGAACAGCCGGACGGTGCGCATCGCCTCCAACCACGTGTACTCCACCGCGTGCACGCGTTCGCTGGTACCGAGAACCCGGGCGCGATCGTCCACAGTGGTCGTTGGCGTCACCCACGCCATCGCGCGCGGGCACTGGCGGGGGAACCAGTAGTCCGGTGACCGCGCGGCGTCGACAGCCCACACGTACGCCTCCGGTTGGCGTGCGGTCGCGGCCACGTGAGGCACGAACCGCGAGATGTGGGGGTCTTCGGAGAAATGCAGTACCTCGCCCTCGGCTGCTCGCATCACACCAGGTTTGCATGATGAAGTCGGACCGCACCCGGACACCCCGGACGAGCCGGCCACTGCTCTGTCCACATAGGACCGTGGTGGCCCCGTGGGAGGGGACGGGGCCACCACGGCGCAACCGCTAGTCCCAGTCGAGGGCGCCACCGGACTGGTACTCGATCACCCGGGTCTCGAAGAAGTTCTTCTCCTTCTTCAGATCCATCATCTCCGACATCCACGGGAACGGGTTCTCCGTCTCCGCGAACACCGGTGCCAGGCCGATCTGGGCGCAGCGGCGGTTGGTGATGAAGTGCATGTACTGCTCGCACAGGTCGGCGTTGAGCCCGAGCAGGCCGCGTGGCATGGTGTCGCGGCCGTAGGCCACCTCCAGCTCGCACGCCTCGGCCAGCATCGAGCGCACCTCGGCCTGGAACTCCGGGCTCCACAGGTGCGGGTTCTCGATCTTGATCTGGTTGATCGCGTCGATGCCGAAGTTCAGGTGGATCGACTCGTCCCGCAGGATGTACTGGTACTGCTCGGCGATGCCGACCATCTTGTTGCGCCGCCCCAGCGAGAGGATCTGGGCGAACCCGGTGTAGAACCACATGCCCTCGAACACCACGTAGAAGGCGATGAGGTCGCGCAGGAACGCCTGGTCGGTCTCGGGCGTGCCGGTGCGGAAGTCCGGGTCTTCCAGGTGCTGGGTGTAGGCCAGCGCCCACGCGGCCTTGTCGGTGATCGACGGGACCTCGCGGTACATGTTGAACAGCTCGCCCTCGTCCAGGCCGAGGCTCTCCACGATGTACTGGAAGGTGTGGGTGTGCACCGCCTCCTCGAACGCCTGGCGCAGCAGGTACTGGCGGCACTCGGGGTTGGTCAGGTTGCGGTAGACGGCCAGCACGATGTTGTTGGCCACCAACGACTCCGACGCGGCGAAGAAGCCGAGGTTGCGCTTGACGGCGCGACGCTCGTCCTCGGTCAGCCCGGTCGGGGACTTCCACAGCGCGATGTCGGCCTGCATGGACACCTCGGTCGGCATCCAATGGTTGTTGCAGCCCGCGAGGTACTTCTCCCACGCCCAGTGGTACTTCAGCGGCAGCAGCTGGTTGACGTCGGCGCGGCAGTTGATCATGCGCTTCTCGTCGACGCTGACCCGGCCGCCGGAGCGGTCGATCTCGCCAAGGCCGCTGGTGATCTCGGTGTTGGTCATCGGTGGGGTCCTCACTGGCAGGCTTCGCAGTCGGGGTCGTCGATCGAGCAGGCGGCGCCCGGGTTCGGGTCGACCGGCACCGCCGTCGGCGCGGGCGCGGGCACGACGGGGGAGACGGCGTTGAGCTTGCCGTCGGTGCCGCGCAGCGTGCTCTTCTCCACGTGCGTCGCGCTCTGCGACCGCAGGTAGTAGGTGGTCTTCAGGCCGCGCAGCCACGCGTGCTGGTACAGCTCGTCGAGCTTGCGGCCGCTGGGCGCGGCGATGTAGAGGTTCAGCGACTGCGCCTGGTCGATCCACTTCTGCCTGCGCGCGGCGGCCTCGATCAGCCAGCGGCTGTCCAGCTCGAACGCGGTGGCGTAGAGCGCCTTGACCTCGGCCGGGATCCGGTCGATCGCGCCGAGGCTGCCGTCGAAGTACTTCAGGTCGCCGATCATCACCTCGTCCCACAGGCCCAGTTCCTTGAGCTCGCGGACCAGGGCCGGGTTCACCACGGTGAAGTCACCGGACATGTTCGACTTCACGTAGAGGTTGCGGTAGAGCGGTTCGATGGACTGCCCGACCCCGGTGATGTTGGCGATGGTCGCGGTCGGCGCGATCGCCATGACGTTGGAGTTGCGCATGCCCACCTCGACGACCCGCGCCCGCAGCGTCTCCCAGTCCAAAGTGGACGAGCGGTCCAGGTCGAGATCGGCACCGCGCGCGTCGGCGAGCAGCTGCACCGAGTCGATCGGCAGGATTCCCTTGCTCCACAGGGAACCCTGGAAGGTCTCGTACGCGCCGCGCTCGGCGGCCAGCTCCGCGGAGGCGGAGATCGCGTAGTAGCTGATCTCCTCCATGCTGCGGTCGGCGAACTCCACCGCGGCCTCGGAGCCCATCGGCACGCGCAGCGCGAACAGCGCGTCCTGGAAGCCCATCAGGCCCAGGCCCACCGGACGGTGGCGCATGTTGGAGCGCTTGGCCTCGGGGATCGTGTAGAAGTTCACGTCGATCACGTTGTCCAGCATGCGAACCGCCGTGCGCACCGTCCGCTCGAGACGCGCGTGGTCGATGCCCTCCGCGGTCACGTGCTGGGCGAGGTTCACCGAGCCGAGGTTGCACACCGCGACCTCGTCCACGGTGGTGTTCAGCGTGATCTCGGTGCACAGGTTGGACGAGTGCACGACACCGGAGTGCTGCTGCGGCGAACGCAGGTTGCACGGGTCCTTGAAGGTGATCCACGGGTGCCCGGTCTCGAAGAGCATGGTCAGCATGCGCCGCCACAGGTCCTTCGCCTTGAGCGTGCGGAAGACCCGGATCTCCCCGCGCGAGGCGGCGAGCTCGTAGGCGCGGTAGCGCTCGGTGAACTCCGGCCCGTAGGAGTCGTGCAGGTCCGGCACCTCGTCGGGGGAGAACAGCGTCCACTCCCCGTCGGCGCGCACACGGCGCATGAACTCGTCCGGCACCCAGTTCGCGGTGTTCATGTCGTGCGTGCGGCGCCGGTCGTCGCCGGTGTTCTTGCGCAGGTCGAGGAACTCCTCGACGTCGATGTGCCAGGTCTCCAGGTACGCGCAGACCGCGCCCTTGCGCTTGCCGCCCTGGTTCACCGCGACCGCCGTGTCGTTGGCGATCTTCAGGAACGGGACCACGCCCTGCGACTGGCCGTTGGTGCCCTTGATGTGCGCGCCGATGCCGCGGACCGGGGTCCAGTCGTTGCCGAGCCCGCCCGCGTACTTCGACAGCAACGCGTTGTTGCTGATGCCGTGGAAGATGCCCTCCAGGTCGTCGGCGACCGTGGTGAGGAAGCACGAGGACAGTTGCGGCCGGGTGGTGCCCGCGTTGAACAGCGTCGGCGTGGAGCACATGAAGTCGAAGGAGGAGATCAGGTCGTAGAACTCGATCGCCCGCGCCTCGCGGTCGGACTCCAGCAGCGACAGGCCCATCGCCACGCGCATGAAGAACGCCTGCGGCAGCTCGTAGCGGTGCTGGTCGCTGTGCAGCAGGTAGCGGTCGTAGAGCGTCTGCATCCCGAGGAACTGGAACCGCAGGTCGCGGTCCGGCACCAGCGCCGCGCCCAGCCGTTCCAGGTCGAAGTTCGCCAGCTCCGGGTCGAGCTGGCCCAGCGCGATCCCGCGGTGGACGAACTCGGCGAAGTACGCCGGGTACCGCTGGCCCATCTCGCCGTGACTGGCCTGCTGCACACCGCCGTAGACGAACTCCAGCGCCTCCCTGCGCAGCTTGTCCTGCAACAGGCGCGCGCTGACGAAGGAGTAGTTCGGGTCGGTCTCGACCATGGTGCGCGCGGCCATCACCGGCGCGATGCTCAGCTCGGCGATGGTGATGCCGTCGTAGAGGTTGCGCAGCGTCTCGGCCAGCACCGCGTCCGCCGACACCGCCTCAAGACCGGCGCACGCCTCGGAGATCACCAGCGCGAGGCGGTCGGTGTCCAGCGGTTCGACGCGTCCGTCGGGATGCCGAACGGAGATCGCCGGTGCGACGGGCTCGGCTGCGATCGGCTGCCGCGAGCGCGCCTTGGCGTGCTCCTCGCGGTAGAGGACGTAGGCGCGGGCGACCTTGTGGTGGCCGCCGCGCATCAGGGCCAGCTCGACCTGGTCCTGGATCTGCTCGATGTGCAGGGGCTTGTCCGGGCCGCTGTGCCGCAGCAGCGCGGTCTCCACCTGCAGGGTCAGTTCGCCGATCAGCTCGCGGACGCGGGTGGACGTCCCCGCGTCGCGGCCCTCGACCTCCAGGAACGCCTTGGTCACCGCGACGGAGATCTTGGTGGAGTCGAAGGGGGAGGAGGTGCCGTCGCGGCGGATCACCGCAACGGGGGACACGGCGGACTGTGAGACGGGCTCCGTCGAATGCACGGTCAAAGGAGGAACTCCAAGGAGGTCGCCGGGATGAGGGCAGGCGCCACCCACCGAGCGCCCGGACAGCGGCGTCGGCAAGCGAAACCTGGTGGGAGGTCTAGCGAAACGGCCGGGGGTCGCCGGTCTTCACCTACGCCGCACCCCCGCACCGAACCCGGAGGCCGGATGTGGTCGGCGATGCCTGCGAAGGCTTGGGGGTCGTGAAGACGCGCGTACCCCGGGCGGTGGCTAGAAGAGCGCTCCAGCGAGGGGGGAGGGAGAGCAGCCGGGTATGCCTGGGCGGGCCGGGGCGGTGTGCACGGCGTTCTCCTCGTTCGCTGGGAAGAGCCACGCGGGGGAGAGGGCCGACCACAGGCCGCGAAGGGCTGCGTGGTCGTCCGCTCGGCCCTCCCGCGAGGCCACGGACCGGGAGCGCCGGGCGGCGCACCCATCGACGGCAGGTCTTCGGACTCGTGGACACTCACCGGAATCCGGCCGTCCTACTTGCCGTCGCTTCCCGGGCCGCGACGCGACCCAGTGCTCATGACGGCGTTCGTTCCCACTCACCGCTGCGGGGCAGTCCCGGATTCGCACCGGGTTCCCTGTTGCCTCGCCGTCCCGTTCGGGACCGCGAACCGTCGACGCGGGGAATACTACATCTAGTGGTCACTCCCGCAACTCATCCCCAGATACCGCGTGTCGTCGGTCATATGCCCTTGCGCATCGCCCGCGTCCCGAAGAACAGGCCGACCGCGGCGAAGCCGAAGGCGGTCACCGCCCCGTACAGCACGGCGGGCTCGGCGAACCGCCCGGCGAACAACGCCCGCTCCGCGTCCACCAGGTAGGACACCGGGTTCAGCGCCGCGATCACCCGCAACCACTCCGGCCCCGACTGCACCGGCAACAGCACCCCCGACAGCAGCAGCACCGGGAACATGACCATCTGCGTCACGCCGTAGAACAGCTCACCGCTGGGCCGCGAGGCGATCGCCAGCAGGTAGGACAGCGCGATCAGCCCGGACCCGAAGACCACCAGCAGCGCCAGCCCGGCCAGCACTCCCAACGGGAACAGCTCGAACCCCAGCGGCGTGGCCACCGCGATGATCAGCAGCGCCTGCACCAGCAACAGCAGGAACTCCTTGAGCGTGCGGCCGAACAGCAGCGCGGAGCGGTCGACCGGGCTGACCAGGATGCGCTCGAAGGAACCGCTCAACAGCTCGGTCAGCAACGTGTAGCCGGACATCATCGGACCGGACAGGCACATCATGATCAGGATGCCGGGCACGAACCACTGCCAGGGCGAGGCGCCACCCTGCGATCCGGCCAGCAGTGACCCGAACAGCACCAGGAACAGCAGCGGCTGCCCCATCGTGTAGATCAGCGCGCTGGGCCGGCGCAGCGTCGGCATCAGCTCGCGCAGGAACACGGTCCTGGTGTCCCACACCAGTTTCCTCACGCCGCCACCTCGTCCTCGCGCAGGCTGCGCCCGGTCAGGGCCAGGAACACGTCGTCCAGCGTCGGGCGGGCCGAGGTCGCCGTCACCGCCCGCACGTCCTTCTCGCCGAGCACCCGCAGGTACTCCGGCAGCGCGGTGTCCGCACGGCTCACCCGCACCCGCACCGTCGTGGAATCCCTTGTCACAGCACCGAAGAACACCCCGACGTCGGCCGCTCGCAGCGCCTCCGCCTCGGTGGCCGTGGTGACCGTGAGGCTGTCCCCGGCCAGCTCGCTCTTGAGCCCGTTCGCCGTACCGTCGGCGATGATCCGGCCGTTGTCGATGATCACCACCCGCTCGGCCATCGTGTCGGCCTCCTCCAGGTAGTGCGTGGTGAGCACGATCGTGGTGCCGTACTGCTCGCGCAGCCGCAGCACGTGCTCCCACACGTTGGCCCGGTTGTGCGGGTCCAGCCCGGTCGACGGCTCGTCCAGGAACAGCAGCTCCGGCCGGTGCACCAGGCCGATGGCGATGTCCAGCCGCCGCCGCTGCCCTCCGGAGAGGCTGCCCGGCAGGCGGGAGGCCATCGGCCGGAGATCGAGCAGGTCGAGCATCTCGTCCGCGCGGTGCCGGGCCGCGGACCGGGACAGCCCGTAGGCCAGTCCCTGGGTGATGACCTCGTCGCGCACGCGGTAGTTCTCGCCCGCGCTGGAGAGCTGGCCGACGTAGCCGATCCGCTCCCGCACCCCGGCCGGGTCGGTGACGATGTCGCGGCCCGCGACGGTCGCCGTGCCGGAGGTCGGCGGCAGCAGCGTGGTGAGCATCCGCAGCGTCGTTGACTTCCCGGCGCCGTTCGGGCCGAGCACGGCGACGAGCTGACCGCGTTCGACGTCCAGGTCGATACCGCGGACTGCCTCCACGACACCGCCGCGTTTGAGCTTGAAGCTCCTGGTCAGTTTTCGGGCATGGATCATCGACCCCTCCTTGCGAGTGGGTGAGGACATGGCGAGAAACCCCTGGTGAGGGGTTGTTTGGCGAGAGATTTCATCCTGAATGCCGCCGAGCCCGCTGTCAAACGTGAAACGTCCATTCATGTTTGCTCTGACCAGCGGAAACAGGATGGCACGAATGCGTTTCCCCAGGTGGAGAAAAATTCCTGGCCCCGCGTTACTCGTAGACGTATACTCGTCGACGAGTAGAGGAGGTGGGATCGATGGCGCGGCGCAAGGTGGGCAACCTGATGGCGCTCGCGGTGCTCTCGGTCGTCGTGCAGCGGCCCATGCACCCCTACGAGATGGCCTCGATGCTGCGCGCCCGCGGCAAGGAAGCCGACATGGGCGTCAAATGGGGCTCGCTCTACACGGTCGTCCGCAACATGGAGAAGCACGGACTCATCGAGGCCGTGGAGACCGTGCGGCAGGGCGGTCGCCCGGAACGCACGATCTACCGCATCACCGACGACGGCCGCGCGGAGATGGTCGACTGGGTGCGCGAGCTGATCTCGGTGCCCGACCGCGAACGGACGCGGTTCCAGGCGGGCCTGTCGGTGCTCGCCGCGGTCGCACCGGAGGAGGCCGAGCGCCTGCTCCGGCAGCGGTTGGCGGCACTGGAGACCGACAGGGCGGACAAGCGCGCCGCCCACGAACAGCACTCCGCCGAGATGCCGCGGCTGTTCCTCATCGAGAACGAGTACGAGCTGGCGCTGCTGGACGCCGAAATGGCGTGGGTGCGCGCGGTGCTCGACGAGCTGAGCGCGGGCACGTTCGCCGGCATCGAGCAGTGGCGGCACTTCCACGAGACCGGAGAGGTGCCCGCCGAGCTGGCGGAGATCGCCGAGAGGGGCAGCCTCACGGACTGACGACCAGAACGGGCCCCGGCGAGGTGCTGCAACACCGCCGCCGGGGCCCTCGACCTCGCACCGAAACCCCACACGGGGGAGCCGGACACAAGGTGGCAACCGCAACAATAGCCGCGCTCCCCTCGTACGCACCCTCAGGAGGGGAAGCATGTCCACGGCAAGAACAGCCCTGGTGATCGGCGGCGGCATCGCCGGACCGGTCGCGGCGATGGCACTGCGGCGCGCCGGAGTCGAGGCCACCGTCTTCGAGGCCCACCCCGGCCCGGCCGACGGTGTCGGCGGCGGACTGGGTCTGGCGCCCAACGGCCTCAACGCGCTCGGCCTCGTCGGCGCCGAGGAAGCCGTACGGGAGATCGGCATCCCGGTCTCGTCCATGGTGATGCGCAGCTGGACCGGCAAGGAGCTCGCGCGCTTCGGCGAGGTGGGCGGACCGCCGATCATGCACACCGTCTGGCGCTCGGACCTGTACCGGGCGCTCTGCGACACCGCCGAGCGCTCCGGAGTCCGGATCGAGCACGGCAAGCGGCTGAAGACGTTCCACGACAATGGGGACAGCGTCACTGCGTCCTTTGTGGACGGTTCGACGGCGACTGCGGACATCCTCGTCGGCGCCGACGGGGTGCGCTCCGCGGTGCGCGGCCGGATCGACCCGTCCGCGCCTGGACCGCGCTCCACCGGCCTCGTCGGCTTCGGCGGCTGGTCGAAGGCGAAGATCCCCTACACCGACGGGGCGATGAACTTCGTCTTCGGCAAGCGCGCGTTCTTCAGCTACACCGTGGAGCCCAGCGGGCGGGTCGGATGGTTCGCCAACCTCCCGCGCAAGGAGTTCATGACGATCGCCGACGCGCAGGCGCCCGGTCTGGAGCACTGGCTGCGCGTGCTGCGCGAGGCCTTCGCCGACGACAGGGTTCCCGCCGTGGAGATCCTGCGCGGCAGCTCGCCCGAGCTGTGCGTGACGACCGGAACCCTCGAGATCATGCGGCCCGCGCCGCGTTGGCACCGCGGTCGCGTCGTGTTGATCGGTGACGCCGTGCACGTGCCCTCGCCCAGCTCCGGGCAAGGAGCCTCGCAAGCGATCGAGGGCGCCGTTCACCTCGCCCGGTGCCTGCGCGACCTGCCGATCGACGCCGCTTTCCGGGCCTACGAAGGACTGCGGCGCGAGCGCGTCGAGCGCATCACGACCGCGGCCGAGCGCACCAACCGGAACAAGGCGGCTGGGCCGGTTACCAGGCTCCTGCGCGACCTGCTCATGCCGCCGATGATGCGACTGTTCACCAAGCCGGACCAGCTCTCGTGGCAGTACGACTACCGCATCGACTGGGACGCGCGCGTCGCGTAGACGTCGAGACACCCGCCGGGTGGCGCGGCAGGATTCGCGCCACCCGGCTCTGTGAGAGCCTGTGGCTTCGACCGTCCAGAACGTCGCCTTCGACTGCGCGAACCTGCGCTGGCGCGCCAGCAACAGTGATGACGGCACCCGGTGCCCTCGACGCGGCTGCCTGCCGTGCCCCGCTGCCCCAGGCTGCGGGATGCGGGGACCAGCCGCCTACTCCGATGTCGCCGACAGAGATGTCTACAGTGGACGACGGGGGTCGTGGGTCGACTCGGCGACCGCATCCCCGCCGCCGAGGGGCGTGCACGAGAGGGTGTGCTTCCATTGCCACACAACGCACTGTCCCGTTGATGGGTATCTCAACCGCTGTTCGGGTGGCGTGCACGGGAAGTGTGTTGACATCTCGGGTTGGACCGCTAGTTTGGCAAAGGACTTACAGGGTCCCGTGACCTTTGGTCCGGTCGTCCTGGCCCTCGGCGGCTTTGAACACACGGTGAAAGCCAGGTGCCCAGGAGCCGACATGGTGGGTCAGCCGCAGGATGGGTCAACTACCAGGACGAACACGTGTGAATACTGCGGACGGCCGCTTGAACCATCCGCGTGTGTCGAAGTCGTTGTGCCTGACTCGAGCTACTTGCATCCTGACGACAGTGACCAGGATGGCTGCCGTCGCGCGCGCGCCTGTTCCCAGAGGCACGCCGAAATGCTGATGGCCGCGGGCGAACGGCAATGGGACGACCGACAACTCTGGGCGAAGAAGCTGGCCCGGGTGTCCGGCGAGTGGAACCGCACTGAGACCACTCTGGAAGGAATGGCCGTCCGCGCCGGGCTGACCTACACCCAACTGCTGTGCGCGATCAACTGGCGCACAGGTGACCCCCGCGCAGGAACCTGGGGGACCGTCCAGCGGCGTCAGCCCCGTCAGCCCTCCGCGCGATCGGAGAACCAGCCACCCCCGGAGACCAGGGAGAAAACCATTCCACCGAGCCCCCACGAGAACTCAGATCATCGATCGTGACCGGCCGCGGGCGATCACGTGTCCTTCGCGGAGCTCGGCAGGGTCACTCGGCTGACCGCCTCACCAAGCGACGGGCCAGGTCGGGGTCGGTGCCCACCTTGGCGGCCAGCTCGCTCATCCGCAGACTGTTCCTGCGGGCGTGGTCGCGGAGCACGACGAACGCGGCGGAAACGTCGATGCCGCCCAGCGCGGCGAGGATGCCCTTGGCCTGCTCGATCACGATCCGACTGCTGAGGGCTCCCTGCAACTGCTCGATCACCGTCTCGCTGCGGGTCAGAGCCCGCTGCTGCAGGATGCCGATCGTCGCCACGTCGGCGAGTGCCTGCCCGAGCCGCTGATCGCCCTCCGACAGCGGGATCGACTTGGCGCCGAACAGGTTCAGCGCGCCGATGGTCATCTCCCGAAGCCGCATCGGCAGCGCGAAGACCGCCTGGTAACCCTGCCGACGCGTCTCGGCGGCGAACGCGGGCCACCGCCCGCCATCGCGGGCAAGGTCGACGACCATGATCGGACGGCTGCTGTGGAAGGCCTCCAGGCAGGGACCCGCCTGGTCGGTCTCCAGCTGGAACAACTCCAGCAGGTGCGCCTGCTCGTTCGACGACGCGACCAAGCGCAGCGCGCCCTGCTCATCGGTCAACAGCAGCCCGGCCGCCGCCACCGGCAGCAACGCCACGCAATGGGTGGCCAGCCGGTGCATCAGATCGACAACGTCGTAGTCGGCAACCATCGTGTCCGCAAGATCGACCAGCGCAGCCATCAAGGCCAGCTCACGATGCTGGGGGATGGTCATGGCAGCTCTCCTCGATACGGAAGGGGCTCGGTACCCGAGGTCGTCGTGTTCATGGTTTGTCCAGGATGTCGAGCGGCATCCGGCCGGCGACGACGTCGGCACCGACCTCGTCCAGTGACCGGCCCAGCCGAAAGGCATACGCGCGCAACCGAACGAATGCCTCCTCCAGGCCGATCTCCAGCCGCGCGGCAACCATCCCGGTGGCCTGGTGCACCTGCGCGTGGTGCCTGATCGCCAGATCCACCAGACCGGGCTTCGCCTCCCACGGAAACTCCCCGGTCTCGTGCTCCCTGTCAGCCTCGCGGACTTGGACCCGCAGCAAGGCGGCCGTCACCGCTTGAGCCACCATCAGCGCGGCCGCCGGTTCCACCAGCGGTCCCGGGCGAGTGCGGTAACAGTCCAGAGCGCCGATCCTGATCGCGCCCAGCCGCAACGGAAAGGCGAACAGCGCTCGAACGGGAGTCTTTCGCAGTTCGTGGACGAACATCGGCCACCGCACCCCCGCATCCCTCGCCCTCAGGTCGGTGACCAGGACCGGCTGTCCATCCTCGAATGCCGTCACGCACGGCCCCTCACCCAGGTCGAACTGCAGCTGCTCGATCCGCGCCCCCAGCAAATCGGTTGCGCCGAGGAACGCCCTGCCGCCGACCTGGTTACCCGCCATCAATGCCAAACCCACTCCATCCACCGGCACCGCCGAAAGACAAGCAGTGCACAGCCGCTGCGGCAGTTCGGCAAGATCAGACGTGTCATTCACGATGGTGAACAACGCGTCAGCCAGTTGGCCGCGATCCATTGTCCTGACCTCCGCCCCCGGCGTTTATCCCTGCCCTCCGGACAATCCGACGGCCGTGGGTTTGGCAACAAATCCAGGTCCAACGCCTCTGACCGTGCCGAGACCCGACACTACGCCCGGCCCGTACCCGAACCGGCGCGACGACGAACAATCGCGGCGGCACATCCCTCGCGTGGCGGTGCTCCTGGGTGTAACCAATTACGACAAACGGGCGTCACTTGATTCTCCCGATCGGTTTTCGAAGCCACACATAAGCGAAACGTGCTCATCGCGTGACGCGGATTCCGGGAAGTTATGGCGGTGAGCCGACGGAGACCGAAGAAGTCGGGTGGCGGGCGGCACCGCCTGGGCCGTGCTCGCCGGCCCCGAAGGCAACGAGTTGTGCGTCCTTGAGCCGCGAGCAGGGCGGGTGAGGCACACCGCTGTTACCCCGTCACAGAAAAGTGCCTCCTTTCCGAAACGGCGCCGGGCGCGCAAGATCTGCGGCATGAGCGACGACAAGCCGAAGCCCCGGGCCCTCGATGCCGACCAGATCGACGAACTCCTCGCCGCCCACCAGTTCGGAGTCGTGGCCACCGTGAAGAAGGACGGCACTCCGCACCTGGCCACGATGCTCTACCGGTGGGACCCGGCCGAGCGCGTCGTGCGGATCTCGACCACCGCGACACGGGCCAAGCCGGGGCACGTGCGGCGGCACCCGCGCGCCTCGCTGCACGTGTCGACGCCGGACCACATGACCTTCGCGGTCGTCGAAGGCGTCGGCGAGGTCTCGGCCGTCACCACCGAGCCGGGCGACGAGACCGGGCGGGAACTGCTGGCGATGGCGGGCGAAGTCCCGGACGAGGCCGCCTTCTTCGCCGAGGTGGTCGCCGAGCAGCGCCTGGTCCTGCGGATCAAGGCGGACCGCGTCAGCGGCACGAGCCTGCTCCCGGCCTGATCCATGCACGTGCACCAGGTGACGAAGTACGACCCAGCCGATCGCGACGAGCAAGGTCACTACATCGGCACCGGGGACACCGTGAGCGACCACGGGCCCGTCGAAGCGTCCTGAGGAGTCCGCGGCAGCGTTCGCCGCGGACTCCGGGATCGCCGGCCGGTCCCGTCCACTTCGGCCTGGAGCCGCCAGTCGAGGACCACGGGCTGGGTGGGCTCTTCCCGCCTGACCTGACCGGGTACCACGATGGCGCACGGGTACCACTGGCCACCGGACTGGCACTGCTGCGCGCGATGCTGCGCGACAACGGCGTCTGGTGCCGCCTGCAGGTCGAAGGCGCGTTCTTCATCCACGTCGGCTACGACCAGTACATGTACATCGGCTCCGCCGAGCCCTGTGAGCGGGCGGTCGCGATCACCCGGCCGCCCGGGCTGTTCCCGGAACGGATCAGCGCTTCCCCGTACGCCGTGGACGCCGATGAAGCCGAGGCACAACGCCCCGCTGACGAGGACTTCTGGGCTGAGCTGGCCGGGCTCGTCGCCATGCGCGGCACTGTGATCCTGGAAGAGGGCTACCTCATCAACGCCTCCCGCTGGCATCGCCTGCGTGCCGGGGACATCGGCAGGAGCCGCGCCGGACTCACCCCGCGCGCACGGTTGCTCGTGTGGCAGGAGCTGTCCAACGACGTCGACGCCGCGCAACTGGCGAAAGCATTCGCCGAGGACGGGCACGAGCCGGTGCTCACCGCGGTGCTGCCGGACGACGACGGCGTCCTGCGTGCTCGCTGGGCCGCCTGCTGATTCCCTTGCTCAAGCTTGAGCAAAGGGTTACGAGGACCCGGAGTCCGCAGCGCGCATCCTGGACGCGGCCTTCGACGCCGGGGAGCCCACTCCGGGGCGCCGAACTCCGTCAGCTGTAGGCGAGCCCCCGCAGGAGCGCTTCGGCCGGTCCGGGGCGCTCCGCGCGGGCGAGCAACGCCGCGCCCAGTACCGTCAACGCCCACACGCCGAGGCCGACCGCGGACGCGGTGACGACGCTGAGCTTGCCGACGAGGTTCAGCAGGTAGGGCTCGGCGATGACGAACCACACGACGGACTGGGCGAGGTAGCAGGTCAGCGACCGCTGCCCGCACGCGGTGAGCGCGCTGACCACAGGACCGGGCCGCAGCCTCCGGGCGATCAGGGTGAACAGCGCGCCGTAGCCGATCCCGACCGCGTAGCCGGAGAACGTGTGCAGCGCGCCAGAGACCAGGTTCGGCGCCAGAAACCCAGTCGTGACAAGGGTTTGCGGGATGCCGCCGAGTACTCCGACGCCGATGCCGAGCGCTGCGGCGCGGCGCAGCAACTCCCGGTTCTCCAGCACTCGCTCCCGTGCCGCCCAGATACCGATGAGCAGCGGGCAGATCGACATGATCGCGTTCATCGGCGTGAGGAACGGGAAGGTCGTGATCCGCATGAGCGCCGAGGAGACGGGGTCGATCGGTGCCGCGCCGCCTTCCGGCAACGGCATCGGCGAGGACATCACGAACCCGTAGACCACCGCGCCCAGAACCGCGCCAACGCCCGCGGTGACGAAGATGCGCCGAGTGCTCCAGTGCACCGCCCCCGCGAAGCACAGCGCCAGGACCCCGTAGGAGGCGAGGATGTCGCCGGGGAACAGCAGCAGCACGTGCAGGAAGCCGAAAGCGATCAGCCACAGGCTGCGCTTGCGCAGCTGCCGCGGATCGCGCCTGCGCAGGATCAGCACCATGCCGTAGCCGAACAATGCTGCGAACAGCGGATAGCCGCGGCTGTCCACGAACAGCGCGAGCAACGCCTGCATGACCTTGTCCGGCGCCGTCAGCGCGGCGGTCGCACCGCCGAACGCGCCGCCGTCGGCCAGGAACTGGGCGTGGGCGAGCGCGATCAGGCTGAGCATCACGCCCCTGGCCAGATCGGGCGCGAGATCGCGCCGGGTGGACAGCTGCACGAGTTCTCCTTCGAGTAAGATACGGATGCGTAGCTAGAGTAAGATACGCAACCGTAGCTAACAAGGGGGAGTGCGGGTGGGCCCGAACCGGCGGCGCGGCGAGGAACTGATCACGGCGATCCACCAGGCCGCCCTGGCGGAGCTGGCCGAGGGCGGACTGGGCAGGCTGAGCATGGAGGGCATCGCGCGGCGCGCCGGAACCGCGAAGACCTCGCTCTACCGCCGCTGGGCGAACCCGGAGGAGATCCTGCTCGACGCCGTCGGCGCCGCCTACCCGGCCGACCACGCCTCGGCCTCCGGCGACGACCTGCGCGGGGACCTCGTGGCGTCGCTGCACCGGATGCTGGAGTGGAGCAGGCACCCCACGGCGCAGGCGGTCCAGGCGATCCTGATGGAGCGCACGCGCAACCCCGAGCTGGTCGCGGCGCTCTACGAGCGGGTCTTCGACCCGGCGGGCGGGCGGTTCTGCGCCACGGTGCTGCGCCACTACGCCGAACGCGGCGAGGTCGACGCCCGCAGGCTGACCCCCGCCGTGCTCGACATCGGTGAGGCGCTGGTCATGAAGTACGCCGTCGACCACGGCGCGGAACCGCCGCAGGAGTACCTGGAGTCCATTGTGGACGAAGTGATCCTGCCGGCAGCGGGGTTCAGTCCTCCGGCGTCCAGTCCAGCAACCGGACCCGGGCGACCGTCTTGAGGTGACGGCGCATCGCCGCGCTCGCCGCACGCCCGTCACCCGCCCGGATCGCCTCGGCGATCGCGCGGTGCTGGGCCAGCGACCGCGACGGGCGACCCGGCTGGCGCAGCGACTCGCGGCGGCTCTCCGCGACCTGGCCCGCGATGGCCTTCATGAAGTCCGCCAGCAACGTGCTGCGCGCCGCCGCCGCGATCGCCTCGTGGAACCGGCGATCGCCCTCGTCCACACCGGAGCCGTTCTCGATCAGCTCCGCCATCAGCTCCAGCGCCGCGTCGATCCGCCGCAGGTCCTCCTCGGTGCGGCGCTGTGCGGCCAGCTCGGCGAGCTTGGTCTCCAGCGCCTCCCGCGCCTCCAGCACGTCGGGCAGCCTGCGCCTGCGCTCCACCAGCTCCGTCACCGGCTCGCCGTCGAGGGTGTCCGCGCGCAGGAAGATCCCGCCGCCCTGGCGCACGTCCACCAGGCCCTGCACCTCCAGGACCACGATGGCCTGCTTCACCGACGCCCGGCTGACCCGCAGCCGCTCGGCGAGGTCGCGCTCCGTCGGCAGCTTGTCGCCCTTGCCGAGACCGTTGGCCGAGACGTACTCCCGCAACCGGTGCAGCACCTGCTCGTAGAGGCGGGGGCGACCGAGCGGGCGCAACGGTTCTGGCACATGATCAGGTTAACACCGCCCCGTGCCAGGGCGTTCTCGAATTCGGTCCACCGAATCGGAGAAAGCACTCCAGTCACCGCCGAAAGGTCGGGGCGATCCGAAGTCCCTATCTGCATAATCTCGCGTGTTTGCCTGCTCGTCGGTGCCGTGGTCGCCGGCACGGCGACCGTCGGTGGCTCCGCGACCGCCGCCGGCTGCTACATCAAGACCAAGCAGGAAAACCCCGTCTTCAGGGCCAGTGACCTCACAGAGGAGTACAAGCTCAAGAAGGGGGCGGAGCGGGACTCCGCGTGCGCGGCCGAGGACCACGAGATGGCCAGGAACGTGGTGTACCTCAAGGGCCGGGAGCACCTCGTCTCCAAGGGCCACGTCACCATCCACCACCGCGGGTGACCCCCTTGTGAATTCAAGACTCCACATCGGGGAAAACGCTCCGGCTCTCGCCGAATAGCGAAGCCCATTCAAATCACGATTGTGCATACTGCCGTTACGGGGTCGACGTGGTCCCGGTATCTGTTTGAGAGGAAGTCATGCGCGTTTCCCTGATCGCCGCCGCCGTCGTCGCGGCCGTCCTCAGCTCCGGTGGTGCCGCCGTCGCGGCCGAGTCGCAGGCCGCGGGCAAGCAGAGCCTGTGCTTCGTGGTGGCCAAGCGGGACACCCCCATTCGCGACACCGTCACCGGGGCGAAGGTCGGCACGCTGAAGAAGGGCAAGTCACGCGATTCCGCCTGCAAGGCGGTCGAGGGCTACGTGAACCTCAAGGGTGACATCGACATGGTGAAGGCGTCCGACGTCAGCATCAACGCCCGGGTCTGAGTGACCTTCGCTCCACGAGAGGAAGTCGTGCGCGTTTCCCTCATCGCCGCCGTGGTGTTCGCGGCCGGTGTCTCCACCGGTGGCACCGCGGTCGCCGAGACCACCGCGGCCCCTGCCGCCAAGGCGTCGTGCTCGGTCGTCGCCCTGTACAACGGCATGAACGTCTACGACAAGTCGAACAAGCCGGTCGAAACGCTGGCCCGGGGCGCGAGGCGCAGTTCCTCGTGCACCAAGACGACCTACGACAGCAGGTCGGTGGTCTTCCTGGCCGGCGGCCGCACCTACGTCCGGCTTTCGGAGTTCAGGCTCGACCACGGGGCCTGACCACGGCTCCTGACCTCGCGCCCGGCGCCCCCGGACCTTGACACCGGTCCGGGGGCGCGCGGATATTGGCTGAGCCAATCAGCCAATCCGGGAGCCGCCGATGTCACCCGAGCTGATCTCCATCCTCGTCCTGGCGCTGGTCTTCGCGCTGGCCACGACGCTGTCGGTGAACATGGGCGGCCTGGGCTTCGCTGCCGCGTTCCTCGTCGGCACCACGGTCGGCGGCCTCACCGCGGAGAAGGTGCTCGACGGGTTCCCCGGCGACATCTTCGTGGTCCTGGTCGGTGTGACCTACCTCTTCGCGATCGCCCGCGCCAACGGCACGGTGGACCGGCTGGTCGACCTCGCCGTCCGCGTGGTCGGCGGACGGATCGCGGTCATCCCGTGGGTGATGTTCGGCGTCACCGGACTGCTCACCGCCATCGGCGCGGTCAGCCCGGCCGCGGTCGCCATCATCGCGCCGATCGCGCTCAACCTGGCCAACCGCTACGGCATCAACCAGCTGCTCATGGGCGCGCTCGTGGTGCACGGCGCGCAGGCGGGCGGGTTCTCGCCGATCAGCGTCTACGGCGCGATCGTCAACGGAGTCGTCGAGCGCAACCACCTGCCGCAGAACGAGATCGCGCTCTTCCTGGCCAGTCTCGTGGCGAACGCCGTGATCGCCGCGATCGTGTTCGTCGTCTTCGGCGGCCTCAAGCTCGGCCGTGCGGACAAGGAGACGGAAGACGCGGGGCCGCGTGAGCGGATCACCTTCCACCAGGTCCTCACGCTGCTCGGCCTCACCACGCTCGTGGTGCTGACCCTGGTCTTCGACCTCAACGTCGGTCTCGTCGCGATCACCATCGCCGTGGTGCTCGGCGTGGCGTCGCCGAAGACCAACGCGCAGGCGGTCAACCAGATCACCTGGCCGACGGTGCTGCTGATCTGCGGCGTGCTCACCTACGTCTCGGTGCTGCAGCAGATGGGCGCCGTCACCTACGTCGGCAACGCCGTGCGGGATGTGGGATCACCCACGCTCGCCGTGCTCCTGCTGCTGTTCATCGGCGCGATCGTCTCGGCGCTGGCGTCCTCGGTCGGCGTGCTCGGCGCGACGATCCCGCTCGCGGTCCCGCTGCTCACCGTGGGTCACATCGACCCGGTCAGCATGGTGGCCGCGCTCGCGGTCGCCGCCACCGTCGTCGACGTCAGCCCGTTCTCCACCAACGGCGCCATCGTGCTGGCCAACGCCCGCGATGTTGACCGCGACGCGTTCTTCAAGCAGCTTCTGCGGTACGGGGCGTTCATCGTGGCAGTCGCCCCGGTCGCGTTGTGGGCTGTTCTCGCAGTCATCGGATGAGAGAGGACCAGGGGTGGACACACCGTTGTTCCCGGCACTGTCGGAACCGACCGGGCGCGAGGCGATCCGCTTCGGCGACCGCGCGCTGACCTACCGCGAACTCGCGGCAGTGGCCGGGCGACTCGCGGGCGAACTCTCCGGGACGAGCCGCGTCGCGGTGTGGGCGACGCCGAGCATCGAGACCTGCGTCGGCGTGGTCGCCGCGCTGCTCGCGGGCGTTCCCGCGGTCCCGATCAACCCCAAGATCGGCGAGCGGGAGCTGGCGCACATCCTCGGCGACAGCGCCCCCGGCCTGGTCCTGAGCGCCCCCGGAACCGCGCTGCCCGAGGGCTTCGGCGGGATCGGGCGCATCGAGGTCGGGCTGGACGTGCCCGCGACCGCGCCGAAGAGCCTGCCCGAGCCGGACCCCGAGACGCCCGCGCTGATCATCTACACCTCCGGCACCACCGGCGCGCCGAAGGGCGTCGTGCTGCCCCGGCGCTCGATCTCCAGCAACCTGGACAGCCTGGCCACGGCGTGGGAGTGGACCGGCGAGGACGTGCTCGTGCACGGGCTACCGCTGTTCCACGTGCACGGGCTCGGCATCGGCGTGCTCGGACCGCTGCGCCTCGGCGGGACCCTGCACCACCTCGGCTCGTTCTCCACCGCCGGGATCGGCGCCGAACTCGGCGGCCCGGCCACCATGATGTTCGGCGTCCCCACCATGTACAGCCGCCTGGTCGCCGACGCCGAGGCCGATCCCGAGCTGGCCAAGGCCATCGGCAGGGCGCGGCTGCTGGTCTCCGGGTCCGCGCCGCTGCCCGCGAGCGTGCACCAGCGGATCGCCGAGGCCACCGGACAGCTCGTCGTGGAGCGCTACGGCATGTCGGAGACGCTGATGAACTGCTCCGTGCGCGCGGCGGGCGAGCGCCGCCCCGGAACGGTCGGCCCGCCGGTCGACGGCGTCGACGTGCGGCTCGTCGACGAGTCCGGCGCACCGATCGAGGGCGAGGACGACGAGACGGTCGGCGAGATCGAGGTCCGCGGCCCCAACCTGTTCCTGGAATACCTCAACCGCCCCGACGCGACCGCGGAAGCCTTTCGCGACGGGTGGTTCCGCACCGGCGACGTGGCGACCCGCGGCAAGGACGGCTACATCCGCATCGTCGGCCGCCGCGCCATCGACCTGATCAAGACCGGTGGCTACAAGGTCGGCGCGGGCGAGGTGGAGAACGCGCTGCTGGAGCACCCGGGCGTCGCGGAGGTCGCGGTCACCGGCGAACCCGACGACGACCTCGGCGAGCGGATCGTGGCGTGGGTGGTGCCCAGCGGCGAGGCACCGAGCCCTCAGGAGCTGGCCGACCACGTGGCCCGCCTGCTCACCCCGCACAAGCGCCCGCGCGTCGTGCACTTCCTGGACGGCCTGCCCCGCAACGACATGGGCAAGGTCATGAAGAAGGCCCTCTCCACCACGGCACCGGGGAGCTGAATGGACCCGCGCAGCGCCCGTGACGTGCTCCGGCTCGTCGCCGAGTCCTTCTCCGGGTTCGGCGAGGCCGGCACCGGCGTCTCCGATCCGCTGGGCTGGCCCGGCTACCCGGAGAAGCAACGCGAGCTGGACATGCCCGAATCCGTCCTCTGTGGACAGGGGCGGGTCCGCGGCATCGACTGCGCGCTGATCGCTTTCGACTTCCGGTACTTCGGCGGCTCCCTCGGCTCGCGCACCGGAGACCTCCTCGTGCGGGCCTTCGACGAAGCGGTGCGGCGACGACTGCCTGTGGTCTCGCTCGTCGCCTCCGGGGGAAGCCGGATGCAGGAGGGCATGCTCGCCCTGCTGCAGATGCAGCGCATCGCGGGCGCGGCGGCCCGGCTCCGAGCCGCCGAGTTGCCGCACGTCACCGTGCTGCGCGACCCCGTCGCGGGCGGCGCGTGGGCGTCGCTGGCCAGCAGCGCTGACGTCGTCTTCGCAGTACCCGACGCGACGGTGTGCTTCGCCGGAGCGCGCGTGCGGGGTGGCTCCGACGACACAGAAGCCTTCACCAGCAACGGAAAGCTCGCGCTGGGACAGGTCCACCGGCTCGTGGAGCTGGAGGAGGTCGGCGCCACGCTGGCGGCGCTGCTTCCCTTGCTGAAGCCGACCTCCGCCGAAGCTCCCGACGTGCCGGACGCGCTCGGCCACGCGGACCTCCCCGAAAGCGGAGCAGAAGCGGTGCGGCGCGCACGGGCCGCCGAACGTCCCCGGGCTGATGCCTACCTGGACGACTACTTCGACAACCGCCTCCCGTTGAGCAGCGCCGATCCCGGGATGCTCTGCGGCTTCGGCAGCCGCCACGGGAACGCCATCGCCTACGCCGCCCAGGCCGGAACCGCGAACAGCCCGGCCGGATTCCGCGCCGCGGCACGCCTCGTGCGGCTGGCAGATCGACTGCGCCTGCCGATCCTGACACTGGTCGACACCCCCGGAGCCGCCCACGACGCGCAGGCCGAACGCGACGGGATCGGCCCCGCCATCGCCGAGCTGTTCACCGCGGTCGCCGACGCGAGCGTGCCGATCACGACGCTCGTCATCGGCGAGGGCGGCTCCGGCGGAGCACTGGCGCTGACCTCGCACACGCGCGTGTGGATCACCCCGGACGCCTACTTCTCCGTCATCGCACCGGAGTCGGCCAACGCGATCCTCAAACGCGAGCCCGCCGAACTCGGCGCGACCATCGACCAGCTCCGCCTACGCCCACAGGACCTCCTGGAACTCGGTGTCGTGCACGGGATCGCTCAACGCAGCGGCGCGTAACGGTCGAACTCGGCCTCCAGCACGCCCTCGCCACGGGTCAACCCGGGCAGGAGCTGCTGGAACTCGTGCACTCCGCCCGCAGGGATCTCCCCGTCCAGCACACAGACCGGCCCACTGAGCACGGGCGCGAGCGGCACCCCGCGCAGCTTCGCCAACGCCGTCGCGACCGCGCCCAGCGCGTCGGAGGGGATCTCCAGCCGGAGGCGGTGGATCGGCTCCAGCACCTCCGTGCCCGCCCGCCTCAACGCCTCCGTCAGCACGATCGGCGTCAGACCCCGGAAATCGCCCGCCGTGCTCGACATGCTCTTGTCAAAGGTGCCGTGCGCATGGCTCTGCCGAGCCCAGTAGCCGGAGTGCGTCATCGTGACCGCGCAATCCCGGACTTCCGCCCGGCACAAGGCAGATCTCGCCGACTCCTCGACCGCACGGAAGAACGAGTACGGCATCGAACCCAGCTCGACTTCGAGGTGGAACTCCACGCCGGTCCCGGGCTCCACGCGCAATCCGACCGTGGCGAGGAACGGGTTGGAGCCGGTGCCGATGAACTCCACCGCCGCCCCGACCCCGACCGGACGCTCGATGTGGATCGTCGTGGTCTCGCGGAAGGCCACGTCGATGCCGTAGTCGGTGGCCAGCGTCGCCTGGATGACCTCCTTCTGCACCTCGCCGTAGAGCGACACGCGGAAATCGTCACGCAGGTTGATCAGCGGGTCCTGCTCGGCGAGCTGGGTGAGCGCGGCGTGCAGCCCGCCCCGGTGGGCCGGATTCCGGGGCTCCACAACGGCCTCCAGAGTCGGGGGAGCGAAGTGGTGCCGTGCACGGGCACCGGGGAGTCCGACCGCGTCACCGATCCGGGCCTTCGACAGGCCCAGCACCCCGCCGATCCGCCCCGCGCTCAGCTCACCGCCGCCGAAGGTGTGCAGCGCCGTGACCTTCCCCGCGTCGAAGCGGTCCCGAGGCCGGATCGTCCCGGAGAACATCCGGACGTAGGCGAGCTTTTCGCCGTTGGGCATGCGGTCGACCTTGAACACCGTGCCGGAGACCGGCCCGCCCGCATCGCCTTCTTTGGCGGGCAACCACTCCACGATCCCGCTGATCAGCTCGTCCACTCCGGCGCCGGTGATCGCCGAACCGAAGAACACCGGGTGCACCAGTGCTCGCTCGGTCTGCTCGGCCAGCGCCGCCCGCAGATCGGCAGGTGGGACCACGCCGTCCACATAGGACTTGAGAAGCGCGTCGTCGTGCTCGGCCAGCACTTCGGCCAGCCTGTCCGTGTCGTCGGGCGCGGCGAGGGAGGGCGTCAGCTTCTCGGTGATCGCCCGTACCGTCCGCTCCGCGTCGGCGTTGGGCCGGTCCATCTTGTTCACGAAGACGATCGTGGGAATGCGCAGGCGCCGCAACGTCCGCATCAGCACGCGGGTCTGCGCCTGCACCCCCTCCACCGCCGAGACCACCAGCACCGCGCCGTCGAGCACGTTCAGCACGCGCTCGACCTCGGCGATGAAGTCCGGGTGGCCAGGGGTGTCGATGAGGTTCACGGTGACGTCGCCGACGACGAACGAGGCCACCGCCGACTTGATCGTGATCCCGCGTTGCCTTTCCAGGGCAAGGGAATCGGTCTGCGTGTCGCCGTCGTCGACGCTGCCGAGGTGGTCGATGGCCCCGGCGGCGTGCAGCAGCCGCTCGGTCAGGCTGGTCTTACCGGCGTCGACGTGGGCGAGCACGCCCAGGTTCAGAGTGCGCACCAAGCTCCATGTCCTTCGGGTGGTCAACAGTTCCCTTGGGGAAGGACACGGGAGCTGGCATGTGGATCGCCTCCTCGGCTCGCGACTGGGCGCGGGCACTGAAGCACCGCGCGAAACACGGGTGCAACCGAATTAGCCCGGCCATAGGATCCGCCGCATGGCAACGAGGCTGGTTCAGATCGCGATGAACGCCCGGGACGACTCCGCCGTCGGCCGGTTCTGGGCGAACGTGCTCGGCTGGGAGCTCTCCAGCGAAGGCCCCGGCGTGACCAACCTCGAACCGAAGGACTTCGTCTATCCCGACCCGGTCGCCATCTGCATCGACATCCTCGCCGTCCCGGAACCCAAGACGGTCAGGAACCGCGTCCACATCGACCTCGCCACCACCTCGGCGGCCCACCAGGCAGAGCTGGTCGGGCGCGTGAAGGACCTCGGCGCCACCGACCTCGACATCGGCCAGGGCGACGTCCCGTGGACCGTCCTCGCCGACCCGGAGGGCAACGAGTTCTGCGTCCTGGAGCCTCGCGAGATCTACCGGGACACCGGACCGATCGCCGCGGTGGTCGTCGACAGCACCGACCCGCGGACGCTGGCCCGCTTCTGGGACGAGGCGATGGACTGGACTCTGCACGAGGTGGGCGACGACCTCGCGCGGCTGCGCTCCGCGAAGGGCGTCGGCCCGTACCTGGAGTTCGTGCGCACGCCGGATCTGAAGACCGTGAAGAACCGCACCCACCTCGACCTGCGGCCCTACCCCGGTGACGACCACCGGGCCGAGGCGGCCAGGCTGCGCGCGCTCGGCGCCTCCGACGTCGACGTCGGCCAGGGTGACGTCCCGTGGACGTGCCTGGCCGACGTGGAAGGCAACGAGTTCTGCGTCCTCACCCCACGCTGACCGGCAGCCGCTCCGGC